>CAWCDA010000044.1:0-60868 GCA_963794065.1 uncultured Actinomycetes bacterium | reverse complement strand
CGGGCCGACATCACGTCCAACACATACTGGGACTGGAACCTAAATCACGTCGGAAGCATGTACGAGAGTCATGCAGGAGGTGTTCGAGTTCGTCGCGACATTCAAGGAGTTTCCGCCACGCTCGTTCCCGCCGAGCTTCAACCCGGCAAACATCATGGAAAGCACGCTCGAGGGCATCAAGGAAGACAGGCGGCTGAAGGAAGGATTGGACGTCGACCGCATTCGCGACCGGCTGAACCAGATGATGGATCAGCGGTTTCGGGAACGCAGCATCCGGTAGAAAGAAGGCGCAGAATCGCCCACGATCGCGAAACTCTCGCGAACGTCCGCTCAATTCATTCAGTACCGGCCGGAGTTCCCCGTGCATGCCGCTCGTCCTTGCTTCCAGCGCATCCTCAAGGCGCTCGTGCTGGTCGCCAGCCTCGGCTGGCTTGCGGCGCCCATGCGCGGGCGCCAGCCGATCCGCTGCCGTCCTGGAACGACGGGCCGGCGAAGAAGTCGATCATCGATTTCGTCGCGCGCGTCACGACCGAGGCGGCGCCGGACTTCGTGCCGCTCGCCGAGCGCATCGCCACCTTCGACAATGACGGCACGCTGTGGACCGAGCAGCCGATCTACTTCCAGTTCGCCTTCGCCATCGATCGGGTCAAGGCGCTGGCGCCGCAGCACCCCGAGTGGAAGACCAAGCGAGCCGTTCAAGGCCGTGCTCGAGGGCGACCTGAAGGCGCTGGCCGCGCACGGGCGAGAAGGGCCTGCTCGAGATCGTGGCGGCCACCCACGCCGGCATGACGACCGAGGAGTTCGCCAAGATCGTCGCGGACTGGCTCGCGACCGCGCGCGCATCCGCGCTTCAACCGGCCCTACACCGATCTCGTCTACCAGCCGATGCTCGAGCTGCTGGCCTACCTGCGCGCCAACGGGTTCAAGACCTTCATCGTCTCGGGCGGCGGCGTCGAGTTCATGCGGCCGTGGACCGAGAAGATCTACGGCATCCCGCCCGAGCAGGTGGTCGGCTCCTCGGGCGTCGACGAAGTTCGAGATGCGGCGACGGACAGGCCGGTGCTGATCAAGGAGCCGAAGGTCGAGTTCGTCGACGACGGGCCGGGCAAGCCGGTCGGCATCAACCGCTTCATCGGCCGGCGGCCGATCTTCGCCTTCGGCAATTCCGACGGCGACCAGCAGATGCTGGAGTGGACCGCGGCCGGCGAGCGGCGCCCGCTTCATGGGCCTCGTCCATCACACCGACGCCGTGCGCGAATGGGCCTACGACCGCAACTCGCCGGTCGGCAAGCTCGACAAGGCGCTGGACGAGGCGGTCCGACGCGGCTGGATGGTCGTCGACATGAAGAACGACTGGAAAAAAGTGTTTCCGTTCGACCGTTGAACGGCTGAGGCAGCATCCGCCCGACCGCTACCCCGACTACGGCCCCTCGGTGGGGTCGCAAAAGGTCAGCCGGCAAGGACGGCACGCCGCAGCAGGCCGCCTCGCAGGAACCTGAATGTCACGGATGCATTGATGTCTTCGGAGCCGCCCGGATCGGCATCATTTGGAACGACTAGGTGCATTTACCTGATTTACGCAAGGGGGGTATCGGCACGCACCCGGTTGCGGCGCCGCGACGCCGGCCATGAAGCCGGGCGCCCGGTCGATCAACGGTGAATACGGCCGTGGCAAGCGCTCCCTGGCACGAGCGCAGGGTCGCTCCCCCGACCGCCTGAAGCCTCTGCGCGACCTCTACGAGGGCCAGAGCGTCCGCGCGCACCGGTTCCGCTACGGCCTGTTGGCCTTTGATCTCGTCACCGTCGCCTTCATTGTCGTGACATCCTTCCTGCCGCGCGGCCCCGTCGTCGAAACGCTCGATGTCGGCTTCGGGCTCGTCATTCTGGCCGATTTCGTCGCCCGCCTGACGCTCTGCCGTCACCGCATGCGGGAATTTCTTCATCCGACGACCTGGGCCGATATGGCGGCCCTCGTCTCGTTCCTTGCTCCGCTGGTCGGAGAGGGCGCGGGCTTCCTGCGCATTCTGCGCACGCTACGACTGCTCCACACCTATCAACTGCTCGAACGGCTTCGCAAGGACAGCCCGTTCTTCAAGCGCAACGAAGAAGTAATCTTTGCAAGCGCGAATCTTTTCGTCTTCATCTTCGTGATGACGGCAATCGTGTACGAGACCCAGCATTACAGGAACCCGCTGATCGTCAACTACGCGGACGCCCTGTATTTCACCGTCACTGCGCTGACGACGACCGGCTTCGGCGACATCACACTGCAAGGCACGGCGGGGCGCATGATCTCGGTCGTCATCATGGTGTGCGGAGTGACCTTGTTTTTGAACTTGGCCCGCACTTTGTTTCAGCCGCGCAAGGTTGTTTTCCAATGTCCCGACTGCGGCCTGCAGCGGCACGACTATGACGCCGTGCACTGCAAGGCGTGCGGGGTTGTGCTCAATATCCCGAACGACGAAAAGGTGTGAGGGCTCGTCGGGGCAAGAACGCGGAATACACGGCGGCACCTTCTCCGCAGTCTATGCCTCGCGCTGGCACTTCTGCATGAAGCTTTTCTTGGCGGCGCCGGCGAGGGCTCTGCCGTTGCTGCCAACCGCCTTGACCTGACAGGTGTCGCGCTTGCACTTCTTGAGGAAGCTGGTCTTGGCGGCGCCCGCCAGCGGCTTACCCTCCTTGCTGACGGCCTTGCTCTCGCAGGTCTCCTGCGCAGACGCGACGGAAAGGTTCAGCGACAGGGCCAAGCACAAGGACAAGGCCGCGAGCAGCATCCATCTCATTCTCTGTCTCCATCGTGAGCGTGGGGGACACCGGATTCAACAAGGGATGTCGAAGGTGCCAATTCGCAAGCGATGACGCAGCGTAGCGCGCCTACCGACGCAACAAATCCCGAATCTCGGTCAACAGCTTGACCTCCGCCGTCGGCTCGGCGGGAGCGGTCGCGGGTTCCTCCCGCTTGAGCCTGTTGATCCCCTTGATGGCGATGAAAAGCACCCAGGCGATGATCAGAAAATTGATGGCTGCGGTCAGAAACTGGCCCCAGCCGAGCACCGCGCCCTGCTTCTTGGCGTCGGCGTAGGAAACGCTGGCGTCCACTTTCGACGACAGCGGGGTGTAATAGTTCGTGAAATCGAGCCCGCCGGTGACCGCGCCGACGACCGGCATGATGATGTCGCCGACGAGCGAAGTGACGATGGCTCCGAACGCCGCGCCGATGATGACGCCGACGGCGAGATCGATCACGTTGCCGCGCATCGCGAATTTCTTGAATTCTTCCCACATGGGCAGTCTCCGTTCGGATTCTATCGCCGGCAGCGCACGTCACCGCAGCGGGCGGCACCAGCCGGTCAGACCTGCACGAACCATCACCAACACAACGCGCATTTGTGCGCCGAGGCCGGCCGTAACGGGCGCGCCAATCTACACCCTTCAATAGCAAACCAATGCGCGGTTCATGGCGCGCCGGACATCTCGCGCTCCTCCGTCACCCCGTAGCTCTGATGCGACCAGGCGCACGGGTCGCCGCAGCGGCGTTGGCATGGAGGGCAACCCACGACGGGACCGTGTGCCAACCTGCTTGCGCAGCTTTGCAAGCTTGCCGATGCAGAATGCATGTGCAATGCCCTCGTGAGCCTCCCGTGCAGGGAGCCCATCGGAAGTTGCAGCCGCCGCTGGTCTGGACGCCGCGGGCAAATCCAGCGCCACAAGCGCCGCCGAAGCGCCCTGATTTCGTCGCAGTTCGTGGCGCCGCGGCCACATCCCTACGCAATCCGCTGTCGCCGCTTGACAGCGTGACCGGCCAATGCATTCCATGTGCGCGCTTGGTATCGGGGGGCGTAATGAAGTGCGTGGCGTGCGGCGCGGGGATGCGCCTGATGCAGGTCGAAACCGACACCGTCGCGGTGTGTGGAATTGAGCGCCACATCTTCAGGTGCTCAGCCTGCCCACAAGGTGCCCAGCGGCTGATGTTCAACCGCGCCAGAATGTCGAGCATCCATCTGCCCGACGCCGCGGCGGCGCGTCCGGAGCCGCCGGCGATCAAGCTTCAAGCCGCCCATGTTGCGCCTCCGAGCGGCGGATGGACGAGAGCGATCGAGAAGCTCAGCAGCAGACAGACGGCGCTCAAGGAGCGAAAGCCGACGGATCGGATTTCGAACCGGCTGTCGGCGCTCAAGGCAACCAAGAGCGCGCCGATCGCGCTGAGAATAAAGCCAGCGGCCGCCAAGTCCTCGACCTGGACCAACGCAATCGAGAAGCTTCGTCGCAGGCAAATCGTGCTCGAACGTACCGCAACGGCCAGAGCCACCGGTACGGCCGGCGCGTTCAACCGCATGTGGGACGATTTGCGCCGCGATGCGACGATGGGCGCACAGTTGGCCTTGCCGACGCGCCCGGAGCCGCACGAGTTCTGAGCGTCCCGTCGCCGAGGCTGTCCTATGCCTTGAGACTATCCGGCACCTTGCCGCCGCTCTCGGCGAGCTTGGTCATGACCTGCCGGTGCAGCCAGAGGTTCATCTCGGCGGAGCCATCAAGGGCGCCGGAGTAGCCGAGCTCCTGTGCCAATTGCTTGCGCGCGCTGAGACTGCTGTCCAGTTTCAGCAGCTTCATCAGATCGACGATCGACTTTCTCCAGTCGAAATCTTCTCTCTGATCGTCGTGCAGCCGCTTGAGAATGGCTTCGACGTCTTCCCGTGAGATCGGTTTTGCCGCCGCCGTGCCCGCCGCCGCGCCGGACGATGCAGCTGACCCCGATGGCGCCGATGCCCCCGCCGACGCGGGTGACCCGGGAGTCGCGCCCGCGGACGGCGCTGCATTTGCCGCATGCTTGGAACCGAAGATGGCCGATACGATGCTTCCGAACACGCTCATGATGCCCTCCTGCCGTATTGTCTTTGGCTGCACTCGGCACGCGGGCTCGCGTTGCAGCCGCGGCCGCCCATTCGCAAGTGCTTTCGATCGCGGACACATTCTGAAGCCCGATGGGGCGACGATGCAATCAGCGCGCTTTATTTCGTCGCCATGGCCGTGCGCTGTTCATGTCGCGCCGCGACGTCTCAACCAACTCAATTCGAAATGTAATTCGCTCCTGCTTATTGACTATCACGCAGAGAATGGGTCAGGGCACGTGACACAAATTCAGCCGTGCTTCACAGACTTGTGATGCCTCTCGCGTATGCGTCGGCGCAACATCGCAACGCTTATAGGCCGCATCCGCTGCCAGCCGTTTGAAGTGCGCGTAGAGCGGGCAGAGCCAATGAGACTACGGACCATCTTCGTTGACGCTTGACGATGACGCGGCACGCGTTCGGTAACGCGCGCCGTCAATCGATCCGACGACGCGTAAGTGCGTTCCTGGAAGATGACCATGTGGCCCAAATGCGCGCATCCGAACGCAGCGGATGAGCCAAGAACGCGCCCGCAACTACAACGATCTGCAAGGGAGAGGAGATTGTCATGGAAATGCTCATCAATCTCGCCATTCAACTCATCTCGGGAGTGGTCGGCGGGAACGCCGTCGGCGCGGCCCTGAAGGACTACAATCTCGGCAGTCTGGGCAACACCATCGCGGGCGCCCTCGGCGGCGTCGGTGGCGGTCAGCTTCTGCTAGCCGCGATGCCAGCGATCGCAGGCGCGGCCGGCGGCAGCCTCGATGTCGGAGCCATCATCAGTCAAATCGTCGGCGGCGGCGCTGGCGGCGCGATCCTCACGGGCATCGCCGGGCTTGTGAAGAACATGGTGACGAGCGAGCAGACGCACTGAGTACGGGCGCGTTGCGGGTCGCCGATCAACGCAGCTAGTAGCGTGGCGCCCGACGTATTTCTGAATGGCGCACACGCCGACGGGTTGAAGTCCGGGGCGGATGCCGGCCTGATCGGCGCGACCGTCGGCGCGCTGCTCGTGCTGTTCATTTGGAACCGACTGGTGGTGCACCACGTTGTGACCGATCCAGGCGGGCCCGGCCCCAGCGCCGGGCCGCCGGGCCGACCGTGACGGCAGCGCGCAAGGCGCGGCCCCATGACTCAGCGTTTCACCGCTCTCCCCCCGTTCCGGGTGGAGGGCACACCTCAGGCTCAGACAAGAATTGGAGGCAGACATGGGACTGCGCGACATTCTCACCGGCATGCAGAATGGCCCCCGCGGCCAACCTCAACCCAGCAGCGGCAGCAGCGGCGGCGGCATGTCGCCGATCGTCATCGCGCTCCTCGGATTGCTTGCGTACAAGGCGCTCAAGGGTCGTAGCGGCCACCCCGCCAGCACCGGCGGACAGGGCCAGCCGGCCCGCGTACCTCCCGCTGGCACCCGGCAACGGCGGCGGCGGCCTCGCCGATGTTCTCGGCGGGCTGTTCGGCGGCAAGACGGCGAGCGCGCCGGCCGGCACCACCTCGGGCGGCAACCTGGGCGACCTCCTCAAGGGCGGATTGGGCGGACTGCTCGGCGGCGCCGCGGCCGGCAGCGTGCTGAGCGGCGGCCTCGGCAACCTGCTTCAGGGCTTCCAAGAGAGCGGCCACGGCCATACCGCCGACTCCTGGGTCGGCACCGGCCCCAACAAAGCGATCGCCCCGAACGACCTGGCAGATGCGCTCGGCAGCGATACGCTCGATACGCTGAGCCAGCAGACCGGCATGGGACGAAACGAGCTGCTCGAGGCGCTGCGGCATCAATTGCCGGGCTTCGTCGATCAACTGACGCCGCACGGACGGATCCCGAGCGAAGACGAAGCGTCCCGCATGGTCTGATCCGGCCGGATCCGATCAGAAGCGCCAGGGCCCGGTGGTGCGGATCGCGCCACCGGATGCGCTGCGAGCGTCGCTTGCCGAGCGTCGACGGCACGGCAAGCGATTTTCTTGTCCGATGCCGCCTCATCACGGGCAGCCCTCCCCCCGCGAACATTGGCAGCAAAAGACAACTCCATGGCGCATATGAGCAAGAAATCGGGTTGGAATGTCGCAAGAACGACGTCGCCTCTTGTTCTGCGAGCGTCGTGCAATGTCGAAGTGCTATCTGCTCCTGGTGTTGGTTCTGGCGACGGCGTGTGGACGCACCGATTCCGCGCCCATCGACGCCGATGACCACCAGACATGCCTCGGGTACGGATTTACCCCGGGAACAGACGGATTTGTCGCCTGCAAGATGCGCCTGCAAAGATCACGCTGAGGAGCAACTCATATCGCACAATGGGCGAGCGCATCCCAGGGCCGCAGCAGCGTCAGCTCGATTGCTGCCGCACCTCGCCGGGCGCACATGCGTAGGGCAGTGCTCATCGTGGTGGCATGCGTCAGCGTCGTCGCTGTTGCCTGCGCGCCGAAGTCGAGCTCGACATCGGCCGCGGCGCCCAGCGGCGGCTTCGAAACCGCCGCGGCGTGCATGCAGGCCAACGCCGCGGATCTCTACACCGATGGCGAACTCACGATCGGCACCGGCAACCCCGCGTATCAGCCGTGGTACGGCGGCAAGAGCGTCCCGGACTCCGAATGGAAGTCGAGCAGCTTCACGGGTGACCCCCACACAGGTCAGGGTTACGAGGGCGCGTTCGCGTATGCGCTGGCGCAGGAGCTCGGCTTCACACAGGACCAGGTCTCGTGGCTCGGGATCCCGTTCTCGAAGACCTTCGCCCCTGGGCCCAAGGACTACGACTTCGCGATGCAGCAGATCTCGTACTCGGACAAGCGAGCCGAGGCGGTCGACTTCAGCGACGGGTACTTCGACGTGAACCAGGCCTTGATCGCCAACGAGGGATCGCCCGCGATCGGCGTGACGACGCTGGCGGGCTTGAAGGAACTCAAGCTGGGTGCGCCGGTCGGCACGACGAGTCTCGACGCGATCAACGAGTTCGTGCAGCCGACGCAGGAGCCGGCCGTCTACGACGACCTCGACCTCGCGATCAAGGACCTCAAGTCCGGGCAGATCGATGGCGTTGTCGTCGACTACCCGACCGCGTTCTACGGTTACGCGGACACCGTGGTGGGTCAGTTCCCCAACCTCAACGGCGTGCAGGAGCACTTCGGCCTCGCCTTCGAGAAGGGGAGTCCGCTCGTCCCCTGCGTGAACCAGGCGATCGCAACGTTGAAGTCCAACGGCACCCTGCAAAACCTTCAGGACCAGTGGCTGTCCACGGACGTCCACGTCCCCGTCTTCAAATGATCTGACCGGAGATGGACGAGAGCGGCAGCCGGCGTTCGCGGCTGCTTAGCGGGGGAGAGGGAACCCGCAGCACCGTCGTCACGATCACGAGCACCGTCGTGTTCTTCGGCGTACTCGGTTATCTGATCGTGCATTCGGCCGGCTGGCCGGCGTTCAAACAGTCGTTTTTCAACGCGGAGGAGTTCAGGGTTTCGTTTCCGCTCATCCTGAGGAAGTTCATCCGCAACATCTACATCTTCATCGTGGCGGAGGTGCTCGTGTTGTCGCTGGCGCTGCTCCTGGCGGTGCTCCGAAGCCTCCCGGGACCCGTCTTCGCGCCGCTGCGGTTCCTCTCCACGGCCTATACCGACGTCTTCCGCGCGGTGCCGACGATCCTCGTGATCTTCCTTCTCGGTTACGGCATGCCGGCGCTGGAGCTCCAAGGTGTGCCTGAGTCCGATCTTTTCTGGGCGATTATGGCGCTGACGCTCGTCTACTCCGCATACGTGGCCGAGGTGTATCGGGCGGGGATCCAGTCCGTGCACGCGAGCCAGACTGCCGCGGCTCGGTCGCTCGGCCTGAGTCGCTGGCAGTCGATGCGACACGTCGTGCTGCCACAGGCGGTTCGTCGAGTCATCCCACCGTTGCTCAACGACTTCATCGGCCTCCAGAAGGACTCGGCGCTGGTGGCCCTCCTTGGCGTCACCGAAGCATTCAGAGATCACAGATCATCACGTCAAGCGACTACAACTTCACGCCCTACGTGGCGCTCGCCCTCGTGTATTTGGTCTTCACGCTTCCGCAGACGCGGTTCGTCGATTGGCTGATCGCACGCGATCGGCGTCGTCGGCAGGCGGGGACCGACCTGTGACGGAATCGCTCCGCGTCGAAGGACTGCACAAGAGCTTCGACGAGCTCGAGGTGCTCACCGGGATCGACCTCGTCGTACAGGACCACGAGGTCGTGTGCCTTATCGGGGCGAGCGGCTCGGGCAAGTCGACCCTCTTGCGGTGCATCGACCTCCTTGAGCCGATCGACGCGGGCAGGATCGTGATCGAGGGACTCGACGTAACCGCGCAAGGCGCCGATATCGATTCCGTCCGACGTCGGATGGGCATCGTGTTCCAGTCCTTCAACCTCTTCCCGCACATGAGCGTGCTGGCGAACGTGACCTTGGCGCCGCGGAAGGTGCTGAAGCTGTCGGCCGCCGATGCAGAGAGCCGTGCCCGCGCCTTGCTCGCGCGCTTCGGGCTGGCCGACAAGGCCGACGAATATCCCGACCGGCTGTCCGGCGGGCAGCAGCAACGCGTCGCGATCGCCCGGGCGCTCGCGATGGAGCCAGACCTGCTGCTGCTCGACGAGATCACGAGCGCCCTCGACCCGGTGCTCGTCGCCGAGGTGCTGGATGCGATCCGCGAGCTGGCCACGGAGGGGATGACGATGGTCATCGCGACCCACGAGATGGGCTTCGCTCGCGACATCGCCAATCGGGTGTGCTTCCTGCACCAGGGCGAGATCCTCGAGGAAGGCGTCCCCGAGACGATGTTCAGCGCGCCGACGCACGAGGAGACCCGTCTGTTCCTGGACCGGATCATCGCGGCCGGGCGCATGTGAACGAACCTTTGCCTGCGCCGTGACGTATCGCCACCCATGCGAGGATCCCGCGCGCTCTGGCTCAGCTTCGCCGTCGCCATCGTCGCGGCGCTCGCCCTCGTCCCCCTGGGGATCTCCAGATCGCGCGATGCCGCCGCGTCACCCTCGGCGAGCGTGCCCGCCGGGCCCTCCGGGTGGACGACCTTCACGCCCAGCGACCACGCGTTCCAGGTGCTCGGCCCTGCCGGGGCGCAGACCTCGATCCTGAACACCTCGATGGGCCCCGCCCACCAGGCCACCTTCGCGTCCGGCGCCTACACGGTGACCTGGCTCGACGTGCCGCTGGGGGTCACCGACACCGAGGCGCTCCAGCAGGGCAAGGTCGGGTTGCTCCGTCCGCTCGTCGGCAGGGTTGCCGACGAGGAGGTCGACCTCAGCGACAGCGGATACCCTGGCTTCGGCCTGACCATCACCGTGGACGGCACCACCTACAACGTGCGTCTCTTCGCGGCTGCGGGACGCTTGTTCCAGGTTGTCGGCTCCGCGCCGGCCGGCTCCTCGGGGGCGCAGGATGCCGCGACGTTCGTCGATTCGTTCGAGCTGACCTGACCGTGTCGGCGGGCCCGCCTAGACTGGGCGAGTGCCCCCGTTCCGCATCGTTTCGGAGTTCGAGCCTGCCGGCGACCAACCGGTTGCCATCGATCAGCTGACCGCCGCCGTCGCGGCGGGCGACCCGCACACGACGCTCCTCGGCGCCACCGGCACGGGCAAGACCTTCACGATCGCCCACGTCATCGAGCGGCTCCAACGCCCGGCGCTGATCATGGCGCCCAACAAGTCGCTGGCGGCCCAGCTGGCGAACGAGTTCCGCAGCTTCTTCCCCGACAACGCGGTCGAGTACTTCGTCAGTTACTACGACTACTACCAACCCGAGGCGTACGTGCCGCAGACCGACACGTACATCGAGAAGGACAGCTCGGTCAACGAGGAGATCGAGCGGCTCCGCCACTCGGCCACCGCCGCCCTGCTCAGCCGCAACGACGTGATCATCGTGGCGAGCGTCTCGGCGATCTACGGCCTGGGCTCGCCCGACGAGTACGAGGGACAGCTGCTCCGCGTCTACCGCGGCACTGAGGTCCCCATGGAGTTCGCGATGCAACGCCTGGTCGACATCCAGTACCAACGCAACCAGGTGAGCCGCGCCCGGGGAACCTTCCGCGTCACCGGGGACACCCTCGAGGTCTTCCCCCCGTACGAACAGGCCGGGTATCGGATCGAGTGGTGGGGGGACGAGGTCCAGCGAATCAGCATGTTCGATCCGCTGACGGGCGAGATCGTCAAGGACGACATCGTCGACCACACGACGTTCCCGGCGTCGCATTACGTGGCGTCCGAGGACCGGATGAAGCACGCGATCGTCACGATCGAAGAGGAGCTCCACGAGCGGCTGGCGCTGCTCGAGTCGCAGGGCAAGCTGCTCGAAGCCGAGCGCCTGCGCATGCGAACCAGCTACGACCTCGAGATGCTGCGCGAGATGGGCTTCTGCAGCGGCATCGAGAACTACTCGCGGCACATCGACGGGCGCGGCCCGGGCACCGCCCCGTACACGCTGCTCGACTACTTCCCCGACGACTACCTGGTCGTACTCGACGAGTCGCACGTCACCGTCCCGCAGCTGCGCGGCATGTACGAGGGCGACATCTCGCGCAAGTCCACGCTGGTCGACTTCGGGTTCCGGCTGCCCAGCGCGATCGACAACCGACCGCTGCGGTTCGAGGAGTTCCGCGAGCGGGTCGGACAGGTGGTCTACATGTCGGCGACGCCCGGGCCCTACGAGCTGCAGGTCTCCAAAGCGGTGGTCGAGCAGATCGTCCGTCCGACCGGGCTCGTCGACCCCGAGGTGCAGATCAGGCCGACGAAGGGGCAGATCGACGATCTCATCCACGAGATCCGCGGGCGCGCCGAGAACGATCAGCGCGTCCTCGTGACCACGCTCACGAAGAAGATGGCCGAGGACCTCACCGACTACCTGGTCGAGGTGGGGATCCGGGTCCGGTACATGCACGCCGAGGTCGACACCATCCAGCGGATCGAGATCGTGCGGGACCTTCGGCTCGGGGAGTTCGACGTGCTGGTCGGCATCAACCTTCTGCGTGAAGGGTTGGACCTGCCGGAGGTCTCACTCGTCGCGATCCTCGATGCCGACAAGGAGGGCTTCTTGCGGTCCGAAACCTCGTTGGTGCAGACGATCGGGCGCGCGGCGCGCAACGTCGACGGCACGGTCTTGATGTACGCCGATAGCGTCACCGACTCGATGCGCGCCGCGATCGGCGAGACCCAACGTCGCCGGCAGATCCAGCTCGCGTACAACACCGAGCACGGCATCGACCCCCAGACGATCCGCAAGCAGGTGACCGACATCCTCCTGTCCCTCCGCGGGGAGGAGGCCGGCGTCGCCTCCTCCAAGGAGGAGCGCCGCATCGCCACTCCCACCGACATCCCCACCGAGGAGCTCGGCCGTCTGATCCAAGGTCT
This sequence comes from uncultured Actinomycetes bacterium, assembly GCA_963794065.1. GTDB lineage: Bacteria > Actinomycetota > UBA4738 > UBA4738 > HRBIN12 > AC-51. Next base: position 48,616 of record CAWCDA010000044.1, on the reverse strand, counting down.
CGAGGAGGAGATGCACCAGGCGGCCAAGGAGTTGCGCTTCGAATATGCGGCCAGGCTCCGAGACGAGGTCCACGAGCTTCGCAAGGAGCTTCGCCAGCTGAAGGAGGCCGGGGTCGCCTAGGCCCTCGCGGCGGCCATGTCCGTGGCCGCCGGTAGACTCGCCGTTCGTGGGCACCGACTCCCTCGTTATCCACGGCGCGCGCGAGCACAACCTCAAGAACATCACCCTCGAGCTCCCGCGCGACCGTCTGATCGTCTTCACGGGTCTATCCGGCTCGGGGAAGTCCTCGCTCGCCTTCGACACGATCTACGCCGAAGGCCAGCGGCGATACGTGGAGTCGCTGTCGGCGTACGCGCGCCAGTTCCTGGGACAGATGGAGAAGCCCGACGTCGACTTCATCGAGGGGCTCTCGCCCGCGATCTCGATCGACCAGAAGTCGACCTCGCGCAACCCGCGCTCGACGGTCGGCACGATCACGGAGGTCTACGACTATCTGCGGGTCCTCTTCGCGCGGGTCGGGCGACCCCATTGCTACAACTGTGGACGCCCGATCGGCCGTCAGACCCCCGAACAGATCGTCGATCAGGTGATGGAGCTGCCCGAGGGCACGAAGTTCCAGGTCTTGGCGCCCATCGTCCGGGGCCGCAAGGGAGAGTACGGGAAGCTCCTGGATGAGTTGGGCCGCAAGGGGTACCCGCGAGCGCGTATCGACGGCGAGGTGCGGGATCTCTCCGAGCCGATCCGGCTGGCCAAGACCTACAAGCACACGATCGAGGTCGTGGTGGATCGACTGGTCGCCAAGCCGGACATCCGCCGCCGGGCCTCCGACTCGATCGAGCAGGCGCTCGAGCTGGCCGAAGGTGTCGCCTCGATCGCGGTCGTCACCCACGAGGGCCACGAGGAGATCCAGACCTTTTCCCAGAAGTTGGCCTGCACCTTCTGCGGCCTGTCCTTCGACGAGCTGGCGCCCCGGAACTTCTCGTTCAACTCGCCCTACGGGGCGTGTCAGACCTGCGACGGGCTCGGCACCCGGCTGGAGGTCGACCCCGAGTTGGTCGTCCCGGACCCCGACCGGTCGGTGAACGACGGCGCCCTGGCACCGTGGGCGTCGGCGACGCTCGAGTACTGGTATCGCGTGCTGGATGCCGTCGCCACCACGCACGGCTTCGACCTCGACACCCCTTGGAAGAAGCTGCCGAAGGGCACGCGCGACATCTTGCTGTACGGCTCCGACGAGCAGATCCATGTCCGGTACAAGAACCGGTACGGCCGGCAGCGCGCGTACTGGACCACCTTCGAGGGCGCGATCGCCAACATCGAGCGGCGCCATGCCGAGACCGACTCCGACGCGGCGCGCGATCGTCTGGAGCAGTTCATGCGTCAGATCCCGTGCCGGGCCTGCGGTGGCGCGCGGCTGCGGCCCGAGACGCTCGCGGTCACGATCGGCGGCCACCACATCGCGTGGGTGACCGACCTGGCGATCCGAGACGCGCTGGCGTTCATCGACGACATGGGTCTGTCCGAGCGCGAGGAGATGATCGCGGAGCGGTTGGTGAAGGAGATCCGCGCCCGGCTCGGGTTCCTCGTCGATGTCGGGCTGGACTACCTCACGCTCGGCCGTGCCGCCGGAACCCTCGCCGGGGGCGAAGCGCAGCGCATCCGGCTCGCCACGCAGATCGGCAGCGGGCTGGTGGGGGTGCTGTACATCCTCGACGAGCCATCGATCGGTCTCCATCAGCGGGACAACCGACGGCTCCTCGACACTCTGCTGCGCCTGCGCGACCTGGGCAACACCCTGATCGTCGTCGAACACGACGAGGCCACGATCATCGAGGCCGACCACATCGTCGACATCGGCCCCGCGGCCGGCGAACACGGCGGGGAGGTCGTGTACGCGGGGGACCTGAAGGGGCTCCTCGAGGAGGAGAACTCGATCACGGGGGCGTTCCTGTCGGGACGCCGGTCGATCCCGGTGCCGCGCAGCCGCCGGGTGCCGGGCCCCAACCGGCTGGTGCTATCTGGCGTGCGGGAGCACAACCTGCAGAACGTGACCGTCGAGATCCCGCTCGGTCTCTTCGTCTGTGTCACCGGCGTCAGCGGCTCCGGGAAGTCCACGCTCGTCCAGGACGTGCTGCTGCGGGCGCTCGCGCAACGGGTGTCCGGCTCGCGGCTCCTGCCGGGCAAGCACAAGCGCCTCACCGGCTGGGAGCTCGTGGACAAGGTGATCGACATCGACCAGTCGCCGATCGGCCGGACACCCCGCTCGAACCCGGCAACCTACACGGGTGTGTTCGACCACGTCCGGAAGCTCTTCGCGCAGGTTCCCGAGGCGAAGATCCGGGGGTTCCAGCCCGGTCGGTTCTCGTTCAACGTCCGCGGAGGGCGCTGCGAGAACTGCGCGGGCGACGGCCAGATCAAGATCGAGATGCACTTCCTGCCGGACGTGTACGTGACCTGTGAGGTCTGCAAGGGCCGGCGCTACAACCGTGAGACCCTCGAGGTCAAGTACAAGGGCCGCACGATCGCCGATGTCTTGGCGATGAGCATCGAAGAGGCGTTGGTCTTCTTCGAGAACATCCCGCCGATCCAGCGACACATGCAGACGCTCTCCGACGTCGGGCTCGGGTACGTCAAGCTCGGTCAGCCGGCACCCACGCTGTCGGGCGGCGAGGCCCAACGGATCAAGCTCGCGTCGGAGCTGCACAAGCGCGCGACCGGCAACACGATGTACGTGCTCGACGAGCCGACGACGGGACTGCACTTCGAAGACATCCGCAAGTTGCTCGACGTCTTGCAGCGGCTCGTCGCGACGGGCAACACCGTGTTGGTCATCGAGCACAACCTCGACGTCATCAAGACCGCGGACTGGATCGTCGACCTCGGTCCCGAGGGCGGCGACCAGGGCGGCGCCATCGTCGTGACCGGCACGCCGGAAACCATAGCCGCGCATCCCGTCTCACACACCGGCCGATTCCTGCAGGAGGTCATCGCGGGGCTTCCGTTCGCCGCCGCGGGCGCCACGCGACCTTGACGTGGCTTGCTAGTATCCCCGCCGACATGCCGAAGCGCGCCCTGATCGCAGCCGCCACATTCGGGTTGCTGTGCGTCGCCTGCGTCTCCAGTTCGACACCTGCGGTGGACTACGGTGTGGGCAGTCGGTTCGTCCCGTTCGTCGTCGATGCGACCGACGACATGGGGCAGGGGAACTCGGTGGCCTTGACGGCGGATGGGCTTCCGTACGTTACCTATTTCGGTTATCCGGCGGTGCTCGCCGAAGGCGAGATCGCGATCCCACGGCCGTTCGGGTCGCCGACGGTGCCGGGCGTGATGCTCGCGACCGGGTCGAGCGATGGCATGTGGCAGCGGGGTGCGGTCGACATGAACGAGCCGGACCTCCCGACCACCGGCGTCTCGATCCCGTTCGGGCCCGTGGAGACGCCCAACCTCGATAAGACGTTGACGACGGACAACAGCAACGGCACGGCGATCGCGGTGGCCGACGACGGCACCGTGCACGTCGCGTGGACGATGGGGGGCGCCGTCTATCACGCCTCCACCAAGTTGGGCGGCTCGTCCACCGTCGACAAAGTCTTCGACCTGGGCACGACGGTGAACCAGGCGGGGCCCTTGGGCCGACCGGGAATCGCGCTGGATGCGGACGGCGCCCCGTGGATCGCGTTCACCGCCGAGGGGAGCAAGGGTCAGGTCGTGCACGTCGCCCACCTCGCCGGCGATACGTGGGACGACAAGGTCGTCACGACGATCGCCGGATGCAACGGCTGCCCGTCTCCGCAGCCCACGGGAATCGGGATGGTCGGCGGCGCGCCGCTCGTCGTGTACGCCGACACTGCAACCAACTCGGTCGTGTCGGCGACGCTCAACGGCTCGACCTGGGCCACCACACCGGTCGCGAGCGGGGCGAGCGGCGTTGGCCTCTCGCTGTCGGTATCGGGGGATGTCGCTCACGCGGCGTACTACACGGGCACAGGAGAGGTCGACGTTGCGACCTGGAAGGAGGGCGCGTGGAGCACGGCCAAAGTCGCCGATGCAACCGATCCGGACCCCTCGGCGGCAGGGAACCTCGCGCCGTCGACATCGGTGACGGTCGATGCATCGGACACCGTCTACGTCGCGTGGGAGGACAGCGGCGTCAAGCTCTCATCGGGCACCGACACGTTCGCTCCCGTGGACATCGGCAACGCGGTCAGCACCGGCTCCGACCCATCGCTGTCGGCGTCCGACAACGGGGTCGCGCTGTCGTGGTACGAGACGACCCAGCAGAACCAGATGATCGGGTTCCTCGGCGATCTGTCCGACGTTCTGGTCGCCCAGCCGAGTCCGTCTCTCACGGTCTCGCAAGGCCCGGCCGGCGGCGCCACGTGCGGCAATGATGGCAAGGTCGCGCTGGATCTGGTTGCGCAGGGCCTGGCCTTTGATACCGATTGCCTGGTCGCCGCCGCGGGGGCCCCGTTCACGATCTCGCTCGACAACAAGGACACGATCCCGCACAACGTGGCGATCTACACAGACTCGTCCGCAACCGACGCTCTCTTCACCGGCGATCCGGACGCGGGGGGCACGACCAACTACGACGTGAAGCCGCTGGACGCCGGCACCTATTTCTTCCGCTGCGACTTCCATCCGACGACGATGACGGGCTCCTTCGTCGTCCTGAAGGCCGCCAAGTAGCTTCCCTTCGATCGCAGACCCTCGCGTTAGCATCGCGGGTGTGACCGCCCCCCGACCGACCCCCTCCTCGATCCCAGACGCCCCCGGCGCCTATCTCTTCCGCGACGCCGATGGGCGCGTGATCTACGCCGGCAAGGCCTCGTCGTTGCGGAAACGCCTGGCCTCCTATTGGGGAAAGCCCCTCCATGCGCGGACCGCCGCGATGGTCGAGAACGCCGCGTCCGTCGAATGGATTGTCGCGTCCACCGAGGTCGACGCGCTCATGCTCGAGTACAACCTGATCCAGCGGCACAAGCCCCGGTTCAACATCCGGTATCGAGACGACAAGTCCTATCCCTACCTGGCGCTGACGGTGGGGGAGGCATGGCCCCGGGCGCAGGTCTTGCGAGGCAGGAAACGCAAAGGTGTGCGGTATTTCGGTCCCTACGGCCACGCGTGGGCGATCCGGGACACCCTCGACGCGCTGACGCGGGTTTTCCCCGTGCGCACGTGCTCGAACGCGTTCTTCGACCAGCGGGCGCGGGCGAAGCGGCCCTGCCTCTATTACGACATCGGGCGGTGCGCGGGTCCGTGTGTCCCCGAGGCGACCGGCACTACCCAGGAGTCCTATCGGGCCTCCGTCGACGCGATGGCGGAGTTCCTGGGGGGCAACGCTCGACCGGTGCTCCGCGGTCTCGAGACCGAGATGCGCGTGGCGTCGGAGCGTCAGGAGTTCGAGCAGGCCGCGAAGCTCCGCGACCAGCTCTTCGCAGCCCGTCGCGCGCTCGAACTGCAGGAGATGGTGCTGTCCCCGCCACAGGACATCGACGTGGTCGCGTTGGCCGAGGACGATCTCGAGGCCGCGTTCCAGGTCTTCTTCGTGCGGCACGGACGGGTGCTCGGCCGCCGTGGGTGGGTCGTGGATCGCGTGGAGGACCTCGATCGTCCAGGCCTCGTCGCCTCGTTCCTCGAGCAGCTCTACATGGAGCACGCCGACATCCCGCCCCGCGTGCTGGTGCCCACGATGCCGTCGGAAGCACCGCTGCTGGAGGCGTGGCTGTCCGATCGACGCGGCGGCCCGGTGCGGATCGCGGTGCCCGTCCGGGGGGCCAAGCGTCGCCTCGTGGAGGTGGTTGGTCGCAACGCCGCCGACGCCTTCCAGCGGCACAAGCTGCGCCGTGCCTCCGACTTCGGAGCACGATCGCGCGCGCTCGCGGAACTCGCGGACCAGCTCGGGCTCGAACAGGCACCCCTGCGGATCGAGTGCTACGACATCTCGAACCTCGGACCGACCGACAAGGTTGGATCGATGGTGGTGTTCGAGGACGGGCTTCCGAAGAGACAGGACTACCGCAAGTTCAAGATCGCCGGCGTCGCGGGCCAGGACGACTTCGCGTCGATGCGCGAGATGCTCCGTCGTCGGTTCACGCGGTTGTTGGAGGAGCAGGCGCGTCCACCCGAGGAACGACGCCGGCGCTTCTCGTATCCACCGGCGCTGATCGTCGTCGACGGGGGGAGGGGTCAGCTGACGCAGGCGAGCGAGGTCCTCGCCGAGCTTGGCTTGTCGATCCCGCACATCGGTCTCGCGAAACGGCTCGAGGAGGTCTACTTCCCGGATCGGCCCGATCCGCTGATCATCCCGCGAGGCTCCGAGGCTCTGTTCGTCCTACAGCACATCCGGGACGAGGCGCACCGCACCGCGGTGGCCTATCACCGGACGCTCCGCGAGAAGCGGGCGCTGCATTCGCCGCTCGACGACATCCCCGGCGTCGGGCCCTCGCGCAGGAAGGCGTTGTTGAAGCGCTTCGGATCGCTCACGAAGGTGCGCGCGGCAAGCGTCGAGCAGCTGGCCGAGACCCCGGGGGTCGGCCCGGCCGTCGCCGCGACGATCTACGACCATCTGCACGGCGCCGTCCCCGAGCGCCGGGTGAGCGCGTGACCGACGAGCCCCCGATCCAGGGGTTCACGATCATCACAGGGCTGTCGGGCGCCGGCCGATCCGAGGTCGCGCACTCGCTCGAGGACCTCGGGTTCTTCGTCGTCGACAACCTGCCCCCGGCCCTGTTGCCCAAGATGGCCGAGCTGACGCAGCGCCCGGGCTCGCCGACCAGGGTCGCCATCGTGGTGGACGCGCGTGGCGGCGTGTTCTTCGGAGAGCTCTCGAAGGCGCTGGAAGAGCTCCGCGAGACGCATCGCGACGCCCGGATCGTGTTCCTCGAGGCATCGGACGAGGACCTGGTCCGCCGCTACGAGGCGACCCGACGACGCCACCCGCTCGCGCCCGCGGACCGGGTCGTCGAGGGCATCCGGAAGGAACGGGTGATCCTGGCGCAGCTTCGCGGCGACGCCGATCTCGTGATCGACACGTCCGGGCTGACGCCGCATGAGCTGCGAGACCGCGTGCGCGACGCGTTCGCGGACACGCCGCCGGAAGAGGGGCTCCACGTCTCTGTCGTCTCGTTCGGCTTCAAGTACGGAGCGCCGCGCGACGCCGACCTGCTGTTCGACGTGCGGTTCCTTCCGAACCCGCACTGGATCCCCGAGCTCCGGTCCCATCCCGGCACCGATCCGGAGGTGCGGGCGTACGTCCAAGGCAATGAGCTGTACGCCACCTATCTCCAGCGCCTCGAGGCGCTGCTGGACGCCTCCCTGCCGGGCTACGTGGCGGAGGGCAAGAGCTATCTGACGATCGCGATCGGCTGTACGGGTGGGCATCACCGTTCTGTCGTGGTGGCCGACGAGGTGGCCGAGTGGGTCCGGGCGAGGGGTCTGCCGGTCGTCCTGGTGCATCGCGACCTCGAGCGCGGCTAACCGCGAGTCGGGGGTCGGGGTCTCTCGATAGCATGGCCGTATCTCGACCCAGGAGGCTCACATCGCATGACCGTCAAGATCGGCGTCAACGGCTTCGGACGCATCGGACGCAACTTCCTCCGCGCGGCGAAACAGCGCGGCGTCGACCTGGACATCGTGGGTGTGAACGACATCACCGATGCCGCGACCCTCGCACACCTGTTGAAGTACGACTCGGTCCTGGGCACCTACCAGGGCGACGTCCACGTCTCGGACAACGGCATCACCGTCGACGGCGACGAGCTTCGGGTGCTCGCCGAACGCGATCCGGCGAACCTGCCCTGGAAGGATCTCGGCGCGGAGATCGTGATCGAGTCCACGGGGTTGTTCACCAGCCGCGAGAAGGCCGCGATGCACCTCGAGGCGGGCGCCCAGAAGGTCCTGATCAGCGCGCCGGCCAAGGGTGAGGACATCACCCTCGTCCTGGGCGTGAACGACGACAGCTACGACCCGGCGACGCACCACGTGATCTCGAACGCGAGCTGCACGACGAACTGCGTCGCGCCGATGGCGAAGGTGATCGACGATGCGTTCGGCCTCGAGCAGGCGTTCATGACGACGATCCATGCCTACACGAACGACCAGTCGATCCTCGACATGCCGCACAAGGATCTGCGTCGTGCGCGAGCCGCCGCCGTGAACATCATCCCGACCTCGACAGGCGCGGCGAAGGCCACCGGGCTCGTGCTGCCGCATCTCAAAGGCAAACTCGACGGCATCGCGATGCGCGTGCCGGTGCCCGATGGCTCCGTGACCGATCTGGTGGCCTCGGTCGGGCGCGACGTCACCGTCGCGGACGTCAACGCCGCATTCGCGGCGGCCGCCACCGAGGGGTCGCTGGCCGGCAAGCTCGTCTACACCGAGGACCCGATCGTGTCCTCGGACATCGTCGGCACGCCGGCGTCGTGCACGTTCGATTCGTTGTCCACGATGGTCATGGGCCGCACCGTCAAGATCGTCGGGTGGTACGACAACGAGTGGGGATACTCGAACCGTCTCGTCGACCTCGTCGAGCTGGTCGCGGGCTCCCTGTAGCCGGTGGCGATACGAACGCTGGACGCCCTCGGCGACGTCGCGGGCGCGCGCGTCTTCGTCCGCGTCGACATGAACGTCCCGCTGCGCGACGGATCGGTCGCGGACGACACCCGGATCCGGGCGAGCCTGCCGACGCTGGTCGAGCTGCTCGACAAAGGCGCGCGACTGGTGACCGCCTCGCACCTCGGTCGGCCGAAGGGAGAGGTGCGCGAGGAGCTCCGCCTGGCGCCCGTCGGTCATCGGCTCGCCGAGCTGCTCGACCGGCCCGTCGCCGCGCTCGAGAGCGTGACGCCGGAAAAGCTGCCGGATGACGACATCGTGCTGTTGGAGAACCTGCGGTTCGCGCCGGGCGAGGAGGCGAACGACCCCGCGTTCGCCGGTGCGCTCGCCGAATATGCCGACGTCTACGTCGACGACGCGTTCGGCGCGGCGCACCGCGCGCACGCGTCGGTGAGCGCCCTGCCCGAGCTCGTGCTCGCCACCGGGCGCCCCGCCGTGGCCGGCCGTCTGTTGGCCAACGAGGTCGAGGTCCTGGGCCGGCTGCTCCACGATCCCGATCGGCCGTTCGTGGCGATCCTCGGCGGGGCGAAGATCAGCGACAAGCTGGCGGTGATCGAGTCGCTCGCCCGGCGGGTCGACGCGCTCGTGATCGGGGGCGCGATGGCGTTCACGCTGCTGCTGGCCGAGGGCGGACGGGTCGGTGACTCGCTGGTGGAACCCGACCGGCTGGACGACGTCCGCGCGGCGCTCGACGTGGCGCGTGGCCGTGGGGTCCATGTGCACCTGCCCGTCGACGTCGTCGTCGCCCCGGCCGTCGACGCGGAGGCGCCCACCCAGGTCCTGCCGGCCAACGCGATCCCCGATGGCCAGATGGGTCTTGATATCGGTCCCGCCTCGGTCGCGGCGTTCGCGAAGGTGATCGCGAGCGCCCGATCGATCCTGTGGAACGGGCCGATGGGCGTGTTCGAACTGGCGCCGTTCGCCGCGGGCACCCGCGGCGTCGCCCGGGCGTGCGCGGAGGCCGACGCCTTCACGGTGGTCGGCGGCGGCGATTCTCTGGCTGCGGTTGCACGCGAGGGCCTTGCCGACCGGTTCGACCATCTCTCCACCGGCGGCGGCGCCTCGCTGGAGTTCCTCGAGGGACGGGCGCTGCCGGGCATCACGATCCTGGAGGACTCCACGACATGACCCAACGACGCCCGATCGTCGCGGCGAACTGGAAGATGCACAAGACCCACCTGGAGTCGATCCAGGCCGTGCAGAAGCTCGGCTATCTGCTCAACAGCGAGGACACGGACCGGGTCGAGGTGGTGATCGCGCCCCCGTTCACCGCCCTGCGATCGGTCCAGACCTTGATCGAGTCGGACAAGCTGCCGTTCGCACTCGGGGCGCAGAACGTGCATCCCGAAGAACAGGGCGCGTTCACGGGAGAGATCTCACCGGGCATGCTCGGAGCGCTCAAGGTCGCCTACGTGATCGTCGGGCACTCCGAACGCCGGCAGCTGTTCGGCGAGGACGACCAGTTCGTGAACAAGAAGGTGCGGTCGGTCTTCGCGCATGCGATGACGCCGATCGTCTGTGTCGGCGAGACGCTCGAGGAGCGCGACGCCGACGGCACGACATCGAAAGTGACGCAACAGGTACGACGCGCCTTCGATCGAGTCGACGCCGAGCAAGCCGCGACCGCCGTGATCGCGTACGAGCCGATCTGGGCGATCGGGACGGGTCGCAACGCCGAGCCGGGCGACGCGGGGCGGGTGGTGGAGGTGATCCGCGAGGCGCTGACGGCGTCCTACGACGCGACGGTCGCTCAGGCGGTCCGTGTGCAGTACGGGGGGAGCGTCAAGCCCGGCAACATCCGCGGATTCATGGCCCACCCCGAGATCGACGGTGCGCTCGTTGGCGGGGCGAGCCTCGATCCCGAAGACCTCGCATTGATCGTGAAGCACTGAGGGAACGTGTGAGCGACAGCCTGCTCTACATCTGCCTGGACGGGCTCGGCGACGACCCGAACCCCGCTCTCGACGGCCGCACGCCGTTGGAGGCGGCGTCCACGCCCAACCTCGACGCCCTGGCCCGGCGCGGGCGGACCGGCGCGGTCGTCACGGTCGGGCCGGGGATCGCGCCGGAATCCGATATCGGCGTGTTCGGCATCCTCGGGTACGACCCGAGCGAAGAGCATCCGGGCCGTGGCGTCCTCGAGGCGCTCGGCATCGGGATGGACTTCGACGACGGGGACCTCGCGTATCGCATCAACTTCGCGACCGCCGACTGGCCGGAGATCGTTGACCGGCGGGTGGGTCGGGACCTGACCTCGTCCGAGGCCCGCGCGCTGGCCGACGAGGTCAACGCCGAGCTCACGCTCCCCGACGCCACGTTCGAACTCCGAGCCACGATCGAACATCGCGGCGCGTTGGTGATCAAGGGAGACGACCCCCTGACCGCCAACGTCACCAACACCGACCCCGCCTATCGACGAGAGGGCCACCTCGGCGTGGCGCTCGAGACCTTCGACCCCGTCGTGGTGACGGCGACGGCGTTGGACGACTCGACTTCCGCCCGTCGGGCCGCCGATCTGACCAACGCGTTCGTGGAGGGTTCCGCACGGATCCTTGACGCATCCGAGGTGAACGCCGCGCGGCGAGAGGCGGGCAAGCTGCCGGGCAACCTCATCCTCACCCGCGACGGCGGCGACCATCGACCGCGCTTGCAGTCGATCCGCGATCGGTTCGGGTTGGAGTGGGGGTGCTTCGTGGAGATGCCGGTCGAGCGGGGGATCGCGCTGGCGCTGGGGATGCACACGGTGGACGCGCCCCGGCTCGATCCAGCCGGGTTCGGGCCGGCCGCGGACGAGGCCTATGCGGCGTGGGCCGACCTCTCCGCCCAGGCGCTCGAGGGATACCAGGCGCTCTACGTGCACATCAAGGGCCCCGACGTTCCCGCGCACGACGGGCGGGCCGAGGATAAGCGCGATGTGATCGAGTCGATCGATCGTGCCTTCTTCGGGGAGGTGCTTCCACGGCTCGACCTCGGCCGAACCGTCGTGGGGGTACTCGCGGACCACGCGACCTCGTGCGTCCGCAAAGCGCACACGGCCGATCCGGTACCGCTCGTGCTCGCCGGCGGCGGGTTCACGGCCGACGGCAGCACGTCCTACGGCGAGGCGGCGTGTGCCCATGGCTCCCTCGGAGAACTCCGGGGGATCGATGTGCTCCCGGTCGTCCGGGAAACGTTGCGCTGATGAGGGTCAAGCCAGGCGTCCCGCAAGTTCCGTACACCAAGTTGTCCGGTCCAGCACCGTGCCATACACTCGCCGCGTCCATGACGGGAATGAGACTGACCGCGTGAGCCAGATCCAGGCCGCCGAACCCGAGGTACGACCACTCGGTTCCGTCCCCGACAGCGAGCTCAGCAGCATCGAGGGCCGCACTCCGTGGCAGCTGTTCTGGCTACGGTTCAAGCGGGACCACGTCGCGGTTGGGGCGGGCGTCGTGGTCGTCATCCTCGTCGCGCTCGCCGTCTCGGCCCCGCTCTTCGCGCACTACGTGACCCACCGCGGGCCGCTCGACATCAACCAGGACCTGACCTCGGACATCGGGATCCCGCTCGTCGGGCCGAGCAAGATGGCCTGGTTCGGCGTCGACGGCATCGGTCGCGACATCTTCGTGCGGAGCCTCTACGGGGCCAGGGTCTCGCTCCTCGTGTCGCTGGTCGGCACCGCCCTCTCGCTCCTCATCGGCATCATCCTCGGGCTGATGGCCGGGTTCCAGGGTGGCAAGACCGACACCTTCATCTCGCGCATCATCGACATCATCCTGTCGCTCCCGCTGCTGCTGATGGCCATCGGTCTGTCGGTGGCGTGCGGGACGTCGCTCGAGGGCTGCTCCGGCGTGTGGATCCTGCCGCTTCTGTTCACGGTGTTGGCGATCGGCGTCGTCAGCCTCGGCCTCTCGTCTGCGAAGCGAGGTACGTCGTTCCTCATCGCGGGGATCGCCGTGGCTCTGTCCGTGATCTTGATCGCCACAGGCATCGGACCGAGGATCAAGCCGGGCGTCGGCATGGTGATCTTCATCATCACCCTGTTCGGATGGCCCTACGTCGCGAGGATCGCGCGCGGCCAGACGCTGTCGCTTCGCGAGCGTGAGTTCGTCGAGGCCTCCCGGGCGACCGGGTTCGGTACGGGGTACATCATGTTCCGCGAGATCCTGCCCAACATGATGGCCTCCCTGATCGTCGTGACGACCCTGTTGATCCCGCAGAACATCCTGTTCGAGGCGGCGCTGTCGTATCTGTCCGTGGGGATCCCCCCGGGCACGCCGTCGTGGGGAGGCATGATCAACAACGCCGTCTCGGGGTCCCTGTACTTCGTGTCGTGGTGGACGCTCGTGTTCCCGGCCGGGTTCCTGGTCATCACGACGCTTGCCTTCAACCTGTTTGGGGACGGCCTGCGAGACGCGCTCGATCCCCGGGCGGGGAGATGAGGATGGGGCGGGGCGCGCAGGCGGCCAACCCTTGCACCGCGTCCCTTGCGTATGTATCCAACGTCAGGAAAGCAATAATCGTCAGAAGGGAGTGGGGTCCGTGAAACGACGCACGATCGCTGCACTATCCAGCGTCCTCGTACTCTCCCTCGTGGCGGTCGCTTGCGGTGGGAGCAGCACATCCGGTGCTTCCAGCGGCGAGAGCGGCACAGCCACCAAGGGAGGCACGTTCCGCGAGGAGCTGCAGACGTTCGGTTGGACGGACGGGTTCGACCCGACGGGTGAATACCTGGGAACCGCATGGGCCCTGCTCGACCAGATGATGATGCGCGGTCTCATGACGTACACCCACCGTCCCGCAGAAGAGGGCGGCAACGTCCCTGTCCCGGACATCGCGCAGGGTAATCCGACCGTCTCGGCCGATGGGCTCACGTACGAGTTCACGCTGAAGACGGGCGTGAAGTTCGGGCCGCCGGTGGACCGAGAGGTGACCTCACACGACATCGAGTACGCGTTCGAGCGGATCAACACGGCGTCGCTCGGCGCGCAGTACGGCAACTACTACTGCGGTGTCATCTCCGGCATGGACTGTGCGGCGAAGAAGGTCGAGCCCGTGTCCGGCATCGACACGGCCGACGACACGCACATCACGTTCCACCTCGACCAGCCGGTCGGCGACTTCCTGTATCGCCTGGCGATGCCCGCCACGAAGGCGATCCCCGAAGAGGTGGCCAAGTGCTTCACCAACGCCGGCGACTACGGCAGCTACGTCATCTCCTCTGGCCCGTACATGTTCTTCGGCGAGGAGAACATGGACATCAGCTCCTGCGACACGATCAAGCCGATCGAGGGCTATGACGTGGAGAAGGGCCTGACGCTCGTCCGCAACCCCAACTACGACCCCGCGACGGACAACACGCGTGAGGCGAACGCCGACGGGTTGCAGCAGCAGATCAACACGAACTACAACGACATCTTCCAGCGTGTGAACGATGGTCAGATCGATATCGCGGCCGGTACGCCCCCCAAGGGCGACCTGCTGAAGTACGAGACCGACCCGAACTTCGCCGGTTGGTTGCACGCCGATCCGGGCGACCGGACCTGGTACGTGACGATGAACCTGTTCGCGCCCCCGTTCGACGACGTGCACGTTCGTCGTGCAGTCAACTACGCGCTGGACAAGGAAGGCATCCGCAAGGCCTACGGCGGCGAGCTTCGTGGTGACATCGCCACGTCCGTCGAACCGCCAACGGTGCTGCCGGAGTCGGCGAACATCGACCCGTACGGGTCGGCCGCGAACCCGAGCGGCACGCCGGACAAGGCCGCCGAAGAGATGGCGCAGTCGCGCTACGACACCAACAAGAACGGTGTCTGCGACGACGGCGGCGCCTGCGACAACATCCTGTTCCTGGGTCGCAGCGAGGACCCATGGCCGGAGATGAACCAGGTCGCGGTGCAGTCACTGTCGGGCATCCTGCCCGGGCTGAAGCTGCAGGAGGTGGACACCTCCACCGGATACACCACGCTGCAGCAGATCAAGAAGCTGATCCCGATCTCCCTGGTTCCAGGGTGGGGCAAGGACTACAACAGCCCCTACGGGTTCGACTACTACATCTTCAGTTCGGATGGGATCTTCTCCTGCACGGCCGCGACCAACTACTCGCTGGTCGGCCTCTCGAAGGCGATGGCGGATGAATGCGGCATCGGCGCCGAATACGACGCGTATGTGCAGAACAACGGCGATGTGCCGAACGTTGACGATCAGATCAACGAATGCGTCGGGAAGGCGCCGGATCAAGTCAACGCGTGCTACCAGGCGTTGGACACGACGCTTATGACCGACGTCGTTCCGTGGGTCCCGTGGGTCTGGTCGAGTAACTGGACCACCGTGAACCCGACGGTGAACAAGTACGTGTTCGACGCGAACGCGAACAACTTCTCGTACGTCAACTCGTCGGTGAACAACGGGCTCACACCCGAGAACGTCGCCTAACTGGATAACGAGGCTGAGGAAGGGGCCGCTTCGGCGGCCCCTTCCGAGGCACGTAAGGGGAGCCTGTGCTTCGGTACATAGCCCGAAGGCTGCTGTGGCTGATCTTCGTGCTGGTCGTGATCGTCGCGATCACGTACTCGATCTTCTTCCTGCTCCCGGGCGGCAACACCGACACCATCGCCCAGCGGTTCGCTGGCAAGGCGCCGCAGCCCGAGGTCGTCCAGCAGGTCAAGGTCCAGATGGGCCTGGACAAGCCGATCGGGATGCAGTTCGTGTATTTCATGAAGCATCTGTTCTTCGGCGACCAGTACGGGTGGCCGGGGTTCGGCAAGTCGTTCACCCTGCGGGAGCCGCTCCGACCGATCCTGATCGAGCGCATGTTCATCACCCTGCAGCTGGCGCTCGGTGCCGCGGTGATGTGGCTGCTGATCGGGATCCCCATCGGGGTGCTCTCTGCATTGCGCCCACGATCTCTATTCGACCGAGCTGCGATGGGGTTCGCGCTGGTCGGGATCTCGATCCCGGTCTTCGTGCTCGGCCCCATGGCGCTGTGGGTCTTTTCGTATCAAACGCACTTACTCCCGGGGACCGGTTATCGGTCCCTGCTGGAGTACGGCTTCTGGCCGTGGTTCAGCCACTTCCTGTTGCCTTGGTTCGTGCTGGCGTTGCTGTACGCCGCGTTCTACGCGCGTCTGTCCAGGGCCAACCTGCTCGACACGATGGGTGAGGACTACATGCGCACCGCGCGGGCCAAGGGTCTGCGCGAGCGTCGTGTGATCGTGCACCATGGGTTGCGCTCGAGCCTCACGCCCTTGGTTACGGTCTTCGGTCTGGACCTCGCCGGCCTGCTGGCTGGCGCGGTCATCACGGAGACGATCTTCAATATCCCCGGCATCGGGGATCTGGCGATCAAATCGATCCAGAGCCAGGACCTGTACGCGATCCTGGACGTAACGATAATCGCGGCGTTCATCATCAGCTTCGCGAACCTGGCGGTGGACATCGTGTACGCGTTCCTCGATCCGCGAGTACGGTACGAATGAGGCGCCGAGCCGGCTGGGAGTCAGCGCATGCCTGAACCGTTGTTGGAGGTCCGTGACCTCCGTGTGCATTTCCCAACCGACGACGGCCTGGTCAAGGCGGTCGACGGCCTCAACTTCTCGATAGTCGCGGGCGAGACCCTGGGCGTCGTGGGGGAGTCCGGCTCTGGCAAGAGCGTCTCCTTCCTCACCGTGATGGGATTGATCAACCGGGGCTCACGAAGGGTTGGGAGCGGGGCCAAGTCCGCGATCGTCGAGGGTGAGGTCATCTTCCAGGGCCAGGACCTGTTGAAGCTGCCGACCGACGAGCTGCAGGCGATCCGCGGCGCCAAGATCGCGATGATCTTCCAGGATCCCATGACGTCGCTGCACCCGTTCTACAAGGTCGGGGACCAGATCGCTGAGGCGATCCTGGCGCACGAGGACGTCTCGAAGAGCGAGGCCAGCGACCGCGCGATCGAGATGCTCCGACGAGTGAACATCCCGCGGCCCGACGAGCGCGCGCGCCAGTATCCCCACGAGTTCTCCGGCGGCATGCGACAGCGAGCGATGATCGCGATGGCGTTGTCGCTGAACCCCGACCTGCTGATCGCCGACGAGCCCACGACCGCGCTCGACGTGACGGTGCAGGCCCAGATCCTGTCGCTGATCGACCACCTGCAGACGGAGTTCAACACGGCGGTGGCGCTGATCACCCACGACCTCGGCGTCGTGGCCGAGCACTGTGACCACATCCAGGTCATGTACGCCGGAAAGATCGTGGAGGAAGGCAGCGGGGACGACATCTACTACAAGCCGATGATGCCCTACACGTGGGGGCTCCTGAAGTCGATCCCGCGGCTCGGGCACGTCTCGGAGCGCCTCGAGCCGATCTCCGGCTCGCCGCCGTCCTTGATCACCCTGCCCAAGGGATGTTCGTTCTCGCCGCGATGCCCGTACGTGTTCGACACGTGTCATGTCGAGTCGCCCCCGCTCCTGCCGGTCGACGGCCACCACGCGGCGGCCTGCCATCTCAGCCTCGACGATCGCGAACGGATCGTGCGGGAGGAGGTGGTCGCCTCGTGAGCGTGATCGAGGCCACGCCCGCGCCGCAGGCGCCGAGACGGACCGGCGAGCCCCTCCTTCGCCTCGCGGGTGTGAAGAAGCATTTCCCGATCACGCGGGGCATCATCCGCCAGAAGCAGATCGGCGCGGTGCATGCGGTCGACGGTGTCGACCTCGAGGTGCATCCGGGCGAGACGCTCGGATTGGTGGGCGAGACCGGCTGCGGCAAGAGCACCCTTGCCCGGGTTGCCATGCGCCTGTTCGAGCCCACCGACGGCAAGATCTGGTTTAACGGGCAGGACATCACCTCGGTCAAAGGGGACGAGCTCCGGGCGTTGCGGCGCGACATGCAGATGGTGTTCCAGGATCCCTATGCGTCGCTGAACCCGCGCAAGACGGTGGGCTCGATCATCGGCGCGCCGCTGAAACTGCACAGGACGGTTCCGAAGGACAAGATCAAGCCCGAGGTCCAAGAGTTGATGCGCCTGGTCGGTCTCAACCCCGAGCACTACAACCGGTATCCGCACGAGTTCTCCGGCGGGCAGCGCCAACGCATCGGCGTCGCCCGGGCGATCGCGCTGAAGCCGAAGCTGATCGTGTGTGACGAGCCGGTGTCGGCGCTCGACGTGTCCATCCAGGCGCAGATCCTCAACCTGCTCTCCGACCTGCAGTCGGAGTTGAACCTGACCTACCTGTTCATCGCGCATGACCTGTCCGTGGTGAAACACGTGTCCGACCGGGTCGCGGTGATGTACTTGGGCAAGATCGCCGAGATGGCCGACAAGGAGACCCTGTACGACAGCCCGAAGCACCCCTATACGGGCGCCTTGCTCTCGGCCGTGCCGATCGCCGATCCGAACATCGCGAAGCAGAAGAAGCGGATCATCCTCGAAGGGGATGTGCCCTCGCCGATCGACCCGCCCTCAGGTTGCCGGTTCCACCCTCGTTGTTACAAGGCCCAGGAGCTCTGCAGCGTCGAGGAGCCGCAGCTACGGATCATGGACACGGGCCAGCTGGCTGCCTGTCACTTCCCATTGGAGGCCCGTATCATCGAGGCTCCGCCCGTCGTCGACCCCGGGAGTGCCTCATGATCAACGCCGTCGCCATCGTGTTCCTGGTCCTGTCATCCGTGTTCTTGATCGTCACGATCCTGATGCACTCGGGTCGGGGCAGTGGCCTCTCCGACATGTTTGGCGGCTCCAGCAACCTCTCCGGCGGTACGGCGTTGGAGCGCACCCTCGACCGGATCACCGTCGTCACGGCGATCGTGTGGGGAATCGCGGTCTTCTGGCTCTCCTGGAAGTGGAACTGACCGCAGGAATCGGCCCGCGGCGGTTGGTACCATGCCCCGCGCTATGTCGGAGTGGCGGAACTTGGTAGACGCGCTAGGTTGAGGGCCTAGTGCCCCTTGCGGGGCGTGGGGGTTCAAATCCCCCCTCCGACACTTTTCGACCTGCGGGAACGCAATTGCCGTCGCCCTCGGGAAAAACGGTCAGCGGGCAGGTTTGCGCCCAGTTTGCGCCCAGAAACCGATGATCTGGAAGGCGTAGTCGTCCAGCAGCCCGTCTACGTCAGCGTCAACTGGCTCGCTTCCTCGGCCCTCTCGCCTTGCCTCGGCGGCCCGGAAGAGCGCGTCCGGCCCTAGTAGCTCGTCGTCAACGACCTGGGGAACGATACGGGGTAGGCTCACCTCATGCTCAACATCGGGCCACAAGAGGTGCTGATCTTCGTCGTCCCGCTGTGCGTTATCGCTGCAATCGTGTGGAGTGCGCGGAAGGCCCGCCGACCTGGTCCTCGCGCCTAGCACCTGCCTGGTCTGCTACAGGGAGCGGATGGTCGCGCTGTTTGCGGCGGTTAGAGCATCGAACGCAAAGAGGCCCCCGGACGAATCCGGGAGCCTCGATGCGTGTTGAATGCCTATGCCCAGGATAGCGGGGCCTTGCCTTGGGGAGCCTCGCCAAAACCGAGGAGTGCTACAACCGGATGATCGGTTTTACTCCGAAGGCCCGGAGAACGGTCGCGAACTCCTCTCTATCGTCGCCGTAGCTGCGCAGCGTTTCGTACACCTCGTTGGAGAACCCCTCTTCGTTGCTGGCGATGTCGTTCTCCGTCCACATCCAATACTCGCCCGACCCACCGACGAGGACAGCACTACCATCCTGCGTGCGGTAGATGCCGCTGCCGACCTCAGCTCCCGTGATGCGGAGGTCGATGTCAGCCCCGTCCTTGTCCATCGCGTCGATCGACGGCCGCCTTCCTCGAGGGACCTGCTCGGGTGCGTCGTTCATCTCAGACGTCGTGGAGCAAGAACAGCTCGACCGGGCCGCTCTCCCACGTGTCGAAGTCGTCGTGCTCGGTGGCGGCCGCGAGCACGGGCCTCGCCGCGGCGAGGTCGTCCTCCGACCGCCAGATCGCGAGGCCGACAAGCGCGTCGGACCGTGCGTCCTTGAACGTGTGCGCCTCGATCGCGCCCTGCCTTCGCGCCACGGCCCCGAACCGATGCATCGAGTCGATTAGATCCTGCTCGTGCTCGGGCTTCGGACGGTGGATCGCAACGTGGTAGAGCATCCGTTCCTCTTTCCTGCGCGGTGCCGTCGGTCATGCCGGGTAGAGCGTAGCCGCGAGCGATTCGCCCTGGTCCGCGAGGACGTCGACCGCGACGTGATTGCCTCCGCGCTGCTGCGCTACCGCGATCCCGAACAATAGGGATCTCGCTCGGCACGAAGCAGCGTTTCTGCAGGTAAGCACGGCGCCATTTTCACGCCCGCTGCCTCAGCAGATCCGTTGGACCACGAGTAAAGTAGCTCGATCGACAGCGCGACGGGATATCGAGCACGCCATGCGACCGACGCGGACCTCGACGCGATCGTGCGGCTGACCCACGCCATCGACGCGTCTTTCGGTCTGCCGCCCAGTCCGTCGCGCGAGGCCCTGCAGTGGATGTGGACCCTCACCTCCACCGATCTCCAGCGCGACACCAGGATCATCGACAAGGATGAGGTCGTCGCAGGGTTCGGCCAAGCGATGTGGCTGGAGGAGCAGGGCGGGCCACTCGATCTGTTCATCTTCGTTGACCCCGACCACCGAACGAACGGGATCGGGACCTCATTGCTCTCCTGGGGCGAGCGCCTGGCGCGGGAGCTCGGTGCCGAGGGCGTCCGGGCGGAGGTCCCCGAGGGCGACATCGCGGGACATGAACTCCTTCGCTCACGTGGGTTCGCGCAGGTCCGATCGGCGTTCACGATGTCGAAGACGCTGGGGGATGGAGAGGATGTCCCGCCGCCACCCGATGGCGTGAAGATCCGGCGATTCGTCGACGGCGACGAGCGAGCGCTCTACGAGGTTCATGAGGCATCGTTCGCCGACCAATGGGGCTTCCGTCCCTCGACGTTCGACGCCTTCGACGAAAGCCTCCACGCCGACAACTGGGACCCCTCGCTCGTGTTCCTGGCCGAGGCGGGTGGTGGTGTCGTGGGTCATCTCGTCTCGTTCCTGGACGACAACGAGGGGTTCGTGGGCATGCTGGGCGTGATCAAGCCCTGGCGTGGGCGCGGGATCGCCACGGCGCTGTTGCATCGAGCGTTCGCGGAGATCTCGACGCGCGACCGCACCGAGGTGAAGCTCGGGGTCGATGCGCTGAACCCTCACGGCGCGGTCGCCCTCTACGAGTCCGTGGGCATGACCGTCGAGCGCCGACTGGACATCTTCGAGTGTGGCACGTTTGACTCAGCCGCTCACTCCGAAGTCCAAGCCGCGCTCGTGCAGTCGGGCGATGATCTGCGCGCGTTCGGCTGACGTCCTCTTGAGAAAGCGCAGGAGGTCGCGGCGGATGTCCTCGGGGACGTGAGCCACCGGCTAGCAAGCTTCTTACGGGTCGGTCACGTCACAGCCACCACCCGAAAGTCACGAGTCCCCACGCTACACTCCTGGGGCCGGGGGAACGTCACCGTTGCATGCGCGTGGTCCAGAGGGCGGCGAAATTGAGCGGGAACGATTTCCGAGCGCCTCCATCCGTCTCGTCTTTGGCACCGCTCTTGACGACGAGTCCGGCACCTGCAATCACACAAGCAAGCAGCAGCGTGACAACCAACATCTCGGCTACGGGCGGCCCGGTGCTCCCGGCTAACCCGCGGCATGGATCCGGGTGAACCACCACCTCGCCAGGAGTCAGACCGGCGCGAAGCTCGGCTTCGCACTTGTCGTAGGGGGATTTCTGAGTGGAGAGCACGACTGCGCTGGCGATAATCACCAGGACGACCACAGCGGCAACGAGGTAGAGAGGCCGCTTGATGCCCCTCGGCGGATTCCACATAGGGCAACATTACTGCACAGGGACGTGTCGAGCCGATTCCGCGAGCGAGCGCCAGTCCTTCATGTCGAACGCCATGCCGATTGCCCGCCCCTAGCCGCCGACGCACCTCGTGCAGCTAGTAGGTGAAGGGCAACACCTCGTCCTGGAGGCGGCCATGCGGCTGCTGGCCGAGATCGACCCCTCCGAGGGCCGACGGCTGAGATCGGGCGGGCGCGGAAGCTCTGAAACGTACGGCTTCCGGGGATTCCTCCTATGACGCCCCCTCCTAGAGTCGGGCGAACGATCGGCCCGGACGATGTGAGCGCGCCGGAAGGCGCGGGAACGCTGAGGCGGTCCCGCGCTTCCGGCACCCAGTCGGATGATCTGGAAGGAGCGGAACCATGGAGAAGAGAGGGATCCGGTGGGCCACCGCCGGCGCGGCGACCGCCATCCTGCTGCTCAGCGCGTGCGGGGACGGCGGCGACGCGTCGACGACCATATCCGCGCCTTCTACGACCACGTCCGAGGCGCCTGGCTCGACGACCCTCGCGAAGGGCGAGGACGTGGAACTCGTCGGGGACGACCATTCTGGGCTCGGCGCCCAGACGCTGAACATCGCCGCCGAGGAGGAGAACGGCAAGGCTACTGGCGAGTTCCAGATCACCGAGAACGTGTTCAAGATCGACTGCGCGGACACCCACACCGACAACGTCGTCATCCTCGGTGGCGAGGCGACGGGAGGTCCCGACGTCTCCGTCGGCGATCTGCTCGCCTTGATCATCAGGGAAGGTGACCCCGACAGCGTCGCCCTCTATGCCAATGACAGTGGCGCGGCATCGTGCACCGATTTGCTCAAGTCCATACCCGACGACCTCGCCACCAACGACAGCAACTTCGTCGACGTCGAGGACGGCTACGACATCGAGACCGCCTGATCGGAAGCGCCGTAGTTAACGCGTCGGTTCCGACGTGCTGTGCATGGTGTCGGCTCGGCTGTTGCCCTGACCTGACGTCCTCAAGCAGTGGGTGCGTCATCCATGCTTGTCCTCCATTGACGCGCCCTGTCCCGAAGTCTTGGCGCTCGCGTCAGAGCGGATCCGGACGCGGCGGCACTTCAGGGAGCGAAGGTGGCGCGATAGCTCCGCCTGCACCGCTTGCTGTGCCTGCACCGCGAGCAACGTTTCCTGGATGCCGGGAAGACGGTTGCACGCTGAGCGCCAGCGCCCAAAGGTGTTGGGTACCGGGGCGGTCGTGACGGACGATGGCAAACTCAGCTCCGCGACTCGGCGGCCCTCATCTCGGAGATCTTCGACTGCCCTCACGAGCCCATGGTGGTGGGCGGTGGACGGTGAGACGGGCCGGGTCAGGATCAGCCGACACCTTGAAGCGGCTTCTTCGCCTGGAGCTGCTCAACGGCTTGCCCGTATGTCCGGACGTCGGTCAGCCCTCGTTCGCTGATCAAGGCATCGATCACGTCTCCGGGCAGGTACATCGTGCTTTCCAGGAGCTCGTCGAAGGAGGGGGCGGGCTCGAGCATCCCTCCACGCACCCATTGGCGGAACGTCTGTTGCAGGTGGCCCGTCATAGCTTCAGGCATCGGGCGATGAAGCCTCCGACTGAACTATGTTCGCGCTTTGGCATTGTCGAGCAGCTGCAAGAGCTCGTGCGCCGCCAGCTCGATCTCCTTGTGTCGCCACTCGCTCGCGCGATACACGCACGCGATCAGAGCCTCGCGGTGTAGGCGTCGGAGGTCCCCGTACACGAAGGCGTACCGGGCCTTCGTTTCGTCGGAGGCGCCCTCCGTCAGGCCAAGGTGCCACTCGCTGTATTCGTTCCAGGAATGCTTCTCCAGGAAGGCGTTCTCGGTCTCCGCGGTCGGCTGGACCTCGCCCCAGTCGCTCTCGAGCACGTATTGGTGGGCCTCGATGAGATGTCTCGCCCGCGCCACGGCCGATCGATTCACGCTGTACTTCGCCATGGCGTGTCCCTACCCAGGCTCGATCCAACTCCAAACAGGGTTCGAGGGTGAGCCAGCCGGGTACCAAGGACAGGTGGCGACCGATCTGACCACGAGCGCTTCGATCCAGATCGATGCTCCTCGAGAGCGGGTCTGGAACGCGTTGACGACCCCAGCGGTCATCAAACAGTGGTTCTTCGGCGTCGACACCGAAACCGACTGGGTCGAAGGACACCCGATCGTCCATCGGGGCGAGTACCAGGGAGTTGCCTACGAGGATCGCGGCGTGATCGTTCGTATCCGCGAGCCCGAGGTGCTGGTCCACACGCACTGGAGCTCGGTCTCGGGTCTCTCCGATGCCCCTGAGAACTACCAGGAGGTCACCTGGTCCCTGGCCGACAACCAGGGGCAGACACAGGTCACCGTCTCGGAGGTGAACCTCCCCTCCGCCGACGCCAAGGCCGTCTCGGAGAAGGCGTGGTCCGGAGCGCTTGCGGCGCTGAAGCGAACGATCGAAGCCTGAGGCCGCTCAGGTACTGGCATCGCCCCGTTCGAACGTCGTACCATTGGCGGCAGATGAGTTAGCGGACATCCCTCGCTGGCCGGCGCGATCGCGCCGAGCCACCCCACCGAGCAGGAGTCCAGCATGTCCGCAACCCATTCCCAGTCACGAATCCGGAGCAACGCGATGATCGCGCTCGAAGTGCGCGATCTGGTCGTCGAGGTCGGTGGCAAGATCGTCGTCGAGGGCCTGTCCTTCGACCTGCGCCCGGGCGACAAGGTCGGGGTGGTCGGTCGCAACGGCGCCGGCAAGACGAGCACGATGAAGGTGCTGACCGGCGAGGTGGAGCCCGCCGGCGGGTCGGTGCTTCGTCGGGGCTCGGTCGGCTACCTCCGCCAGGACCCGCGGCAGCATCGCGCAGAGGACGACGACCTCGCGCTCGAGCACATCCTGGCCGCGCGGGGCCTGGTCGAGCTCAGCCGGAGCGTCGAGAAGGCGCGGATCGCCCTGGCCGAGTCGCACGACGAGCGGTCGATCCGACGGTTCTCACGCCTCGAGGAGGAGTACACGCTGCTCGGCGGCTACCAGGCCGAGTCGGAGGCCAAGACGATCGTGGCCGGCCTCGGCCTGCCACAAGCGCGACTCGCTTTGCCCGTCAAGACGCTTTCCGGCGGCGAGCGCCGCCGCCTGGAGCTCGCCAAGATCCTGTTCGGCGGGTCCGACCTCCTGCTGCTCGACGAGCCGACGAACCACCTGGACGTCGACGCGAAGACCTGGCTGATGCGGTTCCTCGGGGCGTACAAGGGCGCGCTCATGGTGATCAGCCACGACCTCGGCCTGCTCGACGCCTCGATCACGCGCATCCTGCACCTCGATCGCGACGGGATCGTCGAGTACAAAGGAACGTACAGCCAGTACCGAACCTCACGCGCTCGCGACGAGGAGCGGCTGACGAAGGTCTCCGCGCGCCAGGAGGCCGAGATCAAGCGCCTCAAGACCCTGGCCGATCAGATGCGCGGCCAAACCGTGCGACGAGCTCGCGTGGCGAAGTCGCTGGACTCGCGGCGATCGAAGCTGGAGTCGGTCAAGGTCGAGGGTCCGTCGCACGAGAAGCGACTGCGGTTCCGATTCCCCGAGCCGCCGCATTGCGGGCGAACCGTGTTGACCGTGGACGACCTCGCGAAGTCCTACGGCGGGCCCCCGGTGTTCACCGACGTCTCGTTCTCGATCGGCCGCGGCGAGCGCATGCTGATCCTCGGGCTGAACGGGGCCGGGAAGACCACGCTGCTGCGCATCCTCACCGATCAGACAGAAGCCGACGCGGGCTCCTTCGAATACGGCTACGGCGTCGAGCCCGGCTACTACGCGCAGGAGCACGAGGGGATCGTCGACGGCGTCGACGTGCTGCAACACATGAAGCAGGCGTCGGCCGCCGACGACGTCACGTTGCGCAGCCTGATGGGCATGTTCGGACTGCACGGCGACATCGCGTTCCAGGACGCGGGCACGCTGTCGGGCGGCGAGAAGACGAAGCTCGCGCTCGCGCAGCTGGTGGCCGGCCGCAAGAACCTGTTGCTGCTCGACGAGCCGACGAACAACCTCGACCCGATGTCGCGCACGGCGATCGCCGAAGGGCTCCGAGGTTGGCCCGGCGCCATGGTTATCGTCAGCCACGACCCGGAGTTCGTGACAGCGCTTGCCCCGGAGCGCGTCCTGTTGATGCCGGACGGGCAGCTGGACTACTTCGGCGACGACCATCTCGACTTGGTGGAGCTCGCCTGAGGCGCCTAGACTTCGCGCACCTTCGAGAGGGGAGTCGCGAGTGAGCTCGACCGCGGACCTGGTGTTCGTCAACGGCGATGTGTACACGGTCGATGCGGCCCGGTCGTGGGCCCGCGCGGTCGCCGTTCGTGAGGGCGCTATCGTCGCGGTCGGCACCGACGAGGAGATGCGCGAGCTGATCGGTGATCGCCACCGACGTCGTCGACCTGGCCGGTCGCATGCTCGGTGCCGGGGTTCCAAGACGCGCACGTGCACCCGGTCGGCGGTGGCGTCGACATGCTCCAGTGCGACCAGCACGATCTGGACACCAAGGATGCCTACCTCGAGTCGATCGCGACGTACGCGCGCACCCATCCCGATGAACCGTGGATCCTCGGTGGCGGCTGGTCGCAGGACGTGTTCCCACGAGGGTGTCCCGCCAAGGAGGACCTCGATGCGGTCGTGTCGGACCGGCCGGTCTTCCTGCCGAATCGCGACGGCCACAGCGCGTGGGTCAATTCGAAGGCGCTCGAGATCGCCGGGATCACGGCCGACACGCCCGACCCCGCCGATGGCCGGATCGAGCGCAACGCCGATGGCTCCCCCCAGGGCACTCTGCACGAGGGCGCACAGACGCTCGTCGTGGAGCACCAGCCGGCGCTGTCGCCCGGACACGATCTACGAAGGGCTTCTCAAGGGTCAGGCCTACCTGCATGCGCTGGCATCACCGGAGTGGCAGGACGCGATCGTGGACGACTGACAACGGTACGGGAACTACCAGGCCTATCTGGCCGCGGCTGGCCGCGAGCACGCCTCACGGGACGTGTCGTGGGCGCCCTGTGGTGGGAGCGCTCGCGCGGCTCTGGAGCAGATCGACGACCTCGTCGCGCTCCGTGCCGGGGGCACCGTGGGCCGCTTCTCCCGCCACCAGCGTCAAGATCATGCAGGACGGTGTCTGCGAGAACTTCACCGGCGCCACGATCGACCCCTACCTCGACGAGCACGGCCACCCGACCGACAACAACGGGTTGCTCGATGGTCGATCCAGAGTTGCTGAAGGAGGCGGTGACGCGTCTGGATGCCACTCGGCTTCCAAGTGCACTTCCACGCGCTCGCCGATCGCGCGGTCCGGGAGGCGCTGGATGCGATCGAGGCGGCGCGCCGCACCAACGGCTTCAACGATCTCCCGGCACCATCTGGCGCACCTGCAGATCGTGCACCCCGACGACCTGGATCGGTTCCGGCAGCTCGGCGCCCTCGCGAACGCGCAGCCGCTCTGGGCGGCCCACGAGGCGCAGATGGACGAATTGACGATCCCGTTCCTCGGTGAGCCGCGATGGACCTGGCAGTACCCTTTCGGCTCCCTGGTGCGTCAGGGCGCGACGCTCGTCATGGGCTCCGACTGGCCGGTGTCGACGCCGGATCCCACTGGCCGAGATGCACGTTGCCGTCAACCGGAAGATGCCCGCGGACTACACCTACCGGGTGGACAACGACGAGGTCTTCCTGCCGGACGAACGGATCGACCTGGCGACCTCGATGGCGGCGTTCACGATCGGCTCCGCGTACGCGAACCACCGCGAACACGACACGGGCTCCATCGAGGCCGGCAAGCGCGCGGACCTCGCCGTCTTCGACCGCAACGTGTTCGCCCACCCGGAAGACGAGATCTACGCGGCGCGGTGCCAGTTGACTTACGTGGACGGGCAGCAGGTCTTCGCCGCCGCCGACGCCTGACCGGCGGTCACGGTCGGGTTCGCGCACCCGCGGTCCGCGGCGGAGGATAGGAGTTCCGCACCGCACCGACCGAGGGGGGTCCCAGATGCCCGAAACATTCGACATGAGCCTTGTGCAGCGAGGCGCCCGCAACCGCCGCACGCCCTACTACGAGGCGACCCAGCGCTACGGGCCCGCCGGCATGACGGTGTACAACCACATGTACTTCCCGATCCGCTTCGACACGTTCGAAGCGGAGTTCGACGCCCTGCTGACCGACGTCACGCTATGGGACGTCTCGGTGGAGCGTTGCCTCGAGATCTCCGGACCGGACGGCTTCCGGTTCGCGCAGCTCTTACCCCTCGGGACCTGTCGAAATGTGCTGTGGGGCAGGCTAAATACGTGCTGATCTGTGACTCGGACGGCGGGATCGTGAACGACCCGGTGCTCACACGGATGGAGGAGAACACGTTCTGGTTCGCGCTGGCGTCCTCGGACGCGCTGCTGTTCGCGCGGGGCTGCGCAACGCGTACCCGGACCTGGACGTGACGATCCGGGAGGCCGACGTTGCGCCGCTGCAGGTGCAGGGGCCGCGTTCCAAAGACCTCATGGTGTCGCTGCTCGGCCCCGGCATCCTCGACCTCAAGTACTACTGGTGGACCCGTGCCGAGATCGGCGGGGCACCGGTGGTGGTCACGCGGACGGGCTGGACCTCAGAGGTCGGCTACGAGGTCTATCTCACCGACTCGTCCAAGGGGACCGATGTCTACGAGGCGATCATGCGCGCGGGCGAGCCCTTCGGCATCCGCCCCACCGGGCCGAGCGACATCCGTCGGATCGAGGGCGGCATCTTCAACTGGGGCGCCGATATGACCTACGAGCACAACGCCTTCGAGCTCGGCCTCGACCGATTAGTCGATCTCGATTCGTTGACGGATGACTCGTGCATCTCGGTCGCGGCCTATCGCACGATCGCTGATCAGGGCGTCACCCGCCGCCTCAACGGGGTGACCTTCGACGGCGACCCGTTCCCGGGCCTGAACGACGTGAAGTGGGACGCCTCGATCGACGGCCAACCCGTCGGTCAGGTGACCTCGGCTATCTACTCTCCGCGGCTTCGTGCCAACATCGGCTATTGCTGGCTGCCGGCAGGGAGCAGCCACGAGGGCCAGGCCGTGCGTGTCGAGACGCAGTGGGGGACGCGCGACGCGATCGTGACGCCGATGCCGTTCGTCGATCCGGCGAAGCGGATCCCCGTCTCGTAGCGCGCAGCCGGGCGCGAAGGGGGATCCATGACCAACGAACGCCCGGAGATGCTGGAGAACAGCGCGACGCTGTACTTCGGCCCGTGGTACCGACGCTCGCCGTTCTTCGACGCCACACGACGGGCGGGGTGCACCGCCTACGACATCTACAACCATATGTATCTGCCCGGGTACTACGACGATCCCGATGTGGAGTACCGGGCGCTCAACGAGGCGGTCACGCTCTGGGACGTCGGCGTCGAGCGGACCGTGCAGGTAAGTGGTCCCGACGCCGATCGGCTGATCGATCGCCTCACCTGTCGCGACCTCACGAAATGCGCGGTGAAGCAGGGGAAGTACATGATCGTCACGGCCCCGGACGGGGGGATCGTGAACGACCCCGTCCTGCTCCACGTCGAGCCGAACGTCTGGTGGATGCAGCTCGCCGACTCCGACGCAGGGCTGTACGCCCTCGGCGTCCTCGCGGCCAGCGGGCTCGACGCCGAGGTGACGCTGCCCGACGTGCATCCCGTGCAGGTCCAGGGGCCGATGTCGGCCAAGACCCTCGAGAAGCTCGTCGGCGCGGCGATCTACGACATCCGGTACTACTGGTGCGAACGCTTCGAGATCGGCGGGATCCCGGTCGTCATCAGCCGCACGGGGTGGACGGCGGTGCCCGGGTTCGAGGTGAACCTGCTCGACGGCTCGCGTGGCGACGACCTGTGGGACGCGATCATGAACGCGGGCGAGGAGTTCGGGATCCGCCCGATCGCTCCCTCGGAGGCGCGTCGAATCGAGGCGGGCATCTTCAACTACGGATCCGACATCACCCTGACCGACACACCGTTCCACGTGAGCGGCCTGGAGCGGCTCGTCGAGGACCAGCCGCAGGACTACATCGGCAAGGAAGCCTTGGAGCGCCTGCGCCGCGACGGGGTCGATCGCAAGCTGGTCGGCATCGAGTGGGAGGGGGAGGAGCTTCGCGCGGAGCTCTCCCGCGTCTGGGATGCGTCCGTCGACGGGCAGCGAGTCGGTCACCTCACCGACGCCGTGTGGTCGCCCGGTCTCGGCAAGAACATCGGGTACGTCTGGGTGCCGATCGGCTGGCCGGAGCCGGGCACTAAGCTCGATGTCGAGACTGAGGCCGGCGAACACATCGAGGCCAGGACCGCCGCGATCCCGTTCGTGGACCCCCGGAAGCAGCGTCCGGCGGCTTCCTTAGAGAACGCTGTGTAAACCAGAGGCCGGGAACCGTGCGGCGCCGCCGGCGACGCATAGGGAGCGTTACCCTCGAACACGATGGAGGAACGTTCCATGCGTAAGACCGTCCTGCTCGGCGTCGTGGCCCTGGCCATCGTCGCCACCGCATGCACCATCGACACCGGCGCGCAGCGTAGCTCGAGCTCGCCGGCCGTCGGCCAGGCGTTCGGCAACACCCAGACGTTGCCGGCGACCGACGAGCCCGTCGCGACCGTCGCGAGCGAGGCCCTTCCCGCAGTGGTCAACGTGACGAGCGACATCGTGTCGTCCTCCGGGTCAGGCCGGACAGGGAGTCGGCACGGGATTCATCGTGCGCTCTGACGGCATCGTGGTGACCAACTGTCACGTCGTGGAGGGCGCGACGAAGATCACCGTCTTCACCTCCGCGGAGAAGCCCGATCAGTTCGACGCCCGCGTGATCGGCGGCGACTGTGAGCACGACCTGGCCGTCCTCAAGATCGACGGCAAGAACATGCCGACGCTCCCGCTCGGCAACTCCTCGGACCTGGTGCTCGGCCAAAGCGTCGTCGCGATCGGCTACGCGCTGGCACTCGAGGGCGGGCCGAGCGTCACGACCGGCATCGTCTCCTCGCTCGACCGCGTCGTGCAGGTGCAGGACCCCAATTGCGACGTCTGTCAGAACCAGTCGCGCACCTACTCGAACGTGATCCAAACCGACGCCGCGATCAACCACGGCAACTCCGGGGGGCCGCTCCTGAACCTGCAGGGTCAGGTCGTCGGGATCAACTCCGCGGGGTCCGACGCCGCCCAGAGCATCGGGTTCGCGATCGCGATCGATTCCGCGAAGGACACGATCCAGCAGGCGATCGACGACCCGCTGGCCGCCACCGGCTACATCGGCGTGTCGACCGAGAGCGTCACGTCCGCGATGGCCTATCAGCTCGGACTGAAGGTGGACCAGGGCGCCTACGTGGTCGCCACCACCGACGGTTCGCCCGCCGCGGATGCGGGTCTGCAGTCCGGCGACGTGATCGTGAACGTCAACGGATCGGACGTGCAGAGCGCCGATGACCTCGGCCAGATCCTGGCGGGCCTGCAGCCCGGCACGACGGTGCCCGTGGTTGTCAACCGCGCCGGTCACGAGCAGTCATTCGACGTCACCCTCGGCGCCCGGCCCATGCCGACGCAGTTGCCGTAACGCTGGGAGCTTCCCCCGCGCAGAGGCCACGACGCGAAGCGTCGTGGCCTCTGCGCTAGCCTGTGCCCATGAGCGAGCCGCTGGCACCGGGAGAGCGGGTCGTGCTGCTGGATCAGCGAGGGCGCACCTACCTGTTCATGCTGCAGACGGCGGGGACCTACCACACGCACTCGGGCACCCTGGCCCACGACCTGCTGATCGGGCACCCAGAGGGCACACGGGCCGAGACCTCGGGCGGGATGGTCGTGACCGCGTTCCGACCTCGGTTCGCGGATTACGCGCTGAAGATGAAGCGCGGCGCGCAGGTCATCTACCCGAAGGACCTGGGCCCGATCATGACCTACGCGGACATCTATCCCGGAGCCCGCGTCCTCGAGGCGGGCACCGGCTCGGGCGCGATGACGATCGCGCTGTGCCGTGGGGTCGGCGACACGGGCCGGATCGTGTCCTACGAGCTGCGCGAGGAACACCGCGACCAGGCCCTGAGCAACCTGGAGGGGTTCTTCGGCAAGGTCCCGGAGACGCTCGATCTGCGCCTCGGCGAGCTCTCCGACGTCGGCCCGACGGGGGAGCGATACGACCGGTGTGTGCTGGATCTGCCCGCCCCCTGGGAGCCCCTGGCGGCGATCGCCTCGGTCCTCGAGCCGGGCGGCGTGCTGTGTGCCTATCTGCCGACCACCGTCCAGATCCAGCAACTCGTGCTTGCGCTTCCGGCGCAAGGATTCCTCCATATCGAGACCTTCGAGGTCCTGCGCCGTGGCTGGCACGTGACCGATCGGAGCGTGCGGCCCGATCACCGCATGGTCGGGCACACGGGTTTCCTCACGATCGCCCGACGTACCGCCTGACCAGAACGAGTCATTCGTGCGATCGGCCCTAAGCCTTCTGGGCGCGGCTACCGTAGATACGTGCAGGACGTGAAGTGGCGCCACCTCCACGGTGACGTCAGAGACCCGGGATAAACTCCGGCGCTGCAGGGAGGTAAACCCGATGAGCGGCGAGCAGATCGAGCGGTACGAGGACCAGGTCAACGAGCTGCAGTCCCAGGTGAAATTCCTGGAGGAAGAGATCGGGCTGCTTCGGCGTCGTCTCTCGGGCTCGCCGCGCCAGGTAGCGGTGCTCGAGGAGAAGCTCGTCGAAACGCGAAACCAGCTGGCGCGCGCCACAGGCCAGAACCAGAAACTCGCCGACGCACTTCGGACCGAGCGCGAGCGCATCGAAGCACTTGCGGAAGAGGTCGAGAAGCTTAGCCAGCCGCCCGCGACCTTCGGCGTCTTCCTGCGTGCGAACGACGACGGCTCGCTGGACATCGTCACGGCCGGACGCAAGATGCGTGTGCTCCCCGCACCCGACATCGACGTCGCCACGATCGTCCCGGGGTCGCAACTGGTGCTGAACGAATCGCTGAACGTCGTCGAGGTCCTCGCTCCCGACGGCGCCGGCGAGGTCGTCAAGGTCAAGGACCGTCTCGGCGAGGACCGCGTGATCGTGCTCGGTCGTGGCGACGACGAGCACGTCGCCTACCTGGCGGGCGAGCTCCTGCAGACCGGGCTGCGCGCCGGCGACGCCGCGCTGTTCGACCCGCGATCGGTCGTGGTGACCGAGCAGCTGCCGCGCGAGGAAGTCGAGGAGCTCGTCCTCGAGGAGATCCCCGACATCAGCTACGAGGACATCGGCGGTCTCGAGGGCCAGATCGACCTGATCCGCGACGCGGTCGAGCTCCCGTTCCTCTACGCCGAGCTGTTCAACGAGCACGAGCTCGAGCCGCCCAAGGGCGTGCTCCTCTACGGTCCACCCGGGTGCGGCAAGACGCTGATCGCCAAGGCGGTCGCGAAGTCGCTGGCCGAGAAGGTGGCCGAGCGCTCGGGCCGAGACGACGCGCGCAGCTACTTCCTCAACGTGAAAGGTCCCGAGCTCCTGAACAAGTACGTGGGAGAGACAGAGCGGCAGATCCGCGAGATCTTCATCCGAGCCAAGGAGCGCAGCGAAGAGGGCCTGCCCGTCATCGTGTTCTTCGACGAGATGGACTCGATCTTCCGCACACGTGGCACCGGCATCTCCTCGGACGTCGAGTCCACGATCGTGCCCCAGTTGCTGTCCGAGCTCGATGGTGTCGAGACCCTCAAGAACGTGATCGTGATCGGCGCCTCCAACCGCGAGGATCTGATCGATCCAGCGATCCTGCGCCCCGGTCGCCTCGACGTGAAGATCAAGATCGAGCGCCCGAACGGACCCCAGGCGATGGACGTCATGGGCAAGTACCTGCACCCCTCCGTGCCGATCCACCCCGACGAGATCGCCCGCTACGGGGGCGACGTGCAGACGGCGTGTCACCGCATAGATCGAAAAGACGATTCGACCGCATGTACGCCGACTCCGAGGAGAACCGATTCCTCGAGGTCACCTACGCCTCCGGCGACAAGAGATTCCTGTTCTTCAAGGACTTCAACTCTCGGCGCGATGATCGAGAACATCGTGCGCCGCGCGAAGAAAGGACCGATCAAGCGGTTCCTCTCCACGGGTGAGAAGGGCATCAAGGGCGACGGTCCCTGTTCCATGCGATCCGCGACGAGTTCAAGGAGAACGAGGACCTGCCGACACGACCAACCCCGATGACTGGGCGCGGATCTTCTCGGGCAAGAAGGGCTGTAGCGCATCGTGTACGTGCCGCACGCTGCCTCGGCTTCCGAGGGCGACGGTGGGCAGGAGTCGCCAGCGGGTCAGCGCCGGACAGTACTTGTAGCCACACGCGCGGGGTACAGTGCCGGTATGGGCCATCCCGAAGGTCATGGGGACCGAACCGAGTACGGCATCGCCGCGGCGGGTCAACCGGACTTCAACCCCGTGCTGTCGAGCTCCATGCTGATCTCGTCCTATGCGGGCAGCCTGCGCAAGATCCGCTGGGACTACGAGGACGAGTCGCCGATGCGCGATGCCCGTGGCTTCGAGCCGCAGCCCGGGCGAAGATGTCGACGAGGACTCGGCCTGGCCAACGTGATCCTGCCCAACGGCGCCCGCTACTACGTTCATCATGCGCACCCCGAGTACTCGACCCCGCAATGCCTGTCGCCGCGCTGTTCATCCTCGTCGTCCACGACAAGGCCGGGCAGCGCATCCTCGAACGATTCGCTTCGTGGCCCGCGGCGGCCGCGACACGCCCCAGGCGCCGCGTCTGTCGGATGAAGAAGACAAACTCCGACGGCAAGGGGGAGTCTCCTCTATGGACGGACGAGAACGACTTGGTTCAATCGCGCCACCCCGTTCGCCATGCTTCGGGACCTGACGCCGTCGTCAGCCGCCAGGTTTCACCGGTGCTGCAGGTGGGCTTCGAGGGAACTGGAGACGACCGCGCGACCCGCGGTCAACCAACTCACCGCGCGCGCCGACTTCTTCAGAACTCAGGTTGGCCTCGAGACCACCTTGAAGTGGTCCTCGATCATCAACAAAAAAGCAATACACGTTAGTCAAGAAGATGCAAAAAAAAGCCAATTGCTGTTTTTGTTTATTCCTGTTCATCGTGTTCGCCTTCACGTGCTATTAGGTACAGCTTTGGATTCCGGTTTCTCTCGCTTCGATGTGCGAGACGAGGCAGGACCTGCTCGTTCCACATAAATGCGAGAACGGAGCCGGGCCGCGAAGTGGGCGAGAAGGGGTACCAGTTGCAGTAGCTGCGGCATGCCTTTGTGTGCATCGTTACTACTGTCGCAGAATGCCGCGAGAGTCCGAGGGCGCCGCGCGACCCAGCGGTACCTGGATTGAGCAAAGAGACAAGGCCTTATGGGACTTGGTGGTCACATATGACCGTGGACTCCATGCGTCTCCGAGTTTGCTGTATTCGGTGAATGTCGTCGGCACGGACTTCGTGCTGGAGCTGCGCCTTCGCTATGGCTCGACTTCAACGACGGCCAGGCCCAGCGCGGAGACCGGTGACTGCGCTAATGAAACTGTCCGAGCTCAAGGGCTGCACTCAAGGTGTCCAGTGTATTTCGCTGTTCAGAAGAGAATGCGCAGCCTTTCCAAAGGAAGTCGAATGCTTTAATGAACCGAGAAGGAGCAGGCTGCGCCATGGGCCGGCCGCCCGCTTTGTTCTTTGAGGTATATTAGTGCTTCGACGCGGAAGACGGCTATCGCCTGTGATCGACCTTCGGGTGCAAAATTTTTGGGTCCCCCATGCCCGACGCGCTCAAAGACTGATGCTACGAGGGACCTTCGCGGCAAGTGCGGTTTTCCAGTTTGGGCTCTACCCCTACTCTACCCATGGCTGCTCGGATCTCCTTTGCCCAGAGCAATGCGCGATCACCAAGAGGGAAATGCGCTGGCCTCCTCCGCGCGGTCCAGGACGTGCCAAAGTCGCGCACACGCGCCCAACTTTTGAGCTGCGAAAGCATTTGAGCGCCAACCCAACTCGAGGAGAGTTCCCCGACATGATCGCCTGGAGGGACACGCCGAGCGCGACCCGCCGCCGCGCTCTCCCCGCTTCCCGCTTCATAACCGTTCAACAGCATAACTCCGCCACGCGCGCTTCACTCGATTTCGACTATTTTCCGCGTCCGGGCCGGGCTGCGGCACCGAGTGCTTTCCACGAGCCGCCGCCACGAAACCTACGTTAATCCGGCTCGACCAGGACTTCCCCGCACCCTGTGGTTATCAGGTGATCTACGGTTTTTATTAAATGTTAATGGGACGGAGACGCTGCGTGACGGCGAGGTCTCCCGTCCAGATCAGGTCACGCGATTGGCTCATTGTCAGTTGGAGCTGATGTCGGCGATCAGGCCTTCGGGAATGGGTGAAGACGACGCAGGAGTCGGGTGCTGAGTGTGTATCGTTGAGTTTCCACCTGGTCACGAGTTATTCGGTGACACCGGTATGTGTCATTACCAGCCAGCCGGCGGCCATGCGCTTGCGGTTGCTATTTCTTCGGCTTCTCCAACGTGTTCGTTCATCGGCGCGCCGCTGCTGTTGGAGAAGGGTTCCAACTCACTTCGATCCGATGGCCTTCAACTGCCGCGACTGGGCAAGCACCTGCTCATATTGGGGCTCCGGGTTTCCCAGCCATCCGGCTGCAGGAGTCCGCCCCGACCGCGCTTTCGCCCCGCACAGCAGCGGCCCGTTCAGCTCACGGCCGACGGTAGCAACGGCTCCTTCCCGCGCCTGCAGTTCCAGGCGTCACGGGCTACTCCTGCTACGACGATTTCTATTACCTCTTGATTTTCGGCAGACTTGTTGCGGCCCCGATGCCGGAGACGGCGTGATGGGTCGCCCTGATAAACAGCGCGAACTGCAACTGTTCGAGACGTTCGAGCAGGCGAAGGCTGCGCCCACAGCGACGTGCTTCAAGAGCCGACGCGCTGGCTCGCGCGGGGTACAATTCGATGGTCACCTACTGTGGATTGTTTATCATGCGCGGAACGTACTGCGCGCAGCGGCAGGAGGGATCAATATCAATACTGCTGAGTGCTGCTGATCGATAGTATTGAATGGTGCTGACGGCTGGCCGTTCGCCGGCATGCCTCTTCGGACGGAGCCGCGGAGCGTCCCGCTGACCTAGGCGACCGCGCGCGGTCGGCGGGAGCATTGTGCTTCCCGTCGGCAACGGCTCTTATGCTGGGAGCCCTCCAAACTCCGCCACAAGTGCTCTTGTTTGACATGCTGGCTGCCCGTCGGCCACGATGGTTCGGAAGAACAGCCCGGTCTCCGGCGTGGCGCCGAATGGTCCCCAGCCGGGAGAAGTGGTGATCGGGTACCAGGAGACCGCTGCGGATGTTCGGTGTGCGGCTCATCGCGTTCCGTGCCTCGTTGCTGTGCATAATGCAGCCACGACGGCTTGCCCGCTCCCTTCCGGCGCCCGTTTCGGAGCAAAGCAACTGCAATCGCGCTCTGCCATTTCAACCAGCAAGCGGCTCGGCCAGCGGGCCGGTATTCGTGGTGCCCATCGCATTATTCGGGACTTCGGCACACAACTACTGGTCGTGCGGGTAGAAGTTCCACGCACCATGTTCTCCACCAGCGACGGATCGCCGCCGAGCTCCGGCTTGGCCCCGCCCATGATCCAGTCATAGGCCTGGAAGGATGCCCCGTCGGACTCTCTCTTCGGCGGCGCGCCCCGACTGGCGGCGGCGGCATTGCGCGCGCGATACCCGATCAGCGGCTCGGCCCCAATATCGATTCGTTCAGTTCGGCTAGTGCTGCTCTTGATCGCCTTTCTTGAAGCGGAACCTCACGGGGTCCCTACGAGCTCGGCACCCAACCAGCCCTCCCCCGTCGGAGCCGACGCGCGGGTAACATCCCTCGTCGACCGCCCCAGGAGCTGGAAGTTTATTCGTTCAGCTGGGCACACGATGGGCGGCCCATCGGTGACCAGACTGGCGGAATTTCAGCGCGGCCGAGCGCGAAGTCGGTGAAACGGGCTGAGGGAAGTCGGGCGCGGCCTGGCTCCACGAGATTTTGGGCTGGAAACACTTGACACCACCTTCCACCCTGCCTCTTGCGCCGCCTCGAGCACGGCCCCAGCTTGACCAGTCGTATCGACCCGGCGCTCTCCATGTCAGCACGGCGCAAGCCATCGCGCAAACGTGCTGAAACCCAAGCCGCGTCGGACCGGCCATAGTTCTCTCTTCCAAGGCGCGTGCCGGTCACGGCCCGTGGCCGCAGTTCGAGGCGCAACGCTGTCGCGTTGTCATGCGGACCGAATATTCCGAATCGGTGATGAAGAAAATGTCGAGCTTTGTGAACTGCACCGCTCTGATGCTCACTCAAATGCGGCTCGAGCCTCCAAAATGGAGCCGTGAAAGCTTTCGATCAGGCTCCGCCTCGCCCTCTTTGCGTTCTTCGGTCTTCCCTAGGACGTCATAGGCTGCCTGAACCCTGCTCTCTGAAGCGCTTGGCCCCGCTCCGCTCCGCTTTGCTGGGATCGGCGTTGGCGGCGCAGCCGGCGGGCCTTGACCGCTGCGGAAACTCGGCGTCGCTGTCGAGCTCGGTTTCCGGTGGAGCGCGCGCATCGTCGGCGGGCTTCGGCTGCCTGTCGCCGGACTGGCCCATTTCCACTGCGCGGACTGGCGAAATCCCGCATTGCGCAGCTCCTCCTCGGCGGCGGCCGCGCGCGGCTTCCTCCGAGTGAGACCTGCGAAATAGTTCCAGTTTGTCACAGTTCGGCCGCACTGCGCCTCGCACAAAGACCCAGCGCTCCGGCTGTCGCGGCCTTGGGTGCGGCCGACTTTCGCGTCTGCAGCCCTCGCGGGCTCCACAAGCGCAAGTTCGGTGCCCAGCGCCCCTTGTCGCGATAGGACCGCCACCGTGGGATCCGAATTCGTCGCATCTTCTGCTTCGCCATGCGTGTCCTTCTAACCTGTCTCTATTGCGAGGAGGCGCAGCGACGAAGCAACCGAGTCTGCGCCGTCTGCATTTTGCTTCGCTCCGTTCGCAATGACGAAAACGATGCTAATAGGGCTGTAAGCCGGGTTCTGCTCCATGGTCCTTTTCCGTGGACGGACGATTCCTCTTCTGCTGCTCAGGTTTGAGGCTCAGACTCAAACCGGGGGTGGCTAGCGGCAACCATGCTCATATGCTGCCCCTATTGGGTCTTGCACCCGGGTGGAGTTTACCGTGCGGCCGCTTGCCCGTAGGACCGCGGTGGCTCGCCGCACCCTTGCTTGCCCGTCCGAAGGTGGGCGCGGGTATCCTTTCCGCGGCTGCTCCCGGGACCTTCGCCGAGTGTCGCCGCACCACCGTGGCGTTACCTGGGACCCAAGTTCGTGGAGCCGGACTTTCCTTTGTGGGGAAGGAGCCTCCCCCGCGGCCGCCCGGCCCTCTGGCGGTGTGGCACAGCAGGAGGGGGAACGGGCTCAGTCGTTGCCAGCCAGCGTCCCAATGGGAAGAACGCGAAAGCGAGCATCAGGTTCGCGCGGGCTCGGCAGATCAGTTCTCGGGCTTTACCTTGCTTTGCGTTGTTGTTAGGATGAAGCGTGTCCTTCGGTTCAGCCGAGCGGGGCGTTGACAGGTGCCGCAACTGCCAAGGTGCACCGGCGATAGGCATCGTCGATATCCTTAGGCCGCGGACCATGCTGCTCCGGCGGGGTCCCTTTCGAGAAACTTCCGTGAGTAAACCGTCTGCACGACATTCAGGTTATCGAGGAATGCGAAGGGCCTCGAAATCCAACGCTGCCGATGTTCAGCTGCTGGTTCCTTGCCGAGCGGCTGAAAGCGGCGACCGACGCATCCCTCCCGAGCAGGCTGTAAGTCTGCGATTGATCGATAGATGAACAGGTTCCCGTTGCGTTTGCGTTGGTACAACCGCGCGCAGCTCGCCACGAAGCGCCCACTTGCCAGTTGCACGAAGGAGCTCTGAAACGCGATTGGAAGCGCGGACCAGCGCTTCTTCTCGTTCCTTATGGATTCGAGAGTTACCGAGCCGCACTCGGCGGCCTCAGTTCGTCCTGCAGGCTGGGCACGCGCTGCCGGATACTGGAGATCATTACCGGCAGGCCGCATCCCACTCATCGTCCTGTGTATTCGTCTTCGCGAAGTGTTTGCGGTTTCATCTCGCCAGCTAACAGTTTTCGACGACCTGTTCGGCCGAGTGCAAT
Organism: uncultured Actinomycetes bacterium; assembly: GCA_963794065.1. Taxonomy (GTDB): domain Bacteria; phylum Actinomycetota; class UBA4738; order UBA4738; family HRBIN12; genus AC-51. The sequence goes on along the minus strand of CAWCDA010000044.1, from coordinate 9,032 downwards.
TAATATGTCAAAAGCAACCACCACAACTTCGCCAGCAACTCGCGCCAGCCGTGCAGCGGTTTTCGCAGGAGGCAAAATGCATCAGCGCCCCCCCTCCAAAACACGGCGGCCACAAATTGAATTGCACATGGTTGCGTAAGGAGGCAAAATCGTTGGATATTGGTCTACCTGATTTGACGTGCCGCTAGTTCTCAAATAGTCCTCATGGCATTGCTGGACGTGCGCCTGTCCAGGTAAACGCGCGCGGCTCACCAGCCCCTCCAAGCCTGGCATCAAGGTCCAGGTGTGTCCAGGTTGCTTTCCAACCGTCCAACTGCCCAGCTCGCAGCCTGCACGTGCCCTCGTCCAGTGGTGGCCCCCTCCCTTCGTTTGCTCCAACTCGTCGTACATTTTTCCGATCGCCTGCCGTTCCTGCATCGAGGACCGTCAACCACGTTGGCATCGCTGTTTGCCAGACGCTGAAATTTGAGACTAGCTACGAGGAGGCTCACGGAGCCACGCCCCGCGAGTCAGTGCTGCCAGCTGGCCTACAAATAAGCCTCGAGTTCGTGGAAACGGGCGTCCAGACGCAACCGTCTCCCTCATGCGATAGAGTGTACTGCCCTGACACGTTCCTCGTGGTCCACCCTAGTTTCAGCAAAGGCTACCTCGTGGCGCCAATGCAGCGTCTCCGCGACGGCCCGCGCCCAGGCCACGAGCACGCCGAGTACGGGAATAACGCGGACCCCTCCGCCAGCTGACTCTTTGCCCCGTGAGCCGCGGGTCTCAAAGGCTGGAAGTGCATCTTCATTCCGGGAACCAGCTAGCTCGCCGCTGGGCGGCGAGTTCACAGCTTCTTCGGGCATAGAAAGTTATCGGGAAGGCAGGCAGACCGAAGCCGTTCGCATAGGGATCGCCTTCACGGGTCAGAGACCGGACGATGGCCATGTGGCTGTTCGCCGAGCTTTCCATCGGATGTGTTCAAATCGGATATCGAACCAACCAATCCGCGGCGGTGTGTGCCCTACCGTGCCGCAACCAATTCGGTTTTATCTTGGTTTCTCTTGCGGCAGGCATGGCTACCCGCGAGCGGACGCAGCGCCGCCGAGTTTGACGATTTTCATGTTTGATGGTCTTTCGTTGAAATTGTTTGAAAATCAATGTAGAAATTCTGTGCAAGTGCTGTTCGTTCCATAGAAACAAATTGCCGGCCATTTGATGCTGCAATTTTTATGAAAAAGCAGGGGGCGCGCAACACGCGGCGCCCATCCACGTGGAGTGCGCGCAGGCTTTAGACTGTGCTCCACCGCATTAATAAGAATAGCTTGATTTCACCAGCTGTTCTGCTTTGTATGTTGGCAGTGGCGATGGAGCATCATGATCCCAGGTTCAAGCCATCTCTGTTGCGGAACCGTCAGGAGTTGCAGGTGATCTTTGAGCTATCGTGCGCGGCTGGGAGACCTGACCCGCCCGCAATCAGCACCCCGACACGACTACTGCCCTACCGCTGTGAAAAACGTGTGCCATCCGTGCACGCTAAAGGTGGGCAAGTACATGTCAGCAGCCTCAACTGCAGTTTGCCGCAGCGAATATCCTCCATTGAGCTTGCACATCGGGATTGCCGCTGTGCCTGCCGCTGCCGCGACCGCTGCATCGCACGCTCGCGCCTCAGCAGGCGGAAATCGCGGAATCCCATTTTGCACCGTGTCGTCCGTGATGACCCGCATCAGCGTCCTGATGCACCCGCTCCGCGCGCGACACCATCCGGCCGCGCCTCCGCATTGCCACAATCGCGCTAAACTTCCCGCTGAGAGTTTGAACATAACTCTAGCCCCCACCCATCGACCATCGCGTTGTCGTACAAACTCCATCGCCGACATCGGCCATGCTGCTGAGTAAGGGATCGCTGGCGAACGGCTGACGTGCGTGATCGCTGGCCAAGTGACCGATCGGCGCTATAGGTGTCGCATGGTGCGGCGTGAGCTGCGGCACCGGGTGCGCGGGGCCCACCCTATGGCGCCGCCGAGTTGTCGATCACCCCGCGGGGCGCGCTACACAGGTCCGCGGGGTGATCGTACCGTTCGGCGGCGGCGCATCGGTTGCCCCGCGTCGGCCCGATCCACGATGCCGCACCCGTGGCAGATCGACACCTATAGCGCGATGGTCGCTTCGAGGTCATCACGCACGTCAGCCATTCGCAGGCGATCCTTTACCGGCGCGTCGCGATGTCGGCTATCGATTTGTACGACAACGCGATGGTCGACGGGTCGGACTGGGCGCGCTTGCGGAGCCTCAGCGGGGAGCCCGCGCGATTATGGCGATGCCGGAAGAGGGCGCACGTACCGGATGTGCTCGCGCGAGCCGTGCATGAGGACGCGCTGATGTGAATATCGCGGACAACACGGTCCATCGGATCCGCCGAACCCACCTGCTCGACAGCAACGATGTTGATGCGGCGGTCGCGGACGGCAGCACGTATCGCCCCGGCAATCCCGATGTGCAAGCGCATCGAAATTGGACCCGGGCAAACCGATGATACGCTGCTGACATGCACTTCCACCTTCCCAAGCCGCTGCACGGATGGCGTGTGTTTGCGGGCGAGGTGGATCATTGTGCTCGGGCGCCGATTGCGCTTGGGTTCGAGCAGGTCGTCTCCGCCGCGCACGATCGCTCTCACCGCCGCCGAGGTCGCGCAGCATCCGCGACGAAATCGGCTTCAACCTGGGTCATCATGCTTCGCCAGTTCGAGCGTGCGAGCACAAGCGGCTCCGTGAAATCCAGGCCTACCTAGATGCCGGTCCAGCGCGGTTGTAAAGCCTGCGCCGCTGCACTGGATCGCGCGCCTTACGCGCCCCTGCTTTTCCATACGAATTCGCAGGCTGCTTGACGGGCGGCAAATTCTTTCGATGCTGAATGACCGCAGCGCGAGCTTGCACAATTCTACGTCGATTTCGACGATTTCAACGAGGCCACGACCCGAGAATGGTACGATGGGCGGCACTGTGTTCGCTCGCGGTGGCCATCCTGCGCCCGGACCAATTCGAGATCGATCGGTTGCGGGCCGCGGTCCAGGATGCACGCGCCGCGGATTGGCTAGTTCGTATCGATCGACGCATCCGATCGAAAGCGCGCGCCACATGGCCATCATCGTCTCACCCCGTCGAGGCCATCCCTACCAAACGGCTTCGGGTCTGCCTGCCTTCCGATGAGCCCTATGCCGAGGCTGTGAAGTGGCCGCAGGCAGCGACGTTTTGCAGATACATGCACATTCCACCTTCCAAACCACTGCACGGATGGCGCGAGTTCGCGGGCGAAGTCGGGATCATCGTCCTCGGCGGCGCCGCTCGCGCTGGGCGTGCAGAGCAGGTCGTGGAGACGCTGCATTGGCGCCATGAGGTCAGCCTTTTCCGAATCTCGGTCGACCATGAATCGCCGAACATCTCGGCACCTACGTTTATCGGATGAGGGAGAACGCTTGCGTCGACGCTCGCCTCCACGACCTTGATCCCTCGCTGGCCAGCCGGCAGGTTGGTACTCGCTGGCGGCTCACCGGTCCCATCGGAGCACCCTCGCTCGCTCAGCCTCGAGACCAGCGTTTGGCAAAGCCGCGATGCCAACATCGTCACGCATATGCCGATGCAGGACGGCAGGCCATCCGAAGAATGTACGACGAGTTCGCGAATAACGAAGAACATCGGCTCGACCAGCGCCAGGCGCGCCTGGAGCTCGGCCGAATTCAACGGCGCCAACGACCTCGACCATGCCGACCTGATGCGGGCTTCAAGGGCTGATCAGCCGGGCACGTTACCGCCAGGCCATCACGCAGCGATGCTATGAGCGACACCGGCGCGATCGGGATAAAGCCGATCTGGAACTACTTCCCGCCCTACGATCCGAGCATCTCAACCCGATCCTCTCCACGGTAACACCGGGACCGGGGCTGATATGCATTTCCACTTGCCGAAACCGCTTCACGGCTGGCGCGAGTTCGCCGTGAGTATGGAAGTTATCGTCGGCGTGTTGATTGCACTGGTGCCCAACAGGTCGTCGATACTTTTCAATGGTGAAATGAAACCGCAACGCTTCGCGAAGACCTGCAACATCGATATGTTAGGGTCATCAGTGGAATGCAGCCCTGCGGGTAATGATCTCCGGCTGTATCCGGCAGCGCATTGCCCGCTGGCAGGACGAACTGACCAGGCCCGGTGCGGCGTGGGTTGCCGATCCCATACAGGGAGGGGGACGAGAAACGCTGGTCCGCGCTTCCAATCGCGTTCAAGTTTCCTTCGGCGGGAAGGTTTTTACACCAATGGGGTATGCAAAATGGCGTCTGCCAAGCGGCCAGCTGGCGCATATGCCAGACGGCGAACGCAACGGATATTCCTACATCATTAAATCAATTTGGTACACTTGTAGGCTTCTTGCTCAAGGAAGATGCGCCGCTCGGTCGCCTTACGCTCGCAAGGAACCAGCAGCCTCACGTCGGCAGCGGTTGGATTTCGAGGGCCTGAACTCGCATCCCTCGATCACCTGAATGTCGTGCACACGGTTTACTATGGAAAGTTTCTCAAAGGACCCGCCGGAGCGGCATTGTGCCGCGGCCTAAGGATATCGACGATGCCTATCGCCGTGCACGTTCGCAGTACGGCGCCTGTGCAACACCGCTCGGCTCAACCGAGGACGGTGCTCAGCCGCACAACAACGCGAGCAAGGTAAAGCCGAGAACTCGATCCGCGATCCGCGCGACCTATGTTGGCTTTCCACCCATTACTGCCATTGGGACGCTGGCTGGCAACGATTAGCGCTTCCCCATACAACCACACCGCCAGAGGGCCGGGCGGCCCCGCGGGAGTCTGCTCCCACGAAGGAAAGTCCGGGCTCCACGGAACTTACGGTGCCGGGAGAACGCCCCGGCGGTGACGCCGACTAACTTGTGGAAGGCGTCATCAGGGACAGTGCCACAGAAGGATACCGCCCGGGCTTCGGACCGGCAAGGTCGAAAGGGTGCGGCAAGAGCGCATCGCGGTCCGGGCAACAGGGCCGGCAAGGTACCCCACCGGGCGCAAATCCGAATAGGGGCGGCAGCATGGGCCTGGTTCCGGCTCGCCGCCCGGGTTGGTTGCTTGAGCCTTGATGCAAGCGGGGGCCTAGAGGACTGGTTGCCCAGTTACGCCGAACGCGCGATGGACAGAACCCGCTTACAGGCCCTCTGGCGATCGGTTTCGTTATTGCGAACGTAGCGAAGCAATCCAGACGCGTTCAACTGGGTTGCTTCGTCGCTATGCTCCTCGCAATGACGGATAAGAGGACACGCATGGCGAAGCAGAAGATATCGGACGATTGGCCATTTCCGCGTTGGCGGTCCTATGGCGACAAGGGGTTTTGGGCTGCGAAACTCGCTGGCGCGACCGCGAGGACGGCAATGCTTACTGGCGCCGGCCCGCGCCCAAGGCACCGAACAGCCCCGAACGCGGGTATTTCTGCGAGGCCCATGCGGCCGAATACAACAAGAACTCGAATTATTTGCCGGTCTCAGCCCGGAGGAAGCTGCCCGGCGCGCGGCCCAGGGAGGAGCCGGCAATGCGGTATTTCGCCAGCCCGCGCAGTGGAAATGGGCGGCTCCGGGCGACGGCAGCCGAAGCCGCGACGAGATGCGCGCGCTCGACGCGCTCGAGCTCCATAGCGACGCCGAATTCGCCGCGATCAAGGCCGCGCACCGCCGGCTGGTGAAGGAAGCGCACCCCGACGCCAATCCGGCGACGACGAAGCCGGCCAAGCGCTTCAAGCAGGTTCAGGCAGCCTATGACGTCCTCGAGGAAAGCCGAAGAACGCAAAGAAGGCAAGGCGGCCGATCGAAGCTTCCACGGCTCCATTTTCGAACTCGCGCATTAAACGACGTGCGGGAAGACAATCATGCCAACGAACTTCGATAGCTTCTTCAGGCCGGCTTCGAATGCTCGTCGCATCGGCGGCGCGACGGCGTTCGCCTCGACCTCATTCGCGCGACGGGCCACGACAGCATGTGCTGCGCGACTATCGCCTGTGCAAGCATCTCGGCTTCGGAACGATCCGCGACGGGTTGCGCTGGCATCTGATCGAGAAATCGCCGGGCAAATACGACTGGTCGAGCTGGCTTCCCGCGCTCGAAGCGGCGGAGGAGGTCGGGCTTCAGGTGATCTGGGATCTGTTCCATTACGGCTCGCCCGATTGCATCGACCAGGCCGGCGACGGACTTCCCCGAGCGATTCACCGATTTCGCGCTGGCTGCGCTCGAGGTGCAGCAGTCGGTCAGCGGCCGCGCGCCGCTCGTCTGCCCGCTCAACGAGATCAACTTCCTGTCCTGGGCGGTGGACGACGGCTATTTCCCGCCGCGTCGGCCCGGACGAGCGCGGCTGGTTCAAGCGTCAGCTGGTGCAGACCGCGATCACGCGCGGCACGCGCGATCAAGCAGCGCTGGCCCGAGGCCACGATCGTCTGGGCCGAGCCGCTGATCCATATCGCCCCGCACGACCGCCGCCGCCAGACGGTTCGCGCGCGCCAAGCAGAACCTTCAGGGCATGTTCGAAGCCTATGACTGGATCATGGGCATGGCCGAGCCGGAGCTCGGCGGCGATCCGTCGCTGGTCGACGTGATCGGCCTGGAACTTTTACCCGCATAACCAATGGTATTACGAAGGCCCGACCATTCCGATGGGCCACCACGAATATCGGCCGCTCGCCGACATGCTCGTTGAAATGGCCGAGCGCTACGGAAAGCCGATCTTCCTTTCCGAGACCGGCGCCGAAGGATCAGCGCAAGCCGTCGTGGCTGCACTATGTCTGCAATGAGGTGCGCGACGCGATGAGCCGCGGCGCCGACATCCGCGGGATCTGCTGGTATCCGATCACCGCTTATCCCGGCTGGGACAATTCACGCCACGCCGAAACCGGGCTCTTGTCGACGGTCCTGGCGGACGGCAGCCGGCACGTCGATGAGCGCGCTGCTCGAGGAGTTCGAAGTCCAACGTGCGCTGTTCGCGCGATGGCGGCGAAAAGGTCAGCAGGGCCGCACGCGGCTAGACGACCGGCGCCGCCTGCGGCTCGTCCGACGGCGTCCCGACGAACGGCCAGCCGTCGCGCCATTCGATGCGGTCGATCAGCAGGATCCGGCGGCTGTTGATCTCGTCTTCCTGCCGCTGGCGCGGGCTGTTCACGTCGATCGCGTGATAGACGATCCACACCTGCCCGGCCTTGTCCGTGACGATGCGAATTGTGCCCCGGCGCGAGCCAGCGCTCGCTCTTGAACAGCATCAGGCTGTGCGGCACGCCGCGTGCCTCCTCGAGCGTCTCGAACGGCCCTGTCGCGCTCGCGCGAGCGGGCGACCATCACGCCATATTCGGCGTCCGGCCCGCAGCAATTGTCGCCCGAATAGAAGAGATAATAGAAATCGTCGTGGCGGATCACCCACGCCGCCTCGACGAGCCGCGGGAACGCGCCCTCGCCGGTTCGGCCAGATGAGGTCGATCGGCGTCGCTGTCCGGCAGCGAACGACATCCGGTCCGCGCGCAGCTCCTGGACCTTGATCGGCTGAAAGCCGGATCCCCAGTAGAGCAGGTGCTTGCCGCGTCGCGGGATCGTCGTACGCCATCGGGTCGATATATTCGAACCCCACGCCGAGCAGCAGCGGCATGCCCATGTCGACGAACGGGCCCGGCGGGCGAACGCGACGTCGCGACGGCCAGGCATGGCCGCGCTCGGGATCGTGGCAGACGTCCGGCGTCGCCGAATAATACATGAAGTAGGTCGACCGTCCTAGATCACGCTCGGCGCCCAGAAGTCCTGCGTTTCCCGCGCCCAGCCGGCTTTTCGGGAAGCGCATCGCCGAGATGCTCCCAGTGGACCAGGTCGGCCGAGCGCGCGACCTGGATGTTGATCCATTGCCGTCGCGCAGCGTCTGGGTCGCGTAAGCGTAATAAAAGCCGTCGGGCGCGAGGATCACCGCCGGGTCGGGAAAATCCGCGTCGAGAACCGGATTGACGTAGGTTCGTGGCAGCAGCTCGGTCGAGCGTAGCCATTCCAGCCGGACGCGGATGATGGAAGATGATCGCGATGTAGTGATGCTGTGCATGGACGGGCAACTGCTGGAGATCTGTCGAGGAGCGTTATCGAGCGGAAGTGGTAGTAAAGATGAAGCCGCGGCGGCGTAGTGCTCGGCCGTCTGCCTCACCAGGGCGATCATGTTGGGCACTTCTGCGTTCGGTCAGGCTTTAATGCTTTTGCAGCTCGAACGGCGTGATGTTGGTGATGTCGATTTTCGCGACTTCCGCGGTGGCCTTTTGGATCTGCGCAGGAGGACGAGTGCGAGGGTTTCTGGTGATTGCGGTATTGCTGTCGGCGAAGGAAGCGAGCGGCCGTCGGTCAGGTCGGATAGACCAGTTGCAGGCCGAGCAGCCGCGGACCCGGTCGCGTTGGTTGAGCGCGTCGGGCATGGTTCGACGTGCCCGAGGTCGATCAGCAGGCCATAGCGGTCTTCCGTGTTGACCAGCTGATTGAGGATGTCGGACAAAGCCGGAGGAGGCGATGGCGTGGCCTGCAGCTCCGATGGTTTCGCGGAGCGACTCGATTTCCTTGGAGAGGCTGTTCCGTCGACGGCGATCCGCTTGAGTACCTTGATCTGCTCGAGCTCGGACACTTCGTCGCGCAGTTGCCGGTTCTCCGCCTGGCCCTGGCCGTCGTTGAAGTCGGCCGGATGGCGAGGGCCCGGGATTTTGCGCGAATGATGGAATGTGGAGCATCACGATGGCGACGACGACCATCGCGGAACCGACCACCGTCCATCAGGCCTTGTCCTTCTGCTATCTGGTCGCGGTTGCGCAGCGCCTCGATCTGCGCGGCGGTCTCGACGCCGTGGTCGGCTGCGTCACCGCTCGAGCACCCCAACGCGTCTGAACTGGTGCACCTGGCCACGCTGCTGTTGCTGTTGCTTCGATGCGGAATGCCTTGATCTCGCGCATTGAGCGGACCGGAATGCCGAGCTCGCTGTTGATGATCGTGAAGGTGACACCATGAACAG
>CAWCDA010000043.1:0-89294 GCA_963794065.1 uncultured Actinomycetes bacterium | reverse complement strand
GGCAACCTCAGCGCGGCGAACTGAGCGGCGCCGCGGGGCGCAAAGAGGATCTCCTATGGCACGGCGGCGCGCCCGAATGGGTCGAACTGCAGTCGCTGGCCGACGGCTCGATGTTGCGCGCCCGTCTCGCGGCGTCGCACGGACGGGTGCGGCTTTCGGCGTGACGCCAGTGAACCGGGCTCCTTGCTGTCGCTCTCCCGGCTAAGCGACCGGTTCAACGGCGCGGTCTACGTCACCGGCGTGCGCCACGAGTTCAGCGGCGGCAACTGGACGACGGACGCCGAGTTCGGGCTGCCGCGCGAGACGCACGCCGAACGCGTCGCGATCAGCCATCTGCCGGCGGCGGGACTGGCGCGCCGGCGGTTCATGGACTGCAGGTCGGCATCGTGACGGAGCTGACCGGCGATCCCGACAACGAGCACCGCATCCGCGTCAAGGTCCCGCTCGCGGCATGGACGAACAGGGCGTTTGGGCGCGCGTCGCCACGCTCGACGCGGGCGACCAGCGCGGCACCGTCTTCCGCCCCGAGAAGGACGACGAAGTCGTGCTAGGGTTCTTCCATGCCGACCCGGCGCAGCCGGTCGTGCTCGGCATGCTGCACAGCAGCGCGAAGGCGCCGCCGATCACGCCGACCGACGACAACGACGAGAAGGGTCTAGTCTCGCGCAGCAAGGTGGCCTTGCGGTTCGACGACAAGAAGAAGGTCGCGATCCTGGAGACGCCCGGCGGCAACCGCCTGACGCTGAGCGACGACGATGGCGGCATCAAGCTCGAGGATCAGAACGGCAACTCGATCGTGTTGAACAGGGACGGCATCGCGCTGGCAAGCGGCAAGAAGGCGGTGACGATCAAGGCGAAGTCGGATCTAAGGCCGAGGCGATGAACGCGGAAATCAAGGCGACCAGCGGCGCGACGATCAAGGGGAGCAGCAAGGCGGAGATCTCGAGCAGCGGCCAGCTGACCGTGAAGGGCTCGATGGTCATGATCAATTGACGGAGACGATGCCATGCCTCCAGCAGCGCGAGCCGCCGACATGCATGTGTGCCCCATGGTCACGGGCCTCGTGCCGCACGTCGGCGGACCGGCGCTGCCGCCGGGCGAACCGACCGTCTTGATTGGCGGCATGCCGGCGCTGCGCGTGGGAGACATGCTCACGTGCACCGGACCGCCCGACACGCGTGGCCGCCGGGCAGCGGCACGGTGACGATCGGCGGCATGCCGGCGGCCCGGCTCGGCGACCAGACGGCGCACGGCGGCAGCATCGTCGTCGGCTGCTTCACTGTGATGATCGGAGGCTGACGTGGCGGACGACCAGCAGTTTCTCGGCAGGGGATGGGGCTTTCCGGTGACGTTCGGCAACCAGGGCCGGGCAGTCACCGTCGCGGAGGCGGAAGAGGACATCCATCAGAGCCTCGAGATCCTGCTGTCCACGCACGTCGGCGAGCGCGTGCTCAATCCGACGTTCGGCTGGAAGCGCGATCGCTGATGTTTGAGCCGCTGTCCACCTCGTTTGCCGCGTATCTCGCGCGGGAGATCGAGACGGCGATTCTGTTCTTCGAGCCGCGGATCATGCTCAACAGCGTCAACTTCGAGACCGAGCCCGACCAGGAGGGCCTGGTTCTGATCAAGATCGACTACACGATTCGAGACGACGAACACGCGGACCAATCTCGTGTACCCGTTCTACGTGACGAGGCGACCAACGCATGACCACCGACCGCTTTCGCCGGTACGGGAATCTGCTGCGGTCGGACGGGACCAACCAGCTGCAGCGCCTGCTGCCCGCGCTGGAGGCCGATTACATCGTGCCCGACGAGCGGTCGTTCTCCGACCTGGTCGAGTACGCGCGGAGCGTGGCGGCCGAGATCCGTTTCTACGATCTGAGCGGCCAGTCGACCGGCGACTGGCGTGCGTTCGTGGAGCTGCTCCTGGATCCGCGCCACAATCAGGTGCTGCCCGACGCCGCAGCTCGAAGCCGTTCTGGAGGCGCGCGCGGACTGGCCGCCGCACCTGGTGCTGTTCCTCGCCTTCCTGAAACTGTTCCAGAACCTGCAGGGCGATCTCAATCAACTCACCGAACGGCACCTGCGCTACTACTACGGGACCGAGCTGGGCCTGCACCTCGCGCGGCCTCGCCCGACGATGTCCATGTCGTGTTTGAGCTGGCGAGGAATGCCGCCCCGACACTCTTTCGGCGGGCACCCCTGCTGGATGCCGGCAAGGACGACAAGGGGCGTCCGCTGAGCCTACGCGACGCAAAACGAGCTGGTCGTCTCGGCGGCCACGGTGAGCGGCATCCAGCGCCTGGTGATGGAACGGGATCGCCGCCGGAACCGGCGCTTCTTCGTGGCCGACGGCTTTTACCGACCTCGAAGGACCCAGCAAGTACACCGTTCGGCCGCGGACAACTCGACCTCGATGCGACCAGCGCTTCATGACCGAAGCGCCTCTGGGACTTCGCGGTGGCGGCACCGATCCTCAGTCTGGCCGAGGGTAACGCACCATCACCCTGCTCGCTCATCTCGCGCGCCGTCGTGGCGACGCCGGTGATTGACCAGAGCATCGGGTATGCGCTCGACGTGACGCTGACGGGCGCCAAGGGTTGGCTGGCGGCCGACAGCGTTCAGGCGAGCCTGCTCACCGACGACGGTTACGGGGAAGCCCGCGCTTTCGCTTACGGTGACGCTCGGCGGGGCCGCGGCTGCGGTGGTCGCGTTCGATCCGGCGCTGCACGGGCCGGACCCGCGCTCGGCGCCCGGTCCTGCGCTGTCTGATCAAGGGCGACACCGGCATCTACGAAGTGCTCGACACGTCGATTCCCTGCAACAGGAGTTCTCGATGCTGGCGCTCGAGGACCGCGACCTGATCGGTTGGTGCGGCGAGCAAGGCATCGGCGTCGTGTCGTACTCCCCGCTGGGCGTGGGGTTCCTCACCGGTCGCTATACGCGGGCGAGCGCCGAATCGATCGACGACTGGCGCAGTGGGGAGGGCGATTGGACGTCGCCGACGCGACTGGACGCGGTCTTTCGGGTCGTCGATGGCCTCCGACCGATCGCCGAGCGGCTCGGCATCACGATGGGCCAGCTCGCCCTGGCCTGGAACGTCGCCCAGCCCGGCGTCACCGCGGCGATCGCCGGCAGCCGCAGTGGAGAGCACATGCGGCAGAACGCGGACGCCGGCGACCTCGCACTCGACGCGGCGACGCTGGGCGAGGTGGAGGAACTGCTGGCCGTCTAGCGCCCGTCCCGGCGCTGCACCTCGCGGATCCGCCGTACGATCCCGTCGAGCAGCTTCAGCGTCAACCGGGGCTCATCGTGGAGCAACGCCACCAGCGTGTGGCGGAACAGTCGCAGCACGCGCATCGGGGTCTCGGCCGTGATCGTCGCCGTGCGGGGACCGCCATCGAGCGCGGACAGCTCCCCGAAAAAGTCTCCCGGCAGTACCTCGCCCACCTTCCTGCCGGTGCGGGACACCTTGCCCTTCCCCGACAGGACGACGAAGAGGGTTTCGCCCAGCATCCCCTCCTCGACGATGACGTCCCGCTTGTCGAAGGTGAGCTCGTCGGCCTCGGACGCCAGCCGTTTGAGGTGTTTCTTCGAGAAGCCCATGAACAAGGGCACCGAGCCGAGCGTCGCGGCGTTCTCCCGGACCGTGCGCCGTGGCGTCTGCTCGGGCTGTCGGCCCGTGCCGCGAACGGCGCCGCCCCGGAGCATGTCGGCGGCCCCCTGACTCATCGGCGCAAGCCTACCCCGACCCTCGAAGGAGCGCACCAGCACAGCCCGTTCGGACGCATCCGCGCACCCCTCGGGTAGTCTCGATGAGCCATGTCCGCCGATGCCCGCAGCCGCCTGGAGACGCTCCTTTCGGAGCGCATCGTCGTGCTCGACGGGGCCTGGGGGGTCCTGCTGCAGGGCTCCGGGCTCACCGAGGCCGACTTCCGCGGGGAACGCTTCTCCGACCACGACCGCGACGTCAAGGGCGACCCCGACCTGCTCAACCTGACCCGGCCCGATATCGTGCGCTCGATCCACGACGCCTACTTCGAGGCCGGGGCGGACATCACGACCACCAACACGTTCACGGCCACCTCGATCGGGCAGGCCGATTACGGACTGCAGGGCGCCGTCCGGGACATGAACCTCGAGGGCGCGCGCCTTGCCACCGAGGCCGCCGCGGCCGCCAGCGGGCTCGTCGCGGGCTCGATCGGGCCGCTCAACGTCACCCTGTCGCTATCCCCCAAGGTGGAGGACCCGGCGTTCCGGCCGGTGTCGTTCCAGCAGGTCTACGAGGCATACGCCGAGCAGATCGAGGCGTTGCGGGACGGGGGGGTCGACCTCCTGTTGGTCGAGACGATCTTCGACACGTTGAACGCCAAGGCCGCGATCGCCGCCGCGATGGACGTCGCCCCCGACCTGCCACGTTGGATCTCGGTCACGATCGTCGACCGGAGCGGGCGCACCCTGTCCGGGCAGACGGTGGAGGCGTTCTGGACATCCGTGGAGCACGCCGATCCCGTCATCGTCGGCGTCAACTGCTCGCTCGGCGCTCGGGAGATGCGACCGTCGGTGGAGGCGCTGGCCCGTGTGGCGTCCGTCCCGGTCGCGAGCTACCCGAACGCCGGTCTGCCGAACGCCTTCGGTGGGTTCGACGAGACCCCGGAGATCACGAGCGGCCTCCTGGGTGAGTTCGCCGGGGCGGGCCTGGTGAACGTCGTCGGGGGGTGTTGCGGCACGACGCCCGAGCACATCCGCCAGATCGCCGAGGCGGTCCGTGGCGTGAGCCCCCGGGCGATACCGGCGCACGAGTCCGTGACGACCTTCTCGGGGCTGGAGCCCTTCCGCATCACCCCCGAGACCGGGTTCGTGATGGTCGGCGAACGCACCAACATCACCGGGTCCAAGGTGTTCGCCCGGCTGATCGAGTCCGGGGACTTCCAGGCGGCGGTAGACGTCGCGCGGCAGCAGGTCGCCAACGGCGCCAACCTCGTCGACGTGAACATGGACGCCGACCTGATCGACGGTGAGGCGGCGATGACCACGTTCCTGAACCTGGTCGCCACCGAACCGGAGATCGCCAAGGTGCCGATCATGATCGACTCCTCGAAATGGTCGATCTTGCAGGCCGGCCTGCGTTGCGTTCAGGGCAAGGCGGTCGTGAACTCGATCAGCTTGAAGGAAGGCGAGGACGACTTCCTCGCGAAGGCGCAGACGATCAGACACTTCGGGGCGGCGCGGTCGTCATGTGCTTCGACGAGACCGGTCAGGCTGACACCGTCGAGCGCAAGGTGGCGATCGCGGAACGCTCGTTCCGGCTGCTGGTCGACCGGGCGGGGTTCGAGCCGGAGGACGTGATCGTCGACCCGAACATCCTTGCGGTGGCCACCGGGATCGAGGAGCACAACGAGTACGCGAAGGCGTTCATCGAGTCGACGCGCGAGATCAAGCGCCGGTGTCCAGGCGCGAAGGTCTCCGGGGGTGTGTCGAACCTGAGCTTCTCGTTCCGTGGCAACGAGACCGTACGCCGGGCGATGCATTCGGTGTTCCTGTACCACGCCATCTCGGCCGGGCTCGACATGGCGATCGTCAACGCCGGCCAGCTCGACGTGTACGAGGACATCCCCAAGGACCTCCTCGAGCACGTCGAGGACGTGATCTTCAACCGTCGCGACGACGCGACGGAGCGCTTGGTGCAGTTCGCGGATGCGCTCAAGGATGAGGGCGCGCACACGCGCGAGGAGGATCTCACCTGGCGCGACGCGTCCGTCGACGACCGCCTGTCGCACGCGCTCGTCCACGGCATCGACCGCTGGATCGTCGAGGACACTGAAGAAGCCCGTTTGGTGGCGCGCGGCCGCTCGACGTCATCGAGGGTCCGCTCATGGCCGGCATGCAGGTAGTGGGCGACCTGTTCGGCGCGGGCAAGATGTTCCTGCCGCAGGTCGTGAAGAGCGCCCGCGCCATGAAGAAGGCGGTGGCGCACCTCGAGCCCTTCATGGAAGAGGAGAAGGAAGGCGGCGCGGTCCAGGGGACCGTCGTGCTGTGCACCGTCAAGGGCGACGTCCACGACATCGGGAAGAACATCGTGGGCGTCGTGCTCGGCTGCAACAACTACAAGGTGATCGATCTGGGCGTGATGGTGCCGGCCGACCGACTGCTGGACACGGCCGCGGAGGCGGGGGCCGATCTGATCGGCTGCTCGGGCCTGATCACGCCGTCCCTGGACGAGATGGTCGTCGTCGCAAAGGAGATGCAGCGCCGCGGGCTCGACACGCCATTACTGGTCGGGGGCGCCACGACCTCGCGCCAGCACACGTCGGTACGTATCGCACCCGCGTACGATCAGCCGGTCGTGCACGTCGTGGACGCATCCCGTGTGGTGGGCGTCGCATCGGCGCTGCTCGACCCCGAGCGCAAGCCCAGCTTCGACGCCGACAACCGGACCCTCCAGACACGGCTGCGCGCGCAGCACGAGGAGCGTCAGCGCACGCCACTGCTGCCGATCCGGATCGCGCTGGAGCGCCGCACGCCCATCGAGTGGCGGGTCGAGGACGTCGCGCCCGCTCCGTTCGTGGGCATCCAGGTCGTCGAGCCGACTATCGCCGAGCTTCGCGAGGTGATCGACTGGACCTTCTTCTTCACCGCGTGGGAGCTGAAGGGCTCCTATCCTCAGATCTTGGAGCACGCTGTCTACGGAGAGCAGGCCCGTGAGCTCTTCGCGGATTGCCAAGACCTCCTCGCCGAGATCGAGGCGGACGGCTCGCTGCAGATCCGCGGCGCCTACGGTTTGTGGCCGGCGGTGAGCGAAGGCGACGACATCGTGCTGGGCAACGGCATCACGCTGCCCATGCTCCGGCAACAGACCGATCGGGCCGAGGAGCCGAACCGATCGCTCGCGGATTTCGTGGCGCCCGCCGAGACTGGGCTCCCCGACCACATCGGCGCGTTCGCGATCACGGCCGGGCTCGGCGCCGAGGACCTCGTCAAGCGGTATGAGGCCGAGCACGACGACTATCGCGCGATCATGGTCAAGGCGATCGCCGATCGGTTGGCGGAGGCCGGCGCCGAGTGGATGCACCGCGAGGTGCGACGCTCCTGGTATGCGCCCGACGAGTCGCTGTCCGCCGAGGAGCTGATCGGCGAGGGGTATCGCGGGATCCGTCCGGCGATCGGCTACCCGGCCTGCCCCGACCACGCCTTGAAACGGCGTCTCTTCGATCTGCTCGAGGCGCGCGAACTCGGGATGGATCTCACCGAGCACTTCGCGATGACGCCGGCCGCGAGCGTCAGCGGGCTGTACTTCCAGCATCCGCAGGCGCGCTACTTCAACGTCGGCCTGATCGGCAAGGACCAACTCGAGGACTACGCGCGTCGTTTGGGCGAGAGCGCCAAGGAAGCCGAGCGCTGGCTCCGGCCGAACCTCGCCTACGACCCCGACTAGGATTGGCGTCTGCGCCGACGCAGGGCTAGGGTCGCGGCATGGTCGTGCGGACCCGTCCTCCCCAGACGCCCGTGATGCCCCGGTCGATCGCGGACGCACCGAGACGCTGGCCGCGTCGCCTGGCGGTCGTCGCGGCACTCCTGGCCGTCACGCTGATCGGCCTCGCGGCCGTGTGGGTGGTCAACGTCGAGCCGCTGTCCCGCGGGAGCGCTGGCTTCGCCGTCAACGATCCGGCTCTTCGCGTCCATGTGCACGACGTGAGCGCCATGGGCATCACCGGCTCTGTGCAGACGATCGACGCACGACCGGGCATGCGGTTTCAATATCGGTTCTCCGTTCGCAATGACGGCCCCATCCCTGTCACGATCACCGATGTCGGTACGGACGGAACGGCCGGTATCTCACGGCGCGTCATCGCGGCAGATCCCGATCTCTACCTGGGCGGTAGCCCGTCGCGCGGCTTCGCGCCATTCGAACCGTTCACGCTTGCACCCGGAGCCGAGGCCGGCATCGAGATGCGCGTCGAGGTGCCAACCGACATCTGCATCGATGGGCACGGAGGATCCGAGTCTTGGTACGTCGAGCCGGTGGTGTTCGAGATCGGCGGCATCGTGCGACACGCCGAGGTGGACACAGGAACAGAGATTCGGATGGTGGGCACTCGTTCGACGACGTGCTAGCGAGAAGGCGGCGGCGCGCCCGTCGCGTGATGGATCGCCTTCGTGAGCTCGAGGATCTGGCGGGACAGCTCGATCAACTGCTCGTTCTGCGACTCCTCGAACTGCACGATCTTCCATTGGTTGTCGGCCAGCACCTGCCTGCGCTCGTCGGCCCGGTTCTGACTGATCATCACGAAGGTCGACAGGAAGATGGCCTCCAGCGACACGATCATCGTGAGGAGACCGAAGGGATAGCGTTCGACGCCGAAGCCGATCCAGGCGCCGAACCAGACGACGTGGATGTAGACGAAGATCATCGACCCCGCGAACAGCGTCACCGCGTCGGCGATCCGGTTCTGCGCGCTCCGCGACCGCTCGAGCGTGTGCTGCGCGAGCGCGGGATGCTCCGGGACAGTGGGCGTCGATCGGGCCACGGGCGGCTCCTTTCCTCTCGATAGGAAGGAACCTACGCCCGCGAGCGCAGAAGGCGGGCTAGTGGAACGAGTTGCCGCAGGCGCAGCCGCCTTGGGCGGCGGGGTTGTCGATCGTGAAGCCCGTCTGCTCGAGGGAGTCGACGAAATCAACGGTTGCCGCCGACAGATAGGGCACCGACATCTTGTCGATGACGATGCGAACCCCGTGCTGCTCCTCGATCGCGTCCTTGTCCGTCGACTGATCGTCGAGGTACATGGCGTAGCGGAGCCCGGAACAGCCGCCCGGCGAGACGGCGACCCGAAGCGCGATGTCGTCGCGGCCCTCCTCGGCGAGCAGTTCCTTCACCTTGGTGGCGGCGGTTTCGGTGATCGTCAGCATCGTTCCTCCGTGGCTCGCGGTGCGGTCCCCGCCAGTGTAGCGGCCGCGGCCTCGAAACCCTACCCGGGAGGTCAGGTTTCGCTCGAGACGGGCTGCGCCCGACCGAGCTCGAGCGCGAGTTCCTGGGCGAGCAGTTCCAGCGATCGGCGAGCGTCCGTCATGGCCGCCCCAGGCCCGACCCGGTCCACGAGCGACCGTACGATCGCGCCCTCCGGCTGAACGGACGAGGAGCCGCACAGGATCGCTACGCGGGTGCCCGAGGAGCGAGCCGCTCCGAGCACTCCTGCAGGCACCTTGCCCCGCAATGACTGTTCGTCCAACGATCCCTCTCCGGTGATGACGAGGTCGGCCGGGACGAGCCGCCCGAGAAAGCCGACCGCCTCCATCACGACCTGGGCGCCCGGACGGAGGCGGGCACCGGCGAAGGCCAGCAATCCGAACCCCAGTCCCCCGGCGGCGCCCGCGCCGGCGTCGCGGGATCGATCGACCCCGAGGTCCTGGGCGGCCACGGCGGCCAGATGTCCGAGCGCCCGATCCAACAGCACCACCTCGTCGGGTCCGGCGCCCTTCTGGGGCCCGAACACCGCGCTCGCCCCCGAAGGACCACAGAGCGGGTTGTCCACGTCGGTGACCGCCACGACCTCCACCGACCGGACCGCGTCCAGAACGGGGCGCACATCGATCGACGCCAGCTGCAGGAGTCCCTCACCGCCGTCGGGGATCGGCCGTCGCCGCCCGTCCAGGAAGCGCCCACCGAGTGCCGTCGCCATGCCGACACCGCCGTCGGTGCTCGCGGATCCCCCGAGACACACGAGCAGACTGGACACTCCCTCCCCGAGGACGGCGGCCATCAGCTCCCCCGTGCCGCGCGTCGTGGCGTGGAGGGCGTCGCGGTGCTCGGCGGACAACAACCCGACGCCCGAGGCCCGCGCCATCTCGACGACCCCGACGCCGTCGCGGATGCCCGCCTCCGCCTCCACCTGGCCCCCGAGCGGACCGGTGACGGTTCGCCGGAGGCGCCTGCCTGCCTCCGGGGGGACGAGCGCGTCCAGCGTCCCCTCTCCTCCGTCGGCGAGCGGGAGTAGATCGACCTGATCCTCGGGCCGCTCGCGGCGCCAGCCCGACTCGATCGCCACGGCGGCTTGCCGGGCCGTCGAGCGTGCCGCGGAACTTGTCGGGCGCAACCAAGACGCGCATGGCCGCGACTGTACAATCCCGCCCGAACCGACCGGGAAGGCCCGAGCCACGTGACGATGAGCCGCGAAGAGTTGGTGGGGATCGCCCACGCCGAGCGCCAACGTCTCGGCCGCATGATCCAGTACGCCGACCCGACCAGTTGGGACAAGCCGAGCGCAGCCGCCGGCTGGTGGAACCGCGATGTCGTCGCGCACCTCGGCGCGGGCGACACGGCGGCCGCCCAACTGCTCGCCGGGCTTCCCGCGGAGGAACTCGACCTGTTCCGCAGCGAGCTCGGGTCCGAACCGTTCTCGACCGACGCATGGAACGCCTGGACGGTGAACCGGCGTTCCGAAACGCCGACCCGCACGCTCATCGAGACGTGGGGCACCGCCGCCGAATCCCTGTTGGAGCACGCGACGCGGTTGGACGATGTGGAGTGGCGCGACAACCGCTACCCCTGGCTCGCCGGCGACATCGCGCCGACCTATCTGGTCCAGTCGCGGGTCGTCGAATGGTTCCTGCACGGCGAGGACATGCGCGCGACCAACGGCGTCGCGGAGGGCTGGCAGATCAACTGGCAACACTGGCCCGTGTACCTCACGATCGACCTCGGCGTTCGCATGCTGCCGTGGGCCCTCGCCCAGGCAGGGTATGACCTCTCCGGTCAGCTCGATCAAGATCGACGTCACCGGCGCCGGTGCGGGCGTCTGGCATTGGGGTCTCGGTCGCGGCGAGGTCCCCGCCGCCTCGAGTGAGCCCGACGCCGTGATCGGCGGGCGCGCGCCCCAGCTCGCGCTGGTTGCCGGTCGACGGCTGTCGGTCGACGACGTGTTGGCCTCCGGCGTGCTCGTCACAGGCGGCGACACCGCGCTCGCCGAGCTCGCGCTCCGCACGATCCGCGCCTACCCCTGACCCCCACGCGTCACGACGAGACGTCGGACGCGCCGGCCGACCGCACCGAACCGGTACTTGTAGTCGTAGTCGCCCTTCAACATGTCGAAGCCAATCGCGCCATCCTCGATCGCCAGGCGGATGTCTTCCCCGACCAGCACCATGCCGGGCGCGAGCGATCCCCATGATCGGTCGAACGCCGAGTTGTACAGGTAGAACCGCTCGGCCCACCGGAAGCCGATCGTCCCCGCCGCCAGCTGGCCGCCCACTTCGATGAAGTTCAACCGAAACGCCCCTGCCGACAGGAACGCCTCCCCCAGCCGCCGGAAGAAGATCTCCATGCCGGGCACCATGAAGACACCCTTGGGGCCCTCGCTCATGCGGTGCAACTCGACGAAGCGATCGAGGAGCGGCACGAGGTCCTCCGTCCCAGCCGTGACGATCCGGACCGGGCCCGCCTCGGTCTCGAGCTTCTTCGCCTTGCGCCTGATCTCATGGCGCGCCTTGGCCGGCAGCGCCTCGAGATAGCCGTCCCACGTCGGCGGCAGGCTCAGGAACGGGGCGACCCCGTCGTGGTCGGGCGCCTCCTCCACCGTGAGGGCGCGGGCTGCCGCGGCCTCGGACAACAGGTCGTACCAGCCGGTGTCCTCGGCCAACCCCCACAGGTCGGCCGTGGTCCAGTCGGCGCGTTCCAACAGGACGTCCCAGAGTTCGTCGGCGAACGTCGCCTTGGCGTCCGGCAGCGCCACGGGCCCGAGATAGTCGGTGACCTCCGTGCCTCCCAAGAACCGCAGGACGTCGCCGCTGCGCTCGAAGCACGCCGCCGCCACCTGGTTCCCGTCGTCGTCCTCCCCGAAGACGAAGAGGAGATGGTCGGCCGACTCCCCAAACTCTTCCCAGTAGAGCTTCAGGTATGCGGGTTGATGGAAGAAGGTTCCCGCGGGGTCCTCCTGAACGAGCGCCGACCAGTTGCGGCGCTGGAAATCCCGGGCGTCCTCGGAAACCACGATCTGCACGCGCCCATGCTACGGGCCGGGGCCTCGGCTACCACGAACCGCCGCCCCCGCCGCCGCCTCCGCCGCCCGAGAACCCGCCTCCACCGAACCCGCTGGAGCCCGAGCCCGCCGGCGTGGCGGCGATCGTGCCGCTGGTGGCCACCGTGAACCCGTCGATCGACTCCGCGAACGAGCCGAGCGAGTTGGCCGCGTGCGGGACGTACCACGCCATCGCCGGTGTCGTCGTCGGGTCCTGTGCGAGCGACGCGAACGCGGCCGCCCATTTGTCCGTGAGCCCGAACACGATCGCGTAGGGCAGCATGGTCGGAAAGACGTTCTCCTGCTCGGCCCAGCGCGCGAAATAGCGGTCGGCCGTCTCGATCACCTGGCGGAATCCTCGTACGCGACGCAGCATCGCGGTGCCCTTGGCCGTTCGCGCCGGCATCCGCCCCGATCCGAACAGGAAGACACATCCGACGAGCACGAGGGCGAGGCCGACCAGCCCCAGACCGGTGAACATCGCGAGGACGACCGCGACCGCGATCGCGAGCACCAACAGCCCCAGGCCGCCCAGGATCCATCGCCCACGCATCTTGTCGGGCCGCGCCGTGTACCACCCCTGTTCCTTGGCGTTGCTGTAGAGGCTGTCCTCGACCGAATGCAACCGCTCGGCGAACGTCGTGCGCAACGAAGACAGCGTCACATCCCCGCCGTCGTGAAAGAGCCCGTCGAGCAGCAGCCGTTCGTACGGCAGCAACGCATCGACGGGCGCCTCTAGCCGCATCAACCGCCAGTCTGGCTTGCCGAACAACCCTTCCTTGGGGATCTCCTGGATGACCAGGTAGCCCCGGACGGCGAGGTCGACGATCGTCGCGCTCACGTCCAGGGTATTGGCTCGCTCGTCGACGAGCGTGCCGACCTGGCCGGGCCGGATGCCCTCCGGCGGTCCGAACTCCACGGGCGCGGCCGCATCTCCTTCGCCGATCGGCACCCGCTGCGTCTCGCCGTGCGGGTTGCCCATGACCTGATCGACCGGCGAGCCTCGGTAGCGGCGATCCCGCCCGCGCGTCCAGGCCACGTAGCCGAACCCGCCGCAGCCGAGCAGCAGCACGGCGGCGGCCCCGGCAACGGTCATGTCGTTGACGCGGAACGCCCGTCCCACGCTCCATCGTTCATCGAGGATCGGCGGCGCCACGGCGACGGCGCCGTGCTCGACCCCGACGACGACGGTCAGCGCTTCGTACGGGAACAGTTGTGTCTGCCGGAACGACGCGGTCTCCCCTCGAGCGGCCGCGTCGTCGCAGCGTGTCCGAGACCCGGTCGAACCCGCGTAGCACGCGACCGCCGTGACCGTGCCCGGCGCGCCCACGTGCACCGTCGCCCGCTCGATGATCGTGGGCCACTGGTCGCCGATCGCGTTCCAGAAGAGCTCGTCGTGGGTGGCGAACGCGTTCATCGCCCCTTGCACGGTGTAGGCGATCCGATAGGTGTGCGGCCCGGTGACCGTCTGGTCGGGATCGCCGATCTTGATGCGCGTCAGCCCGCCGCCCGCGTCCTCGACCGTGAAGTCGACCGGCGTGCCCGCGGAGCCGGAGACGTCGTCGACGTCCAGCGGGTAGAGGCGGTCATACCGGTCGTCGAAGCGAACCCTCGTGGGGATGTCGCGGAAGATCCCGTGATGCGGCTCGTCGCCGAAGTCGTAGTCGATCGTCTCGACGATCGTCAGGTCGCCGTCGGGCTGGATCTGGATGTCCACGTCGTAGGAGCGGATCGACTCGAAGGTCGCGGCCGACGCTCGCGGCGACAGCCCCAGCAGGGCCGCAGTGAGGATGCACCAGCCGAGGAGGATGCGGACGAGCGGACGCACTCGCGAAGCCTATGGCATGCCGGTCAGTGATCGTGGGTGGCCGCGGCGTCGCCGTCGCCGGCCATGGCTTCCTGCAGCACGTCCCAGGCCAGCACCGCGCACTTGATGCGGATCGGGTACTTCACGACGCCCTTCAGCGCCACGAGGTCGCCGAACAGATCCTCGTCAGGCTCCACCTCGCCCGCCATCAGGCCGCGGAACGCCGTGGCCAGGTCCAAGGCCTCGTTGACGCTTCGACCCGTGACGGCTTCGGTCATCATCGAGGCGGAGCTCTGCGAGATCGAGCAGCCGGCTCCCTGGAAGGTGACCTCGGTCAATCGGTCGCCCTCCACGTTGGCAGACACCCGGATCTCGTCCCCGCACAGCGGATTGTTGCGGCTGCAGGTATAGGCGGCGCCGGGCAGCTCCCGCTTGTTCCGGGGGCTCTTGTAGTGATCGAGGATGACTTCCTTGTAGATCTCGTCCAGCGCCACCGTGGTCTCCCTCTGGATTGTCGCCGCGCAAGCCTAGAACGCGAAGACGTCGGCCGCCTTAGCGAGCGCCCCGACCAGCGCGTCGATCTCGTCGGCGGTGTTGTAGACATAGAACGAGGCACGGGCCGTCGCGGGCGTGCCGTAGCGGCGCATCACGAGCTGCGCACAGTGATGCCCGGCACGTACGCAGACGCCCTCCTCGTTGAGCACCTGCGCGAGGTCGTGCGGATGGACATCGCGGTACCAGAAGCTCACCGCGCCGCCTCGGTCCTCGACGTCGGTGGGCCCGTACACCGTTGCGCCGGCGGCCTCGAGTTGGTCGAGCGCGTAGCGAGTGAGCGCCCGCTCATGCGCGCGCACCTCGTCCATGCCGAGGGCCTGGAGATAGCGGACCGCCTCCGCAAGCCCGATCTGCTGCGCGACCTGCATCGTGCCGGCCTCGAACCGGAAGGGCACGTCGTTCCAGGTCGAATGGTCGTGGAAGACCTCGCGGATCATGTCGCCGCCGCCGAACAGCGGCTCCATGTCATCGAGCAGCGCTCGGGTTGCGAGCAGACCACCGCTGGCCGTTGGGCCCAGCATCTTGTGCCCCGAGAAGGCGACCGCGTCCGCGCCGAGCGCCTGGAGGTCCAAGCCGAGGTGCGGGGCGGCTTGCGCGGCGTCCACGACGGCGATCGCGCCCACCGCGTGTGCGGCGTCCACGAGCCGAGTGAGCGGGGTGATCGTGCCGAGCGCGTTGGACATCGCCGTGACCGCGAGCACCTTCGTCCGTTCCGTCAGCACCTCTTCCAGGTTCGACAGATCGAGGAACCCGTCGTCCGTGAGCCCGATGTAGCGCAGCTCGGCGCCGGTCGCCTTCGCCAGCAGCTGCCAGGGCACGATGTTCGAGTGGTGCTCCATCTCCGTGAGCACGATGGTGTCGCCCTCGCGCACATGCGCGCGACCCCACGCGAGCGCGACGAGGTTGATCGACTCCGTCGTGCCGCGCGTGAAGACCAGCCGCGCGGCGTCCTTCGCGCCGAAGAACGATGCGATCGTCGAGCGCGCCTGCTCGTAGAGCTCGGTCGCCTCCTCGCCCAAGGTGTAGATGCCGCGGTGGGCGTTCGCGTTGTGCAGCCGATAGAAGTCGGCCTCGGCCTCGATCACCGCCGTGGGCTTGTGGGAGGTCGCCGCCGAATCCAGGTAGACCAACGGCTTCCCGTTGAAGCGCGCTCCAAGATCGGGAAGTCGAGCCGGACGGATGCAGCGTCGAAGCCCACGGCTGACCTGGGCCTCCTCGGCGAGCTCGGCCTCCTCGAGGCCGAGCTCGCGCCGGATGCCTTCATATCCCTTCGCCTCGAGCTCATGGGACAGCTCGGGGCCGCCGGACTGCACGATGCGACCGAGCATCATCACGTGGACGTAGTCGGGCGTGATGTAGTTGAGCATGCGCTGATAGTGCGTGATCACCAGCACGCCGAGCTCGGGCCCGATCAGCTCGTTCACCGATCTCGGCAACCAGCTTCAGCGAATCGATGTCGAGGCCGGAGTCGGTCTCGTCCAACAGCGCGATCTTGGGCTCGAGCACGGCGAGTTGCAGCACCTCGTTCCGCTTCTTCTCGCCACCTGAGAACCCCTGGTTCACGTAGCGCTGCACCATCGAGTCCTCGATGCCGAGCCGGTCCATCTGGGTCTTCATGTGCTTGCGGAACGCCAGCGCGCTGATCTGCTCGGCCTTGATGGACTGGTAGGCCGTCCGCAGGAAGTTCACCACGGACACGCCGGGGATCTCCGTCGGATACTGCATCGCCAGGAACAGGCCCCGCTTGGCCCGTTCGTCGGCGGTCAGCGGCGTGATGTTCTCGCCGTCGAGCAGGACCTGCCCCTCGGTCACCACGTAGCCGGGCCGGCCCATGATCACGTTGGACAGGGTTGACTTGCCCGACCCGTTGGGGCCCATCAGCGCGTGGATCTCACCCTGGCGGATCGTGAGGTCGATCCCGCGCAGGATCGGCTTTCCCTCCACGGTCGCATGGAGTCCGCGGACCTCAAGGGTGGCTGGTGTCGTCTTCTCGGTCGTCATCTCGTCCTCACACGTCGATCCAAACAGCGTCATCGTTCAGCGTCACCGGATACGTGGCGACGGGCTTGATCGCGGGCAGGCCCAGGGGCTTGCCCGATCCGACATCGAACAGCGAGCCGTGCTTCGGGCACTCGATCGTCCCCTCCGTCTCGTCGACGTCGCCCTCGTCCAGGAAGAAGTGCTCGTGCGAGCAGACCGCGTCGATCGCGTGGAACCCGCCCTCGCCGAGGTTCACGACCGCGACCTGTTGGTCCTCGACCGCGAACCGCCTGGCCTCACCGACGGGCACCTCCGCGATGCCACACACGCGGACCTCGCTCACGCGGACCTCCCGAGCTCTTCCTGGATCGCCAGCTCCGCGCCGTGGCGGACTCCCTCGAGGGAGACGCGGTCCAGCACCTCCTGGAAGAACCCGGTGACGACCAGCCGCTCGGCCTCGTCGCGCGGGATCCCTCGGCTCTCGAGGTAGAACAACATGTCTTCCTCGACGGGACCCACGCTGGCGGCATGGCCACAGCGAACGTCGTTCGCCTCGATCTCGAGGTTGGGGATCGCATCGGCCTTCGCGTGCTCGGACAGCACGATGTTGCGCGAAGTCTGCATCGCGCTCGTCTTCTGCGCGTTGGGACGCACGTGCACCCAGCCGCTGTACACGGCGCGACTCTCGTCGCGCAGCGCCCCCTTATAGAGCAGGTCGCTCGTGCAGTTGGGCGCCACGTGATCCTGCACCGACCGGTGATCGAAGTGCTGATCGCCGTCGGCGAAGAACACACCAAGCATCTCGGAGAACCCGCCGGGCTCGGCCAAGACGGTCTCGGCCTCGGCCCGCGACAGCGACGCACCGAAGCCGACCGCCAGCGAACGGAAGTCAGCGTCGCGGCCGACGCGGGCCCGTTGGACGGACAGGTGGGTCATACCCGAGCCCCACTCCTGGATCGAGGCGTACCGAACGTGCGCGCCCTCGCCCACCACGATCTCGACGACCGCGTCGGAGAACGCGCGCCCGAGGTCGGGCGACGTGTACCGGTCGATGAGCGTGACCTCCGCGCCGCGCTCGGCGATCAGCAGGGTGTGCGGGAACACCGCCGCGCCTTCCGCATCGAGGTAGGTCAGCGTCTGCAACGGCAGCTCGATCGCCACGTCGGCGGGCACGTAGAGGAAGGTGCCGCCCGTTCGGAACGCGGCGTGCAACGCCGTGAACCGGGTTCGATCTGTCGGCACCAACGCGTGCAGGTGGGGCTCGACGAGCTCGGGGTATTTCTCGGCAGCCACATCCAGATCGCAGAACACGACCCCTTTGGTCTCCACGTCTTGTCCGGAGGTGGTCATGACGTTGCTCGAATTGTGATGCAACATCGTGGCCGCGATCCCGGCGTCGTCGTGTGCGGGCACGCCGCGGCCGTGACCGGGCATGTGAGGGGCGAAGTCCAGCTCGAAGGCCGACAGGTCGGTGTACCGCCACTCCTCCGTCCCCTGGGAGGGCGTTGGCAGCGCCTCGAACTGCTCGAAGGCGCGAGCGCGGATCGCGCCGGTGAACCCCGGTGCGACCGGCAGCGCCTCGAGCGCTGCTCGATCGAACGTCGTCATCCGACGGAGCCCTCCATCTGCAGCTCAATCAGGCGGTTCAGCTCGACCGCGTACTCCATCGGCAGCTCGCGCGTGATCGGCTCGATGAACCCGTTGACGATCATCGCCGTCGCCTCGACCTCGGACAGACCGCGGCTCATCAGATAGAAGAGTTGGTCGTCGCCGACCTTGGAGACCGTGGCCTCGTGGCCCAGCGATGCCGTCTCGTCCTCCACCTCGATGTAGGGGTAGGTGTCCGAACGCGACTCGTCGTCCAGGATCAGCGCGTCGCAGCGCACCGTGGACTTCGCGTGGTGCGCATCGGGCTCCACGCGCACGAGCCCGCGGTACCCGGTGCGACCGCCGTCCTTCGAGACCGACTTCGAGTTGATCACACTCGTCGTGTGCGGCGCCGCGTGGATCGCCTTGCCGCCGGCGTCGGTATGCATGCCCTTGCCGGCGAACGCCACCGACAGGATCTCGCCGCGGGCACCCTCGCCGAGCAGGTAGATCGACGGGTACTTCATCGTGACCTTCGAACCGATGTTGCCGTCGACCCACTCCATCACGGCGTCTTCGTAGGCGGCGGCCCGCTTCGTCACCAGGTTGTAGACGTTTGTCGACCAGTTCTGGATCGTCGTGTAGCGAACCCGGGCGCCCTTCATGGCCTTGATCTCGACCACGGCGGAGTGCAGCGAGTCGCTCGAGTAGATCGGCGCGGAGCACCCCTCCACGTAGTGCACGTAGCTGCCCTCGTCGGCGATGATCAGCGTGCGCTCGAACTGCCCCATGTTCTCGGCGTTGATCCGGAAGTAGGCCTGCAGCGGGATGTCTACCTGGACGCCCGGCGGCACGTAGATGAACGACCCGCCAGACCACACGGCGGTGTTGAGCGCCGCGAACTTGTTGTCGTTGGACGGGATGATCGTGCCGAAGTGCTCCTTGACCAGATCGGGGTAGTCGCGCAGGGCCGAGTCCATGTCGGTGAAGAGCACACCGATGTCGTCGAGTTCCTTCTTGATCTTGTGATAGACGACCTCGGACTCGTACTGAGCGCTCACACCGCCGAGGTATTTCTTCTCGGCCTCGGGGATGCCGAGTTTGTCCCAGGTGCCCTTGATGTCGTCGGGCAGGTCTTCCCAGTTGGCCGCCATCTTCTCGGTCGATCGGATGAAATAGAAGATGTTGGCGAAGTCGATGTCCGAGAGGTCGGCGCCCCACCAGGGCATCGGACGAGCGTCGAAATGCTCGAGGGCCTTCAGACGACGCTTGCGCATCCAGTCGGGCTCGTCCTTGAGCCCCGAGATCTCCTCGACGACCTCCTTGGACAGGCCGCGCTTCGGCTCGAAAACCGAATGGGACTCGTCCTTCCAGTCGAACCGATAGTCCTTGCTGAGCTCCTTGAGATGCTCTTCCTGGCTGATGACCACGAGGGTCCCCCCTTGCTGACGACCGCGGCGCGCGCACGCCGGATGAGGAAAGTCTATCGGATGGGTCGGATTTACGGCCAGACGTCGACCCGGCGCGATCAGCTCGCGGGAGCCACCTGGCCGATCGGCGACGCGCCGGCCCGCCGGCGAAGCGTTGCATGACGGACCTCGTCGACGACCGCGAAGGACAGCACGGCCACCGAGGTCCCGAACAGGACCCCTGTCTCCACATCGGAGAGCCAGTGGGCGCCGAGATAGACGCGGGAGAACGCCATGACGAAGGCGAACGCGATCGCGGCCACGATCCACTTCCGGCGGCGGACCCCGTGTGGGAAGAACGCCAGGACGACGGACACCGCGATCGCGGCCGCGGCGGTGGCGTGCCCCGATGGGAACGAATAGGTGCCCGCATTGGTGACCAGCGGGATCGGCGGCCGGCCTCGATGGAAGGTCACCTTGAGGAGCTCCAGACCGAACTCCGAGACGAGCCATGCGATCGCGAACGCCGTGGCGGCACCCCATCGGCGTCGCCACAGCAGCACGCCCAACAGGGCGATGCGCAGCGGGATCGTGACGATCCCCCCGCCCGTGACGTTGAAGACCTTGAAGACGTCGGTCAGCACCGGACCGCGGATCCGGACGACCGCGTCGTAGAACGAGGCGTCGATGTGGCCGATCGCCGGCAGGGTCGTGAGCGGCGCGGCGGCGGTCGGATGGATGCCGACGCCCAGCAGCATGCCGAGCGTCAGCGCGATGAGCGCCCCGCCGTACAGGAGTGCGCGACGGTGATCGGTCAGGAGCGGGTTGGGATGGCCGTAGCGGCCGGCGGCGGGCGCCGCCTCGGCTGGTTGCACGGAGCGATGCTACCCGCCGGCCGCCCCGCCGGTTCAGCCGAGTTCGACCGGCACGCCCACGAGCGAGCCGTACTCCGTCCAGGACCCGTCGTAGTTCTTCACCGCTGGGAAGCCGAGCAGTTCCTGCAGCGCGAACCATGTGTGCGACGAGCGCTCGCCGATCCGACAGTACGCGATCACCTCGGAGTCCGCTGTGATGCCCTGCGCCGCATAGAGCGCCCGGAGCTCGTCCGCGCTCTTGAACGTGCCGTCGTCGTTGGCGGCCTGCACCCACGGGATGTTCGCCGCACCGACGATATGCCCGGGGACCTGCGCCTGCTCCTGCGGCAGGTGGTCGGGCGCGAGCTTCTCGCCGCGGAACTCCTCGGGCGAGCGGACGTCGACGAACCCCGTCTCGGTGCCGACCTTGGACACGACCTCGTCGCGGAAGGCGCGCACCTCCGGGTGTTCCTCCCCCAGGAACACATGACCCGATGCCTCGTACGTCGGAGTCTCGTCGACCAACTCGCGGCTCTCGAGCTCCCACTTCTTCCGGCCGCCGTTCAACAGCTGCACGGCGTCGAAGCCGCGCAGCTTCAGGAGCCAATACGCGTAGGCGGCGAACCAGTTGTTGTTGCCGCCGTAAAGGACGACCGTGGTCTCGGCGCCGACGCCGGCGGCCGAGAGCAGATCGGCGAAGCCCCCCTGGTCCTTGTAGTCGCGGCCGACGTCCGTGTGCAGGTCGGTCGTCCAGTTCCAGCCGACCGCGCCGCGGATGTGACCCTTCTCGTAGGCGGTGGTGTCCTCGTCCACCTCGATGACGCGGACGGTCGGATCATCGAGATGAGCTTCGAGCCAGTCCGTGGAGACCAGCGCGTCGGGATTGGCGTACTCGCTCACTGTGCGTTCCCTTCTGGGAGTCGATCGGATCGGAACCGGGCGCCGCCGGGCTGGATCAGCCCGCGGCCCGCCGACAGCACAGACGGGACGGGATCATCGCGGCGACGAGCCCTCGGCAGCGCGTGCGGATCACCTGCCTCCCCCTTCGATCTGTTGCAGGTGCAAGAAGTACCGCAGGTCGAAACCTGCGTCAAGGTCAGAAGATGCCGAGCGCGGCCTTCGCTTCCTCGGACATCATCTCTGGGCTCCACGCGGGACGGAACACCAGTTCCGGGCGCACCTCACCGATACCGTCGATCGGCGCCAGGAAGGCACGCATCTGATCCTCGATCAGCGGCCCGATCGGGCAGCCCATCGTCGTGAGGCTGTATTGGATGTCGACGTCGCCGTTGTCGTGCACCTCGATCTCATACACGAGCCCGAGGTCGACGATGTTGATCCCGAGTTCCGGGTCGAACACCTGCATCAGCGCCTGGCGGACACGCTCGTCGTTCACGCCGACGGGCGTTTCGGTCGCCGTGGCGGCCTCCTGCATCTGGATGTCATCGTCCATACCGACCCACCGCCCCCTTTCCGGCATATGCTTGCTGACACCAGCGTACCGGTATGCAGGGATAAGGAGACCCATTTGGCCTCGATCCGCGCGCTCATCGTCGATGACCATCCCGTCACCCGGGAAGGACTTCGCACGGCGCTCGAGCTTTCCGACGACGCCGTGGTCGTGGTCGGGGAGGCCGCCTCGGGCGAGGAGGCGGTCGAGCAGGCCCGCGCGCTGTCGCCCGACGTCGTGTTCATGGATGTCCGGATGCCGGGCATGGACGGCATCGAGGCCACCCGGCGGATCAAGGACGCCGCCCCGGATACCAAGGTCATCCTGATCACGGTCGACGAGTCGCGCGGGCGCCGTCTCCGAGGCGATCCAGGCCGGGGTGTCGGGCTACCTCCTCAAGGACGCCACCCCGGACGCGCTGGTCGATGCGGCGCGCAACGCGATCGAGGGCAACGCGGTCATCCATCCACAGCTGACAAAGACCTTCATCGAGGAGGCTCGCACCGCCGGCGACGAGCCGCGCACCACCCCGCTGTCCAAACGGGAGCGCGAGATCCTGCAGCGCGTCGCCGACGGCGCCACGACGCGCCAGGTGGCCTCCGATCTCGGCATCTCCCCGCACACGGTCAAGACGCATCTCGAGCGGATCTTCGAAAAGCTCGGCGCGAACGACCGCGCGCAGGCGGTCGCGATCGCGATCCGTACCGGCATCGTGCACTGAGTCGGGCGTCTCCTCCCCCAAGCGGCCCACATCTCAACCCCACGGCGGGAGGGCCGATACCCCGACAAGATGGGTGCAACCGTGCTCGTATGCGATGCGGCCGACGAGGTCGCCTACCTGCAGTACCACCTGCTGCGTGAGGCGCCCGAGCTGGTCGTCGACGTCACCTCCGACCCGTTCCGAGCGGTCGAGGCTGCGGCTCGTTCGCGCCCGGATGTGGTCACCGTCGACCTCGGGCTCGAGGGGCTGGGCGGACCGGAGCTGATCCGCCGGCTGTGCGCCTCGACCCCCGGCACCCGCGTGATCGCGCGCTCCTCGTCTCGGGAGGCGGCGGCGGTTGCCGACGCGCTGGGCGCGGGCGCGGCCGGGTACGTGCTGCGTGAGGACGGCCCCGACGCCTTGCTGGCGGCCGTTCGCGCTGCGCTCACCGGGGCCGCGGTGCTGTCGCCCGTCGTGGCGACCTCCTTCGGCTCGGAGGTCACACGCCTCGTGGCGTCCGAGCGGGCCCTTGCCGCCGAGCTCCAGGAGATCCGTTCCTCGGTGACCCAGGGGACCTCCGCCAAGGCGGACTTCCTCGCGAACATCTCCCATGAGCTGCGCACACCGGTGACCGTCGCCAAAGGCATCGCGTACGTGTTGCGCAACCCCGCGGTTCCGGAGGGTGAGCGCGACCAGTTCCTCGGCCAGCTCCAGTCCTCGCTCGACAAGCTGATGGCCATCGTCGACGAGATCATCACGATCGCGGAGCTCGAGCGCGGCACCTTCGAACTCGAGATCACCCCGATGGATCTGGCCCCGTTGATCCGTCACGCGATCGACGAGGTCGGGCGCGAGTACCCCGATACGCCCATCGGAGCCCACGTGCCTGAGGAGCTGCGCGCGATCGCGGACGGCCCACGGATCGGCGGCGTCGTCCGAGAGCTGCTGGACAACGCCTGCCGCTACTCCCCCGTCGGCCGCGGGATCGAGCTCAGCGCCCGCATGCTCGACGAAGGCGTCGTCGTCGTCGTCACCGACCACGGCGAGGGCCTCGATCGTTCGCTTGCGATGCGGGCGTTCGAACAGCCCTTCTCGACCGGCGAGGCGACACTGCGCAAGGAGAAGGCCGGCGTCGGGGTCGGGCTGCACCTGGCGCGCAAGATCGTGATCGAGCACGGCGGAGTCATGTGGTCGGACCCGTTGCCGGGGGGCGGTACCCGCGTGTCGTTCTGCATCCCCAGGACCGTCGGGCAGCGGTTGGCGGCGCCCCCGGCCAGCGCGACCAATACGGCTGGCGCCGCGTAGCGGCCGGGATCCGGTTCAAGCGCCGTCGGCTCACGGGGCGTATCCTCGTGGCGGAGGTTCAACCCTGGCCCGACCCCTCGCGCTTCTCGTTGTTCTCGCACTCGGTTCCGCCAGCTGTGGTGGCGTCGCGGCGTCCACGACCGCCGCGGACACCGCCGTCGCCTCGGCCGCGGGCCGGTCGTACACGCGTGTCTCCGCCTTCGGCGTCTCGGCCCTCGTGCCTGGGAACTGGGTCGTGCACCCGGCCGCGGACGCCGCCTATTCTGTCGGGGTCGCCGCCTCGCCAGGCCCGCTCGCAGGCTCGCTGGCGATGCCGGAGCAGGGCCTCGTCGCCACACGGCTCGATGCAACGGAGGTCGGGGTCCCGAGCGATCTGTACTACCTTGCGGCGAGAGGGCCCATCCTCGAGACGGTCACCGACCGCGACCGATGCACGGTGACGCGCCAGCGGATCTTCGTGAACCACGCGCCGGCGTCGATGGCCGGCGGACGCGGGTCGCCCGGCGACTTCATGGCGCACGCGACCGGCACCTGCGGTCGACGCGGATCCCTGACCCGTTGGTCCTACTTCGTGGCCGCGCCTGGCTACGGCCCCGCCCGCGAAACGGGCATCCCCGGCTCGGGTCTGTACCTGATCGTCGTGTCGACGCCAAAGGCGCCGGGCGCCGGGCGGACGCTCGCGCACATGCTCCGCAACGTGCGGTTCGGCAAGGACACGCCACGCGACTTCGTCCAGGCCGTCCGAGCGACCTAGCGAGGGCTTCGGTCCACGAACGGCGGACGCACCACCGTCGCCGCACCTCGCCGGCCCCGGATATCCACCTCGACCTCGTCCCCGACCGCCGCCACGTCGGCGGGCCAGAGGTAGGCCAGCCCGATCCCCGTCTGCAGCGACGGCGAGAACGTGCCGCTGGTGACCTCGCCGATCACGCGATCGCCGACGAAGACGGGGTAATGCGCCCGCGGGATGTGCCGACGCTCGTGCATACGGAGACCCCGCAGCCGGCTCGGGAGCCCCTCCGAGCGCTGGCGAGCCAGCGCGTCGCGACCGCGGAACGGGCCCTTGTCCATCGATACGGCCCACGAGAGACCCGCCTCGAACGCGGTGGATGACTCGAAGAGGTCCTGACCGTACAGCGGGTAGCCCATCTCGAGGCGGAGGACGTCGCGCGACGCAAGCCCGCACGGGCCGCCGCCCAGCTCGCGCACCGCCGTCAACAGCTGCCGCCACAGATCCACGGCGATGTCCTGGTAGGTGAATAGCTCGAAGCCGACCTCGCCCGTGTAGCCGGATCTCGTCACGATCACCGGTCGGCGCTGGTACGAGGACTCGGTACAGCGCATGAACGACAGATCGACCGCCTCCGCGAACACCGCCTCGACGAG
This sequence comes from uncultured Actinomycetes bacterium, assembly GCA_963794065.1. Lineage (GTDB taxonomy): Bacteria > Actinomycetota > UBA4738 > UBA4738 > HRBIN12 > AC-51. Next base: position 64,248 of record CAWCDA010000043.1, on the reverse strand, counting down.
GCCCGGTGACTCCGGGCCCTGGACGGCGAGGAAACACCAGTCCTGGTGGTACATGAGGTGCACCGTGTCCGGCGTCTCGGCCTCGCCGAGGATCTGCAGGACGCGGTGCGTGTTCGATGCGTTCGGCACGACGAAATAGCGCTGGTCGCCCATCCGGTAGACGATCAGGTCCTCGATCACACCGCCCCCCTCGTTGAGCACGAGGTTGTACTGCGCTTCGCCGACATCGATCGCGGCGACGTCGTTGGTGACCACGCCCTGGAGGAGCGCCAGCGCGCCGGGCCCCTCGACCTCGACCTTGCCCAGATGGGTGAGATCGAACAGACCTACCCGCTCACGAACCGCTCGGTGTTCCGCAAGCGCCCCGTCGTACTCGATCGGCATGTTCCAGCCGCCGAACGGGCCGAGCTTCGCGCCAAGCTCGAGGTGCTCGGCTTCGAGTGGCGGATGCTTCAACGCCCCCTGATCGTCCATCCGGGCGATGGTACGCGGCGGACGAACGCGCCACCCCTGTGGGAGCGGAGAACGGCGGTAGACTTGCGTTCCGCATGGGCGACCCCTACGACGTAGTCGTGATCGGCGCCGGCACAGGCGGGTACGCGACCGCCTTGCGTGCCGCGCAATCGGCCAAGCGTGTTGCCATCGTCGAGCGCGGAAACCGATTGGGCGGCACCTGCCTGCTACGCGGCTGCATCCCCACCAAAGCGCTCTTGCGCTCGGCTGAGGTGCTCGACACGGTCGAGCGAGCCTCCGAGTGGGGGATCAAGGCGGCCGGCGAGCCCGACTGGTCGGCGATCTTGGCGTTCCAAGACGCGATGGTCGACAAGCTGGTGAACGGGCTCACCAGCCTGATCCGGTTGAGGAAGATCGACGTGCTCACGGGCACCGCTCGTCTGGGGCCTGGAGCGACGCTCGAGGTCGAAGGCGCGCCCGTGGCCACGACGGACATCGTGCTGGCCACCGGCTCGGCTCCCAAGATGTTGCCGGGCCTGCAGGTCGGCCCGCGCGTGATCACCAGCGACCAGGCCCTGCGGTTGGACCGCATTCCGACCTCGGCGATCGTGATCGGCGCCGGCGCCGTCGGCCTCGAGTTCGCATCGATGTACCGCTCGTTCGGCGCGCAGGTCACGGTGATCGAGGCGCTCCCCCGGCTGGCGCCGCTGGAGGACGACGCGGTCTCGAAGGAGGTCGCTCGAGCGTTCCGCAAGCGAGGGATCGACACCGCGGTCGGCGCCTCCGTCACGTCGATCGTCGATGAGGGGGCGGGCACCACCGTGACCTACCAGCTCGGCGATGCGCCCACGAGCGTGACCGCCGACATCTGCCTGATCGCGGTCGGTCGGGGACCGGTAACCGACGGGCTCGAGGAGTCGGGGATCGGGATGAACCCGAAGGGCTTCGTCGAGGTCGACGACTGGCTGCGCACGAACGTGCCGCACGTGTGGGCGGTCGGCGACGTCGCCGCGACGCCGTTGCAGCTCGCGCATGTCGCCTTCACCGAAGGTATCGCCGTGGCGGAGCGTATCGCCGGCATCGACGTGCCGCCGATCGACTACGTCCAGATCCCGCGGGTCACCTACAGCTCGCCGGAGATCGCCAGCGTGGGCCTCACGGAGGCGCAGGCGCGCGAGGCCGGCCACGACGTGGTGGTCGAGAAGCTCGACCTGCGCGCCATCGGCAAGGCCAACATCGTCGGGGAGGGCGGCTTCGTGAAGGTGGTCGCCGCGGTCGACGATGGACCCGTGCTCGGCGTCCATATGATCGGGCCGCACGTGACGGATCTGATCGCCGAGGCGATGCTGATCACGTCGTGGGAGGCGTCGCCCAGCGATGTGGCGGCGCATATCCATCCGCATCCCTCGTTGTCCGAAGGCGTCGGCGAGGCGATGCTCGCGCTCGCCGGGAAAGCCCTGCACACCGCCTGAGGAGGACCGTGGCAACCACCTTCGAACCCGACGCAGCCGCCAATGAGCGACCCTTGCCCGACGAGCGGCTGCGAGACATGCTCTACATGCTCAAGCTCGCCCGCTACGTGGACGAGCGGCTGGAGGCGCTCTATCGGCAGGGTCGGCTGCCCGGCGCGCTCTATTCGGGTCGAGGTCAGGAGGGCACCCACGTCGGGGTGGCGTACGCCCTGGACGAGCGCGATTCGCTGTTCCCGACGCACCGGGACCTCACCGCGCAGCTCGCGAAGGGGCTCGACCTCGATCGGGTCCTGGCGCAGTTCTGGGGTCGGATCGACGGCTACCTCCGCGGGCGCGACGGGAACAGCCATATCGGCGACTGGGAGGGCAACCGAACCTTCGCGGTGATGTCGCACCTCCCGATCGCCTACCCCGTCGCGGTCGGCGCGGCGTGGGCCTACCAGCGCGCCGATGACGGCCGTGTCGCGCTGGCGATCTGTGGCGACGGCGCCACCTCCAACGGCCGCTGGCACGAGGCGCTCAACACCTCGGCGATCATGCGACTGCCGGTGGTCTGGGTCGTCAACAACAACCAGTTCGCCTACTCCACGCCCAACGAGCGCGAATTCGCGGTGCCCACGATCGCGGAGCGCGCCGCCGCCTACGGCATGCCCGGCGTGCGGGTGGACGGCACGGAGGTGCTCGAGGTGTACGCGGCGGCCCGCGATGCCGTCGAGCGGGCGAGGGCCGGCGGGGGGCCGACCTTGATCGAAGCGGTATCGCTCCGGTGGCGCGGCCACGCAGGTCACGATCCGGCGAAGTACGTTCCTCGCGAACTCCTCGAGCACTACATGCTGTCCAAGGACCCCGTCAAGAACTTCGAGGCGCACGTGTTGTCGCTCGGGGTCGTCGACGACGCGGCGGTCGCCTCGATGCAGGAACGCGTCGAGCAGGCGTTCGAGGCCGCGCACGCTTTCGCGCTTGCGTCTCCGTTCCCCGAGCCGGGCGACGTCTCGAAGGGGGTCTGGGTCGAGGACGGATACTGGCGATCCGAGCCCGGACGAGACGGCGGGACGGAGGCCGGTTGATGGCGACCCAGCAGGTCGAGGCCGCGGCGGCCGGGCACGGCGCGGAACCGCGCGGGAAGCGCTCCGACGACGGTCAGGCCACCTATCTCGTCGCGATCGCGGAGGCGCTGTGGGAGGAGATGGAACGCGACGAGCGCGTCTTCATGCTCGGCGAGGACATCGGCGTCTACGGCGGCGCGTTCAAGGTGACCGAGGGATTCCTCGATCGGTTCGGCGCGACACGCGTCGTCGACACCCCGATCGCCGAGGAGACGATCGTCGGTTGGGCAGCGGGCTCCGCGATGGAAGGGCTCCGCCCCATCGCCGAGTTCCAGTACGCGGACTTCATGTCGAGCGGATTCGACGAGATCACGACGGTCCTTGCCCGCTATCACTATCGCGCGGGCGTGCCGCTGCCGGTGGTTCTGCGCGGACCGAGCGGCGGTGGGGTCCGCGCCTCGAACTTCCACTCGGTCAACCCCGAGCCGTGGTTCGCCTATACGGGCGGCATCAAGATCATGTGCCCCGCGTTCCCGTCGGACGCGAAGGGCTTGTTGAAATCGGCGATCCGCGACGACAACCCGAGCCTGTTCCTCGAGCACAAGGCGCTCTACCGGCGGATCAAGGAGCACGTGTCCGAAGATCCGGACGTGCTGGTGCCGATCGGCTCGGCCGACGTGAAACGGACAGGCGAGGACGTGACGATCGTCACCTACGGCGCGATGGTGCACAAAGCGCTGGAGGCGGCGGAGTCGTTGGCCGGGCGTGGCATCTCGGTCGAGGTCGTCGATCTCCGAACGGTCTACCCGATCGACGAAGAGACCGTGCTGCGCTCGATCGAGAAGACGTCGCGCGCGCTGGTCCTCTACGAGTCCTTCCGGTTCCTCGGGATCGGCGCCGAGGTCGCCTCGACGATCGCCGAGCGGGCCTTCGAGCACCTCGATGCCCCGGTGATGCGGCTGGCGCCGCCGAACCATCCCGTGCCGTTCTCCCCACCGCTGGAGGACGCGTTTCTGCCGCAGGTGGCCGACATCGAGGCCGCCGTCGACCGCCTGTCCGCCTGGTGAGGAGGCTTCCGTGACGTCGATCCAGATGCCGCAGCTCGGCGAGACGATCGTCGAGGGCACGATCTTGAAGTGGCTCAAACAAGAGGGCGACGCCGTCGCCGCCGACGAGCCGTTGTTCGAGATCTCAACCGACAAGGTCGACACGGAGGTGCCCTCACCGGTTGCCGGCACGGTGACGAAGCTGCTCGTTGCGGAGGGAGCCACCGTTCCAGTCGGGACCGCGGTGATGGAGATCGACGACGGATCCAGCTCGGTCGCCGGCAACGGGGCCGAGGCGGCCGCAACGGCGCAGACGGGTGCGGTCGGCGGGGGTCCGACGGGCGCCGCAACCCCAACCGACGAGGTGTCGGGTCCCGTCGACCCCCCCGCCGCGCCGCGGCCGTCGGAGCCAACGCCCGCCTCGGCCGCCGTCGCGCCCGCGCCGGCGGCAGCGGTGCCGGATCGGGGCCCGCGGTCGCAGATCCTCTCGCCGATCGTGCGACGGCTCGCGCGGGAGCGCGGGGTCGATCTCGCCACGGTCGCGGGCTCGGGTGAGGGAGGCCGGATCACCAAGACCGACGTGCTGGCCGCCGCCGGCGGAGCCGCCCCCGCGGCGGCGCCCCTCGGCGTGGTCGTGCCGGCCGCTCCTGCGCCCTCCCCGGTGGCCGCGGTGCAAGCTCCGCCGTCGATGCCCGCGGGCGAGGGCGAGGACGTCGAGGCCATGTCGCACATCCGCAAGGCGATCGCCACGCACATGTTGGCGTCGGTGAACCAGACCGCTCGCGCCTGGACGATGGTCGAGGTCAACGTCGAGCGGCTGGTCCGTCTTCGCACGGCCGCCAAAGACGGGTTCCTCGACAAGTTCGGCGTGAAGCTCACCTACCTGCCGATGGTCACGCGGGCTACCGCCGACGCGCTCCGCGAGTATCCGCTCGTGAACTCGCGGATCGAAGGCGAGGACATCGTCACGCCGCGCTTCGTCAACATGGGCATCGCGGTGTCCTACGACGCGGGGCTGATCGTGCCGGTGATCAAGGGCGTCGACGCGATGAATACGGTCGGCATCGCGCGAGCGATCGCGGATCTCGCCGCCCGGGCGCGCTCCCACCAGCTGCAGCCCGACGAGGTGCAGGGCGCGACCTTCACGATCACGAACCCGGGTCCGTACGGCTCGCTGATCTCGGTTCCGATCATCAACCAGCCGAACGCGGGCATCCTGTCGCTGGACGCGATCCAGAAGCGGCCGGTCGTCGTCGAGGAGGACGCGATCGCCGTGCGGCACATGGTCTACATCTCGATGTCGTGGGATCACCGCCTGATCGACGGCGAACTCGCCACGAGGTTCTTGGCGCGGGTCAAACACAACCTCGAGACATGGGACTTCGCGGAAGACCTCGGTTTGTGATGCCGGCTCCCGCCTGGCTCGTGACGCCGGTGGGTCCGGTGCCGTATGACCGCGCCAACGGGGCCATGCATGCGCTCGCCGAGCGGCGACTCGCCGGGGAGATCCCGGACACCGTGATCTTGCTGGAGCATCCGCCCGTGTTCACCGCGGGCCGCCGCGCGAAGGACGACGAGCTCCTGTGGGACGAGACGAGCGTCGAGGCCCGCGGCGGCCTCGTCCGTCGGATCGACCGAGGCGGCTCCTTCACGTTCCACGGGCCGGGTCAGTTGGTGGGGTATCCGATCCTGGGGCTCGGGACGAAGCCGGACGCCGCCGCGTATCTCCGCCGGTTGGAGGAGGTCGTGATCCGCACCTGCGCCGATCTCGGCGTCGCCGTCACGCGGCGGGACGACGTCCAGACCGGCGTCTGGGCCGGGGACGAGAAGGTTTGCGCGATCGGCGTCCGGCTGCTCCGGACGCGCGTGACGTTGCACGGCTTCGCCCTCAACTGCGACACGGACCTGTCGTGGTTCGACGGCATCGTGGCGTGCGGGCTCCCCGACCACGGCGTCACCTCGCTCGCACGCCTGCTCGATCGCGACGTGACGGTGGACGAGGTGCGGCCGTTGCTCGAAGGACACCTCGCCCAGATCTTCGGACTCGAGTTCGTGCCCGCGCCCGCCGGCGTCGCCTCGGGGTTCGGCGGTCAGCGCGGCGCGTCGGCGATGATCGCGTAGCGGGGTCTGCGGGTCAGCGGTCCCAAGGGCCAGGGCTGCCGCCGCTCGATCGCCCACTCGACGTCCCGCAAGCGCGCAAGGCGGATCCGCTCCCATCCAGCCGATGCGACGGCGGCCACGAACGGGCCTGGGTCGTGCAACCCCTGCAACGGGAGCGGGAGATCGTCGGGATAGGTCGCGTGGTGGTGCTCGCCGATCCCGAAGACACGCTCCACGAGCACGGCGGCGGCGTCGGCCACCGCCACGAACGGACCTTCCCCGCCCCAGGAACCCTCGAGCAGAACCAGACGGCCGCCGGGCGCGGCGACGGACCGCCAGGCCTCGAGCGCCGCGACCGGGTCCGGGATCGTCCACAGCACGTGGCGCTCGATGACGGCATCGAAGGGTCCGACAGGGGGCGCCTCGGCCGCGCCAAGCGTGAAGTCGATCTCGATCCGTCGCTCCGTGGCCTTGGCCCGGGCTCGCTCCAACATCCCCTCGGACAGGTCCACGCCCGTCACGGCGTACCCGAGCTCCGCGGCCGCGATCGCGAGCGACCCGGTTCCCGTCCCGGCGTCGAGCACCCGGGCGGGCGCCGGCGGGAGCGTGCGCTCCAGCACGCGCCGCCACGCGGCGGCCTCGACGGGATCGGAGAGCGCATGGCCAGCCGACTCGTCGTAGACGTGCGCGTCGGCATCCCACCACGCGCGGATCCGGTCGTGCGGATGACTCGAGGGTTGCGCCATCTAGAAGAGAGCCGCTGCAAGCCGGCGACGGTACTCCGGCACCAGCGGGTCGTCGTCCCCCAAGGCTGCGAACGCGGTGACGAGCGCCTGGCGGGCGGCGTCGCGGTCGTCGGCCAACGCGGCGATCATGCCGTCGAGGGCGCCCGACCAGTCCCCCGCTGCCGCGGCTCGCTTCGCCGCGCCGAGCGTGCCCGCGGCCGGCTCCTGGGCCCATTCCGCCACTTCCAGCTGCGCGTGCAGGTGCTCCGCCTCGGGATCGGGCAGATGCTGCATCACGAGGGGTCTGGCCTCGTCGAACGCTCCGCGCGCCAAGAGGATGCGCGCGAGCCCGAGAGCGGCCTCCCGATTGCCGGATTCCTTGGTCAAGGCGTCACGGAAGCCCGCCTCCGCCTCGGCGGTGTCCCCCGCCTCCAGCACCTCGGCGGCTACCTCGGCCTCGCGTTCGGCCTCCGACGGCAGGATCGAGTCCACGAAACGGTTGAGTTCGGTCTCCGGGTAGGCGCCGATGAACATGCTCACCGGCTCTCCGTCGCGGAATGCGATCACGGTCGGGATGCTTTGAGACTGGACGGCCGAGAGCAGCGCGTTGCCGACCTGCTGCGCGTCGACATCGATCTTCGCCAGGGTGAAGGCGCCGTCGCGCTCCTGGGCCACCTTCTCGAGCATGGGCCCGAGGGTGCGGCACGGACCGCACCATGTGGCCCACAGGTCGACCACGACGGGGGCCTGCTTCGACCCCTCGATCACGACCTGCTCGAAGGTCTCGTCGGTTACTTCGATCACGTTGGTCATGGCATCCATGCTACGGGCTCTCGCTTCGTCCGAAGCGGCGCAGGCGGAGCGCGTTCAGCACCACCGTGACGCTCGACACGGCCATCGCCGCCGCCGCCCACGTCGGGTCGAGCACCCCGAACACGGCGAGCGGGATCATCACGACGTTGTACACGAACGCCCAGAACAGGTTCTCCTGGATGATCCGGTACGTGCGCCGTGCCAGGTCAAGCGCGACGGGCACGGAACGCAGGGAACCCCCGAGCAGCGTGACGTCGGCGGCGGCGATCGCGACGTCGGTGCCGGTACCCATCGCGATGCCGACGGTCGCCGCGGCGAGGGCGGGAGCGTCGTTCAGACCGTCCCCGACGAAGGCGACCCGGCGTCCGTCGGCCTGCGCACGTCGCACCGCCTCGACCTTCTCTTGCGGCAGCACGTCAGCCACCACGCGGTCGATACCGATCTGCGATGCGATCGCCTCGGCCGTCGAGGCACGGTCGCCGGTCACCATCTCGACCGAGAGCCCGAGCCGATGCAGTCGCGCGATCGCCTGGGCCGCCTCGGGCTTTACGGTGTCGGCGACGGTCACCAGGCCGTAGGGGACGCCGTCGCGCCACACGGCGAACGGGGTCAGCCCGAGCCCGGCTCGCTCGTCGGCCATCTCGAGCATCGCGGGCGGCACGTCGAGAGCGCGGCCGACCCGCACGACCTGGCCATCCACGAGCACAGTCGCCCCGGCGCCGGGCTCCACGAGCGCGTCGGTCCCGCTCGGGATCGCGAGACCGCGAGCTCGCGCCGCGCCAACGACGGCTCGGGCGATCGGATGCTCCGAACCGGACTCGGCCGCGGCGGCCCAGGCGAGCACCTCGTTCTCCGTTGCGCCGTTGACGGCGATCACCCCGTCGAGCTCCATCGCGCCCTGCGTCACGGTCCCCGTCTTGTCCATCAGCACGGTGTCGACGGAGCGGGCGGACTCGAACACCTCGCCACCTGCGAACAGCACCCCGAGCTCCGCCGCCCTGCCGGTGCCGGCCATGATCGCGGCGGGTGTGGCCAACCCGAGCGCGCACGGGCACGCGATCAGCAGCACCGCGGTCGCGTGGAGCAGCGCCTGACCTGGCGTCTCGCCCGCGAGCACGATCCACCCCGCGAACGTTCCGGCGGCGAGCGCTAGCACGATGGGGACGAACACGGAGGAGATCCGATCCGCCAGCCGTTGCACCGGGGCCTTCGACGCTTGCGCGGCCTGGAGGAGCCGCACGATCTCGGCGAGCTTCGTGTTGGCGCCGACCGTCGTGACGAAGACCACCAGGCGGCCGCGACCGTTGATCGACGCCCCCACGACCTCGCTGCCCGGCGCGACGTCGACCGGAACCGATTCGCCCGTCAGCAGCGAGAGATCGACCCAGGACACCCCGTCCTTCACGACGCCGTCCGCCGGGATCTTCTCGCCCGGCAACACGACGACGCGCATGCCCGGTCGCAACTCCTCGATCGGGATCGAACGCTCGGCGCCGTCCGCCTCGAGCACCGTCGCGGTCTTGGCTCCTCGCTCCAGCAGCGCACGCGAGGCGTCCGATGCCGCCGACCGCGCACGCGCCTCGAGCATCTTGCCGACGAGGATCAAGGTGATGATCACCGCCGCGGTATCGAAGTACGCCATCGTGTCGCCACCGGATCCGGCGGCCGGACCGAACGTCGCGTCCCACACCATCCACGCCGAGTACAGGTAGGCCGACAGCGCGCCGAGCGCGATCAGGGTGTCCATCGTCGTCGAGCCGTGTCGCGCCGAGCGGGCCGCGTTCCGCAGGAACGGCCATCCCGCCCAGAAGACCACCGGTGTGGCAAGACACCAGCTCACGACACCGGCGTCCCGTCCGTCCCGCGCCACGAACGTCAGCGCGAGGATCGCGAGCGTGAGCGGTGCCGCCACGAGGAGCCGGCGACGGTAGCTTCGTTCCTCCGCCGCGGGGTCCCGATCGTCGTCGTGCGGCCGCGCGCCGTAGCCAACCCTGGAGACCGCGCCGATGAGGGGATCCAGCCCGTCGACCTCGCCCCGCACGGTCGCGGTCCGTGTCGCCAGATTGACCGCCGCCGCCTGGACGCCCTCGACTTCACCGAGGGCCCGCTCGACCTTCTGGACGCACGACGCGCAGGTCATCCCATCGATATCGAGCACCAGTTCGCGTGTCTCCATGGCGTCACTTCCCCGAGAACCGCGCAACGGCGGCCATGAGCTCTTGGATCTTGGCCTCGCCGTCACCGGCCGCGATGCTTTCGGCCACGCAATGCCGGACGTGGTCGTCGAGCAGGCCCATGCCGACCGCCCGAAGCGCGGCGGTGACCGAGTTCACCTGCGTGAGGATGTCCAGGCAGTACTGATCCTCGTCGACCATGCGCTGCAGGCCGCGCACCTGGCCCTCGATCTTGCGAAGGCGCGAGTACAGGTCGTCCTTCTTCGTCGCGTAGCCGTACATGCCGTCCCTTTCGTCCTACCCCGGGGGGGGTTCCTCACATCGATCGATCGGTCGGCTCCATCGAGACGAAACGCGTCGGGTCCTGTCTGAACCGCTCCATGCAGCCCACGGAGCAGAAGTAGTAGGTCTCGCCATCGTGCTCCCACGCCGCAGCGGCCGAGGCCGCCTCGACCGACATCCCGCAGACCGGGTCAGTGTGCATGCCTGATCCCTCCGATCCTGATCGCCTTATCGATGATACCCCTAGGGGGTATGGGTGCCAACTGGAACCCGTGTGAGGGAACCGGGAACCAGCCCGGGTGTAGACTCCGCACAGGGTGCGAGGAGGCTCGAGGTGTCCGCTCAGGTGACCGAGGCGCCACACGAGGCGCTCGGGCTCACGACCGATGACCTGCTCTGCATGCAGCGTCAGATGCTCACGGCGCGCCTGATCGATGAGGCGTCGTTCCGCCAGAACCGGATGGGCCGCGCGCCGTTCGTCGTCCCGGTCTCCGGACACGAGGGGTGCCAGATCGGCACCGCCGCGGCCCTGCGGCCGGGCGTCGACGTCTGGGTCCCGTACTACCGCGACCTGGGCGTCGTGTTGGTCGCCGGTCTCACCCCTTACGAGGTCTTCCTCGGTGTGTTCTCCAAGGCGGACGACCCGAGCTCCGGCGGCCGGCAGATGCCGAGCCACTGGGGCAGCAAGCGCCTGGGCATCATCAGCCACTCCTCCCCGATCGCGACGCAGATCCCCCATGCGGTAGGGATCGCATACGCGATGCGCTACCGGAACGAAGAGGGCGTGGTGGCGTCGTGGTTCGGCGAGGGTGCGACGAGCGAGGGCGATTGGCACGAGGGGCTCAACTTCGCGGCGATCCATCATCTGCCGGTGCTGTTCGTGTGCGAGAACAACGAGTACGCGATCAGTGTTCGGCAGGACAAGCAGATGGCGGTGCGCGACGTAGCCAGCCGGGCCGAGGGCTACGGCATGCCCGGGGTCGTCGTGGACGGGAGCGACGTCCTCGCGTGCTATGCGGCGATGCAGACGGCGCGCGCGCGTGCGATCGCCGGTGAAGGGCCGACCCTGATCGAGTGCAAGACGTATCGGTACCTGCCGCATACCTCCGATGACGATGACAAGTCCTATCGGTCGCGCGAGGAGGTGGACGAGCACAGACACCACGACCCCATCGATCGATTCACGGCCTATCTGATCGCACAGGGCCTCTGGGACGACGAACGCATGCAGGCGTTGCACGACGAGGTCAAGACGGAGGTCGAGACGGCGATCGCGGCGGCGTGGGAGGCGCCCGACCCCGATCCGGGAACGGTGCTCGACCATGTGTTCGCGGACGACGGCGCATGAGCTCGGTCAACGTCGTCACGGCGATCCGCGACACCCTGCAAGCCGAGATGGCGGCCGACGATCGGATCGTCTTGCTCGGCGAGGACGTCGGCACCCGCGGTGGTGTCTTCAAGGTCTCGCAGGGGTTCATGGAGGAGTTCGGCGAGGACCGCGTGATCGACACGCCGCTCGCGGAGTCCGGCATCGTCGGCGTGGCGATCGGGATGGCGCTGCACGGGATGATCCCTGTCGCAGAGATCGAATTCGCCGACTTCATCCACCCGGCGTTCGACCAGATCGTGTCGGAGGCGGCGCGCATGCGGTACCGCACGAACGGGGACTGGGGATGCCCGATGGTGGTTCGGGCGCCGTGCGGGGGCGGCATCCACGGCGCGCTGTACCACTCCCAGTCGATCGAGGCATTCTACGCCCACGTGCCGGGTCTCAAGGTCGTGATGCCCTCGACGCCTGCCGACGCGGCAGGATTGCTCCGCGCGTCGATCCGTGACCCCGACCCGGTCATCTTCCTGGAGCACAAGAAGTGTTACCGGGCGATCACAGGGGAGGTGCCGGACGGCGACCATCTGGACACGATCGGGCGCGCGGACGTGAAGCGCGCCGGGACCGATCTGTCGGTGATCACCTACGGGTACGAGGTTCACCGCTGCCTCGAGGCCGCGGATCGGCTGGCAGCGGAAGAAGGGATCGAGGTCGAGGTCGTCGATGTGCGAACCCTCGCCCCCCTGGACGAGGAGGCGATCCTGGCATCGGTGCGGGCGACCGCTCGCGCGCTGATCGTGTACGAGGACAATCGCACCTACGGTGCGGGCGCCGAGATCGCCGCGACGATCGCCGAGCGCGCGATGTTCGACCTCGACGCCCCCATCGTGCGGATCGGCGGACCCGATATCCCCGCCATGCCTTACGCTGCAGCACTCGAGCACTATTACACCGAGCCCGAGCCGGACCACATCTACGTCGCGATGCGCGACCTCGCTCACTTCTGATCCCGGCTCCTCGGCGCTTTCCGGCGTGGCCCGGTTCAGTGGCCACTCGTGGCTCCGATATCTCTTGGGACGTGCCCGAACCCGAGCCGAAACACCCGACCGAGCCCGATGCGGCCCGCCGCGACGTCCTCTATGTCATCGCGGCGGTTGCCGCGCTGTTCCTGCTTGGCTTCGCGTTCGATGTCTATGACCGCTTCCAGCCGCTGTTCACCCGGATGGAGAGCGGCGACGAGCTCGTCGGCCTCCTCCTGCTCGCGCTCGGAGGGGTCGCCGTCATCGCGGTCCGGCGCGCTCGAGGCGCGCGCGACGAAGCCGAGCGACGTCAGATCGCCGACGAGCGTCTCCGCGCCCTCATCGCCGAATCACCGGTGGTGTCGTATAGCTGGGACCCGTCGGAGCGGCGGTACCTGTTCATCAGCCCGCAGATCGAGACCCTCTTCGGCGTGACCGCCGACGAGCACACGGCCGATTGGTCGGGACAGATCCATCCCGACGACCTCGAGCGGGTACGCGCGATCTCTGCGCAGGCTGACGGGAACGCGACCACCTATCTCGCCGAGTACCGCATCACGCGTGCGGACGGCGCGGTGCGATGGATCCACGACGAGTCCCACTACCACCGACCGGACGCCGGTGGGCGCCCAACGCTCGCCCAGGGCGTGATGTTCGACATCACGGAACGCATCGAAGCCGAGGCGCGGGCGTCCGACGCCGAACGACGATTTCGCACGCTGGTCGAGCGCGTCCCGGCGATCGCCTACTCCTGGGACACGGCCTTCACCCAGGGGACGGCGCCGGCCGACTACATCAGCCCGCAGATCGAACAACTCGTCGGCGTGAGCGCACAGGCCTGGCTGGACGATCCGACCGCCTGGGCGGACCGTGTCCACCCGCACGATCTCGACCGCGTCGTCGCTGCCTGGGATGCCGCCACCCACGCCGGCGAGCCGTTCTCCGCCGAGTACCGGTTGCGCACGGCCGGCAGCGACTGGCTGTGGGTGCGCGACGACGCCAACCCGATCGGACCGGGACCGCACGGCGCGACGATGTACCAGGGGGTCATCATCGACATCACCGCGCAGCGAGCGGCGGCCGACGAGGTTCGAGCCGAAGAGCGGCGGTGGCGTCTGCTGCTTGAGCACCTCCCGATCGTCGCGTACCAGATCTCGTTCGACGAGGCGGGCGACACCTTCGATCGCTGGGTCGCGGGGGGCATCTACCGGCTCGTCGGCGTGACGGCGCTGGAGTGGCTGGCGGACGCCGACACCTGGGATCGACTGATCCACGACGAGGACCGCGACGTGGTGCTCGCCGCCTGGGAGGAACTGAAGACGACCGGCGTTCCGTTCGATCGGCAGTACCGCCTCCGCCGCCCCGATGGCGACGTGGTCTGGGTCCACGACCGAGCGGTCATCACCGAGCGCGAAGGAGCCCGGGTGATCGAGGGGGCCTTCGCAGACATCACCGCTCGCCACGACGCCGAGGTCGCGCTCAGCGTCGCGGAGGATCGGTTCCGCACCCTCGTGGAGCAGCTCCCGGCCATCACATTCATCGAGGAGATCGACACGGGCGTCAACCTCTACATCAGCCCGCAGATCGAGGCCGTCTACGGCTACACACCGGAGGAGTGGATGGCCGAGCCGACCCTGTGGGAGCAGCGCCTGCATCCGGATGATCGGGATTGGGTCGTTGCCTCGAACGCCGCGGACGCCGGCGACGAGTGGAGCCTCGATTACCGATCCCTCCACAAGGACGGCAAGGTCATCTGGATCCACAACGACGCCCGGCTGATCCGCGACGCGGCGGGCTCGCCCTTGTACTGGCAAGGCGTCGCCTACGACATCACCGAGCGCAAGCAGGCCGAGGAACGGCTGCAAACGGCCGAGGAGCGCTACCGCACGCTGATCGAACAGCTCCCGGTCGCCGTCTACACCGACGCGGTCGACGATCGCAGCACGGCTCTGTACATCAGCCCGCAATACGAGCAGCTCACCGGTTACACGCCCGAACAGCGCCTGTTGGACCCCGATCTGTGGGTGACGATGCTGCACCCGGAGGATCGCGATCGTGTGCTCGAACGCTCCGTCGAAACGAACGAGACGGGCGAGCCGTTCGACATCGAATATCGGATCGTCACGGCGGACGGCCATACGGTGTGGGTGCACGACCACGCGATGCAGGTCCAGGACCCGAGCGGACAGCTGCGGTGGCATGGCGTGCTGCAGGACATCACCGAGAGCAAGCGAAGCGCCGAAACGATCGCGCGCCGCGACGCGATCCTCGAGGCAACCAGCTTCGCCGCGGAACGATTCCTGCGCGCCCGGTCGTGGCGAGACCACCTGCCCGAGGTCCTGGCCAGACTCGGGCGCGCCGGTCAGGCGACCCGCTGCGCGGTCTTCCGCAATCATCCCCTGCCCTCGGGCGAGCTCGGGGTGTCTGTGGTCGACGCGTGGTTGACGGATGGACACCGCCTAGAAGACGATCGCACCCTCGACGGGTTCGCCTGGGCCTCCGGCGGCTTCGAACGATGGGTCGTCGAGATGTCCGCCGGGCGTCCGATCCACGGGACGGTGGATACCTTCCCGTCGACAGAGCGTGCCACCCTCGTCGACGGAGCTCTGCCGGTCCGTTCCCTCGTGGCGATCCCGATCTCCGTCGACGGAGCGTGGTGGGGCTACATCAGCTTCGACCACGTCGACGAGGACCGGCGTTGGTCCGACGCCGACGTCGAGGCGCTGAGCCTGACCGCGAGCACGATCGGTGCCGCGATCGAACGCGAACGCGCGGTGCACAGTCTCGACGAGGCCCAGGCGCTGTACCGAACCCTGATCGAGCAGTTGCCCGCCGTGACCTACATCGAGGACATGGTGACCGGTGACGAGACCTACTCGAGCCCGCAGACCACGGCGCTCCTCGGGTACGCGGATGAGGAATGGGGGCCTCGCGACCGCTGGATCGCCGCGGTCCACCCGGAGGATCGGGAACGCGTGCTCGCGGAAGACGACCGCGCCAGCGAGACGGGAGAGCCATTCCGCGCCGAGTACCGCATGCTGAAAAAGTCCGGGGACGTGCTCTGGGTGCGGGACGAGGCCACGCTCGTCCACGACGCCGAGGGCATGCCGCGCTATTGGCAAGGGGTGCGTTTCGACATCACCACCGAGAAGGAGGCGGAGCGACAGCTCCGACAGGCGGAAGAGCGATACCGCCAGCTGGTCGAGGAGATGCCCGCGATCAGCTACCTCGACGAGTACGAGCCAGACGGCGACCGGTGGGCCACCCGGTATATCAGCCCCCAGGTGGAGACGATCTTCGGCTACTCGCCGGAGGAGTGGTTGGAGAACCCTTGGCGCTGGCGCGACATGGTGCATCCGGACGATCGTGAGCGGGCGAGCGTCGCCGACGCGGCGCATTACGAGCACGGCGAACCGCTGGACATCGAGCTGCGCTTCATCGATCGGGAGGGCCGTCTCCATTGGCTCCGAGACCAGGCGGTGATCATCCGCGACGACGACCGGCCGCGGTTCAGCCAAGGGATCATCCAGGACATCACCGACCGCAAGCAGGCGGAGCTCGCGATGCTCGACGCCGAGCGCCGGTACCGGACCTTGATCGAGTCGATCCCCGCGGTGACCTACATCGACACGCTCGACGAGCCGTGGGAGACCATCTACGTGAGCCCGCAGGTGCAGTCGACGTTCGGCTTCGAGCCCGATGCATGGCGGCAGCAGGGTCTCTGGCTCGGCCGCGTGCATCCGGACGACACCGCCGTCGCCCGCGAAGCGATGCGCGCGCACGCGGAGGAGCTTGCGCCATTCGATCTGGAGTACCGATTCCAACATGCCGACGGACAGTGGCTCTGGGTGCGCGATCAGGCGTTCATCGTGCGCGACGACGACGGCCGACCGCTGTTCTCCCAGGGCGTCATGTACGACATCACGGCGTCCAAGGAGTCCGAGGAGCGCCTCCGCGACGCCGAGCAGCGCTACCGTGCGATCGTCGAGCACGTGCCGGCGGCGATCTACCTCGACCGTCCGGACGGTGCGATGGAGACGGTCTACATGAGCCCGCAGATCGTCGACATCGCAGGCGTCACGCCCGAGGATTGGGTCGCCGATCCAGCCCTGTGGCTGCGGCTGATCGACGCCGAGGATCGTCCCGCGATCGAGGCGTCGTACGCGCGCGCGATCCGCAATCGGGAACCATGGCGAGCCGAGTACCGGATCCACACGCCGGATGGACGCACGGTGTGGCTGCACGATGAGACGACGATCCTGCTTGACGCCGACGGTGCGCCCTTGTTCCTGCAAGGGGTCGTGTTCGACATCACCGAGCGCAAGCTCGCGGAACAGGCGCTGCGAGAAAGCGAGCGCCGGGAACGCGACGCGGCCGAGCGCCTCCGCGCGCTCGACGACATGAAGAACACGTTCCTGGCGGCGGTGTCACACGAGCTCCGGAGCCCGTTGACCTCGATCCTCGGGCTGTCGCTGACGCTGGAGCGTGCCCCAGACATCGATGGCGCGGATCGCACTGACCTCCTGACGCGGCTGTCCGCGAACGCCAAGAAGCTCGATCGCCTGCTCAAGGATCTGCTCGACATCGATCGCCTCAACCGCGGGATCGTGGAGCCCCAATACCGCGTCACCGACGTGGCCGCGCTGGCCCGGCGCACGGTCGTGCACCTCGACGTGCTCGCGGACCGGGAGATCATCGTGCATACGGACCCGGTGGTGATCCCCATCGATCCGCCGAAGGTGGAGCGGATCATCGAGAACCTGCTGACGAACGCGGTCCGGCACACGACCGCCGACGACCGCATCTGGCTGACGGTCGCCCCGCACGAAGGCGGCGTTCGGATCAGCGTCGAGGACG
Source organism: uncultured Actinomycetes bacterium (assembly GCA_963794065.1). GTDB lineage: Bacteria > Actinomycetota > UBA4738 > UBA4738 > HRBIN12 > AC-51. The sequence continues at coordinate 46,934 of CAWCDA010000043.1, read as the reverse complement.
ACGGTCCCGGTGTGCCGGTCGACATCCGCCGCGTGATCTTCGAGCCGTTCCGCCAAGGGCCCATACAGTCCACGCATTCCTCCGGCACGGGGATCGGTCTGTCGCTCGTGGCTCGGTTCGCGGAGCTCCACGGCGGCTCCGCATGGGTGGACGAGCGTGCGGGCGGCGGCGCTGCCTTCCATGTCGTGATCCCTGGTCGCGTGCTCGAGCACGTCGACGGACAGGCGGACCGGACCCACGCGGACGCCGGCTGAGGCTCAGCCGGGCTGCAGGTAGGACGGGCAGACGAGCCGCACGCGCACGGCTTCGTAGCTGCGCTCCAATCCTTCGGCGACCCCGACCGTCGCCGGGATGTAGGGCGCGAACGGATCGTCGTCACCGACCCCTTGGGTCGCATCCCGATAGTCCTCCTGCCCCGCGATGAGCGCGTCGCTCTCGTCGGCGGGGACGTCGGAACGGTCCTGCACCGCCTGCCAGGTCGAGTCCAGCTTGTCCAACGCTCCGCGCACATCGCCGACCGTCGCGGTCTCGGGCGGCGCCGCGAGGAAGGCCACGGTGGACTGCAGGTTCGTGAGGTCTTGACAGAGGGCTGCCGTGGCCGCGCTGGAGGATCCGCTGCACGCGCCCAGCATCGCGGACGCGGTCAGCACGAGGGCCGTTCGACGCATCGAGCGAGCGTACACTCGCAGGTGCATGGCCGAGCGCGACCACAATCCGACCGGACGACGGTTGCACCTGCCGATCGTCGGCGTCACGAACGGCCCGGGCGTGAACCAGCCGGGCGTGCGCAAACCTCCGTGGCTCAAGGTCAGACTCGCCGCGGGACCGAACTACACGGCCCTCAAGCGCCTGATGCGTGATGCCGACCTGCACACGGTCTGCGAGGAGGCGATGTGCCCCAACATCGGCGAATGCTGGGAGGAGCGCGAGGCGACGTTCCTGATCCTCGGCACGAAGTGCACGCGCCGGTGCGGATTCTGCGACGTCATGACCGCCAAGCCGGAGGCGGTCGATCCCGCGGAGCCGACCAGGATCGCCGAGACGGTCGCGCGGATGGGCTTGCGCTACGTCGTGCTGACCGGGGTGGCCCGCGACGATCTGCCCGATGGCGGCGCCTCCGTCTGGGCCGAGGCGATCGGCGCGTGTCGCGCGGCGGTGCCCGGCATCGACGTCGAGGTCCTGCCCAGCGACTTCAAAGGCGGCGAGCGGGACATCGCCACCGTGCTCGCGGCGGAGCCGACCGTCTTCGCCCACAACCTCGAGACCGTGCCCCGACTGCACGAGCGGATCCGACCGGCGTTCGGCTACGAGCGGTCGCTCGACGTGCTCCGCTTCGCGAAGCGCTTCCGCGCCGGCCAGGTGACGAAGTCGAACCTGATCCTGGGGATGGGCGAGACCGCGGAGGAGGTCACTGGCGCCCTTGGCGACCTGCGTGCGACCGGGGTCGACATCGTGACGATGGGACAGTATCTGCAGCCCACCCCGAAGCATCTCCCGGTCCACCGATGGGTGCGCCCCGAGGAGTTCGCCGAGCATGCGGCGACGGGCGAGACGATGGGGATCCCGCACATCGAGGCCGGCCCGCTCGTTCGCTCGAGCTACCACGCGGGAAAGCAGCTGCGGCGCGCGGTGGCCGCCGGGGTCGGCACCTGAGGAACGGAGGAGCCGGCCTGTAAGCCGGATCCTGTGCGCGGGTTCCCCCGCCGGCGACCATCTCTCTCGTCCGCGCTCGCGCGCGACGGCGACCCGTTCGCCGGGTCGCTGCGGTCTACCCGGAAGCTTGGGCGGGCCGCCCTCGAACGCTTCCTGCTCGACCTTGCTCCGGACGGGGGTTACCGAGCCGCGACGGTCGCCCGCCGCGCTGGTGGGCTCTTACCCCACCGTTGCACCCTTACCGCCCGCGTCGCCGCGGACGGCGGTTTCCTTTCTGTTGCCCCTTCGCGAGGTCGCCCCCGCCTGGCTCGCGCCAGCGTCCTGCCCTGCGGAGTCCGGACTTTCCTCGAACGACCATCGCTGATCGCCCGCGGCCGCCCGGCCGGCTCCTCCGAGGCAACCGTACCCGCTACGGGCGACCGTCGGCCAGCCATCGGTCCACACCGAGGTTGGCCAGTGCGTCCGCGGCCGCATTGCGTTCGCGCGGGACGTGCTCCAGGTCGGCGCGCTCGAAGGTGCGCAGCAGCTCCCGCACCCGTCTGTGGAGTGGCTGGAGATGCGGCGCCTTCACCTTGTAGCGGCCCGTGAGCTGATTGATCAGGAGCTGGCTGTCGGAGCGAAGGAGCACCTCGCGCGCGCCCAACCGCTGCGCCTCCTCGAGACCCCGGACGACGGCCGTGTACTCCGCGACGTTGTTCGTCGTTTCGCCGAGCCCCTCGGCGACCTCGGCAAGCACCACGCCGTCCTCGTCGACGACGACCGCCCCCGCACCCGCGGGCCCCGGGTTGCCACGGGCGGCCCCGTCGCAGTTGATGATCACGCGTCGGGGGGCTATCACAACACGAGGATCCGTCGGCAGTGGTCGCACCGCACGATGCCGTCGGCGTGGCGGGCGCGATCGAGCTCGACCGAGGACAGCTGCTCGTGACACCCCTGGCACACGTTGTCGACGAGCGCCGCGGCGCCGACGCCCTTCTTCTGGGGGCGCAGTTCCTCGTAGAGCTCGAGCGTGTCCGGATCGATCGTCGCCGCGAGGGCCGGACGCTCGGCCTCGCCGGCGGCGAGCTCGATCTCGACCGCCGCCAGCTCCTCGGACGACGCGGCGGCCACCTGCTCGGCGGCGGCGCGGCGGTCGAGCGCGACGGCCTCCGCGTCCCTCGCGCCGGCCTCGATCGCCTCGCGACGCTCCATGATCGCCAGCAACTCATCCTCTCGGTCGCCGATCCGGCGCCGCAGGTTGGTGATCTCATGGCCGATCGCCTCGAGCTCGCGGGCGTTGGCGATCGCGCCGCTGCTCATGCGCTGCTCCTCGGCCGCGGCCTTCTGGGACAGCGAGTCGATCTCGTGCTCGACCTTGGTGGCGTCCCGGTCGAGCGCGCCGATCTGGAGTGTGTGCTCGCCGTACCGCGCCTCGGCCGCGTCCGCCTCGGCTCGCGCGGCGGTGAGCGCGGCCCCGGATTCGATCGCGACCTTCCGGGCGCGGAGGCGATCGATCGCCAGATCGAGTGTTTGCAGGTCCAGCAGATGCCTCGTCGCCCCCATCGGCCGGTCAGCCTAGCCGATGGCGGTACGACGAACCCGTCGCCGCGGGTCGACGACGATGCCCGAAGCTCCCCTGACCTGGTCCGCCGCAAGAAACGTCGGGGTCGTTGCGTCGGCCTGACCGCTGACCTAAGGTGCGCCCAACGCACAAGGAGGTAACACCATGTCCTTCGGCGACTCGATCAAGATCTGCTTCACGAAGTACGTGGACTTCAAGGGGCGGGCCTCCCGACCCGAGTACTGGTGGTTCTTCCTGTCCTACATCGTGCTGTACACGGTGTTCTTCGCGATCCGGGTGCCGGCGCTGGCGTATCTCGTCGCGCTGGTCTACTTCCTGCCGCTGCTGGCGGCGGCCGTCCGTCGCCTGCACGACACGGGCAGGTCGGGCTGGTGGTACCTGATCGTGCTGATTCCGCTTGTGGGCCTGATCATCCTGATCGTGTTCCTCGCGACGGAGGGGAATGCAGGCGCCAATGCATACGGCTCCCCACCGGGCGATGCGCCGGCGCTGGGCAGCGGCACGGTTCCGCCTCCTCCCCCGCCGGCCTAGCACGCGGAAGGGCGTGCGCGCTTCATCGCACACGCCCGACGGACCCTGTTGTGATCGTCGAACCCGCCTAGGGCGAGAACGACACGCTGCTGAAGTCGCTTGCCGTGGATTGACCGAGGAACTGCACGGCCACGACGACCGCCATCGCGATCAACGCAAGCATCAAGGCGTACTCGACCGCCGTCGCTCCGTCCTGCCCTCCCAGGCGGCGAAGCGTCGCGAGCACGCGCCATTGGAATTGGCGCATCTTGTCACCCCCGTCCTCCGAGTCGGTCGTGGGGGGCGCCTGCCTCACCGGACAAGCCGCCCCACCGCGCCGTCTTACCATGGTCATCGGTCCGAAGGGTGGAAGGTCTTGAGGGCCCGATAGGCTGGAACGATGCAGGGAGAGGCCGCCGGCCGGGTCGCGCTGGTCACGGGAGCGGGTTCCCCCACCGGCATCGGGTTCGCGACCGCGGCTGTGCTCGGCCGCGAGGGCGCGGCCGTGGCGATCTGCTCCACCACCGATCGGATCCATGCACGAGTGGGTGCGCTGCAGGCGATCGGGTACGACGCGGCGGGGTTCGAGGCCGACCTGACCGACCGGACACAGGTCCGGGCACTCGCCGAGCAGGTGCTCGACCGGTTCGGGCGCATCGACATCCTGGTGAACAACGCGGGGATGGTCACGGTCGATGACCCGGCCGACGGGGAGGCGGCGTCCTTCCTCGCGCAAACGGACGACGGTTGGGACCTCGATATCGCGCGCAACCTCGGCACCGCCTACAACGTGACCCGAGCGATCCTGCCCGGCATGGTGCAGCGCGGTTGGGGGCGCGTGGTGATGGTGTCCTCCGTCACGGGCCCGATCGTCAGCGATCCTGGCTCGGTCGGCTACAGCGCCGCGAAGGCGGGCATGGATGGACTCATGCGCGGGGTCGCGATCGAGGTCGCCTCGGCCGGCGTGACCGTCAACTCGGTCGCGCCCGGGTGGATCGCGACCGGCTCGCAGCTGCCGAACGAGGCCGCGGCGGGCACGTACACCCCGATCGGGCGCTCGGGCGCGCCCGAGGAGATCGCCGAGGTGATCGCGTTCCTCGCGAGCGAGCGTGCGAGCTATGTGGTGGGCGCCTCGATCGTGGTCGACGGCGGGAACACGATCCAGGAGACCAAGGGCCCCTAGGTGAGGCTCCGTGCGCGACAGGTCGCGCTCGTCGTCATCGCCGTGGTGATCGCCGGGGTCTGCGTGCGTTTGGGCTTCTGGCAGCTCGACCGGCTCCACGGCCGCCGCGACGTGAACGCGATGCTCGCCGCGCGCGGCGCGCTGCCACCGGTCGACCTGGCGACGGCCGATCCGTCGAGCCTGCCGTACGCGCACGTCACGGTCGTCGGCATGTACGACCCCACGCACGAGATCGTGCTGTCGGGACGGAGCTACCAGGACGTCCCGGGCAACCACATCCTCACACCGCTCGTGCTCGACGACGGCCGGGCCGTCCTCGTCGATCGGGGTTGGGTGCCGCTGGAGGTCGCCTCGCCGCCGGTGACCGGCGAGGCCGCCGCACCCATTGGTCGCGTGACCGTCACCGGTCTCGCGCTCCCGCCCGACTCGATCTCCGACACCCCCACATCGCCCGCCCCCTCTGTGGTGATACGGATCGACCTCGGCGCGGCGGCGCTCCCCTACCGGCTCGTCCCGGTCTACGTCCTGCTGCAGACGCAGGATCCCGCGCAGGCGTCGGGCTCGCCGATACCCGCCGTGCCGCCGACCCTCGATGAGGGGCCGCACCTGTCCTACGCGATCCAGTGGTTCGCGTTCGCGACGATCGCCGCGATCGGATGTGTCGTGCTCCTGCGTCGCGACCCAGGGCACGTCGGGGAATAACGACGACCCGCATCGCCGTTGGAGGACTCATGCCAGCCATCACGCCCGCCGACGCGACCACGCTCTCCCGACTGGATCCTGCCGAAGATGCACCGACTCGGCCCGTGCAACAGATCGCAGACGCGCCGTCCTTTCTGGAGGGCGAGGGGTTCAAGGTGCGTCGGGCGACGGCCGGGATCGATCTTGCCTGGGCGGATCCGTTCCTGATGCTCGACCACATGGGCGCCGTGGAGTACGCGCCGGGCGAGGCCAAGGGGGCGCCCGACCACCCGCACCGCGGCTTCGAGACCGTGACCTACATGATCGACGGCAAGATGCGGCACCTCGATTCCTACGGCGGCGGTGGCGTGATCACCGACGGCGCCACGCAGTGGATGACCGCCGGCTCGGGTGTGGTGCACTCCGAGATGCCGACCGAGGATCTGCTGGACGGTGGCGGGCTGTTCCACGGGTTCCAGCTGTGGGTGAACCTCCCCGCCGCCCAGAAGTGGGCGGACCCGCGATATCAGGACCTCGGGGCGACCGACGTCGGCCTGCTGGCCTCGGAGGACGCCGGCGCCGTCGTCCGATTGATCGCGGGCGAGCTCGGCAGCGTGCGAGGTCCCGGCGACACGCGCACGCCGATCACCTACGGGCATGCGACCATCGCACCCGGGCGCAGGTTGCGCACCGCGTGGCGATCGGACTTCAACGCGCTCGCCTACGTCGTCTCCGGGTCGGGCATCGGTCGGCGCGAGGAGCGCCCGATCCACGAAGGGCAGATCGCCGTGTTCGGATCGGGCGAGGCGCTCGAGCTCCGCGCAGACCGGGCGCAGGACGCGCGCCACGGCAACGGCATGGACGTGCTGCTGCTGGGCGGGCTCCCGATCCGCGAACAGGTCGCGTGGTACGGCCCCTTCGTCATGAACAGCCGTCAGGAGATCGTCCAGGCGATCGAGGACTATCAGGCCGGACGCATGGGCGAGATCCCCCCGGATATCGCGCGCAGCTGACGTCAGTCGGCGCGGTACACGACCTCGCCGCCGACCACCGTGTGGGTGACCCTCGTCTCGAGGATCGTCTGCGGATCCGGGTCGGCGAACAGGTCCCGAGAGAGCACGGCGACATCCGCGTCCTTCCCTGGGGCGAGTGATCCACGCCGATCGTCGACGAAGTTCGCGTACGCCGAGCCGAGCGTCGCGGCGCGCACCGCCGTCGCGAGATCGATCGCCTCCTGCAGGTTCCAACCCCCGTTGCCCTCAAGGTCGGCGCGCGTGATGGCCGTGTAGAGCCAGACCATCGGGTCCATCTCGGCCACGTTCCAGTCCGAACTGAACGCGAGCGTTCCGCCGGCGGCGGCGATCGATCGGAACGGCCAGGCGTAGCGCTCGCGCCGGGCCCACGTTCTCTCGCCATTCGGCGACGATGTCGGGGGCGCAGTGACGCGGCTGCATGCAAGCCACCACCCCGAGCGCCCCGAATCGCGCCACGTCGTCGGGGTGCACACACTCGACGTGCACGATCTGATGACGGGGATCGGCCGGGCCAGTGGTTCGCCGGCACGCCTCGACCGCATCGAGCACCGTGCGGATGCCTCGGTCGCCCGTCGCGTGCGTGAACGCCTGGAACCCACGGCGCTCGAGCTCAAGGAGGAAGGCGGTGAACTCCTCGGGCGGCCAGAATGTGTCTCCGCTCGTGGGCGCGTTCGCGTAGGGCGCGAGCATCGCCGCCGTGTGGGGCTCGATCACGTCGTCGATGTAGAGCTTGATCGGCCCGACGCGGAACCGGTCGTCGTCGTAGGTGCGTTTCGCAGTCCTCGAGCGCGTCGAGACGATCCGCACGTCGTGCCCGGCAGACAGAGCATCGCCGCGATCAGCCGTGACCGGAGCGTACCTCCGTCGCGTGCCCGCACGAACAAGGCGACGTCGTCCAGGCCGTTCTGTGGCTCGACGATCGTCGTGATCCCGAACGCGGTCGCCATGTCGAGCGACGCGACCATCCGGCCGTACTGCGCATCCGGCGCATACCCGGGGATGTGGGGTTCCAGGGCTCGCTGGCCCTCCTCGCTGATCCCGAGCACCGCGAAGTCGTGGATGTAGCCGGTCGGGAGTCCGTCGGCGTCAAGCTCGACGGTTCCCCAGGGCAGATGGACCCGGTCCCCGCCGATCCGCAGCCGAACCATCGCCGCCCGGTTGAGCCATACGGTGTGCACATCGTAGGAGAACAGGAACAGGGCTTTGCCACGCCCGGCGCCCTCGAGCATCGCCGCGGTCGGCCCGCCGCCGGGGATCGCCGTGTAGTTCCACCCCTCGCCCTCGATCCATTCGGCGTCCGGATACGCGTCGGCGAACGCATCGATCCGGGCTCGGATCTCGTCCAAGCTCGTCGCGCCGGCGAGCTGCACCGCCCCGGGGTTGGACCCGAGACGCACGTGGTTGTGCGCGTCGACGAACCCGGGCAGGACGGTCGCCCCGCCGGCGTCGATCTCCTCCGTGGTGCCGCCCGCCAACGCTCGGATCTCGGCGTCCTCCCCGATCGCGACGATGCGGCCCTCGGTGATCGCGAGCGCCTCGGCACGGGGGTTGTCCGCATCCACCGTGTGCACCGCGGCGTTGAAGATCACGAGGTCGGCCCGCATCGTCCGTCAGTCCCGGTTCCGCATCGATTCGGCGGCGAACGCGAAGTACTCGTCGAATCGAGCGCGCAGCTCGGGCGTGGGCGCGAGTGCGTCGAGGGCGTCGGTCATGTGCGCGATCCAATGGTCGCGCTCCTCGGGGCCGATCGCGAACGGCGCGTGTCGCATCCGCAGCCGGGGATGCCCCCGCTCCTCGCTGTAGGAGGACGGACCGCCCCAATACTGCGCGAGGAACAACGTGAGCCGATGTCGAGCAGCGCTGAGATCCTCGGGCTCCGGGTACAAGGCCAGCAACACGGGATCGGCGGCCACCCCTTCGTAGAAGCGGTCCACCAGCGCCTCGAAGAACGCCAGTCCACCGGCGGCGTCGTACACGGTCTGCGGTTCCACGGCCCGGCAGTCTACGGGGCTCAGTCGTCGTTCCAGGTGCGGATGTAGTCCTTCTGTGCCGCGGTGAGCGGCGAGCACGTCCGAGTCGAGAGGATCAGTTTCCCCTTGGGCGGGGTCGGTGAGGAGAAGTCGAAGAGATCGGTGAGGTTGCCCGGTTTCGGCTCCGTCGCCCGGTAGTTCGAGAGGTCGTCGGCCGCGTCCAGGGTGGGCAGATCGAAGGCCCACTCGATGAACCTGGCGAACGAGGCGTGGGAGTAGAAGCGGTGGCTCGCATACCCGCCGTTCTCCAACGGCCCGTCCTTGACCCAGGGGCTGATCACGAGGAGCGGCACACGGAAGCAGTGGGCCGCGCGCGGCATGTTCCTGCGGAACCCTAGCTAGGCGTCCCAGATGACGGCGGCCGTCGGCCGCGCGGATCGTGTGAGGCTCGCCGCCGCCAGACCATGTGTTGAGATCGAAGACGTCGCCTCGGTGCACCGCGATCACGTCGATCGCGCGCGTGCGCAGCGGCTGCCCGTCGGCACAGGCGAGGACGTCGGCCGCGCCCATCCGGAAGAACCAGCCCGCGCCCGGCCCGACGACCGTGGCGGTGCCGTCTGCCTCCAGCAGGACGGCCGTCGCCTCGTCGACGCCGATCCCGCGTACCTGCGTCGTCCACCCGTCGGCGATCGTCCGCGCCATGAAGGTCAGCAGTCGTCCCTGACGGCCCCGCTCGGTGAAGTGCGAATCGGTGATCGTCGCCGCGAGATGCGGCACGGACAGCATGTCGCGCTGCAGTGTGACCTTGTGGTCGAAGGGGTTCAGCAGGGCCTTGTCCGAGGTGATCGTGTTCTTCTCGGCCGAGAACAGGAACTCGCCCTGGATCGCCAGACCCGCGCTGATGCCACCGACCGGGACGCCGCGGGCGATCGCCTCGTTGATCGCGTCCTCGACCGGCGAGTCCTTCCAGACGCGCACGTAGTCGGACTGATCGCCGCCCGCGAAGAAGATCCCGTCGGCGCCGGCCAGGGTATCGAGCACGAACGGATCGGAGGTCGCGATGCGCTTGGTGAGCTTGAGGGTCTGTGCCGAATCCACGTCGTGGAGATTGAAGATGTAGCTGTTGTAGACGGCGTCGCACGTGGCGCAGATCGTCACGATGTCACCGTAGCCCGCGTGCTCGAGGAACCATCGCCAGGCGGTCGCCCGGTCGTACGCGCCGCCGGCGAGCATGGCGCCGCCGGTCGTCGCCGGATGCACGTCGGTAGGGCTCCCCCGGAGCCACGAGCGGAATCCGTGCCCCCGCCGCTCGGTCGCGCTCGCGGTTCCCACGGCCGAGAGCATGCCACCGAGGAGGAGCACCACCAGCATCGTCGAGAGAAAGCGCGGGGGACGCATCGCCGGACACTGACCGATGGCGGCCCGGCTCGTCAACCCCCGCTGACCGTGTCGGGGACAGCGGGTAGCGTGGGAGGGTCGTGACCCTCTCCATGTTCTCCTCCGCCGCCCGCTCGTGGTTCGAGGCGTCGTTCGGGGACCCCACGGCCGCCCAGCGCGAGGGCTGGCCGCCGATCGCCGACGGGCGGAACACGCTGCTGCTGGCGCCGACCGGTTCGGGCAAGACCCTCGCGGCGTTCCTCTGGGCGATCGACCGGATGGCCGCGGAGCCGCCGCCCGAGCGCGAGCGGCGCACCAGGGTCCTGTACATCTCGCCGCTGCGCGCGCTCGCCGTCGACATCGAGAAGAACCTTCGCGCTCCCTTGGCCGGCATCCAAGCGGAGGCCGAGCGCCTGGGAACGCCTCTCCCGCACGTGCCGACCGTCGGCGTGCGGACCGGCGACACGGATGCCCGCGAGCGCCGCAGGCTCCTGCGCACCCCGCCCGACATCCTGATCACCACGCCGGAATCGCTCTATCTGATGCTGACCTCGCAGGCACGCGAGACGCTGCGCAGCGTCACCACGGTGATCGTCGACGAGATCCATGTGATGGCGGCGACGAAACGCGGCGCCCACCTCATGCTGTCGCTGGAGCGCCTGGCCGCCGAGACCCGGCGAGCCGTTCCAGCGGATCGGTCTGTCCGCGACCCAGCGGCCCGCTCGATGAGATCGCGCGGTTCCTCGGTGGGTTCGAGACACCAGGCACACCCCGCGACGTCGCCGTGGTGGACGCGGGCGTGCGCAAGCAGCTTGACCTCGAGGTGATCGTGCCGATCGACGACATGAGCCTGGTCGGCCGCCCGACCGAGGACCGCGGCGGCGTCGACCAGTCCTCGATCTGGCCCTCGATCCACCCCGTCCTGCTCGACCTGATCCGCGGGCATCGCTCCACGATCGTGTTCGTCAACAACCGGCGAAGCGCCGAACGACTGGCCTCAAGCTTGAACGACCTCGCCGAGGAGGAGATCGCGCGCGCCCACCACGGCTCGCTCGCACGCGAGCAGCGGACGGAGGTCGAGGCGGCCCTCAAAGGCGGCCGGCTCCCGGCGATCGTGGCGACCTCGTCGCTGGAGCTGGGCATCGACATGGGCGCGGTGGACCTCGTCGTGCAGGTCGAGGCGCCCACCTCGGTCGCGAGCGGCCTGCAACGGATCGGGCGAGCCGGCCATCAGGTCGGGGCGCCCAGCGTCGGCAAGTTGATCCCGAAGTACCGCGGAGACCTGCTGCAGACCGCGGTGGTGGCCGAGCGGATGCTCGCCGCCGACATCGAGGCAACGAGGTATCCCCGCAACCCGCTCGACGTGCTGGCCCAACAGATCGTGGCGATGGTCGCGGTGGCGACGTGGTCGCTCACGGATCTCGCCGCGACCGTCCGCCGGGCGGCGCCGTTCGCGGATCTGTCCGACGACGTGTTCCGCGGCGTGCTGGACATGCTAGCCGGACGGTACCCCTCCGACGCGTTCGCGGAGCTCCGACCTCGCGTCGTGTGGGACCGAACCGACGACACGATCCGAGCGCGCGAGGGCGCCGGTCGGCTGGCCGTCATCTCCGGCGGCACGATCCCGGACCGAGGGCTCTTCGGCGTGTTCACGACCGACGGCTCGCGGGTCGGTGAGCTGGACGAGGAATGTGTGTACGAGTCGCGACGCGGAGAGGTCTTCCTCCTGGGCGCGTCCTCGTGGCGCATCGAGGACATCACCCGGGACCAGGTGGTCGTGAGCCCCGCGCCCGGCGAGCACGGCAAGCTTCCGTTCTGGAAGGCGCCCGGTCCGGGGCGGCCGGTGGAGCTGGGGCTGGCGATCGGGCGCTTCACGCGCGAGCTCAACACGAAGGACGCGGGCGACGCATTGACCACGCTGCGCGAGGACCTCGGACTGGACGAGCGCGCCGCCTCGAACTTGGTCAACTATATTGACGAACAGGCGGCGGCGAGCGCCGTGCCGGACGACCGCACGATCGTCATCGAACGGTTCCGAGACGAGCTCGGCGACTGGCGGGTATGCATCCTGTCTCCCCTTGGGGCCCGCGTCCTCACGCCCTGGGCCCTGGCGATCGAAGCGCGGCTGCAGGAGCGGCTCGGGCCCGGCGCACAGGTGTTGTGGTCCGACGACGGCATCGTGATCCGGCTCCCCGAGGCGGTGGACACGATCCCGGTGGACGATCTCGTGTTCACGCCCGAGGAGATCGAGGATGCCGTCGTCGCGACGCTGCCCGGCACGGCGCTGTTCGCCAGCATCTTCCGGGAGGCCTCGGCGCGAGCGTTGCTGCTGCCGCGGCGGATGCCCGGTCGGCGGACGGCGTTGTGGCAGCAACGCCAGCGCAGCGCCGACCTGCTCGCCGCCGCCGGCCGCTACCCCGAGTTCCCGATGCTGCTCGAGGCGACGCGGGAGTGCCTCCGCGATCATTTCGACGTGCCCGCGCTTCAAGAGCTGATGGCCTCGGTGGCCGCGCGCCGCACCAAGTTGGTCGCCGTCGACACCGAACGCGCCTCGCCGTTCGCACAGTCGCTGCTGTTCGCGTGGATCGCGGTGTTCATGTACGAGGGCGACGCACCGCTGGCGGAGCGGCGCGCGGCCGCGCTCTCGCTGGATCGAGATCTGCTCCGCGACCTGCTCGGCTCGGAGGATCTGCGCGAGCTGCTCGACCCGGCAGCGCTGGACGCCGTCGAGCTCGAGCTGCAGCGTCTCGCGGACGGACGTCAGGCGCGGTCGATCGACGGGGTCCACGATCTGTTGCGCGATCTCGGACCGTTGAGCCCGACCGAGATCGTCGCCCGAACCGAGGCCGGCGTCGAGGACACGATCGATCGCCTGGTCGCGGAGCACCGAGCGATCCGTGTCCGGATCGCGGGCGCCGACCGGGTCGCGGCGATCGAGGACGCCGCGCGTCTCCGCGACGGGCTCGGCGTTGCCCTGCCGGGCGATGTCCCCGCCGCCTTCACCGGGGCCTCCGATCGGCCGCTCGATGACCTGGTCGCGCGCTACGCCCGCACGCACGGACCCTTCGTGGTGTCCGCCGCCTCCGACCGTCTCGGGGTGGCGACAGAGGCGGTGCGCCGGTCGCTCGAAGCACTCGCCGCGGCCGACCGCGTGGTGCACGGCGAGTTCCGGCCGGGTGGTTTCGAACGGGAATGGTGCGACGCGGACGTCTTGCGCCGGATCCGTCGCCGCTCCCTCGCCGCCCTGCGGCGGGAGATCGAGCCGGTCGACGCGGCTGCCTTCGCGCGGTTCCTGCCCGCCTGGCAGGGTGCCGATCGGCCGCGAGGCGGGCCGGACGCGCTCACCCAGGCGCTCGTGCGGCTGGAAGGAGCGGCGATCCCGGCCTCGATCCTGGAGCGGGACGTCATTCCCGCCCGCGTCCTGGGGTTCCGCCCGGCAGACCTCGACGCACTCGCCGCGAGCGGGGAACTCGTCTGGGTCGGCGCCGGGGCGCTCGGGGCCGATGACGGGCGTGTCACGTTGCTCTTCCGCGACCGTGCAGCGGCGCTCGCGCCGGAGCCGGGTGATCCGCCCGCCGGGGCGCTCCACGACGCGATCCGCGGCCTCCTCGCCGATCGCGGCGCATCGTTCTGGCCCGACCTCGTGCAGGCGGCGGGGACGGCCGATCCGACGGTGTTGCTGCGCGCCCTCTGGGATCTCGTGTGGGCCGGCGAGGTCACGAACGACACCCTGGCCCCGCTTCGCGCCTTCGCGCGTTCGGGCCGGCGAGCGTCGCGAACACCCGCCCGACCCCGTCCCGGCGCGCTCCGTCACGCCGGCCCGCCCGCGGGCGCCGGTCGATGGTCGCTCGTGGCCGACCTCGCATCCCCGACGACCAACCCGACCGAGCGTGCCGTTTCGCGTGCCGAACGACTCCTCGATCGATACGGCGTCGTGACCCGGGAGGCCGTTCTCGCCGAGGGCACGCCCGGTGGGTTCGCTGGCGTCTACCCGGTGCTGCGTGCGATGGAGGAATCCGGCGTCGCACGGCGCGGGTACTTCGTGGCCGGGCTCGGAGCCGCGCAGTTCGCCATGCCTGGGGCCGTTGATCGGCTGCGTGCGACACGCGAGTCTGCGGCCACGGTACAGGTGCTCGCGGCCGCCGACCCGGCGCAACCTTACGGCGCGGCGCTCCCCTGGCCCGACACCGCCGGCAGGCCGTCGCGGGCAGCGGGGGCGTTCGTCGTGGTGGCGGGTGGGGTGCCCGCGGCGTTCCTGGAGCGTGGCGGCAAGACGCTCGTTACGTTCTCCGGTGGCGATCCGTCGGTGTGGGCGGACGCCCTCGCATCGCTCGCCAAGGACGGCCGCGTGCGTGCGATCGAACTGCGGCAGATCGACGGCGCGCCCGCCCGCGAGCATCCGTCGATCGGCGCGTTGTACGCGGCGGGCTTCGCCGACGGCTATTACGGTCCGACGCTGCGCGGCTGAAGCGTCTAGGTCGGCAGCAGCGCGCCGCGGCCCCCGTGGTGCGGGGCGCCGCCCGTCCCCAACCAGGTCCGCAACCAGGCGCGGTGCAGGGCGCGCTCTTCCAACGGCCCGTCCGAGCGCAGGCCTGCGGCACCCTCCCGTTCGATGAGCACCCGCAGCAACGAGGCGAGCTCCCGGCCGTACAGCTCCATACACGCTTGCGGGCGTACGCCGGGCCACGAGTAGCACGACACGACGTGGCGACGGTGCTCGGTCGGGATGCCCGCGGGGATCGTGTCACTCCAGGTCGGGTCGTTGGGCGCGAAGGCGTACTGGTCGAGGTTGCCACGAGGGATGCCCTCGACGCTTCGGACGGTCGGCGGATCCGCGTCCAGTAGGTACGGATCGACGACGAGGTCGCAGATCACGGCGTGGGGCGGGAGCGTCTCGAGCCACTCGTTCGGCACGAGCGGACGCGACGGCTTGTCGCGTTGGCTCGCGTCCACGAGCACGTCGGCGGTCGCGAGCAGCTCCCGCATGGCACGCTCGTCGCCGGTGATGTTGCGCCCGACGGCGCGCACGACCACGCCGGGATATCCGGCGGCCATAGAGGCGTCGCGCCGGCTCTTCGAGCCGAGATTCGACACCGCCTCGACGGCGTGGCGGCCGATCGTGCCGATCCCGAGCACGAGCCCTTGCACGGGACCCCGGGCCGCCGAGCGCAGCGGCGGCCACGTCACCTCGAGCAGGTCGAACGCCGCCTCGACACCGTTCCATGCCACGGCCGGCGCATTGACGACCAGTCGGCGGCCGATGTCGTCGACGATCCCGTCCAGCGAGATCCCTTCGATCCCGGCGGCGATCAGCGCCTCGATGCGCGCGGGACGCGTCGAGTAGTGCAGCATCGACACCAACGTGGCGCCGGGCCGGATCTTCGACAACTCGGCGGTCTCGGGACAGCGAAGCGTCACGACGATGTCTTGCGCGAACGCTTCCGCGTTCGAACCGGCGCGGATCCGCCGCGATCGCGACGTGTAATCCTCGTCCGCAAGACCCATCCCCGACCCCAGCCCGCGCTCGATCACGACCTCGTGGGCGGTGTCCGCGACGGTGGCGAGGAGCTCCGGCAGGTAGTCGCGTCGCTCCCCTGCCTCCTTGTGCATCCGAGGGAATCCCACACTCATCGCGCGTGTGCCGCTGTCCATCGCTCCAGCTCCGCTCTCGCAACCGCACGCACCTGATGGTGCGCGCTCGCACGGTCCCACTCCGGCTCCGGCACCCCGAGGACGATCTCGAGCACGCCTTCCACCTGTTCGCCGTAGCGCTCCATGCTGTCGGCCGGCCGCAGCCCCGGCCACGCGTTGCACGACAACGCGGTCCGTCGAACGCGCGTGTCGGCGAAGGCGCTCGCCGTCTCCCAGGCGGGATCGCTCTCCTCGAAGACGTGCTGCGCGAGCGTTCCGTGCGGCACGCCTTCGATGCCTTTCACGGTCGGCGGATCGGTCGTCGCGTCGTACGGGTCGGCGGCGAGGTCGAGAAGCACGGCGTGCGGCGGCATGACCCCCAACCAGGCGTTGGGAACGACCGGCAGGCTCGGGTCGGGGCGCAGGGTCGCATCGACCAACATGTCCGAGGCATGCAGCCGGCCGAGCATGTACTCCTCGTGCCAGGACAGATCGTGGTCGATGACGGCCACCTCGACGCCCGGGACGCCCGCGCGTTGGAGCGCGTTGCGCAGATCGTGGTTGCCGTAGCGGGTGGCCGCGTGCACGGCGTGCACGCCGAGGGCTCCCGACCCAAGCAGGGTCACACGGATCGGCGCGCGCCCGGGAGCGTCGAACGACGCCCACCGCAGCGACAGCTCCCGGAAACCGACCTCGACCCCGGCCCACGCCGTGATCTCAAGGTTCTCGATCATGCGGCGCCCTCGATCGTCGGTAACAGAGTCGAGGCTGACCGACACGACACCGCGCTCGCGGAGCAGCTCGTTGCGGGTCGGCCGCGTGACGTAGTGCAGCATCGACACGAGCGTTGCTCCCGGTCGCAGCGAAGCGAGATCGGCGTCCGGCGGGCAGCGCAAGACGAGCACGACGTCTTGGGCGAACACCTCGTCGCGATCGGCAAACCGGACGCGATCGTCGATCGCATAGGCATCGGGCTCGAGCCCCAGCCCGGCGCCGTAGCCGTGCTCGAGCACGATCTCGTCGGCGCCGAGCCCCGGGAGGGATCGGACCAACGTCGGCAGGAAATCACGACGCTCACCAGGATGTTCGGACATCCGGAGGAGCCCGACCGTTCGTCCCATCGCACCGGCACGCTATCGCATGCCGCCCCCGACGGCCTCGGACATCTCGCCGGTTCCGCAGCGTGACCCTCGGGGTCTCAGCCCTCGTCGACGGGGATGCTCTGGGCGAACCGAAAGACGTCGTCGGGGTCGTAGGCCGTCTTCACGTCGACGAGCCGGCCGAGGTTCGTGCCGTAGTACGCGTGCTGCCAATCCCGAAGATTCGGGTCGATGTAGTTCTGATACGCGAACCCGCTGGCCCAGAGTCGCATCGAGCGCCAGAACGCCTGGAGCCATCGCTGATTGCCTGCCGTCACGGTTGCCGAAGCACCGGTGGGCAACGTCGCGAAACTCTGCGCGAGGAAGCGCGACGAGCGATGGACGAAGGCGGTCGCGTCCGGCGGCACGCGGTTGATCGCGCCGCCGAACGCGTCGAGCAGGACGCCGCCCGTGCTCACGCGCAGGACCGAGTCGTCCGCGCGCCCCTGCACGGCGTCGACCATCGCCTGCACACCGGAGCTCGGCACCAACGTGTCGTAGAAGTCGGACGTCACGATGTTCGATTCGCGCTGGAGCGATCCCGCGGGGTTCTGCGCCGGAAGGTGGCATTGCGCCACCGTGCGGTCGGCGCACCCCGCCTCGAACATCATCGCCCCCGCGTAGGTCATCGGCGTCACGTACGTGGCTGACGGCGACGAGCCAACCGCACGCGTGAGCGCGTCCAGCTGCGGCGTCAGAGCGGTCGTCGGACCGATGAGAACGCCGTTCACGGAGACCGACGGTCCGCCTGCGCTCCGATACACGAGGTGGCAGTTAGACCACAACTCATCCGGCGCCGATGGCGCCCATCGCTGCCACGCGTCCACCACGTCGGCGGCGGCCGCCCACGGCCAGTCCAGCGTGAAGACGACCACCTGGCCGATCGGTTCGGTTCGAAACGTGAACGCCGTCGCCACCCCGAAATTGCCACCGCCCCCACCGCGGCTGGCCCAGAACAGGTCCGGCTCGTCGCGAGACGAGCACCGTCTGAGGGTGCCGTCGGCCGTGACGACGTCGACCTCCGTCAGGGTGTCGCAGGTGAGGCCGTGCTTCCGACCGATAACGCCCTGGCCGCCGCCGAGGGTGAGGCCGGCGATGCCGACAGTCGGGCAGGTGCCACCGGGCACGGCGACGCCGGCGGGGCCGAGCGACGCATAGAGGTCGATCAGGCGCGTCCCCGCGCCGACCCGCACGCTCCCCGGCGAGCGCCGAACGCTCGCCATGCCGGACACGTCGATCACGATCCCGGGTCCCGTGGAGTAGCCACCGTAGCTGTGCCCACCGGAGCGCGCGGCGATCGGGATCGAGTGCTCGCGCGCGAACGCGATCGAGCGTTGGACGTCGCTCGGCGACGCGCATCGGACGACCGCCCGCGGATGCGAAGCGTCGAAGCGCGGGTCGAACAGCATCGACGCGACCCGATAGCCGGGTGTCGCCGGCCGATAGAGCGTGCCGTCGAGACCCTCGGCGAGCCCGCGCCAGTCCGCCGGCGTCGCCGTCGCCGTGATCGAGCCGGTCGGGCGCGCCGCCACCGAGGTCGTGGCTCCCGATCCACTCGTGCACGAGGAGACGACCGGCAACACCGACGCCCCGAGGGCCACGACCCCGCTTCGACGCAGGAACTCCCGCCGATCCACCGGCGCATCGTAGGCCGGGACCGACCGTCTGCACGGAGCCGAGAGCGGATGGTGCGTGGATTACCCTGTCGCGGCATGACGCCCGTGACCCACCCCCTCGATCCGCTCGATCCTGCGGAGCTCGCCGCCGGGGTCGCGGCGCTCCGAGCTTCGGGGGACCTCACCGACGAACACCGACTGATCGCGCTGGAGCTCGTCGAACCATCCAAGGCAGAGCTTCGCCGCTACGCGACCGGTGCGGTGCCTCGGCGGCGGGCGTTCGCGATCGTGCTCGATCCGGACGCCGGCAGGACTATCGAGGTGGTCATCGCCCTCGCCGCCGGTCAGATCGAGACGAGACGAGAAGTTGAGGGCGTGCATCCGGCGATCCATCCCGACGAGGCGGTCGAGGCCGAGGCGGTGATCAAGGCCGACCCGGCGTTCACGGATGCGCTCTCGCAACGAGGGATCAGCGATGTCGAGGCCGTGATGGTCGACATCTGGTCTGCCGGGAACTTCGGCACGACCGACACGGAGGGGCGCGTGGCCAAAGGCCTCTCCTGGTACCGCCACGGGCCCACGGACAACGGATACGCGCGGCCGATCGAGGGGCTCGTGGCACTCGTCGACCTGAACGCGATGAGCGTCCTGCGGGTCGACGACCACGGTGTCGTGCCGCTCGCGCCCCAGGACGGGAACTACGGCGCAAACGACGTCGGCCCTCTCCGCGACGATCTCCGACCGATCGAGATCGTCCAGCCGGAAGGACCCAGCTTCGAGTTGGACGGGTTCGGCCTGCGGTGGCAGAAGTGGCGGCTGCGGATCGGCTTCACGCCGCGAGAAGGGCTCGTCCTGCACATGATCGGCTACGAGGAGGACGGGCGGGTGCGTCCCATCGTGCACCGCGCGTCATGCAGCGAGATGGTCATCCCCTACGGCGATCCGAGCCCGACCGTGTTCTTCAAGAACGCCTTCGACGTCGGCGAGCACGGCCTGGGGCCACTCACAGACTCGCTGGAGCTCGGGTGCGACTGTCTCGGCGAGATCCGCTACCTCGACGTGTCGCTGGCCGATTCCCATGGGCGGGTCAGGACCCTCCGCAATGCGATCTGCCTGCACGAAGAGGACGACGGCCTGCTCTGGAAGCACCTCGATTGGCGGACGGGGCTCGGTGAGACGCGACGGTCCCGGCGGATGGTGATCTCCTCGATCGCGACCGTCGGCAACTACGAGTACGGCTTCTATTGGTACCTGTACCAGGACGGCACGATCCAGTCGGAGGTCAAGCTCACCGGCGTCGTGCACACGCGCGGCCTCGCGCCCGGCGAGGATCCCGTGCATGGCACCGTTGTCGCGCCGCTCGTGTCGGCCCCGGTGCACCAGCACTTCTTCAACATGCGCCTGGACATGACGATCGACGGCGACCGGAACTCGGTCTACGAGGTGCAGACCACGGCCGACGAACCGGGGCCCGCCAATCCTTACGACAACGCGTTTCACGCCGAGGAGCGGCTCCTGCGCACCGAGGTGGAAGCGCGCCGGAGCGTCGACCCGCTGCGAGCCCGCTCCTGGCGTGTCGTGAACCCCGAGGTTCGCAACGGCCTCGGCCAGCCGGTCGCCTTCGACCTCGTGCCGGGTGACAACGTGCAGGTGTTCGCCGCGCCGGGCTCGAGTTTCCGCCGACGCGCCGGGTTCGTGGAGCACCATCTGTGGGTGACGCCGTTCGATCCGGGCGAGCGCTACGCCGCCGGCGAGTACCCGAACGGTCACCCCGGTGGAGACGGGCTCCCGGCGTGGACGGCGGCGGATCGTTCGATCGAGGCGACCGATGTGGTGCTCTGGTACACCTTCGGCGCCCACCACATACCTCGTCCCGAAGACTGGCCGGTCATGCCGGTGGTCACGATCGGCTTCTCGCTGCGGCCACGCGGCTTCTTCGACCGAAGTCCCGCGCTCGATGTTCCTCCTTCGCCCGGCGACCACTGCGCCACGTGAGGAGGTCGCGATGAAGAGACGACGGAAGGAACCCCCTTCGACCCCGTTCGATGCCAACGTCCCTCGCAGAACGGTGTCCGCAACACCAACCGTGGCGCCCCTCCGACGACTGGCCACTGAGCTTCGAGCAGATCCGGAGCAGGACCTTCAGGCGTTCATACACTGGCTACGACCAATCGCAGCTTCAGCTCTTCTTGGCCGCAGCCGCCCACCTCGTCGCGACGCGTAGGTCGGCCACGAGGGCCGGCGTTGATGTTTGCTACGGTGAGTCCATGCCGAGATCGCTGCTCGAAGACGCGTACGGACACCACGTGTGGGCAACGCTGACGTTGCTCGATGTCTGTCGACAACTCACGGCCGAACAGCTCGCGACGGCGGTACCGGGCACATACGGCTCGATCCTCGATACACAGCGACACCTGGTGGGCGCCGACGCCTCGTATCTGTTCGTCACGACGGGCGGCCTGGTCCCCCGCATCGACGAGGATCAGATGGATCTGCCGGCGTTGCACGACGCGATGGCGCGGCACGGCGACGCCTGGTCGCAGCTGTTGGCCCAGAACCCTGACCCCGAGACCATGCTGATCCGCAGACGCGATGATGGCTCGTCGACCGAAGCTCCGATCGGCATCCGGCTCGCCCAGGCGATCCATCACGGCACCGATCATCGCAGCCAGATCTGCACCGCCCTGACCACCCTCGGCATCGAGCCGCCCTTCATCGACGTGTGGGACTTCGGCGTGCAGCAGGGCACGGTCATCGAGATCGAACCGACATCCTGACGAGCTCGGCAGCTTAGAGCTGATCGAACGGTGCGGCCGCGATCAGCTGTTTCGCGGTGCGGGACAGCGCCGCATCGGTCGGGAGCACGAGATCGTCGATGCGCGCCACCGATGCGAACCCTCGAGAGTTCGTGACGAAGGCTCCGTCGAACGACGCCACGTCGGCGATCCGCACCGGCTCGTAGCGCCACTCGATGTGGGCGCGATCGAGCTCACGTTGCAGCACCTGCATCATCACGCCGTGCAACCACGGCGCGTCGGGCCACACGATCGAGTCGGGCGCCGCGAATCCGATGTTGGTGATCGCGCCTTCGGCGATCCGTCCGTCGGGCCCGACGAACAATGCTTCGTCGAAGCCGTTGGCCTGCGCGAGCCCGGAGAAGTAGCCCTGCCCGAACCCGGAGGCGTGCTTGATGTGGGCCCGTGGGCGCTGGTACTCGACCGCTTGCAGGCGCAGGGGATCGGACGGTGCGGGCGCGGGCGGACGCACGCTGACCATCACGGATGCGTCGCCCGCGGCATCTGGCTTGAACACGTTGACGCGGACCGTCGCGTCCTCGATGTCATCGGCCAGCGCGTGCCGGATGTACGCGCGCACGACCGAGCCGTCGAGTCCAGCGCCGAACAGCTCCCGTGTCGCGGCGTCGAGACGAGCCAGATGGAAGTCCAGACCGAGGGTCCGTCCGCCTCTGACCTGCATCGCCGTGAAATGACCGGACGGGCTCAGATCCAGCGCCCAGACCTGTTCCAGGGTGGCGGTTCGTCCATCGCATTCGAGCCTGGGTCTCTGGGCATCGACCGACATCGCTCCGCGACACCTCCTGGTCGTGAAGCGGCAGTATCGCCCGCCTACGAAGACCCGTCACCCTGGAGGTGCCCTGACCGAGTGGATCGCTCTACGACACCGGCATCCGTGCCCTCGAGGCATCGGGGTCACGCATCTTGCGCAAGGGCACGTCGATCGCGTAGGTCACGAACATCCCTTCGGGGACGATCTCGATGATCGAAGCGGACTCCTGGCGCTCCTTCGGCAGCAACGATCCCAGGGCCGCCGCGAGCGAGCGCGACTCGGCTGAGCCTGGTGCGTAAACACGCGCGCTCGCGTGGAAACTCACGGTCGCGGGCGGGATCGGCGCGACGAGCGACAGAAGACCGCCTCGACGCACGGTCACCGTCACCGCGACGCGACCCGCCATATCGATGTGATTCGCCTTCCAGCCGTCGGGAGCGACAGCCACGTACAGACGCCGGTCGAGCACCTTGTAGACGACCCCGCTGGATCGGGGTTCGCCCGACGGCGTGGCGTAGCTGAGGACGGCGAAGGACGCCTTGTCGAGCGCGCGCCACACCTGCTCGCTCGTCACGTGCCCGACGGTTGCTTCTTGCCGGATGGTTGTCGACATCACGACACCTCCTATGTCCTCGGCCGCTCTCAACGGCCACGTCTCCACGCTGTCACCGCCGGATCTGGACGGCACGGGGCGACGGGCCCGTTCCGACTGGGACCTTCAACGACTCCAGACACCGACGGGCGTGTACGCCGCCGGCACGTCGATCAAGATGAGCTCGGTCTCCTGGACCGCGCGGAGACGGACCTGCTCGGGACCGGCGATCTTCACCGCGTCGCCGGCCCCCACTCGATCCGTTCCCCCGAGCTCCGCCGCCCCGCCGATGACGTACAGGTAGCCCGCACGCTCGGCCCCGAACCCGTGGGCCACCTCGACGCCAAGGTCGAGCGCGGCGACGTAGGTGCGCGCGTCCTGATGCACCTTGACGACGTCGCCACCTTGTGGGCCGATCACCTCGAGGAGGACGTTGTGCCGATCGTCGCGGGTGAACTGCCGCTGCTGCAGGTCGGGTTCCAGCCCTGGTGTGTCGGGCAGGATCCAGAACTGCAGGAAGCGCATCGGCTCGGTCTCGGAGCCGTTCCGCTCGGAGTGCAGGGCGCCCGAGCCCAGCGTCATCCGCTGCACGCCGCCGGGCAGGAGCTGTCCCCCGTTCCCCAGTGAATCGGCGTGGGCGAAGATGCCCTCCACGACGTAGGTCAGCCCCTCGACGTCGGCGTGCGGGTGCATCGGCCAGTCCGCGCCGGCGACCAGGCGGTCGTCGTTGAACACGCGCAGCGGCCCGATCCCCATGTGGTTCGGATCGCGGTACCGATCGAAGGAGAAATGCCAACGGGCGGCGAACCAGCCGCCCTCCTCGGCGTGGATCTCCGCGTCGCGTCGTATCTCCAGCATCGGTCGTTACCATAGCGACATGACCTACTTCTTCGCCTACGGGGACCGCATGGGCTCCGAGCGCATGGCCCAGTTCGCGCCGGGCGCAACACTGGTCGGGCCGGCGCGCCTCCCCGGATATCGGCTCGCATTCAACGTCGCGAGTCGCGCGTGGGGCGGCGGCGCGGCGAACGCGATCCCAGACCCGCTGGGCTCGATGTGGGGCGTGTTATGGGATCTCGGCGACGACGATGCGGCCGCGCTCGACTCGTTCAAAGGCGACGACGAGATCACACACGGCCTCGTTGCGGTCAGCGTCGAGGGTCCCGACGGGTCCGTCTCCGCCCGGACACTCGTCGTCGGGACCGATGGAGGTTTCGTGCGTCCCACCGAGCGCTACGTCGCGATGCTCCGCGCCAACGCCGAGCGCCAGGGACTGCCCGAGGAGGCCTTGCGCGCTATCGACGAGGCGGCGGCCGGACCAGGAGGTAGGGTCGCTTCGATCTGAATCGACCCCAGATGGAGGTAGCGATGAGGCTGAGCAAGACCCTTCTGTCACTGTTCCTGATCGCGGTCGTGTCCTCGACCGCCATCCCCGCGGCGAGCGCCGCCTCGAAGGTCGTCGACAGCTACTGCAGCCCGAGCGGCGACTACTGCACCCTGATCCTGAAGAAGGCCGATGGCGCGATCGTCTTCAGCATCCGGGCGTTCGCCAACTACTTCGGGAAGGCACAGGCGTGCGTGAAGAAAGAGACGCGGGCCTGCCACTCGACCGCACCGCGCCAGGACCACGGCCTGTACTTCTGGAACATCCGGCATGCGGGCAATTACCCGAACGAGGGACCCGGCGAGTACAAGGTGCGCTGGCGGGACTCCGGGGAGAACGCCATCGGCCCGGCGCTGTACTTCCGCCGAGGCTAGCGCCCACCGCGTCGCCCACCCGCAGCCCGTTATCGGTCGCCACCCCGATGCCTGTATAAGGCTTCGAGAGAGAACGTACTTCGAGCGCGCCCAGATCTGCGGCGGGAGGGAACAACGTGGAGCAGGAGAACGACTGGTTCAAGTTCTACTACGCGACCTACTACAAGAAGTCGCCGTACCACCGGCGGGCGGTCGAGGCCGGCTGCACGAGTTGGGACCTCTACAACCACATGCTGATCCCGACGCTCTACGACGATGACGTCAAGGAGTACTGGCATCTCGTCGACCACGTGACCCTGTGGGACGTCGCGGTCGAGCGGCAGCTCGAGATCAGAGGCCCCGACGCGGCGGCGTTCACGCAGCTGCTGACACCGCGCGACCTGTCGGCCACCGTGCCCGAGCAGTGCAAATACGTGCTGATCTGTGCGCCGGACGGCGGCATCGTGAACGACCCGATCCTGCTGAAGCTCGCGGAGGATCATTTCTGGCTGTCGCTCGCCGACTCAGACGCCTTGCTCTACGCGAAGGGTGTCCAGGCGTTCGCCAACATGGACGTCGAGCTCGGCGAGCCCGATGTGAGCCCGCTGCAGATCCAGGGGCCGACGTCGAAGCCGCTCGTTCGGAAGCTGTTCGGCGACGAGGTGGCCGACCAGCGCTACTACTGGCACAAGCAAACCGAGCTCAACGGCATCCCCGTCGTGGTCTCCCGGACCGGCTGGACCGCCGAGCTCGGTTACGAGGTCTATCTGCGTGATTCGAGCCGGGCACTCGAGTTGTGGGATGCCATCGTGAGCGCAGGCGAGGAGTTCGATCTGCGCGTCACCGCACCGAGCGACCAGCGTCGCCTGGAGGCGGGGATCTTCAACTACGGCAACGATATGGACGTCACCAACAACCCGTTCGAGGTGACCGGCCTCGAGCGGCTCGTGGAGCTGGACAACGACAACCAGGTCGTGTCCCGCACCGCGCTGGAGAAGGTGAAGAAGGAGGGCGTCAGCCGGAAACTCGTGGGGGTGACGATCGAAGGTCCGCCTCTCGGCATGTGGTTGGAGGACTTCTGGCCGGTGCGCATCGGCGGCAGCCATGTCGGGCGACTCACATCTGCCGGCCACTCCCCTCGACTCGATATCAACATGGGCTACGCCTGGGTGCCGATCGAGCACGCCGGCGCGGGAACCCTGGTCGAGATCGAGTCGCCCGAGGGCTCTATGAGCGCCACCGTCACGCCGATCCCGTTCCTCGACCCGAAGAAGGAGATCCCCGCCACGAGTTGAGGGCGATGCTTGAACCCTTCGTCGGCCCTGGGTCTGTGAAGAGGGGTGGTGAACGCGGGAAGCGAGTAGCGTGAGCACCGCGAGGCGCGCGGCGCGAGAGAACACGTCACATCATCTGCGTGCCCGGGAGCGAGCCGTGCGGTTCGAGGACGAGTACGCCGCGTTCTACCGGGCCGAGTATCCGCACGTTGTTCGAACGTGTTACCTGATCGTCCACGATCGCCAGCGTGCCGAGGAAGCCGCACAGGAAGCGTTCATCCAGCTCCTCACGCATTGGAGCAAGGTGTCTCGATACCAACAGCCCGGTGCGTGGGTCCGCCGGGTCGCCATCCGGATCGCCACGAGATCTGCCCATCGAGAGCAACTTCGCCCCGCGCTCGAACAGGCAACCGATCCGTTGCCCACCTCCCTCGTTTCGAGAGACGTCGACCTGCTGAACGCGATCAAGCAACTGCCGACGCGACAGCGGGCAGCGGTCGCCTTGTTCTATTTCGAGGATCGCCCGCTCCCCGAGGTCGCGGACATCCTCGGGTGTTCGCACGCCGCCGCCAAGGTGCACGTGTTCAACGCGCGCAGACGGCTCGCGGATCTGCTTCGAGAGGAGGTGGCCGATGGCGATCGACGATAGGCTGCGCGAACGCCTCCAGCGGTCGATGTCGAGCATCGATGTCGACACGGAGCCACGCCTGCGAGATGCACGTCGACGGGGGCGTCGACGAATCGTCCTCCGGCGAACGCTCTCAGGCGTTGCGGTCGGAGCGACGATCGTCGTGGCAGTCGTGATGGCGCCCCGGCTGCTCGATCTGACGACACGTCGAGGCCCTCAACCGGCCACAACCCCGTCGCCGTTCAACGGCACCTCCCCTCCACAGATCTTGGGGACCTGGCGAAGCGAGTACACGTGCGAGGGGTTCGTCCAGGGTTTCCAGCGGGCGGGGATCGGTGATCTCGCCGCACGATGGCTCGTGAACGACGGGCTGCAACACTCCGTGCGGCCGGCGAACAGCGGAGATCCCTGTCAAGGTGCCAAGCAGTTCGTTCGAACCCACACGTTCGCGCCGAACGGCATGATTCTCACGCTCCAAGGCCAGCGCGTGGCAGACCATTGTCGGTGCTTCGAGCTGCGCCCTCACGACATCTACATCGTCCTGGGAAGGGCGGGCCAGCCGATCGCGACCCTCCGCTACACGGTCGACGCCGACACGTTGAGGTTCGATGCGGTGTTGCCCGATCCTTGCAACGGCATGTGCATGGAGCATTTCGCGTGGGCTGTCGGTAACTACGCCGTGACTACCTGGCAGCGCGTGTCGTGACGACCGGTTGAACCTTCTCGATCCCCCGAGCCTGTGAGCAGGTATGGATCGAACCCGTAGGCGTCGCGCATACCGATGGGTGTTCCCGCTCGCCCTTCTCGTCGGGACGATGTCGGCGACGGGGATCGCAATGCCCGCACGGGCAACGGCACCCGGAGAGAACGGACGGATCGCGTTTCGCGTGTACTTCAACGAGGCGCACACGCACGGCGCGATCTTCACGGTTCGTCGGGATGGCTCCGGGCTCAGGCAGCTGACGCATCGAGGCAAGACCATCCTGGACACGGAGCCGGATTGGTCGCCGGACGGGAGATGGATCGCCTTCACCCGGGAGGCCGGCATCGCCTGTTCGTGCAAGCCGCCGAGGCTCTACAAGGTGCGGGCCAACGGGTCGCACCTGACGCGCCTGAGCCACCACGTCTGCGTTCCGGGCAACTGCGCCCAGGATCTCTATCCGGCCTGGTCTCCGGACGGGAAGCGGATCGCGTTCACTCGGTTCGACGACGATGCCGGTCTCGTAGCCATCTATGTGATGCGTGCTGACGGGACACACGGCCGCGAGGTGCCGGGGACGGCTGCTCTTGGCGGGCAGTACCCGCGGTATTCCCCCGACGGAAAGCGTCTCCTCTTCGACGGAGGCAGCAACCGCGGGGCTGCGGTGTTCAGCGTCCGATTGAACGGAACACACCTGCGCCGATTGACGCCCTGGAGGCTCCACGCGGGCGGAGGGGCAGACTGGTCGCCGGATGGCCGATGGATCCTGTTCAGCTCCCATCAAGATCAGGACCGGCAGGACAATCTGTATCTCGTCCACCCGAACGGCACCGGCCTGCACAAGATCACCGCCTCCCCGGCTCACGTTCACCAGTGGGGCTCGTACTCCTTCTCACCCGACGGGACCAAGATCACCGTCTCGCACAACCTTGGCCTCGGGACGAATCCCGACATCGTCGTCATGAACCTCGACGGCTCCGGTCTTCGCGTCGTCCGGAAGACACCGGATGTCTTTGAGAGCACACCGGACTGGGGTCCGGTCCCCCGATAGACGAGGGTTCAGACCGAGGGTGGCGACGGCGGGTAGGTCACGGGATGGAGGCCCTCTTCGAACCGGTCGAAGCGCACTGGGACTCTCAGTGTGGGCCACACGTAGGTGATGTCTCCCTCTTGAGGATCGTAGACGCCGGTCCACACGGTGCCCCTCCCGACGTCATGGGCCAGGCTGTAGAGCGGCGGCACGAGGAACGCGGCCAGGAACCGCTCGTGATCGACGTCGGGATCGTCGAGCAACCGGAGCAACCACCACTCTCGCTGCAGCGTGCTCTCGGCCAGCACGGGGTCCCATGACTCAACCGACCACTGATGGTTCACGGCGATGGGCAGCCGCCGGAACGAGACCGGCCGGTCCGGGTTCAGGTACGCCGTGATCACGTCGCCCCCGGCGTCCGCGATCGTCAGGTTGTGCGTGTGCGCGACTGGCATGCCGGGCGAGCACCTCCCGGGCGTCGGTGACCGTGTCGCACACCTCGAGCAGATACCGAACCACCAGCGGAACGCCGAACCCAAGCCCCAGCGAAGCGCGGCCGCCGAAGGTGAGCGAAACAGCCAGCCCACGATCGTTCATGCCATCGCAGAGGCCCCACACTGCGTCTGTCATGCCGATCACCTGCCGATCGCCGAACTTCGAGCGCAAGATGACCGCGTCCATCAGCTCGGCGGGATAGTCGTAGTTGCGTACCAGCCGAGGCCCGCGCCCACCCACCTGGAGCACGGCCTGCGAGCAGGCGATCGCCGCGCCGGGTGGGCGCCACATCGTGAACATCCGCTCCGCGATCGGGTCCTGTCCCCCGACATCGCGCACCATGGCCTCGTAGATCGGGACCAGCTCTGGCATGTGCGTCCGGAGCGCATCGAGGCCTTCGGCTGCCGAGGGGCGGAACTCGTCTCCGTCCTGGAGGTACCAGGTGGCGTACGCGGCCGCTCGCTCGGTGAAGATCGCGGCCATCTTCGGCCCAGGCTTCGCCTCATCGATCGTGCGGAACGTCGCACCCGGGACCATCGCCATTGACTGCCTCCATACGCACGCTACCGCGATGTCGGCGGCGAGGGCGGGGCCCACTCGTGCGCCGCCCCACCTCCAGACATGAACCTTTCGTGCTCGTCGTGTCTGTACGGGGATAGGACACGTCGACACGGGGGGAAGAAGCTCGATGAGCGCACGCATGCCGAAACGCCGGCCTACCCGTTCCATCCTCTTGATGGCTGTGATCGCGGCGATGACGTTGGTCACGGCTGGTGGGTTGCCGGCGCACGCGACCACCCCCGGCAAGAACGGCCGCATCGCGTTCGCGATGGACAAGGGTTCCGGGGCCGAGATCTACAGCATCAAGCGCGACGGAACCGGTCTCCGCAAGCTGACCAGCGCCAGCGGCGAGGCGCTCTATCCCGACTGGTCGCCGAAGGGTCGCATGATCTTGTTCGCGGACGATGTCAACGAGGGCACCGCCTCGAACCTCGCGATCATGCATTCAGACGGGAGCCATTTCCGTGATCTCACGAACTCGGGCTTCCGCGAGCACCCTGACTTCATCCCCGGGAGCCGCCACATCGTGTACGCCTGCGACTGCTCGTCGCAGGGGCTGTTCGTGAGCCGCGATGACGGGACCAACGAGCGGCGCCTTACGAAGAGCCCGTTCCAGGGCGACACCGGTCCGGCCGTCTCGCCAGATGGAAGGACCGTGAGTTTCGTCCGTGCGAAGAAGCTCGAGACCCTACAGGGGATATTCGCGATCAACGTGAACGGCAGCGGCCTGCGGATGATCGTTCCCTACGCGTTCGAGGTGGCCTTGAAGAACGACTGGGCCCCTCGGGGCAATCACATCTTCTTTACGGTGTATGGCGATGCCCCCGATGGCCACTCCTCCAACGTGGCCACCATCAGACCCGACGGCACGCACATGCGGATCCTGACGCACATTGATCGATCCGGCGTCGGCGCACTCTCCGGGACCTACTCGCCTGACGGACGCTGGCTCGCGTTCAGGATCCAGAACGACAACACCGGCACCTACAGGCTCATGAAGATGCGTCCCGATGGGTCTGACCGCACCCTGATCGCGTCGCTGCCCGGCCGCACCGCGGGGCATCGACTGGGGATCGCAGCCGTCAGGACACTAGGCGCAAGGGCGGACCTTCGGCTCTCAGGCGTCGGAGTGACCGTGCGGGCCATGCCCGTTCGCCGGCGGAGAGGGCTGGTGTCCAGGAGGATCGGCGGGTGGTCCGTGCGGATGTTCGCTGCTGCCGCCGCCGTTCCCGTTGGAGCCGCCGTTCCCGTTGGAGCCGCCGTTCCCGTTGGAGCCACCGTTCCCGTTGGAGCCACCGCCGTTTGAGCCTCCGCCGCCGTGAGAGCCTCTCCCGTTGCCGGGCGAAGGCTGACCGTGTCCGGGGCTCTGCGGCTTTCCGTGCCCGTGATGACCGCGGTCGGGATGTGTTGGCGGCTGGTGACCGTGTCCGTCGCGGCCCGTGGAACACGCCCGATCGTCGCGCGCCCGGCTCGACGCGTGGCCGTTCGGGGTCCCATGGTC
Source organism: uncultured Actinomycetes bacterium (assembly GCA_963794065.1). Classification (GTDB taxonomy): domain Bacteria; phylum Actinomycetota; class UBA4738; order UBA4738; family HRBIN12; genus AC-51. The sequence continues at coordinate 16,494 of CAWCDA010000043.1, read as the reverse complement.
GCGCGCCGCGACGCAGGCTTGGGACTTCGACCCGTGAGGATCAGGCGACGGGTGACTGACGCCCGGCGTTGGCACGGACGTGTGCGTGACGGCGATCGGTGGCGACGACGAACCTCGACGAAGCAGGTTGAGCGCGGGCGAGATGTGCAAGCTGTCGAGGGCGAACGCAGCCCCCATCGTCGCCACGATCAATGCCGCGAGTAGGACCGACGTCAGCGTGACTCGCGAGGCGACGCGTCGACCCACAGCAGGTGCTGCAGCACTCGCAGCCAACGCCTCCGCGTACGCCGGCGGTCGCTCCGATGCCGCTGCCTCGACCGACGGTTTGGGCCGGCGCGAGCGCGCCCGGATGCTCGGCCCGAGGAGCTCGTAGACGAGCCATGGCGAGATCCGCTCGGTTCCCGTCGGCGCCAGAACGGCATCCGGCCAGACAACGATCACGTGTGCCGCAGGGGCTCGCTCGCGCGCGACCGCCACCGAGGCGATGCTGATCTCCGTGTCGAGCACGATGACGTCGGGATCCACATCCTGCTGGAGAACGCGATCCAATTCGAGTTCGTTCGAAGCAGATCCGACGACGCGGAAGCCCTCTGCCTCGAGCAGGTATTGAAGAGGACCCGGCGCCTCGGGTTCCGCTAGAACGACACGGACGACAGGAGTGGGCGCGTCGAGACGGACGTCGTCGCCTTGCGCCTGATATGGATCTTCCACGGCGGACCCCTGAGTCGTGTGTTCTCAGTTACCAATCTTGAAGCTCTACGACTCGATGTCAAAGGTCGCACGAGTGGTGTTGCATCACCCATCTGGCCTAATGTCCCCACATCGGCCGATGTACCTATCCCCCTTATGAGCTGATTCCGCAATGCGGGTGGGCCAGTACATAGTTGAGCCCCTCCCGATGGGTGCCTGTCACGTCTCTATCCCGCGCCACAGCGATCACATGAGTCGGGCCTCCACCGTCATCAAGGTTCTGCGAGGTGTGAGCATGGATCGGCGAACCCAGCTAGCCTCATGCCGGTGAGGAGCCGGACGTCGGACCGCACCCACGTGCCGCTCGTGGCGATGTTGTCCGCTGACGCGATCTCCATGGCCGGCAACGCTGCGGCCCTGGTCGCGATCCCGTGGTTCGTGCTGCAGACCACGGGTAGCGCGTCGAAGACTGGCATCACGGCGGCTGCCGGCATCGTGCCCGTGATCATCTCGGGCCTGTTCGGCGGCCCATACGTCGATCGGCTCGGTTATCGGCTGGCCAGCATCATCGCCGACCTCGCGAGCTTCGCAGCCGTCGCCGCGATCCCGTTGCTGTATGCGACCGTCGGGCTGGCGTTCTGGCAGCTCGTGCTGCTCGTGTTCCTCGGCGCCTTGCTGGATGCCCCTGGCGTCACCGCTCGAGCCTCGATGCTCCCCGAGGTCGCCGAGCCCGCTGGGTGGAGTCTCGAGCGCGTGAGCGGCGCCGCCGCGGCGGTGAACCGCGCAGCCCGACTCGCCGGGGCGCCGATCGCCGGGCTCCTGATCGTGTTCTTCGGTCCCACGAATGTGCTGTGGATCGACGCCGGCACCTTCCTGTTCTCGGCCGGTGCGATCGCGGCCGGAGTTCCGGCGCGGGCGACGGCGCCGGTGCACAAGCAGGGCGAGCGCACCAACTACGTGAGCGAGATCAAGGAAGGGTTCGCGTTCCTCTACGAGCGGCGGGCCCTGTTCGTTCTGACCGTCGTCGTGACCGTCACGAACATGCTCGACGCTGTCGCGATCGTGGCGCTGCCCGTCTACGCGATCCGGGTCTACGGCACGGCATGGAGCCTGGGGCTGATGATCGGCGTCACGGCGGCGGGCTCGGTCCTGGGCGCGCTCGCATACTCGGCCGTCGGCGAGCGGCTGTCGCGGCGCACGGTATTCACGTGGGGCTTCGCCGGCGCAGCGATCTGGTATCCGATCGCGGCTCTGTTCCCGCCGCTCAGCGTCATGCTTGCCGCGAGGGGGTTGTCGGGCCTCGCCTCGGGACCGATCAACCCGGTGATCGACACGGTCTTCCTCGAACGGGTCCCCGATGGGATGCGGGGTCGGGTGTTCGGCGTGGGCAACGCCGCGGCATGGATCGCGATGCCGCTCGGCGTCCTCATCGCGGGTCCGGCGATCGAAGCGTTCGGGCTGCGTGCGACGCTCCTGGCTACCGGCGCCGTCTACGCCGTCGTCGCGGCGCTCACGATCTGGGCGCCCTCGCTCGCCGATCTCGATCGCCCTGCCGATGAGGACGCCGGAACGCGTGCGGACGACGTCCGCGCGAGCGCCTGAACGAGGGCGCATCTGGCGTTCGGCGTCAGGCCCCGTCGAGGAACGCCTCGACGCGGCCGACCGACACGACGTCGCCCTTCGTCCGATAGATCTCGAGGGCCTCGCGCGCGACGATGATCGCCTCCGGTCCTCGGCCGCCCTTCCGCAGCGCCTCCGCCAAGAACCGATGGACGTCGCCGAGGAACGGAAGCCAACCGGTTCCCGCACGCTCCAGACTGCTGCGAAAGAGATCGACGGCTGCCGACGCATCTCCACGCAGCATCGCCACCTGACCGCGAACCGAGAGGAGCCCGGCGTCTTCCCTGTCGACGTGTGAACGGGTCAGGCCTTCGAGCCGCGCGATGCCCGCCTCTGCGTCGGCCACGCGTCGGAGCTGTACGAGGGCTTCCACCAAGAGCTCAGTGTCCAGCGCCAGCCACGATCCCTGCGGGCTGATGCGTTCCAGACCCTCGATCCCCTCGACGAGCATCTCCTCGGCTCGGCTCGGGTCACCCGCCCTGAGCTCCGACCAGCTCGGCCCGATCGTCCCGCTGGCGTACAGCCACAGCGGCAAGGCAAGTTCTCGGAAGGTGGCACGCGCCCAACCGTACGCCTCGCGCGCCTCGTCGATCCGCCCGGACATCGCGAGGAGCCCCGCCTCGGCGTTGACGATAATGGCGGCCTGCATGACGGGATCCCCGGTCGTCCGCTGCCGGTACCCGTCTGCGATCCGCAAGCCTTCCTCGACGCGCGTCGGGCCGCTCTGCAACAGGCCCGACATCATCTGCATGTTCTCGTTGAGCCCCTTCCGATCGCCTGCACGCTCCGCGAACTGCATCGCTCGCATCGTGTGCTCGGTCTGCTCCTCGCACGTCTCAGCCCAGATCCCGAGCACGCTCCATCCACGCTGCTGAACGACGTCGTCGTGCGCTGCCTCACCCTGGGCGATGAGCGCCCGCGCACGTTCGGCAGAGGCGGCGGCCTGCTCCGTGCGAGCACCCCAGAGCTGTGACTCGAACTGGAACAGCACGGCGTCGGCGACGACCCGTAGCAGCCCTTGGGCGTTTCCTCGATCGATGGCCTCTTCGAAGGTGCGCTCTGCTTCTTCGAGCTTGCCGATCTCGATCAGCGCGTTCCCCAGATCCGGCAGGGCGTTCAATCGCTTCGGATCATCTGGGTCGAGCAGCGAGACGGCCGAGCCGTACAGTGTGGCTGCCGCCGGCATGTCCCCGCGCGCGAAGGCGCGGGCCGCACCCGCCGCGAGTCGCTCGCCTGCCCGGGTTCGCAATTCACGGAGTTCGTCGTCGATGGGGCCGAGCTCGGCGCGATACCCCGCCGCCCGCGCCAGGTGATCGCCGATGATCTCGTCATACCCGGCGGTGCGATCGCCCGCGCTGGCGACCAGCTGATCCGCGACCGCGAGGTGCAGCTCCGAGCGTCTGGCCTTCGGCAACATCTCGTAGGCCGCCTGCATGATCAGGACGTGTCGGAACCGGAAGGCATCGCCTCCCGGCCCGCGTTCGGGACGGATCAGGTCCTTGCGGACGAGCTCGCCGAGGCTCGCCACGACGTCACCTCCTGCCCCGCCATCCGTGAGCGCCCCCACCGCAGCCGCGTCGAAGGCACGGCCGATCACGGACGCGATCTCGAGGATCGATCGCTCGGGGGCCGGGAGCCGATCCAGCCGCGCCGTCAGCAACATCTGCACGCTGGTCGGCAACGACGCCCCCTTGAGGTCGGCGGCGAATGACCATGCGTCGCCCTCTTGCCGGAGGTAGCCCTCGTCGATCCACATCGAGAGGAGCTGTTCCACGAATAACGGGTTGCCCTCGGCGGCCTGAGCGACCCGCTCCTTGGCGTCCGCATCGAGCCCCGGATGCCGGACGAGGTTCCGGATCAACAGGTCCGTGTCCGCGCGCGAGAGGGGGCGGACGGCGAGGACCGCCGCGTCGGGGCGCCCTCCTCCCACCCCGGCCGGCGCTCGAAGATCTCCACCCGCGCCGTGCAGACGACGAGCAATGGTGTGTCACGCAGCCAGTCAGCGATCGTCTCAAGCAGGTCGAGCAGGGTGGGCTCGGCCCAGTGGATGTCCTCAACGATGAGCACGACCGTTCCCTCCGACGCCATCCCCTCGAGGAACCGGCGGACCGACCACGACGATTCGCCCTCCGTAAGTGGCGCGTCGGCGACCCCGAGGATCTGCGATAAGGCGTCGACGATGCGCTCCCGGTCCTCGGTCGCCGGCAAGCGCGCGAGGAGTTTGCGACGCGCATCCGAGGCGTCGTCGCCATCCAGGATCCCGGCGACGTCCCGCACGACCTCCGCGATGGGCCAGTACGTGATGGCGTCGCCGTAGGAGAGGCACCGCCCGACCAGGACGAGGGACGAGTCGGCCACCCGTCGCGCGAACTCGTCGACGAGCCGCGTCTTCCCGATGCCCGCCTCGCCGGACACGGTGACGAGCCGGCACGCACGCTCGCTCGCGACGCGCTCGAAGGTCCGTTCGAGCTCGGCGAGCTCCGACGCGCGTCCGACCATGGGGGAATCGATCCGCCGCGCCACACCGAGGGCGCCGGGTCGTCGGTCGACGGACCGCAGGATCACCGCGCCTCCTTCACCCGTCGGTTCACCCCTCACCGCGTCGCGGACCAGGGCGTAGGTGTCGGCATCCAGGACCGCGGTGCCGCGACCCGCGTGAGCAGCGATCGTGCGGGCCGGCTGTATCGCATCGATGACAGACGCCTCGCCTCCCTCGATAACGACCTCTGCGGTGTGGATCCCCACCCGCGCGAGGACCGCGACGCCCGTCCCCGGATCGTTCGTGTCGGTCGCTGCGAGCGCCTCCGCGATCTCGTTCGCAGCGCGGACCGCGCGCATGGCGTCGTCCTCGTGCGCAAGCGGGTGACCGAAGATGGCCTCGAGCTCGCGACCGCTCCGGTTCGCGGTGGCGCCGTGGCGCTCGAGGATCTGCATCACCGTCACCGCCGCGCCGTCGGTGCTCGACGACCTGGCCTCTGGATCGATCGGCCCGCCGTCGGTTCGCTCCGGAACAAGCGTCGCGACGAGGACGGAGACGATCCTGCGCGACGGGCCGACCGGCGCCCGTGGCGCCTCCGTCGCCCCTGGCGGCGCTTCCGTCGTTGCACTGGGGATGAGCGCGGGGTCCTGGGCGAGGATCGCCGTCTCGAGCTCGACGAGGCGCGGACCCGGATCGATGCCGAGCTCGTCGGCCAGCAGCGCCCGCGCGCGACGTGATTCCTCGAGCGCCTCGGCCTGCCGGCCGTCTCGGTACAACGCGAGCATCAGGGCGGCGCGGAGCCGTTCTCGGAAAGGGTGCGCCTCGACCAAGCCACGGAGCTCCGAGACGTCTACGGGCTCGCCTGACGCGAGATCCGCGTCGATCCGATCCTCCGTCGTCTCGAGTCTCAAGCTTTCGAGGCGATCGATCTCCGAGCGGGCGAATTCATCGAACGCGAAGTCGGCCAGCGGGGCGCCACGCCACAGTGCGAGAGCCTCCTTCAGCGACGCGCCGGCTTCGGCGGGTTCGTTCGCCGCCAGAGCGGCGCGCCCGCGTTGGCGGAGGCGCTCGAAGCGATCGAGATCGAGGGCGTCGGCGGGGATCTCCATGACGTATCCGGGCTCGCGCCGGGTAATCGTGACGCCTTCGCCGCCGCCGAGCAGCTTCCGCAGCTCTGAGACGTAGACCTGGAGGCCATGCTCCGCACCGGCCGGTGCCTCGTCGCCCCAGAGCCCCCCGATCAGTTCGTCCACCGAGCGCACGCGCCCGTGTCGGAGCAACAGCATCGCCAGGAGCGCCCGGGGCTTCCTGCCGCCGAGCGGGAGCGAACGACCCTGCTCGGTCACCTCGAGGGGACCGAGGATCTTGAACTCCATACGTCCTCCAGCGGAGACCGGGACGCTAGCACACACCCCGTGTCGCAGCTTCGCTACACCCTCTCTTGAGCGTTCCTTGAGCCTCACTGATCCGGACGTGAGCGGTCGGGCGCAACGTGACCGGAGGCGGGCCCCACGGGGGGTCCCGAGGAAAGGAGAGCTCGATGGACACCACGAGAACACAGGAAGCGGGCGCACGGTCGCATCGGCCGGTTCGGTCGCTCCTCTTGATCGTCATCGCACTGGCGATCGTGCTGTCGATGGCCGTGGTCAACGCTTCGACGCATCAAGCGTCAACCGGTGGGCAGCTGACCACGACGGTCGTCGCTCCCATCTCCATCCCAAAGACTGATCCGGCTGCACAGATCCACCTGCAGGTCGCCAAGGGACTCGAAAGGCTGTCGTCGCACGACGAGGGATGACCGGCTGGATCTTAGCGCGGTCTTTCCTCTGGCTTGTCTGATCGATGAACTGAGCCTCGATACGGTCGTCTCCACAGCCCGAAGGAGGCCAAGGATGGCGTTCGTGATCGCTGAGCCCTGCATCGACATCCACGATCGAGCCTGCGTGGACGAGTGTCCCATCGACTGCATCTACGACGGCGTGCGAAAGGGGTACATCCAACCCGACGAGTGTGTGGACTGCGGTGCCTGCGAACCCGTGTGTCCCGTCACCGCTATCTTCCACGAAGAGGAACTCCCGGACGAGTGGCGCATCTACGCGCAGGTCGAGCGCGAGTTCTTCGGTCCCGACGTCACCGCGCTCGGGAGTCCCGGAGGCGCGCACCTCGTCGGACCGATCTCCGCCGATCATCCGGCCGTCGACGGACTCGACGCGGCATGAATCGTGAGCCGAGCCGGCTACGGGATCGAGGGTGCCGTTCCCCAGGAAGGTTCGTAGGCGTCCCACGGGAGCGGAACGGCCGCGAGACCGGAGCCGTCGGTGTCGACGATGAAGAGAGAAGCGCAGCATCCATCGGGATACGCGCGGTTCGACTCGAACAGGATCCGGTCACCGTCCGGCGAGTAGCTCGGTCCGGTGTCGGTCGATGGGAACGGAGGCTTCGTCACGCGGACGAGACCCGTGCCGTTGGGCGCGATCGTGTAGATGGAGCCGTATGGGCGGTCGCCGTAGAGGTCGCTCGCGAACGCGATGCGGTCTCCATCGGGGCGCCAGTCTGGTGCATACGCCAGAAGCCGCGGTGGGGTAACGCGGTGCTGGCCGGTGCCGTCGGCGTTCGATGAGTAGATCGCCGACGTGACGCCGCCGAGGTGCCAGCGCTGGTACGCGAGCCTGCTGCCATCCGACGACATACTGCCGTCGTTGAGGGATGTGCCGGCGTTGGGAATGATCGCCTGCTGGTCGGTGCCCTCGACCCGCACCTCAGAGATGCCGCCGTCGCATTCGGCGGTCGCGCAGTCGGTGTAGAGCACCCATTGTCCATCGGCGGAGAACGACGGCCAGAAAGCGGTGTGCCGATGCCCCACGTGCGTCAGGCGTCGAGCGTTCGATCCGTCGGCGTCGACGATCCAGATCTCGGATCGACCGGTCTCGTCGCTCGCGTACGCGATGTGGGCGCCGTCGGGCGACCAGTCCGGTTCATAGGCGCCGCCGCCGCCGTTGTGGGTGACGCGCTGCACCGACGAACCGTCTGTGTTCGCAGTGAAGATCTGGCATCGAGCCGGGCAGTGCGTGAAGGCGATCCGTGTGTCGTCGGCGGGCGGCACCGCGGTGCGACCGGGGTTGGCCGCTGAACTACCGACCGACAGCAACGCGAGAGCGACGGTGAGCAGCGCAACGACGGCGATCGAGATCCGCCTCATGGCACGTACGACCAATCCGAGAAGGTTCCGCCGGCGGTCCCTGGGAGAACGGTCGCTGCGCCGCCGGCGGCCGAGAAGGTCACGAGCTTGCCGCTGGACTCCTGTAAGCCGACGAGACGCTGGCCCGATGGCGAGAACGCGGCGAACAGAACCCCGGGCCCGACCGAATGCAGGTCGCTCCCATCGGGACGCAGCAGGAACGTCGATCCGAAATCGGGATCGCCGGTGACGGATATCCAGTCGCCGTCTGGTGACCACGACGGATCCCCGGCCTCGATCGCGGGCTTTGAGATCACGTGGAGGTCGGCACCGTCTGACTGCATCACGAAGAGACGTGTGTCGTATCCACCGCGGTCGCTCGAGAAGGCGATGCTTCCGTCGACCGTTGAGACGGCAGGACCGAGCTCACCCGGGAAACTCCCGAACGGTCCGGTGCCGTCGTGCCAAGACCCGCTCGTCAATTCGACGAGGTTCGTCCCCGAAAGGTCCATCCTGGCGATCCGGCACGGGTAGCCGGGCGCCTGGTGACACCGGACGAAGACGATGTTGAGGCCATCCGGCGTCCATGCGGGCGCGTAGTCGTCGTAGCCCGCGTCGGCACGGAGGCGGTACTGGCCGGCGCCGTCGGTCTCCATCAGGGCGATGACGCTACCGAGGCGACCGTCCCGGGCGAACGCGATGTGGGAGCCGTCGGGCGAGAACGCCGGATCCCACGCGCCGCGTTGGCTGGAATTCGTCAGACGGTGACGACCGCTCCCATCGGGGCGGATGGTGTAGATCTGCGACACGTCGGCGCTGTAGCGCGTGTCGAAAACGATCAGCGACGAGGAGCTCGCGTTGCCACCACGGGAGAAAGCCGAGGCAGGCAGGGCTAGAGCGAGCAAGGCGACCACGAAGGTCGCGGCGAGAACCATGCGCATGCAGCTTCGAAGCACGGCTGCCCCTCCCCGCCGATGCGCACGCCCGCTGACCGCGGCGCAAACGGCGTTCCCTTTGCAGGACACTAGCACCCTCGGGAAACGGCTGCAGGCGCCCGCATCTGGTGGTCGACGCCTGGCTCGCAGGGAGTCTGCATCCCACCTAGCCACGCCTACCGCGTCGAACGGATGCGGCGATAGCCCTCGAGCTGTTCCACCACGAGCTCCGGTTCGCTCAGGGCGAGGAGATGGCCCCCGCGGACCTCGTCAGCCTCGATCCCCAGTCGTTCATGGGCGACGCGCCGTTGGAAGGCTGCCGGGAAGAGCCGATCGTCGCGGCCGATGAGGACGCGCGTCGGAACGTCCGGCCACGCGTCGAGCGGCCACGGCTCGGTCATCGGCGTCCACGATTGCTGTGGCTCCTCGTGTCCGAAGGCATCGTCGCGGACCCCCGCAGGCACGTCGTGGAAGTACACGACGTCGTCATCGTCGGCGTCTTCCGGGGACAGCCCGAGGCCGACCAGGTGATCGCGCATCGCGTCCCCTTGCCCGGTGTTCGACCACCACGCTTCCCCGGTCTCGCCCGGTAGCGGGATCATCGCGTTCAGCAACACCAAGAGTTCGACCCGGACCCGCTCGCAGACAAGCGGTGCACTGAAGCCACCGAGCGATTGGGCGACGACGACTGTGCCGGTCCGGTCACCGACCGCATCCACGGTGACCTCCGCGTACTCGTTCCAGCCCGCGGAATCGTCACCCGCGGGCAGGGAGACTGGAACGGCATCGTGGCCCTCGGCCCGCAGCAAACGCTCGACCAGGTACCAGTAGCGGCCGTCGCCCCCCGCGCCAGGGATCAGCACGAACGTCGATCTCGACATCCTTTTGGCCTACCCGGCGCCGATGGAGCCCAATCCGGCGTGGTGTGACGATCGTCACGTGATCCGGTCGAGAGGCTCGACCGTAGTACCTGCCGACACGAGCCCAACGGTGGACGGGAGGTGCGACATGGCACAGAAGAGTAGTGGCTACGGGGGCAAGTGGAAGAAGTGGCTCGCGATCTATCTCGTGATCGGGGCGATCGCATACGTGGTCATCTATCTCTTGTTCTTCAGCGGTGGCGGTAGCGGCGGAGTGAGCCCGTACTAGGGCTCGCCGCTGCCGTCCGACCTCGCCTTGTCCCCGTCCTGTCGACGTACGGTATGCACGACGCGACAGGAGGGCGAGATGGTTCCTTGGTCGTTCGAGATGCAGGGCCGACTCGACGAGCACGTGCTCACCAGCGAGGCGCTTCGAGACAACGCGCTCGGTGACCCGCACGAGCGGCCGCTCTGGGTCTACCTCCCGCCGGGCTACGACGACGAGCCGAACCGACGATACGCGTCGGTCTACGTGATCCAGGGCCTCACCGGTCAGCTCGACATGTGGCGCAATCGGACTCCGTTCCGGCGGAACTTCCCTGAGCTGGCAGACGCGATGTTCGCCGCGGGCGATGCACCGCCGGTCGTCGTCGTCTGGGTCGACTGCTGGACCTCGCTCGGCGGCAGCCAGTTCCTCGACTCCCCCGGCACCGGCAACTATCTGACGTATCTCTGCGACGAGATCGTCCCGTTCGTCGACGCCAACTACCGGACGGTTGCCGACCGCAACCATCGGGGCATCCAGGGCAAGTCGAGCGGGACGATCTCGTCGCAGAGATACGTCAGATACTTGCCGGTGCCGGGGGAGTCGAGGAACTGGCTGCCCCCCGAGCGAGGTCCAGCAGTCGACCCAGACGACGACGACCGGTGGTGCATCGCCCGCGGCGAACATCGCGTCTGCCAGCTCAGGGAAGTTCCGCCGGAACGGAGTCCGATTGCGCCACATGTCGAGCTGACCGGTGAGGCCCTGGATCGCGTAGACCGACGCGTATCGCCGGTTCGGCTCGTCGTGGTAGCCCGGCGGGTCTAGACCCAGAGGGCCGCTTGTGCGGGTCACCGACGCGTTGTCTTGAAGCGCCTCGCTGGTGAGCACGTGCTCGTCGAGTCGGCCCTGCATCTCGAACGACCGAGGATCCATCTCGCCCTCCCGTCGCGTCGTGCATACCGTACGTCGACACGAGGGGACAAGGCGAGTCGGAACAGCACGGCGAACCCTAGTACGGGCTCGCTCCGCCGCTACCGCCACCGCTGAAGAACAAGAGATAGATGACCACGTATGCGATCGCCCCGATCACGAGGTAGATTGCCAGCCACTTCTTCCAGTTGCGGCCGTAGCCGGTATCTTTCTGTGCCATCTCGGACCTCCCTCTGCCGTTGTCCTCTGTCGGCACGTACTACGCTTGGGCCTTCCGACCGGATCACGTGATGATCGTCACACCACACGGATTGGGCTCCATCGGCGCCGGGTAGGCCAACGGAATGTCGAGATCGACGTTCGTGCTGATCCCTGGCGCCGGGGGCGACGGCCGCTACTGGTACCTGGTCGAGCGTTTGCTGCGGGCCAAGGGCCACGATGCCGTTCCAGTCTCCCTGCCCGCGGGTGACGATTCCGCGGGCTGGAACGAGTACGCGGAGGTCACCGTGGATGCGGTCGGCGACCGGACCGGCACAGTCGTCGTCGCCCAATCGCTCGGTGGCTTCAGTGCACCGCTTGTCTGCGAGCGGGTCCGGGTCGAACTCTTGGTGTTGCTGAACGCGATGATCCCGGTACCGGGCGAGACCGGGGAAGCGTGGTGGTCGAACACCGGGCAGGGGGACGCGATGCGCGATCACCTGGTCGGCCTCGGGCTGTCCCAGGAAGACGCCGACGATGACGACGTCGTGTACTTCCACGACGTGCCTGCGGGGGTCCGCGACGATGCCTTCGGACACGAGGAGCCACAGCAATCGTGGACGCCGATGACCGAGCCGTGGCCGCTCGACGCGTGGCCGGACGTTCCGACGCGCGTCCTCATCGGCCGCGACGATCGGCTCTTCCCGGCAGCCTTCCAACGGCGCGTCGCCCATGAACGACTGGGGATCGAGGCTGACGAGGTCCGCGGGGGCCATCTCCTCGCCTTGAGCGAACCGGAGCTCGTGGTGGAGCAGCTCGAGGGCTATCGCCGCGTCCGTTCGACGCGGTAGGCGTGGCTAGGTGGGATGCAGACTCCCTGCGAGGCAGGCGTCGACCACCAGATGCGGGCGCCCTGCAGCCGTTTCCCGAGGGTGCTAGTGTCCTGCAAAGGGAACGCCGTTTGCGCCGCGATCAGCGGGCGTGCGCATCGGCGGGGAGGGGCAGCCGTGCTTCGAAGCTGCATGCGCATGGTTCTCGCCGCGACCTTCGTGGTCGCCTTGCTCGCCCTGGCCCTGCCTGCCTCGGCTTTCTCCCGTGGTGGCAACGCGAGCTCCTCGTCGCTGATCGTTTTCGACACGCGCTACAGCGCCGACGTGTCGCAGATCTACACCATCCGCCCCGATGGGAGCGATCGTCACCGTCTGACGAATTCCAGCCAACGCGGCGCGTGGGATCCGGCGTTCTCGCCCGACGGCTCCCACATCGCGTTCGCCCGGGACGGTCGCCTCGGTAGCGTCATCGCCGTGATGGAGACCGACGGCGCCGGCCAGTACCGCCTCCGTGCCGACGCGGGCTACGACGACTACGCGCCCGCATGGACGCCGGATGGCCTCAACATCGTCTTCGTCCGGTGTCACCAGGCGCCCGGCTACCCGTGCCGGATCGCCAGGATGGACCTTTCGGGAACGAACCTCGTCGAATTGACGAGCGGGTCTTGGCACGACGGCACCGGACCGTTCGGGAGTTTCCCGGGTGAGCTCGGTCCTGCCGTCTCAACGGTCGACGGAAGCATCGCCTTCTCGAGCGACCGCGGTGGATACGACACACGTCTCTTCGTGATGCAGTCAGACGGTGCCGACCTCCACGTGATCTCAAAGCCCGCGATCGAGGCCGGGGATCCGTCGTGGTCACCAGACGGCGACTGGATATCCGTCACCGGCGATCCCGATTTCGGATCGACGTTCCTGCTGCGTCCCGATGGGAGCGACCTGCATTCGGTCGGGCCCGGGGTTCTGTTCGCCGCGTTCTCGCCATCGGGCCAGCGTCTCGTCGGCTTACAGGAGTCCAGCGGCAAGCTCGTGACCTTCTCGGCCGCCGGCGGCGCAGCGACCGTTCTCCCAGGGACCGCCGGCGGAACCTTCTCGGATTGGTCGTACGTGCCATGAGGCGGATCTCGATCGCCGTCGTTGCGCTGCTCACCGTCGCTCTCGCGTTGCTGTCGGTCGGTAGCTCAGCGGCCAACCCCGGTCGCACCGCGGTGCCGCCCGCCGACGACACACGGATCGCCTTCACGCACTGTCCGGCTCGATGCCAGATCTTCACTGCGAACACAGACGGTTCGTCGGTGCAGCGCGTCACCCACAACGGCGGCGGCGGCGCCTATGAACCGGACTGGTCGCCCGACGGCGCCCACATCGCGTACGCGAGCGACGAGACCGGTCGATCCGAGATCTGGATCGTCGACGCCGACGGATCGAACGCTCGACGCCTGACGCACGTGGGGCATCGGCACACCGCTTTCTGGCCGTCGTTCTCCGCCGATGGACAATGGGTGCTCTACACCGACTGCGCGACCGCCGAATGCGACGGCGGCATCTCTGAGGTGCGGGTCGAGGGCACCGACCAGCAGGCGATCATTCCCAACGCCGGCACGTCCCTCAACGACGGCAGTATGTCGTCGGATGGCAGCAGGCTCGCGTACCAGCGCTGGCACCTCGGCGGCGTCGCGTCGGCGATCTACTCATCGAACGCCGACGGCGCCGGCCAGCACCGCGTTACCCCACCGCGGCTTCTGGCGTATGCACCAGACTGGCGCCCCGATGGAGACCGCATCGCGTTCGCGAGCGACCTCTACGGCGACCGCCCATACGGCTCCATCTACACGATCGCGCCCAACGGCACGGGTCTCGTCCGCGTGACGAAGCCTCCGTTCCCATCGACCGACACCGGACCGAGCTACTCGCCGGACGGTGACCGGATCCTGTTCGAGTCGAACCGCGCGTATCCCGATGGATGCTGCGCTTCTCTCTTCATCGTCGACACCGACGGCTCCGGTCTCGCGGCCGTTCCGCTCCCGTGGGACGCCTACGAACCTTCCTGGGGAACGGCACCCTCGATCCCGTAGCCGGCTCGGCTCACGATTCATGCCGCGTCGAGTCCGTCGACGGCCGGATGATCGGCGGAGATCGGTCCGACGAGGTGCGCGCCTCCGGGACTCCCGAGCGCGGTGACGTCGGGACCGAAGAACTCGCGCTCGACCTGCGCGTAGATGCGCCACTCGTCCGGGAGTTCCTCTTCGTGGAAGATAGCGGTGACGGGACACACGGGTTCGCAGGCACCGCAGTCCACACACTCGTCGGGTTGGATGTACCCCTTCCGCACGCCGTCGTAGATGCAGTCGATGGGACACTCGTCCACGCAGGCTCGATCGTGGATGTCGATGCCGGGCTCAGCGATCACGAACGCCATCCTTGGCCTCCTTCGGGCTGTGGAGACGACCGTATCGAGGCTCAGTTCATCGATCAGACAAGCCAGAGGAAAGACCGCGCTAAGACCGCCGGTCATCCCTCGTCGTGCGACGACAGCCTTTCGAGTCCCTTGGCGACCTGCAGGTGGATCTGTGCAGCCGGATCAGTCTTTGGGATGGAGATCGGAGCGACACCGTCGTGGTCAGCTGCCCACCGGTTGACGCTTGATGCGTCGAAGCGTTGACCACGGCCATCGACAGCACGATCGCCAGTGCGATGACGATCAAGACGAGCGACCGAACCGGCCGATGCGACCGTGCGCCCGCTTCCTGTGTTCTCGTGGTGTCCATCGAGCTCTCCTTTCCTCGGGACCCCCCGTGGGGCCCGCCTCCGGTCACGTTGCGCCCGACCGCTCACGTCCGGATCAGTGAGGCTCAGGGAACGCTCAAGAGAAGGTGTAGCGAAGCTGCGACACGGGGTGTGTGCTAGCGTCCCGGCCTCTCTGGAGGACGTATGGAGTTCAAGATACTCGGTCCCCTCGAGGTGACCGAGCGGGGTCGTTCGCTCCCGCTCGGCGGCAGGAAGCCCCGGGCGCTCCTGGCGATGCTGTTGCTCCGACACGGGCGCGTGCGCTCGGTGGACGAACTGATCGGGGGGCTCTGGGGCGACGAGGCACCGGCCGGTGCGGAGCATGGCCTCCAGGTCTACGTCTCAGAGCTGCGGAAGCTGCTCGGCGGCGGCGAAGGCATCACGTTGACCCGGCGCGAGCCGGATACGTCATGGAGAAACCCGCCGACGCCCTCGATCTCGATCACTTCGAGCGCCTCCGCCAACGCGGGCGCGCCGCTCTGGCGGCGAACGAGCCCGCCGAACCCGGCGCCTCGCTGAAGGAGGCTCTCGCACTGTGGCGTGGCGCCCGCTGCGCCGACTTCGCGTTCGATGAATTCGCCCGCTCGGAGATCGATCGCCTCGAGAGCTTGAGACTCGAGACGACGGAGCCTCGGATCAACGCGGATCTCGCGTCAGGCGAGCCCGTAGATCTCGGAGCTCCGTGGCTTGGTCGAGGCGCACCCTTTTCGAGAGCGGCTCCGCGCCGCCCTGATGCTCGCCTTGTACCGACACGGCACGACAGGAGGAGGCGCTCGAAGAGTCAGTCGGCGCGGGCGCTGCTGGCCGACGAGCTCGGCATCAAACCGGGTCCGCGCCTCGTCAAGCTGCGACGGTGATCCTCACCCAGGACCCCGCGCTCATCCCCAGTGCGACGACGGAAGCGCCGCCAGGGGCGCGGGGCACCGCGCACGCCGGTCAGCCCGTCGCACAGGATCCAGTCTCCGTCCTCGTCGCAACGCTTGTTCCGGAGCGAACCGACGGCGGGCCTTTACCTAGAGGCCAGGTCGTCGAGCACCGACGGCGCAGCGGTGATGGTGATGCAGATTATTCAAGCGCCACGGCGCCACCGCGAACCGGAACGGTCGCGAGCTTTTATCGGTCACCCCCTTTAGCACCCTGACGACGCCATGCGCGCGGTCCACCGGCTGCGAACGAGATCAAGGCGGAGGCGCTCGCAGCAACCGACACGAACGAAACGAGGAGCGGGCGTCGCGCTCCTCGCGCGGGTGGGGACCCCACACCGCAGAGGTCGTTATCGAGGGAGGCGAGGCGTCTGTCATCGATGGGATGCAGGCCGGCCCGCACGAATCGCTGCTCCGCGCGGGTCCCCTCACCGCGAGCCCATATACCCAGACGCCTACGCCCTGGTCCGCGACGCCGTGAGGGGTGAACCGACGGGTGAAGGAGGCGCGGTCGTCCTCCGGTCCGTCGACCGACGACCCGGCGCCCCCTCGGTGTGGCGCGGCGGGAATTGGAGTTTCCCCATGGTCGGACACGCGTGCGAGCTCGCCGAGCTCGAACGGACCTTCGAGCGCGTCGCGAGCGAGTGGGCTTGCGGGCTCGCCCTCACCCCGGCATCCTCCGGCGAGGCGGGCGACCGGGAAGACGCGCTTCATCAACGAGGGTTGGCGAGACGGGATTGTAGACTCGTCCCTCGTCCTGGGTCGGGGCGGTGCCCCTCTCCTACGGCGACGAGGATGC
>CAWCDA010000042.1:0-276575 GCA_963794065.1 uncultured Actinomycetes bacterium | reverse complement strand
TACGGCCAAGAACGCGATCATCAGCGCAATCCTGCGCACCACAACGTCCATCTATTCAGCTCAGAAGATCAGCGACACTTTGCTTTCTATAGTGTCCGGTATCGGGCGGAAAGCGGACATCGGTCCGGCATCGCAAAATGTCCCCTGACGATCCAAAGCGGACATCACTGCTTATATCGCCGAGTAACCGCCCGCCAAGTACGCTAGCCTGACCCCTTCTAAGCCTCGGGGAGGCAATGAACGGCGCCATAAATCAGCGGCATAGCAGCAAAGCGCAACGCCGCAGGACGTTGAAGCGCCCGAATACGGTGAGGTCGCTCGTCAGCGCAAGCCTTCCGCCGTTGACGCAACAGAGAGGATCGCGCAGCCCACCCGCGAGCGCGACGAGGCGGTGGAGCAGCAGACCGTAACTGCCGAGGATTCCGACCGTCATCAGCAATTCGCCCATCGATACCCAGCCGGTGTTCGACGCGATAGCGCAGAGCGGCTCGAACCCTTTCCGGACGCCAGCGCCAGCATCGGATCGAGGGACGGTGACATGGTGAAGGCCGCGCCGTCGCCGAGCCGGATCCCGCTCGTGCCGAAGCGTGGCGGCGCTGACTTCCGACCCCCTCACGCGGGAATACATGCACGGCACAGCTATTCTAGATCGTCAGATCGTGGACATCGCCGATGTCCGAGGTGTCGGCTAAATCTGCGGCCGGCAAGCGGAACTTCCTTGCAAGCGGCTACCGCGCAATCATGATCATGCCCATGATGCGCGGCAGCGAGGCGATCGGCGCGCTGAGCGTCGTGCGCCTCGCGCCCGGGCCTCTCTGAGAAAGACAGCCGGCGGGGTTAAGACGTTCGCCGCGCAGGCCGTCATCGCCATCGAGGATACAAGGCTGCTCAACGAGTTGCGGGAAACTCTGGATCGCGAAAGGCGACGTCGGAAGTTCCTGGCGTCATCAGCTCGTCGCTGGGCGAACTGCAACCGGTCTCTCGACGCGAGACCGCAGAATGCCACGCGTATCGGCGAAGCAACATCGGGCAGCTCGTTCCGGAAAAGGGGACGCGTCCGCGCCGGTGGCGGTGCATGGGCGATTCTTGATTATGCCGTCTGGTCGTGCGGGAGCCCGACTTGAATATGCACACCGATCTGCATAAGGGAATGCTGCTTGAGTGGCTCACATTCCAGAAATTTTTATATCCACGATCTGCGTGTGGACGAAAGCTACTTGAGCGGCAACCCACAAATCAAGGCGCTGGCCCGATCGGCGGGGCGCGAACTCACCTCGTCGTGCCCATGCTCAAGGACGATGAGTTGGTCGGCGCTATCGTCATCTACCGCCAGGACGTGCGTCCGTTCGGTGACAAGCAGATTGAGCTGGTGCAGAACTTCGCCGCCCAGGCCGTCATTGCCATCGAGAATACAAGGCTGCTTAGCGAGCTGCGCGAATTTCTTGCAGCAACAAGCCGCAACAGCTGATGTGCTCAAAGCCATCAGTCGCTCGACCTTCGATTTGCAGGCTGTCCTCGAAACCCTGACTCAATTGGCTGCCCGACTTTGCGACTCGGATATGGCCGCCATTACGCGTCAGAAGGGGTCGGCTTATTACTACGCGACGACGTATGGCTACCCGTCTGAACTGGATGATTATCTCATGAGCGTTCGGCACGAGCCGGGGCGAGGGAGCGTAATCGGAAGAACGATTGTGGAAGGCCAGACAACTCATGTGCCTGATGTTCTTGCCGACGCCGAATATACGCAAGTCGAGGTTCAGAAAAAGGCCGACTATCGCACCGTTCTTGGCGTACCGCTCCTGCGCGAGGGAAACCCGATCGGCGTGATTGTACTGTTACGCCATAAAATCCAGCCGTTCACCGACAAGCAGATCGAGCTGGTCGAGATCTTTGCCGACCAGGCGGTAATCGCGATCGAGAATGTACGATTGTTTGACGACGTGCAAAAGCGCACGCGTGAACTAGCGAAATCGCTGAAGGATCTGCGGACGGCGCAGGACCGCCTCGTGCAGACCGAGAAGCTCGCCTCGCTTGGACAATGACCGCCGGTATCGCGCACGAGATCAAGAACCCGCTCAATTTCGTTAACAATTTTTCGGGGGTCTCTGCCGAATTGATCGATGAGTTGCATACGCTTGCTGACGTGAGCTTCAACGAAAAGCGACGCAGTGAGATCACCGAACTGATGGACACGTTACGGGGCAACCTCGTCAAGGTTGTCCAGCACGGCAAGCGCGCGGATGAGATCGTCAAAAACATGCTGTTGCACTCGCGCCAAGGCTCAGGGGACCACCGGCCCGTCGATATCAACGCCCTAGTCGAGGAGAGCCTGAACCTCGCCTATCATGGGGCGCGCGCCGAGAAGCAGGGCTTCAATATCACTTTGGAGAGGTCCCTGGATCCGGCCGCTGGCGAGGCCGACCTGTCCCCGCAGGAGATTACGCGGGCGCTTCTCAATCTGATTTCGAATGGTTTCTACGCGGCGAGCAAGCGCAAAGCGGATACAAATGGAAACGACTACGAGCCAACCCTTGGCGCAACCACCAGGAGCCTTGGCGACAGTGTGGAGATCAGGATCCGTGACAATGGCACCGGCATTCCGCCAGAGGTGAAGGAAAGGATTTTCAATCCGTTCTTCACGACCAAGCCTGCCGGGGAAGGCACCGGGCTTGGCCTATCCATCAGTCATGACATCATCGTCAAGCAACATGGCGGGTCTATTGAGGTCGATACACAACCCGGCGCATTCACCGAGTTCAGGATTGTTCTGCCGCGTATAGCTGCAACCATTGCCAAATCAGGAGACCGCCCGTGAACCTTCTCATTCTCGTAGTTGATGACGAGCCGGATGTTGAGCTGCTGTTTCGGCAGCAATTTCGGCGCGATATCCGGGCCGGCCGGTTCACGATGGAATTTGCGCCGTCTGCTGCGGCCACGCTTCAGCGCATCACTGACGCGGCGGGTGCATCAATCATCCTGATCCTGTCCGACATCAATATGCCGGGGATGTCCGGCCTTGAAATGCTGCCCAAGGCCAAGGCGATAAGACCCGACGTTCCGGTGATCATGATCACCGCCTATGGCGATGCGGAGACCAAGCGCAAAGCATTGGAGAATGGCGCTGAAGCCCTTCTGACCAAGCCCATTGATTTCGAGATATTGCGCAGTGAGATCGATACGCGGGTTGAACGCGCCGCGTGATTGAACGCGCCGTGATTATAGGAGACCGCGGCGCGGTCTGCGCAATGGCTTGCGTGGTAGAATTGTTCTGTAAAAATTTCCGACATAGCTGCAGCGCAAGAGCACGCTAATGGTACTGGTCAACATCGGGCTGCGTCTGCCTATCGCACCAGATCCGGCCACGGTACGATTGTCGATTTAACTGTCTTCATGGCGATCGCATCGGCGACAGCGCGCGCAATTCCCTCCTCGGAGAACGGATACAGCGTCTGCATATCGAACCAAGGATATTTCTTGCGGGTGCGGTAGAGCATAGCCACTCCAAATGGCAGATCGTTGCCAGTGAAGCCCCATGAACCGAGAATATTTATATCCTTGGTACAGATACGGTGCCACGACGTTGCGATCGAACCTGCGTCGGTGAACTGCCCCATTTCGACATATGTGCCGCCGTCCCGCAGAAACTCAATTCCCTCAGGCCCCGCACTTGGATGTCCTGAACAATCCATCACGAGATCGGCGCCAAAGCCGCCGACAATTTCCCTTACCCTCTTGATCCGATCGTCTGGCGTCTTGAACTCTTCAATGTTCACTGTGGCCTCGGCGCCAAATTGACGCGCGAGCTGAAGACGCGGCGCTTCGGGCGCTCCCACACAGATCACTCGGCCTGCTCCCATCTCTTGCGCGGCCGCCACCGCGAGAATCCCAATCGGGCCAGAGCCCTGGATCACGACGGTGTCGCCCCATTTAAAACCTCCGGCGCGCGTTGCTCGATTTAAGGCACGGATGCATGAGGTCAGCGGTTCAGACAATGCACCGAGCCGTAGCGACATGTCGTCGGGCAGCTTGTAGATTTTGGTGCCTGGAAGCATGTCCAGATCAACATAGACATATTCAGCCCATCCGCCCCACAAGTGCGGCGCTTTGTCGAATCCGAGATAGCGGCCGTAATAGACCGGCGTCAAACACTTATTGGCATTTTCTGGATAGTGGATGCAGTAGTAACAATGCCCGCATGGCATCAGCGGCGGGATCATCACCTTTGATCCCACCTGCAGCGGTTTGTTCATGAAATCCTCGTTGAACTCCGAACCTAGCTCAACGAGAACGCCACCGATTTCATGTCCGAGTGTGAAGGGCCAAGGAAGTTTCTTCGGCCAGTGACCCTTGAGGATGTGCAAATCGGTGCCGCAAACTCCGCAGGCGCCGATTTTGATAAGAGCTGCCTTCTTCGGAATTTTAGGCCAGGGAACTGTGTGGATCACCGGCTGGGCGCCCGGGCCAGCAAAAGTAGCCACGCGAATATGTTCCACGGTACGTCCCCCTCTCAACCCCACACCCTTAATTTGATTATCTTTATACTTTGGGGACTGACCGAAAGTTTATCTCAGATACCCGAAATTCGCCAATGTCCGCTTTTGGCACTTAGCGGACATGGCGTTCACTACGCTGAATGTCCGCTTTTGGGGGTAAAGCGGACATGACGTTTTGCACTGCGAATGTCCGCTTATGACCCAGGGCGGACATCGAATTCGCTACGATGCCGGGGTCGGTCGAATGTGTCGCTGCGGTCGCAATCTTCGGCGCTGGTTATCGCGATGACATTTGGGACTAAAGCATGCGCGTCGGTGTTATGTTTCACCAGACATCCGCATCTAGGAGGCACGTCATGTTCAAAGGCCTCACCGTTGCTGCTTGGTTCGCCATATCGTTATTCTTCATCACCAGTTCGGCCACCGCCGACCCCTATAAATGGTGCGCTGCCTACGGAACTCCGGGCGGGACTAACTGTGGGTTCCTCACTATCGAACAATGCCGCGCAACGCTCAGCGGAAATGGCGGTTTCTGCGAGCCAAACCAGTTTTACACCGGGCCTGAAACTACACGCGCCAGCCGCCAACGAAGGCACAATCAGGGCTAAGCTCGGCAGCAAGATGGATGGCGCTTCCTGAAGCGGCGCGATGTCTGCTTCTGGCACTTAGCGGACATGACCTTTTGCGCTGAACAGGTCCGCTTTTGACCCAAAGCGGACATCCAGTGCGCGGGTCCAATTCGCACTAGAAACCGACGCCACATCATCGGCAACTACACCAAGCCGGCAACGAAAGTGCCTGGCGGAAAACCATTAACATCGGTAGATTGCCTATAAGTCATGAGTTTGGGTGGTGTTGTGAGCCGGGAAGAGAAACAGACCGTTCCTGTAAGTGTGATCGAACTGAGGGCGGAGAGTCACTCAGCGGATGGCGACAATATCGTTATCTCATTGCGCACAAAATATTCTACAGCCGAACGCAAATATTCTGTTCCCGTTCAGTGTTTCCAAGACCTGATAGTCGATCTCCAGCGGTTGAACGCCTCAACACCTATTGGACCAAACAAGGCCCATAAACAGGTGGAGCCATTTCCTCCGCTTGAAATATCCGTAGCTGCTGAATAACACTGGCTGCGCGTTCGCAAGATATAGATGACTTGCGTGCGCGATGTGTGACCCGAGCTTTTATTTCGGCAGTGTCGGCAACGAAATTCCGAAACGGTTACGCTCAAGGTCGTCGGTCAATCGCTTTATTTTTCGTTCAGCAATTTCATGTTCGCTCTTAAGGAGGACCTCAAGAACCTGCATTCGCTTATCTAGCTTACCGCGAACGGCTTGGAGTCCTTTTATTTGCATCTCTTGTTTTTCAACTTTGGACTCAGCCTTTTTGATTCTTTCTTCCAAGGCCGAGGTGTGCAGGTTGTGGCGTCTCTTTTCGCCGTGCATGCTTGCCACGAGCTTAAATCTTTCTGCAGCGGAACTCGCCAGCTCTGAATTGAGATAGTCGACCTGTTCGAGCGCTGAAGCGGCGTTTGTTTCCCTTGCATCGAACGCTGTCTGCACAGCGTGCAGGCGACCTGCCAGCGACTTTAAATCTTGAAGAGTTTGATTGAGTTGGGCCCGCAGGACCGCCTTGTCGTTTTCAAGATCGGTGATTTTGTCCTGTGCGGTAGCCGCGTCGATTTTTTGTTGTTTTAGGTTCCCATGCAGCGCCGAGACAATCCGCTGGAGGCGGCTTATTTCTTCGTGCGCGGTTTCAAGCTCGTTAGCGTGCCGACTCTGAAGGTTGTAGAGTTCGAGAATCTCGGTAAGGCGCAAATTCAATTCCGAGGATTGCTTAGCAATCTTATTTTCGAGGCCGCTGATATCTTTTTGATGAGTGTTTGACGGAAGCGGCCAGGCCCCTCCAGCAGGGTCAAAGGTGGGTTCGATAAATTTCATAGTCGAGCGCTTCTCGTTTTGGAGCGGGGTATCGAACGCATTTGTGCTCGAATTAGGGAATCATCGTCGCCAGTGCAACCAAACTTTCCGAGGAACCCCTTAAGCAGCCCTTAATAGGAGGGTCGATGAAGTGTGTTTGGAGTGAACATCGACAGTTTTCCAACAATACTTCGTCGCCGCAGCATGTTGAGGGAATGCAGACGGCGGCAAAAGCTCCAGGGCAGGCGCTGTTGGTGCTCCGCGCCGGAACCGGGCGTGAGTTGGACGAAGCATTCGCAGTCATGGCGCAGCAAAAAGTGAGTGCAGTTTTGTACGGGGCTACGACGTTTTTTCAGGTCGTCAGCGCCCGCCTGATAGCGCTCGCCGCGCAGCACAAAATCCCTGCTTGTTATGAGTGTCGAGATGCCGTCGCCGCAGGCGGTTTGATGAGCTACAACGCCGACCGGGACGAGGTCGCGCGACAAATAGGCAATTATGCCGCACGGATTCTCAAAGGTGCAAAACCCAGCGATCTGCCAGTTGTGCAATCATCGAAGTTTGTATTCACGGTCAACCTGGGTACCGCAAAGGCGCTCGGCCTGACCATCTCGCCCGCGCCGACGAGGTGATCGAATAAAGCAGCAATGTCCGCTTCTGGCACTTAGCGGACATTGGCTTGTGCGCTGCACATGTCCGCTTGTGACCCAAAGCGGACACCAGACTATCGACGGTTTTCACATGGACTGCCCGGTGTGCGATGTCGACCTTCAAGACAGTGACATCATCGTCCCAGGTGAACGGTAACACCGTCGAGACGCCAGGCCACGTGCGAAAGTATGTGGCTTGGGCTTGCGCCGAGGGCTGCAGCGAAATCGAGGTAATGCTCACGAGGCAGAACTACAGAACAGACGAGTGGGGCGTGAAGCACGTCACTGTGCCGCTGCCCACCGAGGCACCAGAGGCAGAGCCGTCACCTGCGGCGGCGGTGGCAGTGGCAGTGGCTGTGGAGCAGGCCGCTACGCTGGCGGCAGCGTGATGGTGACCAACCTGAGATCACTGCGTTTGAAAGCAGACGGAGCAGGCTGGCGGCTCCATTGCGGCAACCGCGATCCTGGGCGCGTCGCATTAACCGCTCATATACTCAACCTGAACTGGAACTTCAAAAACATTGTCCTAAGCCTAACAGAGCGAAACAATTAATCGCTACGGCTACACATAGCTGTGGCGTTCTTCCGCGTCCGTCTCCCGCGAACTCGAAGGTGTGGACACCCGACGCCACTCTGTCTTTTTTAAATGCGGATGGCGGCCGAGGTTCTTAAAAAGCAAAAACGTCGTTTCCAACCGCGTGAACGCCCCCCGTCCCAGCGCGGTTGCTGGGCCAAGGTTGTCCATCACCCTTGGCCCTTTTCTTTTCAACCAGCGCGTTAAGTTAGTTTCACGTGGAACCTAGCTAATCTTTTGCTTTAACGGGAACCCGCAAGCGGACCTAGACAGCCTTCCGCTTCCTGCGCCACCACGCCAGCAGACTACCGCAAGCGAACAAAATGCCGGGAAGGCCAGCACCGGCAACAGTGCCCCTCCGGGGTTTCATAGCTTGGAACTCACACAGGTGTTTGGCAGCTTCAACGACGGCATTCACAGCTTCCAGATGTCGTTCAATACCTTGGGGGCCAGCTTCAACGTGACCTACCCTACGCCGGGCACCTACACGGCGTCGCTAGTCATGCTTTCAAACATGCAGCTACAACACCTTCGGCAATTGCGGACATTTCGCACCGCACTGATCGTTCATGCTGTGCGCGATCTTCTTGGGCAGTCGGCCGTGATCTCATCGAGCCAAGCGATGATCTTGGCCTCACGCCCGCGTTTCTCAATGAGACGGCTGAGGCGGTAACAACCATCGCGCGCGCACTTCTCACAGCTCACGCGCAATACATCGAGCTTGCCGATGAGGTCGCTAAATACGATTGCGCCGTCGCGGGGCATAGCCATTTCTCAAACGAAAGATTGGCACCGGAATTGCCACCTGACTACTCAATTTAGATCGAGATAAAAGGGGAAAGCTGGGGATGCTGCATGCCGGATACACCAATAAAACAATAGAGAAACGGATAACGAAGGACAGAGCGGGATGAGGAAGCGCGGATTACGAGCCCTGACGCAATCGGGCGAGTACTTTGAGGCCGGCATAACCGTCGGCGGGCTCCATGCCGACCTTTTTCTGATAGGCGAGGATGGCCTTGATTGTGTCGCTACCGGTGCGCCCATCGATGCCATCGGTCTTGAAGCCGTTTTCGTTGAGACGGCGCTGAATCTCCTTGACCTCGTCCAGGGTCGGCACGCGTTCCCCTCCGGGGAACTGCGGGCGGGCAGGGCAGTTCGATCGAACGCTCGATCGTCACGCGAGCGGGCCGACGGCGCTCGCCGCGGCCTCGACCAATGCATCGTTGCGAAGCAGCTCGACGGCGGCTTCGATGTCCGGGCCGAACTCCCGATCGTGCTCGACGAAGGGCACGCGAGCACGGATGGCATCGTGCACCGAGCGCGCGGCGGGGCCAGCTTCGAGCGGCGCACGCAGATCGAGCGCCTGTGCGGCGCCGAGCGCCTCGAGCGCCACGACGATCTCCGCGTTCGTGACGATGGCCCGCGCGTGCCGTGCGGCGGTCATGCCCATGCTGACATGATCCTCCTGTCCCGCGCTCGACGGGATCGAGTCAACCGATGCGGGATGCGCTAGGGATTTCGATTCGGACACGAGCGAGGCGCCGGTGTACTGGATGAGCATGAAGCCGCTGTTCAGTCCGCTCTCGGGCACCAGGAACGGCGGCAGCCCGTTGGACTGCTTGGGATCGAGGAGCCGGTAGAGCCGTCGATCGCTGATCGACGCAACCGACACGAGCGATAGCGCCAGCGCGTCCAGCGCCACCGCGACGGGCATCCCATGGAAGTTCCCGCCGGTTCGAACCTCGTCTTCCGCGCCGTCGACGCCCACCAACACGACGGGGTTATCCGAGACGGCGTTGGTCTCGATCCCCAGGACGGATGCGACGTGCTGGATCGTGTCGCGCGACGCGCCGTGCACCTGCGGCGTGCAGCGGAGCGAATAGGCATCCTGGACGAGGTGCGGCGAATCGCGGTGCGACTCGCGGATCGGCGAGCCGTGGAGCAGCCGACGGAGGTTGGCGGCCGAGGCGGCCTGCCCCGGATGCGGTCGTAGGGCGTGCAGACGTTCATCGAACGGCGCGTCGGTACCGAGCGACGCTTCGATCGTCATCGCGGCGACCACATCCGCGGCGCGGAGCAGTCGCTCGGCGCGCGCCAGCGCCAAGATCCCGATCGCGAGCATCCCCTGCGTGCCGTTCACGAGCGCGAGCCCCTCCTTCGCCTGGAGCTCGAGCGGCGCCAACCCGGCCCGGGCGAGCGCTCGAACGGCGGGCTCGGTGCCGGCCTCGGTCAGGATCCGGCCGCGGCCGATCAGCGGCAGCGCCAAACAGGCGAGGGGCGCGAGATCGCCCGACGCTCCGAGCGACCCCTGTTCGGGCACCGCGGGGATCACGTCGTGGTTCAGCATCTCGACCATCCGCTCGACCAGCTCGACGCGGACCCCCGAGTACCCCAGCGCGAGCACGTGCGCGCGCAACAACAGCATCGCGCGCGCCTCCGCGCGCGGGAGGTCCGGGCCCACCGCCGTCGCATGGGACGTCACGATGCCGTGTTGCAGCGCCGAGGCCTCGCCGGGGTCGATCCTCGTGTCCGCCAGCGCGCCGAACCCCGTCGTCACGCCGTACATCGTGGTGCCGGCGGCGACGGCGCGCTCGATCACGGCGCGCGCAGCCCGGATCCGGTCACGCGCGCCGTCGCCGAGCGCCACCGAGGCGCCGAGCGCCACCCGCTCCACATCGCGCAGATCGATCGGCTCTCCCAGCTGGACCGGCTCGCTCATCGTGGCGAAGGCTACCGGTTCGCACGCGAGCGGGCGTCGGCGCTCACGGGAGGCGCCGCACGTCCAGTGGCACCTCGACGACGCCGTCAGCCGCGCGCTCCACACGGAACGCGCGCGCCGAGGGGCGCGAGGCGACGGCCTCGGACACCTCGCCGTCCACCACGTACAACGCCGCGAAGTCGTCGCAGGCGTGACCCTCGGGCAGGGCTCCACCTGCGAGGAGGTCATGCACGGCCGGACGGCGCGCCGCCTCGCCGTCGTAGTGCGGGGTGAACGAGCCCGAGACCAGCCCGAGGCCGTCGAGGAGCGGATCGGCCCGGCCGAGCTGGAAGGAGTCGGTCGTGCAGGCCTCGAACCAGCAGTTCGCACCGGCGCTCACCCCGGCCAGGATGACGCCGGCCTCGCCCGCCGCGCGCAACGCCACGTCGACGCCGTGGGCGCGCCAGACCGCCAGCATGCTCACCGTATTGCCGCCGCCGACGTAGACCACGTCCTGGTCGCCGAGGAACGCGCCGATGTCGGCGATATCGCGATCGAACAGGTGAAGGATCGAGGCCTCGAAGCTTGCGTCCGGGAACGCCTCGTGGAAGGCGGCGTCGCTTGCCGGATGGTCCCCGGACGCGGTCGGCAGGAAGCAGATCCGAGGCCGGCGCGCGTCGGTCAAGCTCAGCAGGAACCGATCGAGCACGTGGTCGCCCATCAGGAAGCCGCCGCCGCCCATCGCCACGATCTGTCGCATCGGGATCCCCTCCGGCCGAGGTGCTGTCCCCGGCCCTGGCCGGATGCTAGCGTCCAGGGTCGTGAGCGCCCTCCTTCCCCGGGCGGAGACGGACATGCTCGTTCGCGTGTTGGTGGCCGACGACGAGCCTGCCCTCCGCGATGCCCTCTCCGAGTTGCTTGCCCAAGAGCCGAGCCTCGCGCTGGTCGGGACCGCCGCCGACGCCGAGGAGGCCGCGGCGATCGCCGCCCGCGAGCAGCCGGACGTCGCGCTGATCGACGTCAGCATGCCGGCCGGCGGTGGACCGCGCGCGGCGCGCGAGATCGGTCGCACGTCGCCGCACACGAGGGTCATCGCACTGTCGGCGTTCGAAGACCGCGCGACCGTGATGGAGATGTTGCGGGCCGGCGCCGTCGGTTATCTCGTCAAGGGGGCCGCGGGCGAGGACATCGTCGGCTCGATCCACCGGGTCGCGACGGGCCGCGCGAGCATCTCGGCCGACGTCGTCGACGGGATCGTCCACGAGTTGTCGTCGCAGCTGCGACGCGAAGAGATCGAGCTGCAGCGCTCGCAGGCGCGCGCCGCCGAGATCCATCGGTTCGCGACCGGCGAGGGGCTCGCGATCCACGTGCAGCCGATCATGGACCTGCGCACGCGCCAACCCGTCGGCTACGAGGCGCTCGCGCGGTTCCGCTCGCTGCCACCGCGACCGCCGGACGCGTGGTTCGCCGAGGCGGCCGCGCTCGAGCTCGGCACGCACCTCGAGCTGGCCACGATGGAGCGCGCCCTCGCCGTGCTCCCGCAGATCCCGATCGACGCCTACCTGTCGCTCAACTGCTCCCATCGCACCGTGCGGAACCCGGATCTCGTCGCGATGCTGGCCCCGCACGCGGCGCGGCTCGTCGTCGAGATCACCGAGCACGAGCCCGTCGACGACTACGAGGATCTGGCGATCGCGCTCCAGCCCCTGCGGGCGCTGGGCGTGCGGATCGCGATCGACGACGCCGGTGCCGGCTACGCGAGCCTTCGACACACGCTTGCCCTGAACCCCGACATCGTCAAGGTCGACATCTCGTTGACGCGCGCGATCGACACCGACCGCGCGCGCCGCGCCCTCGCCTCCGCGTTGATCTCCTTCGCCGACGAGATGGACATGACGATCATCGCCGAGGGGATCGAAACCGAGGGCGAGTTGCGCACGCTCACCGATCTCGGGGTCCGCTACGGGCAGGGCTTCCACCTGGCGGAGCCGGCACCGCCGCCCGGCTAGCTCACGTCGTGCGGCGGTCGATCGCCCACGACGAGCCCGGCGTCGTCTTCGTGAAGTTCTTCATCTCGGTCGCGATCGCCATCACCTCGGCGAAATGCGCGAACGTGCGCCGCTGCGTGCTGGCCACGCCGATCGAGACGGCGATCGCCTCGTAGCGCTGCGGCTCGCCTCGACGGTTGAGCACTTCGATCCAACCGCGCTGGAGGTCTTCCTCGTCGTAGTACCCCGGCGCGGACTGGTCGAAGCGCGAGACGATCGTGTCTGCCACCAACGCCGCGCCGGCGGACGGGACGACGACGACGAAGTCGTCACCCCCGAGATGGCCGACGAACCCCTCGCCACCAGTCACGTCGGTCACCACAGCCTGCATCATCTGCGCGAGCTCCTGGATCACCTGATCCCCGCGCGGGAAGCCGTAGTGATCGTTGAACGCCTTGAACCGGTCGAGATCCACCAGCAACAGCGCGAAGTCCTCGCCGGAGGCGACCTTCTCCTCGACCTCCTCCTGCACCCGGTTGTTGCCCGGCAGCCCCGTCAGCGGCGACTCGTCCTTCATCTCGCGCTTGCGTCGGAGCACCCCCCGCACCCGCGCGAGCAGCTCTGGAGTGTCGAACGGCTTGACGATGTAGTCGTCGGCGCCGATCGCGAAGCCCTCGAGCTTGTCGGCCGACAACCCGCGGGCGGTCAGGATGATCACGGAGATCGTCGCCGTGCGCGGATCCTGCCGAAGTGAACGGGTGAGCTCGAACCCGTCGACGTGGGGCATCATCACGTCGGTGATCACCAGGTCCGGCGGATCGTCGGCGACCAGATCGATGGCCTGCTGGCCATCGTTGGCGACGCGCACCCGGTAGCCGGCCGCGGCGAGCTCGATCTCCAGCAGGCGGGCGATGAACGGGTCGTCGTCCACGACCAGCAGCTTCTCGCTGCCCGGGTCCTGCCCCTGCTCGACGTCGCTCACTGCACCTCGTTTCCCGGAAGCCCGCGCCGACGCTCGGCGGGGCTGCCCGGCAGCTTACCGTCCTGGACGGGCCCCACCCCGCAACCCCGCGGATCGGAGCCGCACGTGGCACGATGGGTGGCACGGCGAGCGAGGGGGCGCGAGGATGCAGGTACTGGAGACGTTCCTGGACGCGATGGGGAACACCCCGCTGGTCCGGCTGCACACCGTGACGCGCGGGCTTGCCCCCACGATCCTCGCGAAGCTCGAGATGCTGAACCCCGGCGGGTCCGTCAAGGATCGGATCGGGATCCGCATGATCGAGGACGCGGAACGTCGCGGGCTCCTCGCAGCCGGCGGCACCATCGTCGAACCGACATCCGGGAACACGGGCCACGGGCTCGCGATCGCCGCTGCGATCCGCGGCTATCGATGCATCTTCGTGATGCCCGACAAGATGAGCGCCGAGAAGATCGCGCTGTTGCGCGCCTACGGTGCTGAGGTCGTGATCACGCCGACGTCGGTGCCGCGAGAGTCGCCGGAGTCCTACTATTCGGTCGCCGACCGGCTCGCGAGCGAGATCCCCGGGGCCTTCCAGCCCAACCAATACTTCAATCAGGTGAACCCCGAGACGCACGAGGCGACCACCGGACCGGAGATCTGGGAGCAGACCGACGGACGGATCGATGTGTTCGTCGCCGGGGTCGGGACCGGGGGGACGATCACCGGTGTCGGGCGGTACTTGAAACGGATGAAGCCCGAGATCGTGATCGTGGGCGCCGACACCGAGGGCTCCGTCTACACGGGCGACGACCCGCGGCCCTACCTCACCGAGGGCATCGGCGAAGATTTCTGGCCCGACACCTTCGATCCGGCGATCGTGGATCGATGGGTGCGGGTCCCCGATCGCGACGCCTTCCTCACCGCGCGGGCGGTGACCAGACAGGAGGGCATCCTCGTCGGGGGCTCCGCGGGCTCGGCCGTGTACGCGGCGCTCGCCGTCGCCCGCGAGTACGGCGCCGACGCGACGATCGTCGTCCTGCTCCCCGACACGGGACGGCAGTACCTCTCCAAGGTCTACAGCGATGCCTGGATGCGCCAGTACGGGTTCCTCGAAGGCCCCGAGACGATCACGGTGGAGCAAGTATTGGCGGCGAAGGGCGACGAGCTGCCGCCGTTGATCACGGTGCGTGCCCACGACAAGGTGCGACAGGCCGTCGACGTGCTGCAGGCCAACGGCATCTCGCAGGCGCCGGTCGTTCGAGAGGACTCGACCGACGTCGCCCAGTTCGTCGGATCGATCCGCGACCGGGAACTGCTCGAGCGCGTGTTCCGCGACCCCGACGCGCTCCAGGCCGACGTCGCCGAGGTCATGGCGCCGCCGATCCCCACTGTGGAGCGCGATGCGAGCGTCGACGACACCTTCGCCGAGCTCGAACGTGCGCCCGCCGTGCTCGTGAGCGCGGGCGGCAACGTCTTAGGCGTCCTCACCCGCAGCGACCTCCTCGACTTCCTCGCGCACCGTCGGCAGGCGCCGGCGCGGTGACGGTGCGCGCGCTCGGGATCGACGTCGGCGGTGAACACCGCAAACATCTGGACATCGTCGTGATGGACGGCGACCGTCAGATCGCCGCCGTCGGTTCCCGCATCCCGGTCCAGCGGCTCCGGGCGCTGATCGAGGATCAGCGCCCGGACGTGATCGCCATCGATGCCCCGCCGGCGTGGGCGCCGGCGGGGCATCGTTCCCGCACGACCGAGCGGGAGCTGAAGCTGCTCGGCATCCAGGCCTACTACACGCCGGACAAGGCGACCGGCGAGGCAAACGCCTTCTACGCGTGGATGCGCAACGGGATGGCGGCGTTCCGCGCCGCCGAGCGCGCCGGGTATCCGTCCTACCGGGCGGGGGCGATCCCACGGCACGCGCTGGAGGTCTTCCCGCATGCGAGCGCCACGGTGCTCGGCGGGTGCGTGCCACCCTCAAGGCAAACGACGGCCGCCAAGCGCGCGTGGCGGGCCGGGGTGCTCCGCGCGCAGCATGTCCCGACGGCGCAGCTGCGCACGCTCGACCAGGTGGACGCCGCGCTGGCCGCCCTGACCGGGATCATCGCGCTCGAGCTCCGCGACCCGTTCGCCCCCGGCATGGCCGACGAGGGCCGGATCGTCCTGCCCGCACGCGTCGTGCCGGCCGCGGGGTACCGTCGGTGTGTGCAGACCCGCGCCTTCACCACCGAGCCGCTGATCACGTTCTGCGCGTGCGGCTGCGGTGCGCAGACGAGGACCGGCAGCGAGTTTCGAGCGGGCCACGACCGTAAGCTGATGGTGCAGCTCGCGCGCGCGGTGGACGAGGGCGAGCGGGCGAGCGCCGAGCTGAAGCGGCGGGGATGGGCGTGACCGGCGATCACGAGGAAACTCGCGCGATCCACGCCGGCCAAGATCCCGACGCGCCCTACGGCGCCGTGTCGGTCCCGATCTACCAAACCTCCACGTACGCGCAGGACGACATCGCTTCGCCGAAGGTCTGGGACTACGGGCGGGGTGGGAACCCGACGCGCGAGGCGTTCCAGCAGGCGCTGGCGTCGCTGGAGGACGGGGCGCAGTGCTTCGCCTTCGCGAGCGGGATGGCGGCGGAGTCGACCCTGCTGCTCACGCTGCAGCCCGGCGATCACGTCGTGCTCGCCGACGACGTCTACGGCGGCACCTATCGGCTGCTCACGAAGGTCTTCGGCCCGTGGGGCCTCGACAGCACGACCTGCGATCTGACCGATCTCGACGCGATGGCGGCCGCCCTGCGCCCCGAGACTCGATTCGTCTGGATCGAGACGCCCTCGAACCCGTTGCTGAAGATCGTCGACATCGCGGCCGTGTCCGCCGTCGCGCACGCGGCGGGAGCGCGCGTCGTCGTCGACAACACGTTCGCGTCCCCCGCCCTGCAACTGCCCTTGGCGCTCGGGGCCGACGTCGTGGTCCACAGCGTGACGAAGTACATCGGCGGGCACTCCGACCTCATCGGCGGCGCCGTCATCACGAGCCACGAGGATCTAAGGGAGCAGCTCGCGTTCCTCGTGAGCGCCGTGGGCGCCGTGCCGGGTCCGATGGACGCCTTCTTGGCGCTGCGCGGACTGCGGAGCCTGGCGGTTCGTATGGATCGACATTGCGCGAACGCAGCGGCGGTGGCGACGTTCCTCGCCGCCCACGAGCGGGTCGAACGCGTGTACTACCCGGGCCTCGAGTCCCACCCGGGCCACGACGTCGCCGCGCGCCAGATGCGCGGCTTCGGCGGCATGGTCTCGTTCACGACGGGGTCGGCGCCCCGAGCCGCCCAGGCCGCGCGTACCACCCGGCTGTTCGTCCTTGCCGAATCGCTCGGCGGCGTCGAGTCGCTGATCGAGGTGCCGGGGCCGATGACCCACGCCAGCGTGGCGGGCTCACCCCTCGAGGTGCCCGACGACCTGGTGCGCCTGTCCGTCGGCATCGAGCACCCGGACGATCTGATCGCCGACCTTGCCCAGGCGCTCGAGGGCGATCAGCGCCAGACCAGCTGACCGGTCGGGGTCTGGACGGCCACCGCGCGCACGGCCGGCTCGCCCGCATGGAGCCGCACCGGCAACGGCGCCCCTTCGACCCAGGCGATGAAGCGCGTCTGATCGCCGTCGATCTCGACCCAGCCGATCCCGCTCGCACCGCACGGATGCTCGAGCGGCGTCGCACCCGGGTGGAGTTCCTCGGGTACGTCCCACGCGATGAAGAACGGGAGGTCCGGCGTCCGGTTCGGGTCATCGATCCCTGCGCCGCGCCAGGAGACGAGTCGCCCATCGGGCAGGGTGCGGGAACCGGGCTCGACCGCGAGCCCCACGCGACCCGCGAGTTGATCGATCTCGTCGGTCGCCAGGCACATCGCGAACCACGCGTCGCCGGCGGCGGTCAGCGTCTGCAGGGACCGCCCGAGGTGGCTCGTCGCCGCAACCGCCGGGTCGACGACGGCCAGGAGCTCGAGGTATTGGGCGTCGCCGAGCGGGATGATCCGGTTGGCCGTTCCCCATGCCGGTGCGTGCCCCCCGGCACGGACGCGAGCCCGAGCTCGTCGAGGATGCGCGTCGCCGCGGCATCGAGGTCCTGCACCGCGTAGACGACGTGATCGATGCGCAGCGCCATCAGTTGGTGGCGCGCTTGAGGTAGGCGACGAGCGATGTGCCGCCGGCCGGCGTCGGTTGCGCCACGACCCCGACCAACTCCCACCCGTCCTCGCCGAACGTATTGAGGATCTCTCCCGGGTTGTGCTCGAGCAGCGGTGCCACGAAGTACTCCCACTTCTCACTCATGTCGACGGTTCTCCCATCAGTCGTTCGCGAACCTGCTTGATGCAGACACCCATGATGACGTCCAGTCCGCCGGCCGACGCGATCGCGGCCGCCTCGTCGCTGACGATCCCCTCCTGCAACCACAGGACCTTCGCGCCGATCGCGACCGCCTGCCGGGCGATCTCGGGCGTCTCGGGGGCACGGCGGAACACGTCCACGACGTCGATGCCGACGTCGGGCGGGATGTCCAGCAGGGACGCATACGCGCGCTCGCCGAGCACCTCGACCTCGTTCGGATTGACCGGCACGATCCGATAGCCGTGGTCCGCGAGGTAGGCCGCCACCGCGTGCGAGGGACGGCTCACACGCGACGACAGACCCACGACCGCGATCGTCCGGACGTCGCCAAGCAGCGCACGCAGCTCGCGGTCCGCGGGGGTCATGCGATCGACCATGCCGCCTCCCGTCGGAGGAGCGACAGCAACTCGTGCACCATCGCGCCCGTCGCCCCCCAGACGGTGGCTCCCGGGAGCTCGTACCACCACCCGCGCCAGTTGGTGCCATCCGGGGCGCGCACGGACCGCTGCTCCTCCACGTTCGCGAGCTCGCGCAGCGGAGCCGTCAGCACACGCGCGATCTCCGCGTCGCTGATCACGAGGCTCGGCAACGTGGGCACCGTCCCGACGAAGGGGGTGACGAGGATCGCAGAGACGAACGTATGGATCGGCCGGAGGGCGCCGAGCACCGTCACGCTGGCCGGCTCGATGCCGATCTCCTCGTAGGTCTCACGCAGGGCGGTGGCTCGAAGATCGTCGTCACCGGGATCGGCGAGCCCGCCTGGGAACGACACCTCGCCGGGATGGCGCGACAGGTCGGCCGCGCGCTCGGTGAACACCAGCGCAGGGGCGTCGCCGACGACGACGAGCGCGAGCACGGCGGCCAAACGATCCCCCGGCGCCGGCAGAGGCCGAGGGTCCGCGTCCAGGTGGGGCGCGACGGCGAGGGCGATGTCGGACACCGCTCCATCGTACGGGGAGGCGGCGTGAGGCATTCGGGCGGGTGGTAGCGTCGCCCGATGCCAACGGAGCCCGAGGTCGCAGCGCAGGCGGTCGACCCAGACGAGGTCCTCGACATCGCGCGATCGCTGCTTGGCGCGCCCTCGGAGAACCCCGGTGGCACGGAGGACGAGGCCGCCGCGGTCGCGGTCGGGATCCTCGAGGGTATCCGAATGGCACCCGAGATCGTCCGAGGGGCGGGCGGGCGCCCGAGCGTGGTGGCGACGCTCGGCGACGGCGACGGATCGACACTCGCATGGAACGGGCATCTGGACACGGTGCCAGCCGGAACGCTCGACACGTGGCGCGCCGACCCGTTCGGCGGCGAGGTGATCGAGGGGCGCCTGATCGGGCGCGGGGCCTGCGACATGAAGGGGCCGATCGCCGCCGCGCTCGCCGCGGCGGCGGCGCTTCGACGCGCCGGGATCGAGGGCCCGGGTCGGGTCACGTTCCATCTGGCGGCGGACGAGGAGCTGGCGGGCGTGCACGGCACGAAGGTGCTGTGGGAACAAGGGCTATTGACCCAGGGGTCCGCCATCGTCGGGGAACCGAGCGAGCTGCAGGTGGGGCTCGCCGAGCGCGGTGGTGCCTGGATCACGGCGACGGCCCACGGGAAGGCGTCGCACGGATCACAACCCGATCGAGGCGTGAACGCGATCGCCTCCATGGCTCGGTATCTGTTGCGGCTGCCCGAGGTCCTGCCCGATCTCGAACACCCGCTGTGCGGTCGGCCGACCGTCAACGCCGCGCTGATCGAAGGTGGCAGCGCGCCGAACGTGGTCCCGGACCGGTGCGCGATCGACATCGATCGCCGACTGCTCCCCGGCGAGGAGGATCCCGACGCGGTGCTCGCCCCGTTCGCGGCGCTTGCCGCCGACATCCGCCGCGAGCACCCGGAGGTGGACGTGCGCGCAGAGATCCGGGAATGGACCGACGCGGCCGAGGCGTCGGCGGACTCAGACGTCGCCGAGGCCGTGCGAGCCGCCACGCGCGCCGAGCGCGGGGAGACGCCGAACGACGTCGGCTTCACCGGCATCACCGATGCCCGCTTCTACATCAACGACGCGCGCATCCCGACGGTGATCTTCGGCCCCGGGTCCCTCTCGGTCGCCCACACGGCCAACGAGTGGGTCGCCGTGGACGATCTCGTCGCGGCCGCGAGGATCTATGCGCGGATCTTCGCCGGGGTGCTCGCCGGCAGGGACCTCTGAGCGCCGATCGGGCGTATCCTTGTGGGGATGAGCACGATGGCCGATCCGATCACCGTCACGGATGCCGCGGCCCGCAAGATCGCGGAGTTGGGCGTCAAGCAGGGGCACGTCGACCCCATGCTCCGTCTGCGTGTGGTCGCGGGCGGGTGCTCGGGGTTCTCCTACGAGCTCGGCTTCGACGACCGCGCCGCGCCCGATGACTACGTTATCCGGGCGGCGGACGGCGTGCGTGTCCTCGTCGATCCGCGGAGCGCGCCGATCGTCGAGGGCTCGACGCTCGAGTTCGACACCGCGATGCTCGGCGGCGGGCTCAAGGTTCGCAACCCTCGTGCGACGCACGAGTGCGCGTGCGGCGACTCCTTCTCGATCTGACATCGAACGCCCCGACACGCCCGGCGGTATCCTGCGGCCATGCCCAAGGCCGACGCGACCCAGTGGCGGGACCTCTACCACGAGGTCGTGACGTCGGGCTTGTGCACCGGGTGCACCGCCTGCATCGTCGCTTGCCCGTTCCACGTCCTTGGGTACGAGGACAACTATCCGGTGCAACTCCAAGACGGCGGACCCGACGCGTGCACCCACGGTGACAAGGGGTGCTCGCTCTGCACGCTGGCCTGTCCTCGGTTCCGCGACTGGGAGTCGGAGATCGACCTCACGATGTTCGGACGGACGCGCGCGCCGGAGGAACTGATCGGTCAATACCGGGAGATCTACCTCGCGCGCGCGATCGAGCCCGAATCGCTGATGGCCGGTCAAGACGGCGGCGTCGTCAGCGCCTTGCTCATCTGGGGCCTGGACACCGGGGCGATCGACGGCGCGGCAACGTCGGTGCTCTCGACCGAGCGCCAGTGGGATTGCGAACCGGCGATCGTCACCGATCGTGCCGGCGTCTTGGCCGCGGCCGGCAGCCGCTACACGTACAGCGCCAATCCGCTCGCGCTCCTGAAGGCCGCGGAGATGGGGCTGTCGAAAGTGGCGCTCGTGGGCATGGGCTGTCAGTCCTCCGTCACCGGCGCGATGGAGGCGCGTCGCGTCAACAAGTGGCGGAAGAAGATCGCCTGGACCTTCGGGCTGTTGTGCTCCAAATCGTTCACGTACGACGGCCTGATGGTCGAGATCGCGCAGGAGGAGCTCGGCCTCGACCTCGACCACCTCGCGCGCGTGAACATCAAGGGCAAACTGCTGTTCTACACGGACACCGGCGACGAGATCGTCTACTCCCTGAAACAGAGCCACCGGTTCACCCGGCCCGGTTGCCTGCACTGTCCCGACTTCGCCGCGGAGCACGCGGACATCTCCTTCGGCGGCCTGGGCCAGGGGGACGGCTGGACCCTGTCGATCGTCCGGACGCAACTCGGCGAGCAGATCTGGGCCGACGCGCTCGCCGCCGGGGTGATCGAGTCCAAGCGCGCGGCCGACGAGGACCCCGACGCGGTCGCGTTGATGTTCAAGCTGGCCGCGCGATCCCGCGACCGGTGGCCCGACCGGGAGGAGCTGCCGACCGCCGGCGCCACCCCCGGCCTCACCGGTGCGTGACGGTCCGTTCCGCCTAGTCGGGACGAACCAGGGATGACCCCCCAGCCTCGGGACTCCACCTCGGCCAGCCTGGGCCGATAATCCAGGGAACACGACCCCGCCGGGGTTGCGTCGTCGCGTCATGGTCGCGGTTGGCAGGAGTACGAGAGATGGCAGAGCGGGTGCGGACGTCACGGCCGGCGCCGCTGCGCCGTGATGCCGTCCTGGAGGCCGTCACCTTCGCCGCCGAGCGGATGCTGCTCGCGCCCGATTGGCGCGAGGCGATCCACGAGGTGCTCGCGCGCTTCGGGATCGCGGCCGGTGTCTCCCGCGCCACCGTCATCCGCACAGACCGCGACGCGAGCGGGGCGCCCCTCGCCACCGAGGAAGCGGAATGGTGCGCGCCCGGCGTCCCCTCGATGCACGATCACCCCGGGCTGCGCGCCGCGCCGTGGACACCCGAGTTCGAGCGCTGGGTCGACGCTATGACCGCAGGCCAACCGGTCGTAGGCGATGTCGCGACCTTTCCGGCGGACGAGCAAACGGAGTTCGCGCTGCAGGGCGTCCAGTCCCTGGCCTACTACCCGGTCACGGTCGACGGCGAATGGTGGGGATGCTTCGGGTTCGAGGATTGCGACGGGCCTCGGACCTGGAGCCTCACGGATCTCGACGGCGTCCGCACCGCGGCCGCGTTGTTGGGGGCGGCGATCGCGCGCCGACGCCAAGAGGAGCGTCTGCGCGACGCCGAAACGCGCTACCGCGGCGTCGTCGAGCGGATCCCGGCCGTGACCTATGTCGACGTCGCCCATCCCGACGGCGTCCGGATGGCGTTCCTCAGTCCGCAGATCGAGTCGCTGCTCGGACACGCACCCGACGAATTCCTGACCGACCCCGACTCCTGGTTCGACCTCGTGCATCCCGAGGACCAAGCGCGCGTCGACGAGGCGGCACGGCACGCCGGCGCGACCGGCGATCCGTTCGACGAGGAGTATCGGATGCGCCACGCCGACGGCCACTGGATCTGGGTGCACGACACGTCGACCCCGGTGCCGAGCGAGGACGGCTCCGACGCGCGGTACTTCCAGGGGTTCCTCGTCGACATCACGACACGCATCGAGGCGGAATCTGCGCGCGCGGTGGCGGAGCATCGGTATCGGACGATGGTCGAGGCCCTGCCCGCGGTCACCTACATCGACGAGCCGATCCCGGGCGACGACCTGAACGCCACGATGCCCTTCGTCAGCCCGCAGGTCGAGCAGATCCTCGGCTACCCCCCCGAGCGCTTCACCAGGACAACCGCTTCTGGTTCGACATCATGCACCCCGACGATTTCGCGGCGATGCGCTCCGCGGGCCACCTCAGCGTCGCGAACCTGGACGAGGTGACCCAGGAATACCGGATGCGGCACGCCGACGGCCGCTGGGTGTGGGTGCAGGACACCTCGCGTCCGGTCTTCGACGAACAGGGCGAGCTCTCGTTTTTCCAGGGTTTCCTCGTTGACGTCTCGACGCGGCACGCCGCCGAGGAGCGCCTCCGCGAAGCCGAGGAGCGGTTCCGCGTGCTCGTCGAGCGGATGCCGGCGATGGTCTACACGGAGAGCCTGCGTCCCGGATCGACCGAGCCCGCGGAGATCGATTACGTCAGCGAGCACGCCGTCGACATGCTCGGGTATCCGGCCTCGTCCTGGCCCGGTAGCCCCGAGCGCTGGCGCGACGTGATCCATCCCGATGACGTCGACCACGTGCTCGGCGGCAGGTGCACGGTCCAACGCCGCCGGCATCCCGTTCTCGTTGGACTATCGGATGATCGCGGCGGACGGCCACACGGTCTGGGTCCATGAGGAGTCCGTGCTGATCCGCGGCGCCGACGACGAGCCCGCGTACTGGCAGGGCATCATCCTGGACGTCAGCGAGCGCGTCGAGGCGACCGAGCGCATCCGCATGGCAGAGGAGCGCTTCCGGCAGATCGTCGAGCACACGCCCGTGATCACCTACCAGGAGGCGCCGTCGAAGGACACGTTCGCGCCCGATTCGCCGCTGCTGCTACGTCAGCCCGCAGATCGAGGCGCTCCTCGGCTACCCCCTCGCGCGGTGGTCGGAGCCCGGGTTCTGGTCGGAGGTCGTGCATCCGGCCGACGCGGCCGCCCTCCGGGCCGACGCCGAGCACGCGACCTCGAGCGACGCCTATCGGAGCGAGTATCGGATGATCGCCGCGGACGGCCGGACGGTGTGGTTCCACGACGAGGCGCAGTTGATCCGCGACATCGACGGCAACCCCGGTCTCCTGGCAAGGCGTGATGGTCGACATCACGGACCGTCGCGAGGCCGAGACCGGAATTGCAGCGAGCGCAGGAGCGGCTGCAGGCGCTGATCGACCACATCCCTGCGGTCGTCTACCGGGAGTCCGCCGACGCAGATCCCGAGAAGTTCTTCATCAGCCCGCAGGTGGAGCAGATCCTCGGACTACACCGCCGAGGAATGGACGTGGGTCCGCCGACTTCTGGCTCGATCGCCTCCATCCCGGACGACCGCGAGCGGGTGCTCGCCGTCGACGCCGAGGCCGAACCGCACGCACCGGCCGTACTCGCTCGGAGTACCGGTTCCGCCGCGCAGACGGCGCGTACGTGTGGCTCCAGGACGAGGCCGTCTTCCTCCAGTCCGGATCCGGACGCGGAGGCGGTCGTGGCAAGGCCTCCTGTTCGACGTGACGGCGCGCAAGGAGGCCGAGGAGCAGCTGCGAGCCAGCGAGCTCGTCCACAGCGCCACGGTCGAGCACCTGCCGGCGATCGTCTACCGCGAGCCGCCGGACGCAGCGCGCTCACCGGAATCTACATCAGCCCGCAGGTGCAGGAGATCCTCGGCTTCACCGCCGAGGAGTGGATCGCCGGCGAGCCCGACTTCTGGCTCGAGCACATCCACCCCGACGACGTCGCCGGCGGTCGTCGCCGCCAACGAGCACGCGAACGAGACGAAGGAGCCGTTCGCGCGGACTACCGGTTCCGGCACGCCGACGGCTCGCTACCGCTGGGTCCACGACGAGGCCACGTTCGTGCCAGACGTCGGTGGCGGGTGGTGGCAGGGCTTCATCATCGACATCACGCGAGCGGCAGCGAGGCCGAGGACCAGCTGCGCGAGGCCGAGGAGAAGTTCCGCACTGATCGTCGAGCAGGGCCCGGCGGTGTTCTACCAGCAGGAGTTCGACCCCGACGATCCGGACGTCTCACGCACGACGTACATCTCGCCGCAACAGGGCGGCGATGTTCGGCTACACCGACGAGGAGGTGACTCGAGCCGACCCACCCTGTGGACCGCGACGATCCATCCCGACGACCGGGAGCGCGTGCTCGCGGCCGACGTCGAGAGCAACCGCGACGTCGACGAGCACTTCTGTCTGGAGTACCGGATGATCAGCAAGGACGGTCGCATCGTCTGGGTGCAGGACACGTCGCTCGCTGGTCCAGATCGCGGGCAAGCACGCCGTACTGGCAGGGATTCCTGCTCGACATCACCGAGCGCAAGCAGGCCGAGGAGCAGCTCGCGCGCGCCCTCGAGGTCGAGCGCGAGGCCACCCGGCGCCTGCGCGCGCTCGACGAGATGAAGAACACGTTCCTGCAGGCGGTGTCGCACGACCTGCGGACACCGCTGGCCGCGATCCTCGGGCTCGCGATCACGCTCGAGCGCGGCGACGTCCACCTCGAGGAGGACGACGCGCAGGACCTCGCGCGGCGGATCGCCGGCAACGCGCGGCGACTGGACCGGCTCGTCACGAACCTGCTCGACCTCGACCGGCTCGCGCGCGGGATCGTCGACGCCGAACCTGCAGCCGACCGACGTCGGAGCGGTCGTCCGGCGGGTGCTCGTCGAGTCCGACCTGATCCCCGACGCGCGCCTGCGCACCGACATCCGTCCGGTGATGGTCCGCGCCGACGGCGCGAAGGTCGAGCGGATCGTCGAGAACCTGCTCGCCAACACCGTCCGGCACACGCCGGCGACGGCCGACGATCTGGGTGCGCGTGTGGCCGCGACCGAGGAGGGCGCGCTGCTCGCGGTCGAGGACGACGGCGCCGGCGTCGCGCCCG
Source organism: uncultured Actinomycetes bacterium (assembly GCA_963794065.1). Classification (GTDB taxonomy): domain Bacteria; phylum Actinomycetota; class UBA4738; order UBA4738; family HRBIN12; genus AC-51. The sequence continues at coordinate 251,132 of CAWCDA010000042.1, read as the reverse complement.
AGCTCCGCGAGACGATCTTCGAGCCGTTCCAGCAGGGCCCGGACGCGCCCCGGCACTCGCCGGGCGTCGGGCGTCGGGCTCACGCTCGTGCGGCGGTTCGCCGAGCTGCACGGCGGCCGCGCGTGGGTCGAGGATCGCGACGGGCGGCGGGGCGTCGTTCCGCGTGTTGCTGCCGTTCGAGCCGCCGGAGACGGCTGGATCGCGGTGCCGGTCGATGCCGGGTCTCGACCCGGCGTGACCGGCTAGAGCGGCTTCCCAGCCCGCGACGACCGGGTGGTCCGCGGCCACGGCGCCCACCTGCGCGGCGCCGCCCGGCGAGCCGATCCCCGACACGTCGTCGTTGAAGAACTCGGCGTTGACCGGGGTGAACTGCTTCCATTCGGCCGGGCACGTCGTCCTCGTAGAAGATCGCGGTGACGGGGCACGCGGGCTCGCAGGCGCCGCAGTCGACGCACTCGTCGGGCTGGATGTAGAGCATGCGGCCGCCCTCGTAGATGCAGTCGACCGGGCACTCGTCGACGCAGGCGCGGTCCTTCACGTCGATGCAGGGCTCGCAGATCGTGTAGGTCATCGGTTCCCCTTCACCATCGTGCGCGGTGTCGAGGTCGCCTCTGGACCCTGGGATGGTAGCGCAGGCGACCGGCCCTCGCCACGAACGCTCGGGTCAGGTCGGGGCGAGCGCCTCGAGCGTGGCCCGCGCGGCTCCGCGCGAGGGCCTCGCCGGGAGCAGGACCGGGTAGACGACCGGGCAGGTCGCGCGCCCGCCGCCCGGTACTCGCGGCGAGCCGCGTCGCGCGTCGCCGAGCGCGCGATCGCGTCAGCCATGACCGGCGCGGGCCACGCTGCGCCGGGTCGCGCCGGCGTCGATCCCCAGTCGTCGACGAACTGCCGCGCGTACGCCGGGTAGGACGGCGTACTGCCGGCGGCCGGCGACCGCGGGCGCCGTCGGCGGCCCGGGCGCGAGCGCGCGCGCGCACGTACACGGCGACGGTGACCGTCGGCGGATCGCGACCGGCGGCGCGCGCGCCCTCCGCGATCTGCGCCCGCGCGCCGTCGCCACCCGCTCCGGCGTGCACCAGTTGAGCAGCACGCCGTCGGCGATCTCGCCCGCCAGCCGCATCGCCCGCGGGCCGAGCGCCGCGATCCAGATCGGCGGCGGGCGCGGCGGCAGCGGCGAGCCGGACCGGTCGCCGCTCGACGGCTGCCGGCTCGCCCGCGAACGCGCGCACGGAGCGCGACGACGGTCGCGCGGAGGCGGTCGAGCGCGCCCGGGCACCGCCGGGCCCGGTCCCGAGACCCAGGATCGAGCCGCCCGCCGGACCGCTCCTGCACGGTCGCCGCCGCCATCGCGAGCAGCGCGGGCGCGCGCGCCGGCAGCGGAACGACGCCGGTCCCGAGCAGCGAGCCGCGTCGGTCTCGCCCGCGAGCGCCGGTGAGCGTCGCCAGCGTGTCGCGGGCGCCCGACCTCCGGCAGGAACAGCGCCCGGTACCCGGCGTCCTCGCCGGTCCGCGCGAGCGCCGGCGAGGTCCGGCCCACGGGTAGCGGGTCGCGCAGCGCGAACGCCGTCGCGGGGTTGCGTTCGGGCGTCGGCGCATGCTCCGATGGTGCACAGAGCGATGGAACAGGTGACCTTCACCACCGACGACGGCGCCCGCCTCGAGGGCGAGCTCCGCGTGCCCGAGGGCGAGCCCCGCGGCGTCGGCCGTGCTCTGCCATCCGCACCCCCGGCACGGCGGCTCGAAGGACCACCCGTTGCTGTGGGCGATCCGCAACGAGCTCGCCGCGACGCGCGGGCTCGCCGTCCTCGGGTTCAACTTCCGCGGCGTCATGGGGTCGGCCGGCACCTACGGCGGCGGCCGCGACGAGCTCGCGCGACGCGGTGCGCCGCGATCGGACACGTCCGCGCCGCGGTCGCACGCGGACCTGCCGACGGTCCTCCGTGGGGTGGTCCTTCGGCGCCAACGTCGCGGTCGCGGGCCGCGATCGACGATCGGCGCGTCGCCGCTCTCGCCCTCATCGGGCTCCCGCTCGCCCCCAACGACCTGTCGCTGCCGCCGTTGCCTGACGCGACGGACCTGCGCGGGATGCGCCGGCCCGCGCTCCTGCTGGCCGGCGAGCACGACGAGTTCTGCCCGGCCGAGGACCTGCGCGCCTATGCCATGTCGTTCCCGGACGCCGAGGCGACGATCGTGGCGGGCACCGACCACTATTTCTGGCGACGGGAGCGCAAGGCCGCCGGCCTGATCGGCGCTTTCGTCGAGCGTGCGATCACTCCGGCTTGAACGACCCGGCGTCGCGATGCGCGTGCCCGTTCGTCCGCGGATCCACCGGCTGTCTCCGTCTGGGTCGTTGCAGCACGACGAGCGGCACGACCGCCAGTACGAGCGCGTAGAAACCGACCCACACGAAAGCGCCGAGGAGGACCGACGCGACCGTGATCGCGATCCACAGCCACGGACTGCCCCACCAGCGCCGGGGCGGCGTCGGCGCCGAACGCTCCGCCGACGCGGAAGCACGGCGCGCCGCCGCTCGCTGCCGGAACACGACGACGAACCCGAACGTGAGCACGGCCATCGTCACGAACGGCAGGATCGCGTAGACCCACGCGTTCTCCGGCGTCATGCGGGCAGGCTACTCCCGCGGACACGGGCCGCTACAGCGGCACGTGGGACAGCACCATGATGCGTGGTTCGGTCATCTCCTCCATCGCGAACCGCAGGCCCTCGCGGCCGAACCCCGACTCCTTCGACCCTCCGTAGGGCATCTGGTCGGCACGGAACGCGCTCACGTCGTTGACGATGACGCCGCCGACGTCGAGCGTGCGGTGCGCCTCGAACGCGCGGTTCAGGTCGTTCGTGAAAACGCCCGCCTGCAGCCCGTACTTCGAGTCGTTCACCTCGGCGAGCGCCTCCTCGAAGGTCTGATACGGGGTGATCGTCGCCACCGGTCCGAAGACCTCCTCGCATCGCACCTTCATCTCCGGCGTCGTCTGGCGACAGCAGCGTGGGCTGGAAGAACGGCCCGTCGGCCTTGCCGCCGGTGAGCACCTCAGCGCCCTGAGCCTGCGCCTCGGCCACCCACTCGGCGATCCGGTCGACCTCGCCGCGGTCGATCACGGGCCCGACGTCGGTGTTCGGGTCCATCGGGTCGCCGGTGATCAGCTGCTCGACCTGCTTCGTGAGCAGCTGCGGCGAACTCGTCGTACACCTCCGCCGCGACGAGCACGCGCTGCACGCTGATGCAGCTCTGGCCGGCCTGGTAGTACGCGCCGAACGCGATGCGCTGCGCCGCCAGGTCGAGATCGGCGTCGCTGTGCACGATCACGCCGGCGTTGCCGCCGAGCTCCAGGGTGACCTTCTTCTTCGGGTCGAGGCCCTTGAGGTACCAGCCGATCGCCGCCAGAGCCCGTGAAGCTGATCTTGCGGAAGCGGTCGTCGCGCGCCATGCCGTCGGCCACCTTCGAGCGCACCGGCAGCACCTGGTACATGCCCTTGGGCAGATCGGTCTCGGCGAAGAACTCGGCGAGGCGGAACGACCCGATCGGCGTCGCGCTCGCCGGCTTCACGACGATGGGCGCGCCCACCGCCAGCGCCGGCGCGACCTTGTGCGCCACGAGGTTCAGCGGGAAGTTGAACGGCGTGATGCCGAGGACGGGCCCGATCGGGAACCGGCGCAGGATGCCCGATGCGCGGAGCCGAACGCGGCCTCGGTGTCCAGGCGCATCAGCTCGTCGTCGCCGTGGCGGATCGTCTCGGAGGCCCACCGGAACGTCGACACTGCCCGCGCCGCCTCGACACGCGCCCACTTGAGCGGCTTGCCTCCCTCGGCGGCGATCAGCTCCGCGTTCTCCTCGAGCGTCTCCGCGAGCCGCCGGGAGATGTGGTCCAGCGCCGGCCGATCGCGCCGCGACCGAGAGCTGCCTGGTCTCCTCGAACGTCGGCGGCGGCGGTCGCGACGGCCTCCTCGACGTCGTCGGCGGTCGGGATGCCGATCTCCGCGACGAGCGAATCGTCGAAGGGGTTCTTCACCTCGAAGGTCCCCTCGCCGGTACGCCACTCGCCGTTCACCAGGTACGGACGGACGGTCATCGTTCGGTCACCACCTTTCCTCGTTGGTCGCGACGCGGGGCGCGCCCGCGCCGGACGCCCGCGCCGTCGGTGCGCGGTGCTCGCTCAGTCGAGCGACACCATGACGTGCTTGATGTTGGTGTAGTCCTCGAGCGAGTAGACGCTCATGTCCTTGCCGTGGCCGGACTGCTTGTACCCACCGTGGGGCATCTCGGGCGTGAGCGGGATGTGGGTGTTCACCCACACGCAGCCGTACTGGAGCCTGCGCGCCATCCGCATCGCGCGACCGACGTCGCGGGTCCACACGCTCGACGCGAGGCCGTAGTCGACGCCGTTCGCCCACGCGAGCGCCTGGTCCTCGTCGCTGAACCGCTGCACGGTCACGACCGGGCCGAAGACCTCGCTGCTGCATGATCTCGGCGTCCTGCGTCGGGGTTCGCGACGACGGTCGGCGTGTAGTAGAAGCCGTCGCCGCCCATCGCCTTGCCGCCGGTGAGGACCTCGGCGCCCGCCTCCTGCGCGCGCTCGACGAACCCCTCGACCCGCTCGAGCTGCTCCTTGGAGATCACCGAGCCGACCGCGACGTCCGCCTCGAACGCGCCGCCGACCTTGATGCCCTCGACCGCCGGCACGAGCGACTCGAGCAGCTTGTCGTAGATCTTCGGCCCGGCGAGCACGCGGCAGGCCGCGGTGCAGTCCTGGCCCGGCGTTGAAGTACCCGGCGATCGAAACCCACTCGGTCACGGCCGTCGAGGTCGGCGTCGTCGAAGCACGACGACGGGCGCCTTGCCGCCGAGCTCGAGGTGGACGCGCTTGAGCGTATCGGCGGAGTTCTTCGCGATCAGTTTGCCCGTCGCCGTGTCGCCGGTGAGCGAGACGATGCCGACGTCGTGGTGCCGAACGATCGTGTCGCCGACCGGGATCCCGTCGCCCGTGACCACGTTGAACACGCCGGGCGGGAAGATCTCGGCCGCGTACTCCGCGAGCTTCAGCGCCGTCAGCGGCGTCAGCTCGCTGGGCTTGAGCACGACGGTGTTGCCCGAGGCGAGCGCCGGACCGATCTTCCAGATCGCCATCATCAGCGGGTAGTTCCACGGCGCGATCAGACCGGCGACGCCGATCGGCTCGCGACGGACGATCGACGTGAACCCGGCCATATACTCGCCGGCGCTGCGGCCCTCGGGCATGCGCGCCGCGCCCGCGAAGAACCGCAGGTTGTCGACGATCGGCGGGATCTCCTCCGACATCGTCACCTCGGCCGGCTTGCCCGGCGTTCTCCGCCTCGATGCTTGACGAACTCCTCGGCGTTGTTCTCGATCGCGTCGGCGAGCTTGAGCAGCGCGGCTGGCGGTCCTTCGGCGTGGTGTCGAACCAGGTCTCGTCGAACGCCTTCTTGGCCGCGGCGACGGCGCGGTCCGCGTCCTCGGCCGTGCCCTCCTGGCACCGTCGCGATCACCGCGCCCGTGTGTGGGCCGATGATGTCGCGGGTCGCCGCCGTCGGACGAGTTGACCCACTCGCCGCCGATGAACATCTGATGACTGTCCGCCATGGTCCCTCCTCGGGCCGCACGCCGTGCCCACACGGGATCCGCTCAGACCGCCAGTATCGCGCGTTCCGGTCGCAACGGACCACCCACCGCGGGGCCGCTCGGGAGCCGGTCCGTTGGACGACCTGGATAAAGGAGGCGGGCTCAGCCCTCGGGCTGGGCCGTCGACAGGTCGCGTGCACGCAGGGCGAGCCAGAACTCCATGCGGTCGAAGCGAGTTCGACAGGTCGCGACCGGTGAGCTCCTCGACCTTGCGCATCGCGGTAGCGCAGCGTGTGGCGGTGCACGAACAGCTCGCGCCGCCGCCGTCTCCCACCGGGCGTTGTGCTGCAGGAACGCCTGCAGGCTCGACAAGAGCTCGCCGCCGTGCTCGCGCGTCGTAGGCATCGAGCGGCGCCGAGCAGCGCTTCGGCGAACGCGCGCAGCGCGTCGGGCTCGGCCATGCTGAGCAGCAGCCGGTAGGTGCCCGAGCTGTTCGAATCCGGCGTGCTGCCACCCTTCCAGCCGGCACACCTGCAGCGCATAGCGCGCCTCGCGGAGCGACCGCGCCGACATCGCCCGGACCGGCCGGCCCGCCCGCGCCGCCGCGGAGCTCGGCCTCCACGCGATGGCCGAGCGCCTTCACGAGCTCGGCGAGGTCCAGATCCGGCCGCCGCCGGCAGCAGCACGTTGATCCCGCCGGCGTGCGCCGACACGAGGAACCCCCCTTCGAGACGCGAGCAGTGCGTCCGTGGCGGCGAGCGCCGAGTCGGGTCGGGTCGAGCCCGTCGCCGACCGCCTCGATCGCCACGACCAAGACCTGCGCGTCGCGGGCGAACCCGAAGCGGGCGAGTCCGCGAGCGGCTTCGACCGCGGGCAGTTCGCCGCGCACCAGCTCGTCGAAGAAATCGCCCTGCAGCCGTCGCTCTGCCTCGGCCACGGCGCGAGACTTCGCCAACTCGATCGCGAACAAGCTGAGCGCATGGCCCGCGACGATCCGGTCGAGCTGCGAGGGTTGCTCGCGGTGTGCCGACGGCGAGGAACGCCTCGACGCGACCCTGTGCGCCCACCGGCTGGACCCAGACGTGGTGGCCCTCGTCCACCATCGTGAGCGAGAACGCCGCCGCGTCGGGCCGCGACCTGTCGGATCTCGTCCCAGATGCGCTCGCGGCGCGCTGCCGCTCCGTCGCCCGCGAGCGCCAAAGTCATCCCGTGCAGATCCAGCAGCAACGCCCACCCGCGCACGACGGTTGGCGAGCGAGGCGCGCGATCCCGTCGACGCCGGCGCCATCGAGCACCGCACGAGTGAGCACGTGCTCGGCTTCGACCGCGCGCTGCAGCGTGTCGTACTGCTCGGCCAGCAGGCGCGTGAACACCGCCTCGGTGATCGCGATGAACGGCACCGGATACGGGACCTCGAACAAGGGGAATCCGTGTTTTGTCGCCTCGGTGATCATCGCCTTCGGAGTTCTGTCGTGACCGAAGCCGAGGCCCAGACCGAGTCCGGCGACGCCCGCATCGACCAGGCGGCGGACGTAGGCGCGCTGCTTGGCGACCGTGTTCCCGACCCCCATGCCGGTGGTGAGGATCAGCTCGCCTCCCTTCAGCCAGGCGGTGGGGTCCTCGAGCTCCGAGCTGTGCACCCAGCGGACCGGCTGCATCGTCGGGCCTTCCCCCGCCAAGAGCTTCAGCTTCATCCCAGGGATCGCCACGATGTCGCGGACGGTCAGCGCCATGCTCCGATTGTACGGAACGGCGCATCGTCTCCCCCGGGAGGGCTTCATCGAGGGGTGGGTTTCGACATCCGGTACAAATCCACCGGGTACACCGGGCCACCTCCGCGCCTGACGAGCCGCCCGCTCCGGCGCAGACTGCACGCATGGATATCCCACAGGAACGCAAGCTGGTCACCGAGGTCCCCGGCCCGAAGAGCGCCGAATGGTTCGCGCGGCGGGCAACGGCCATCCCTGCCGGCGTCGCGAACATCCACCCGATCGTCACGGCACGAGCCTCCGGCGCGATCGTCGAGGATGTCGACGGAAACCGACTGATCGACTTCGCTACCGGGATCTCGGTCCTGAACGTGGGCCACGCGGCGCCCGAGGTCGTGGCCGCCGCACAGCGGCAGCTCGAGCTCGACACCCACACCTGCTTCCACGTCACGGCCAACGAGCCCTACATCGAGCTGGCGGAGCGGCTGAACGCGCTCGCCCCGATCGACGGCCCGGCCAAGACGATGTTCGCGAACTCCGGTGCGGAGGCCGTCGAGAACGCCGTCAAGATCGCCCGCAAAGCGACAGGCCGCAGCGCGATCGTCGCGTTCGACCACGCGTTCCACGGCCGCACGCTGATGGGGATGACGCTCACGGCCAAGGTGATGCCGTACAAACAAGGCATGGGCCCGTTCGCGCCGGAGGTCTACCGGCTGCCGTTCGCCTACGCGTATCGTTGGCCGAACCCGGAGCGCTGCGCCGAGGAGGCGCTCGCCTACGCGGTGGACGAGATGCACAAGCACATCGGCGAGGACAACATCGCCGCGGTGATCATGGAGCCGATCCAGGGAGAGGGCGGCTTCATCGTGCCGGCGCCCGGTTTCGTCAAGGGCATCGCCGACTTCTGCAAAGCCAACGGGATCGTCTTCATCGCCGATGAGATCCAGTCCGGCATGGGCCGCGCCGGGAAGTGGTTCACGATCGTCGATGAAGGCGTGACACCGGACATCGTCACGAGCGCCAAGTCCCTCGGCGGCGGGCTGCCGATCAGCGCGATCACGGGACGCGCCGACCTGATGGACGCGGTGCATGTCGGGGGTCTCGGCGGAACCTACGGCGGGAACCCCGTGGCGGCCGCGGCCGCGTTGGCCGTGCTGGACAAGATCGAGTCCGAGCACCTGCTGGAGTCCGCGGTGCGCATCGGCGACACGATCATGGCCCGCTTCCGCGCGATGGCCGAGCGGTTCCCGCAGATCGGCGATGTGCGCGGCCGCGGTGCGATGTGCGCCATGGAGTTGGTCGCCGACCCGGCGACGAAGGAGCCGCTGGATGCCGCCCGGATGGGGGCGATCTCCTCGAACGCACTCACCGAGGGCGTGATCGTGTTGTCGGCCGGCACGTACGGCAACGTCGTCCGACTGCTGCCGCCGATCAACATCGACGAGGCATTGCTCGCCGACGGGCTCGACGTTCTCGATGCAGCGGTAGCGACCGCGCTCCTCTAGGCGACAAGGCCACGTAGGCTGCCGCGGATGCGGTGGCTTCGCCGGCTCGCGATCGACGTCTCGCCGCTGCGCGCCTCCGGTCAGTTCCGACTCCTCTGGAGCGGGTCGGTCGTCTCGGCGATGGGCTCACAGTTCGCGCGCGTCGGCCTCTACGTTCAGGTCTATGCTCTGACCGGCTCGCCGGCCGCCGTCGGGCTGCTCGGCGTGTCGGGCCTGATCGGCAGCCTCGGGGGCGTGCTCGTCGGATCGGCGTTCATCGATCGGCACGATCGTCGCATCACCCTGATCTGGACGGAGCTCGCCGCGGTCGGCGTCTCCGGCGTGCTGTTCGCGGGCGCGCTGGCGGGCGATCCGCCGCTGTGGCTGTTGCACGCCGCGAACGCGGGGACGTGGTTCCTCGCGGCGATCCACGGGCCGGCACGGCAGGCGGCCATCCCGCGCATGCTCGACGACGACGAGGTGCCGGCCGCGGTCGCGCTCAACCAGGCCGGTTGGCAGGTGTCCTCGATCGTCGGGCCGGCCCTGGCCGGCCTGCTGATCGGCGCCGCGGGAACGGCCGCGGCATACGGGGTGGACGTCGCCTCCTACATCGTGGGCCTGCTCGCGGCGATCGTGCTGCGCCCATTGCCACCGGACGTCGTCGTCACCGTCCGGGGCGCGGCTGCGATCGCGGAAGGGCTCCGCTATCTGCGGAACCACCGCCTGCTCCAGTCGACGTTCGTGATCGACATGGTGGCGATGATCTTCGGGAGCCCGCAGGCGCTCTACCCGGTCATCGCCGCGCAGGAATTGCATCGAGGGCCCGAGGCGGTCGGGTTGCTGTTCGCCGCGCCCGCTGCCGGAGCGCTGTTGCTGACGCTCTTCTCCGGGCCGCTGACCACGCTGCATCGTCAGGGGAACGCCGTGGTGTGGGCGGTCGTCGCCTGGGGAGCGGCCATCGTCGGCTTCGGTCTGTCGGGCGCCGTTCTGATCGCGGCGCTGATCTTCCTCGCGATCGCGGGCGCCGCCGATGTCGTGAGCGCGATCTTCCGATCGACGATCCTGCAGGTCACGGTCCCCGATCATCTCCGCGGACGACTCGGAGCGGTGTTCTTCATCGTCGTGACCGGCGGCCCGAAGCTCGGCGATGTGGAGGCGGGGCTCGTCGCCGCCGCGTTCGGCGCTCCGGTGAGCGTCGTCACCGGCGGTCTGGCCTGCATCGTCGGCGCGTTCATCACCGCGCGGATCTACCCGGAGCTGCCCGCCTACCGGGTCGGAACCGCACGCGATGGCGGCTAGCGGTCGGCTGCGGTTCGACGGAGCAGATACCAGGCGGCGCCGGGCGGCGTCGTGCCCGCGATCCGTCCGACGGGCTCGAACCAGGGGGCGAACCGCTCGCGCATCTCACGCGCGGTCACGCCGAGGGTGCGGCGACGGGCGAATGCGAACACGAACAGGCGAGAATCGGCGCGCGTGCGCGCGGCCACACCGCGGGCGTACGCGTCGCGGCGATGCGCGCCGATCGAGTGGAAGCAGCCGATGTCGAGCACGAGGTCGTAACGACCGATCAGGGGAAGACGCTCGAGCCTCGTCACGTCGCCGGTGAACAGGCGGACGCCCGGGAGACCGCCGACGGTCGCCCGCGCCATCGCGATCGCGCGGCCGGAACCGTCGACGCCGTCGGCCTCCCATCCGACGCGGGCGAGGTACGCGACGTTGGTGCCGGTGCCACAGCCGAGATCGAGGACGCGGCCGGGTCGCCGATCGGCGACCAGCTCGACGACCTCCGGCGGTGTCACGCCGGTGTCCCACGGCGTGGAGCCGGTGCGGTAGGACAGCGCGTAGGCGGCGCGGCGCCACATCGCCGCTAGGCCGACCGCCGGGAGGCGCACCGCACGCACAACACGGACCACGGCCGCGCCTCGAGTCGTTCCTCGGGGATCAGGGCGCCGCATCGATCGCAGAGCCCGTAGGTACCGTCCTCGATCTTTGCGAGCGCGCGGATCACGTCGGTGCGCATCGCGGCCAACTGCTCCGCCGTGCCGACCTTGGTCAGCCGATCGACCGCCTCCGTGGTGCCGTCGCCGACGCGCTTGCCGAACGAGACGGCAGCCATCGGGTCCAACGGCACGGCGGTGAGCTCTGCGAGCTCACCGTCGAGATTGTCGAGGCGCCGCTCGAGGACGACGCGCGCATCACGGGTGTCCATCGGTCAGTCCCGGTCGATCGTCAGCACGTTGTGCTCGCCGGCGTCCACGACGCCGTCGACGCCCGGCTCGACGAAGACCGTGATCGAGCCGACGTCGATCGCTTCGTCGCCTGGCTCGGGCGCCTCGGCGAGCTGCGCGCGGAGCTCCCGGCCCGTGCGCGCGAGCCGAAGGCGCACGTCCGGGTTCCACCGAACGGCCGCCGCGTAGGAGGCCTCCAGCGCGTCGCGAGCACGGTCGGTGAAGCGAAGCATCCCGCGATCCTACCCGCCCCCTCCCGGTCGGATTGGTCATTCGCCAGCCCACCGCGTCGCACACCGAGGCGCCGTGCCGTAGCCTGCGTCTTCCACACTCCGCTTGGAACGACTCGACGATGACCTCCGACGACATCCTCATCCCGCTCCGCGGTCCGAGCGGCGAACCCGTCGACCTGTGGCGCACCCTCGCGTCCCACGGGTTCCACGATCTCGCCCCCGCATCGCTCGACGAAACAGCGCGGACGCTCGCGTTGACGCTCCGTCTGCCACGCGGAAAGCCGCGTCGCATCACGATCGCGCAGGGTCCGCGCCGCACCGCCCGCGTCCGCGCGGTGGGCTCCCCGCCGTCGGCGGCCACGCGCGCGTCGATCGCGGTGCAGGTGGCCCGTGTCCTGCACCTCGATCACGACCTGGCGCCGTTCTACGCGATCGCTGCGGATGACCCCGATCTCGCGTGGGCGACGACGGGCGCCGGCCGGATGCTCCGCTCCCCGACGGTCTGGGAGGACGTCATCAAGACGCTCTGCACGACCAACTGCTCGTGGGGACTGACGGTCTCGATGGTCCGAGGGCTCGTGACGGCGCTCGGCGAGGCGCCACTCGGGTCGCGGGATCCGCTGCACGCGGCGTTCCCGACACCCGAGGCCATGGCAAGCCAGGACGAGCGGTTCTACCGCGACGTCGTACGGACCGGCTATCGGGCACCGAGCTTCGTGCGCCTGGCCACCATCGTCGCGAGCGGCGAGCTCGATCTGGAGGCACTCGGCGCGGCATCGCGCGCGGAGCTCCCCGACGCCGACGTCGAGGCCCAACTGCTGGCCCTGCCCGGGATCGGGCCTTACGCGGCGGCACACGTGATGATGACGCTCGGCCGCAACGGGCAGCTGATCCTGGACTCCTGGACGAGGCCGACCTACATGCGGCTCTCGGGGGCGCGCCGGCAGCCGACAGACGCCCAGATCCAGCGTCGATTCCGTCGCTACGGTGTCGACGCCGGCCTCGCGTTCTGGCTGTTCGTCACCCGCGACTGGGTTCCCTAGGGACCTTCGGCAGGTTGCCCCGCACCGTCTATCGGGCCATACTGCGCAAGGCCCTGCCGGGCCGTCCCCACCGGCACGCGACGCCGAAAGGACAGACCATGAAGGAGTGCCGATGGCGCCTCGTCGCGCCCTCGCACGCCGCGCCAAGCGGCTCTTCGGCTACTGGCGGTCCGAGACCCGGACCCTCCGCCAGGGCCTGGTCGCGCTCGTCCTCAGCACGGCCGCCGGCTTCGTCGCCGGACTGACCCTCGCGCACCTGACCGGCACCCTGACCCAGTACCCGGGCCTGTACGTCCTCATCCCGGCCGCCGTCGGCATGCGCGGCACCATCTTCGGCGCGATCGGCGCCCGTTTAGGCACCGCCAATGCCGCCGGCCTGCTGACGATCGATCTGCGCCCCGGTGGTGTGCTCCGTCGCAACGTGGTCGTCGCGGTGCTCACAACCTTCTCCTCCGCGTTGTGGATCGCGATCCTGGCGCGCGTCGTGGCGGCGATCGCCGGACAGCCGTCGATCCCCCTGAGCCAGTTGTTGATCATCGCCGTCGTCGGCGGCGCGTTCGGATCGGGGCTGATCCTGGTGATCACGGTCGCCCTGTCCGCGGCGTCCACGCGCTTGGGCTGGGACCTCGACTCGGTGTCCACCCCGATGGTGACGGCGCTCGGCGACGTGACCACCTTGCCGAGCCTGTTCCTCGCCACGTTGCTGCTGGGGCGCGGGTCGATCACGGCGGCGATCGCCGTCGCGTCGCTCGGCCTTGCCCTGGTCTGCATCGCGATCGGGTACCGCACGAACGACCGCCTGGTGCGCAAGATCATCTGGGAGATGACCGCGACGATCCTGCTGACGCCGATCCTCGACGTCCTCGCCGGCCAACTGCAGCAAGCCAGGCTCGCCCAGCTCGCTGCCGTGCCGGCGCTCATCGCAGTCATCCCACCGTTCGTGTCGCAGGCGGGCGCCCTGGGCGGCATCTTCTCGTCTCGGATCACGTCCAAGATGCAGCTGGGTGTGATCACGCCTCGCGGCCGGCCCGAGATCCCCGCGATCGTCGACGGCTCGATCGTGGCTGCGCTTTCGGTCGTCGTGTTCCTATTGATCGGGACGATCGGGTGGTTGCTCGGCCTCGCGACGGGTCTGCCCAACGTGCCCACGGCCGCTTCCTTGATCGGCGGCACACTGCTCGCCGGGATCCTCGTCACGCCGGTGACGATCGCCGCGGGCTACTACCTGGCCATCGTCACCTACCGCTTCGGACTGGACCCCGACAATCAGGGTGTACCGATCATCACCAGCGTGATGGACCTCGCTGGCGTGGCCGTGCTCCTGCTCGTCATGACATCATCGGGAGTGCTGCCACATGGATGATCGACCGCCGGATACCGTCAAAGACCTGCTCGTCGAGTTGAAGGACGCCTCGGAGCTGATGGTCGACCTGGCCTATGCTGCCGTCTTCTTCAACGAGGAGAAGCTTGCCGATGAGGTCATGCGGCTCGATGAGCGATCGGCCGGGCACCTGCGACGACTCCGCATGATGGCGATGCTCGCCGCACGCAGCCCCGAAGACGCCGAGGGGATGGCCGGTGTGTTGTGGATCGCCGATGCGATCCAGCGGATCGGGGCGGCCGCCTCCGACGTCGCGCGGGTCATCGCGGCGCGTCTCGGCATCCCCGACGCGTTGCGCCACGATCTTCGCCACGCCGACGAGATGACCGCACGGGTGCGCGTGCGCGACGACGCGGCGGCCGGCGGCCAGACGCTGCGTGAGCTCTCGCTGCCGACGGAGACGGGCATGTGGGTTATGGCGATCCGTTCGGACAACCGGTGGGAATTCGACCCCGGTCCCAACGACACGGTTGCCCACGGAGACGTTCTGCTCGTGCGCGGCCCGGAGGAAGGCGTGAACCTGGTCAGGGAGCTGGCCGGCGCCCCGCCGATGCCGGTGGCGCCCGATCTCGACGCGCCGGCGCTGTCCGAGCTCGATCGCGCGGTCGACATCCTCGTCGAGATGAAGGACCTCGCCGAGGCCACGGTCGGCCTCGCCTATTCCTCGATCCTGTTCAACAACCGATCGTTGGCGGCCGAGGTGGGCGTGCTCGAGGGGCGCTCCGATCAGCTGGAGGACGAGCTGGAGAGTTGGGTGCTCCGCGCCGCGCCGGAGGCCCGCGACGTCGATGAGCTGCGAGGACTGATCCGCCTGGCCTCAGCGTCGGAGTCCATCTGCGATGCCGCGCGCGATATGACCTGGTACGTCGAGCAAGGCGAGCCGTTGCACCCGGTCGTGCAGATGGCCTTGGAAGAGACCGAGGAGACGAGCGCCGAGACGGCGGTGCAGCCGGGCTCGCCGGCGGACGGCAAGTCGCTGCGTGAGCTCCGGTTCGAGACGGAGACCGGCATGTTCGTGCTCGCCGTGCAACGAGGCACGCGGTGGGTCTATCGGCCTCGCGGTTCGTTCACCCTCCTCGCGGGCGACCGCCTCATCTCGGTGGGACCGGACGAGGGTGAGGACGAGCTGATCGCGCTCTGCGGCGAGCAGGAGCGACCGGAGGACGACTAGCTAGCGCCGGTCCTCGACCGCACGAACCGGCACCTGGCGGACCCCGGCGGGCAGACTGAAACGCACGCCCTCCTCGGCCACGGAGACCTGCTCGACATCGCCGAACCCACGCTCGGCGAGCCAGGCGAGCATCTGCTCGATCAGATGCTCGGGGGCGCTCGCGCCGCTCGTCAGGCCGACCACCATGGCGCCCTCGAGCCAAGCGGGGTCGACCTCGGTCTCGTCGTCGACGAGATAGCCGGGGACACCGCGTTCCCGGGCGACCTCCGCCAGGCGGTTGGAGTTCGAGGAGTTCCTCGAGCCGATCACCAGCAGCACGTCGACCTGCGGCACCAGCTCCTTGACCGCATCCTGCCGGTTCTGGGTCGCGTAGCAGATGTCCTCGCGGGGCGGGCCCTCGAGACCCGGGTACCGCTCCTGCAGCACACGCACGATCTGGCTCGTCTCGTCCACGGACAGCGTGGTCTGGGTGAGGTAGGCCAGCGGTCGATCGGTCGGCAGGTCGACCACCCGCGCCTCCGCCTCCGTCTGCACCAGCACGGTGCGCTCGGGCGCCTGGCCGCTCGTGCCCTCGACCTCCTCGTGACCCGCGTGGCCGATCAGCACGATCGTGCGGTCGTCGGCGGCGAACCGACGCGCCTCGACGTGGACCTTCGTCACCAGCGGGCAGGTCGCGTCGATCAGCTCGAGGCCGCGTCCTCGCGCATCGTCGAAGACCGTGGGCGGCGATCCGTGCGCGGACAGCACCGCGACCGCCCCCTCGGGGACCTCATCGATCTCCTCCACGAAGACGGCGCCCATCGCCTCGAGGTCGCGCACGACGTGCAGGTTGTGCACGATCTGTTTGCGCACGTAGACGGGCGAACCGTGCTTCGCGAGCGCCCGCTCGACGGCCTCGACGGCCCGCTCGACGCCGGCGCAATACCCCCGCGGCGCGGCGAGCAGCACGCGTTTCCCGGTCGTCGGCATGCCCATCATGCTCGCACCCCTCGATATGACTCGCGGTCATGTATGGGTTGCCGAAACTTTCGGGGCGCCGGTAGGGTGGTTCCACCTTCCGACGGACGCCTCCCCGTCCGACCTCCCTTCCCGCACCATCGCGTGCTTCCCGCCTTCCCAGGGTGTGGCTGGCGCGCGCCTGTGTGCTGAAGGGTGGCCGGGGACGTGCCCGTCGGATGGGTCGGTCACACGTTGGACGACGCTCACAGGAGGTGATGGAACACCCGCGACCGACCGTGGAGAGCTCCGAGATTGGCGAATCGTTCGCCGAGGCCCGGGACTCTGGACGCAGCAACCAGTTCCGTCCGCCGCGGGGGTGAATTGCTTATGACACAAGCGATCCGGCTGCGCCGCGTTCTGACTGCGACGCTGATCCTGACCGCGATCCTCACGGTCTTCCCCATCGCGAAGGGATCTGCATCCCCCCTCGACGGAAGCCTGCTGAAGACGACCGTGACCAAAACGTCCTCGATCTGTCCGATCGATTGGCGAGACGGGACGAGCAAGGTCAAAGACCTCATCCGATGCGCGGCGAGGCACTTCGGCGTGAGCCCCGACAAGGCGCTGTACATCGCCAACCGGGAATCACGCTTCCACCCGACCGCGTACAACAGCTGGAGTTGTGCGAAAGGCATCTACCAGCATCTCTGCAGATATTGGCCGTCGCGAGCCGACGCCTACGGATTCGACAACTGGTCCGCCTACAACGCCCGAGCCAACATCATGGTGACCATGCGCATGGTGAAGCACTACGGCTGGGGCGCCTGGGGCGGCTGACCTCAACCAACCGGACCGCCCGGGCGTGGCTGCTCCCGCAGCGCCGCCCGGGCGTCCGACTCCCCCTCGACCACCGCACCCGAGCCCGGCATCGCACGATCGGTGACGATCCGCATACCGGGGAACCGATCCGCCGCCAACGCCACGAGCGCTTCGAACGGACCGAACACGACCATCGCGTGTGGCCGCTCAGCGTCGAGCTGGTCCAGCGCCTCCCGCAGATCGGTCGCGCCCGGGCTCAGCTCCCATTCCGCGGCGACCACCGCCCGCTTCAGCGCGACGAGCCGCTCCCGGTCGGGCGCGACGCACAGCACCTTCACGGCTCGGCACACCGGGTTAGAGCCAGCCTCGCCGCTTGAACATCAGCCACAGCGCCACCGAGCTCCCGGCCATCAGCGTGATCGCGAACGCGTAGCCGAAGTGCCAGTTCAGTTCGGGCATCTTCGCGAAGTTCATGCCGTAGATGCTGGCGATGAGCGTGGGCACCACGAGGATGGCGGCCCAGGCGGTGAGCGTCCGGACGGTGTCGTTCAGCTGGTTCGCCTCCTTCGCGACCTGCAGCTCCAGGAGTGAGGTGAGCAGGTCGCGCACGTTGTCTGCGAGCTCCGCCACCCGGATCGAGTGCTCGGTGACGTCGCGGTAGTACGGCTGGAGGTCCTCGCCGACCAGCCAGGGCTCCTCCTGGATCAGGTCGAGTCCCTGTCGCAGTGGCGAGACGACCCGGCGTAGACGGACCACCTCGCGTTTCAGCCTGAAGATCCGCTCCTGCGCGTTGGGTCCGTCGGCCGGCAGCCGATCGCCCGTGACTGCGTCCTCCAGCGCATCGGCTCGATCCTCGAG
This sequence comes from uncultured Actinomycetes bacterium, assembly GCA_963794065.1. GTDB lineage: Bacteria > Actinomycetota > UBA4738 > UBA4738 > HRBIN12 > AC-51. The sequence continues at coordinate 233,670 of CAWCDA010000042.1, read as the reverse complement.
CTCCTCGATCAGCGAGAGATAGCCGTCGACCACCTCGTCGATGAGGAAGTAGACGGCGGACCCGCCGGGAAACGCACCGAACAGTTGGGGCTGTCGGAGCCACCGGTGTTCCAGCTGCTCGGGGTCGATGGGCTCGTGTCCGTAGCACAGCGTTGCCAGGAACCGGCGGCCGACGAGCGCGTGCACCTCGCCCTCTTCCAGCTCGCCGTCGGGCATCCGCATCGGTCGGATCGCGACGAACGCGTACCCCTCGAAGAGCTCCACCTTGGGACGTTGCCCGCGATGGCGGACGTCCTCGAGGGTGAGGGGATGCAGGCCCAGCACGTCCCCGATCGCCGCGATGTCGTCCTCGCTCGGATCGGCGACGTCGAGCCACACGAACGCATCCTTCGAGGCGAGAACCTCTCGCGCCTGTTCCAGGTCGACGGTGTCGGGGAGCCGGGCGCCGTCGCGGTAGAGGCGTATGCGGATCATCGCGGCGAGCCTACCCGAGGTCGCGCACCGCGAACGCGATCGAGCACCCCAGCGATCGCTCGAGCAACGGCGCCTGCTCGGCCGCGTCGTCGATCGTGCTCCCGGGGTTCTTGCCTTCCACGGTGATCTCGAGCGCGTCCCATCGTGTTGCGCGATGTCGATCCCGGTGACGTCGTCGACGCCCCCGCGACCGAGCGCGTGCGCGACACGAAGGATGCCGACCATGACCCGGCACGCCTCGCGCTCCGATCCGGTGAGCGCGGCGAACGGCGGGTAGCTCGCTCGCGGAGCAGAGCCGCGCTGGAACCGGACGACGCACGCCATCAGGGCCACCTCGTCGGGCGAGAACCCGCGCAGGCCCGCATGCTCCACGACGTAGGCGCCATGCTTGTGGTGCTTGTCGGGCGAGATCCGCGTGCCGACGTCGTGGATGCGCGCCGCCGATCCCAGCAGCTCGCGCTCCACCGCCCCGAGATCGTGGAGCTCTCGCGTCTCGTCGAAGAGCCGGTCCGCGTGTCGGCGCACCGAGACGGAGTGGCCGTCGTCGATGCTCCACGCCTGCGCGAGGTGGTCGACCGCGCCGCGTCGCAGGTCGGCAGGGGACGCCGGGATCGCGGCGCCGAGCTCGCGCAGTACCACGCCTTCGCGCAGGCCCCACTCGCTGTGCACGGCGCTCCGCGCTCCGAAGAGTTCGAGCGCGGTCGCGAGCACCACTGAGCCGGCGGGCAACAGGTCGGCGCGACGCTCGTCGATCCCGGGCCACGAGAGCCGCTCTTGCAATGAGGACGAACACAACGTCCGGGACAGCTCGCTCAGAGCCTCGACCTGGACCTCGTATTGGTTCAAGGACGTCGGCGGGGCCGGCCAACGACGGGCCGCGAGCAACCGTGCGAGCGCCCCGGCGGTGCCGCCGGCGATGATGCACACCGGCGCGTCCAGCGGGCCGCAGGCCTCGACGGCCGGCGCGAGCTCGTCCTTGACGAGTCGGCGGAGCTCTCGGCGCTCGGACCGGGTCATCGGGTCATGGCCCACCATCGTGCGGGCCAGGCGCGCGGCGCCGAGCGGGTAGGAATCGGTCCAGCGGACCTGCTCGTCCTCGACGTGTGCGATCTCCAGGCTGCCGCCGCCCAGATCGAAGGCGAGCCACGGGCCGGGTCGGAAGGGCGACGCTGGCGCGGATGCCCGAGACGGTGGACCGTGCCTCCTCGTCCCCGCCGAGGATGCGCACCGGCACGCCCAACGCCCCGCGAAGTGCCTTGGACAGCCACGGCTGGTTGGCGGCGTCGCGGAACGCGGAGGTCGCCACCGGCCAGATGGCTTCCGCACCCGCCGCGATCCGCGATGTCCCGGAAGCGTGCGACCGTGTGCAACGCTCGGTCGAGCAGATCATCGGGGACACGCCCGGTCGAGGCCACCTCGGCGCCGAGATTGAGGATCACCCGAGCCCGCAGGACATGGGTGAGCACGCCCTCGGACGTGGCGTCGGTCACGAGCAACTGGAACGAGGTGCTGCCGAGGTCGAGCACGGCGCAGCGCATGGGGCTACTCGACCCGATCCCGCGGCGGCGGCACGTACCGGGCGCCCACCGGACGGCCCGCGTCGCGCTCGAGGATCCAGGTCGAGCCCTTCTTCCAGCCGTAGGAGCCGCTCAGCGGTCGAACGGCGGCGGCTTCGAGCACGAGCGCCTCCACGATGTTGCCGTGGGTGCACACCACCGCCGGTCCCGCCAACCCGCGTGCGAACCCGAGCGTCGAGGCAGGATCCGCGTCCTCGCGGAGCACCTCGTGGCGCTCGACCTGCACGGCGAGCACCTCGGCCATCGGTGCCACGGTCTGCACACAGCGCAGCGACGGACTGGACACGACCCGACGGATCCCGACGGGTCGAAGGTGCTCGAGCAAACGATCCGCCTGCCGTTGGCCCTTGGCGGTGATCGGCCGATCGTCGTCGTTGCCGCGCCAGTCGCGCCGGGAGCCTGCCTTCGCGTGGCGCACCACGTAGAGCGGCTCGTCGAGGGCGAGGGCGGCGTCCAACGTCTCGACATCGCGCGGATAGCTGAGGACCCGCCGCGCTTCCTCGCCCGCGAGCCATCGGATCTCGTCGACCTCGTCCCCCGAGAGGAACGCGTCGTCCTGCTCGGGGAACATCACCCAGAACCGCACCCGCTTCGGGCGACCCGCCGCATCGGCGTACGTGACGTGCGGGAGCTCGGGGCCCAGCGCGCATCGCCGGCCCGTCTCCTCGAGCACCTCACGGCGTGCCGCGTCCTCGAACGATTCGCCCGGATACAGCTTCCCCTTGGGGTGCGTCCAATCGTCGTAGCGCGGCCGGTGGACGAGCACCACCTCGCGAGCCCCCGGCGCGCCCCGCACGACCACGCCGCCGGCGGCCAGAACCTCGTCGTTCACCAGAAACGGACCTCGGGCCGCGAGAGCCGCTTCCACGGACGCCGCCACGCCTGTCGGTCGGCCTCGCGCGCGGCCTCGAACCGCGCCAGGAGCCATCCCGCGGCGAAGGCGACGTTCGGACCCGTGCGCTCGCGTTCTTGCAGCCACTGCACGGCGACCACAGCGTCCTGATGGCGTCCCAAGACGTCTTGCAGCCGCGCGGCACGCCGTGCGAAGTGTCGCGCCTCCGGCCCGGCCACCGTCGAGAGCATCTCTGCCGCGTATCGCGCCCGCTTCGTCGCGATCCGCACGGCGTGCAACGCCGGATCCGGCGGGCCGGGGGGCAATGCCCTGACGCTGCGTTTGAGCTGGCGCCATGCGGGGGGCATCACGATCGCCGGATCGATCTCCACGTTGGGCGGCACGGCTGGCGTATCGATCAGTATCGCGAGTCGGTCGAGGACGGCTGCGAACCGCGGATGCCCGAGACCATATTGCAGCCCTTCGAGCGACCGCGTGCGCTCGCGGTGCAGCTCCGCGAGCAGCACCCCTCCGGCGTGACGGACGCGCGCGCCCGCCCCCTCGAGCTCGTTCTCGAGCGCCGACGCCAGCACGTCGGCGTCGCGAACCTGTCCGACCAGCGCGCCGATCCATGCGAGGTCGGACCGGATGTCCTCGTCCCATTCCTCACCGAAGACCGCGCGCAGATCCTTCAGATTTGCGCGCAGCCGACGCGTGGCCACGCGGGCCTGATGGATCGCGTCCGGTGTCGCCCCCTGGGCCTGGCACGCACGCAGGCGCGCAAGCGGTGGGCCGAGCACGTCATGGAGGAACGTCGCGACGACCGCGGGCTCCTCCAGCGACGACATCAGCGTTCCCCGCGTGCGCGCTCCGATGCGAGCCGCGACAACTCCGCCTGCACGTCGATCCCCCGTTGGGTCGGCACCCGATGGTAGACGCCGTCGGGTCCGAGTTCTGAGGCGAGGATGTCGTCGAGGAAGGTCGTGTCCAATATCTCGTCGAGCCGCCGCTGCAGGTCGGGTCGCTCGACCGGCACGACTGCCTCGACCCGATGGTCCAGGTTTCGCGGCATGATGTCTGCCGACCCGATGAAGTAGCGCCGTCCCCGCTCGGGCGTGCCGAACCGGAAGATCCTCGAATGCTCGAGGAACCGGCCGACGACCGAGCGCACCCGAATCGTGTCCGACAAACCGGGCACGCCCGGGAGCAGGCAGCAGACGCCGCGCACCGCAAGGTCGATCCGCGCGCCGGCCTGTGACGCCGCGTACAACGCGTCGATCATCTCGGGATCGGCGAGGCTGTTCATCTTGAGCACGATCTCGCCCGCGGGTCCCGCCGCTCCCTCGGCGCGGATCATCTCGAGCACCGAGCGTCGCAGCGTGAGCGGCGCGACCAGCAACTTGCCGTATGAGGGTTGACGGCTGTACCCGGTGAGGAGGTTGAACAGGTCCGCCACGTCGGTGCACAAGGCCTGGTCGGCCGTCAGCAAGCCGAGGTCCTCGTAGAGCGAGGCGGTCTTGGAGTTGTAATTGCCGGTGCCGATATGTGCGTATCGTCGGATCGCAAGCCCTTCGCGCCGAACGACCAGGCAGATCTTGGCGTGGGTCTTGAGGCCGACGACCCCGTACACGACGTGCGCGCCGGCACGCTCGAGCATCCTCGCCCACTCGATGTTCGCCTCCTCGTCGAACCGCGCCTTAAGCTCCACGAGTGCGACGACCTGCTTCCCCAACTCCGCGGCTCGACCCAAGGCCTGCACGTTGGGGCTGTCGACGGACGTGCGATACAGGGTGTGTTTGATCGCGAGTACGTTGGGATCGGCGGCGGCCGCCTCGACGAAGGCCACGACCGAGGTCATGAACGACTCGTACGGATGGTGCACGAGGACGTCCCCGCGACGGAGCACGTCGAAGATGTTGGGCGCCGACTCTCCCTGCAGGGCCAGCGCGGGCGCCGTGACGGGCACCCACGGTTCACGCTTGAGGTCGGGCCGATCCAGCGCGTCCAGCGCTGCCAATCCAGCGATGTCGAGGGGGATCGAGCTCTCGTAGATCTGGTCGTCCTCGAGGTCGAGCTCCCGGGACAGGAGCTCCACCACCTCGGTCGGCGTTCCGGCCTCGATCTCCAGGCGCACACAGCTGGCTCCCCGTCGACGACGCAACAAGACCGTCTGGATCTCTTCCAGCAGGTCGCCCGCCTCGTCCTCCTCGACATCGAGGTCGGCATCCCTCGTCACCCGAAAGACGTATCGCTCCCCGACGTGCATGCCGGGGAACAGCCGATCCAGGTGCGCGGCGATCACGTGCTCGATCGGGATGAAGCGCTCTCCGTCGGGCAGGGCGAACAGCCGTGGCAACAGCGGCGGGACCTTCAAGCGCGCGAACCGGCGTCCCCCGGTCGTCGGATCCCGCACCAGCACGGCGAGGTTCAGCGACAGACTCGAGATGTATGGGAACGGGTGCGCCGGGTCGACCGACAGGGGCGTCAGAACGGGGTAGATCCGCTCGGTGAACACCTCGGTCAGCCACGCGCGCGGTTCGTCGTCGAGTTCGTCCCAGCCCACCAGGCGGATGCCCGCCTTCTCCAGCTCCGGCACGAACTCATCCCGATAGAGGTCGTGTACCTCCTGCATCAGCCCCACGACGCGCTCCCGGATACGAACGAGCTGCTCGGCCGGCGTCATACCGTCGGGCGTTGTCTGCTGGATACCCGCCTCGCGTTGCTCGAGAAGCCCGGACACGCGCACCTGGAAGAACTCGTCGAGGTTGGACCCGAAGATCGCGAGGAAACGGATCCGCTCGAGGAGGGGCCGCTCACGGTCCTGAGCGAGGGCCAGCACCCGCTCGTTGAAATCGAGCCAGGACAGTTCGCGATTGATGTAACGGCCGGACAGCTCGAGCGGAACGTAGGGCCGGGTCCCCGCGTCGGTCAGGGGCAGGCCGGTGCCGGGGCCGATCGCTTCAAACATTCCCATCGATCCACCCCCCGCTCATGCCACGAGCGTACCTTGGGCGGGAGGCGATGTGCCGCCCCGATTAGGCCACGAACTTATACCCGAGACCTCGGACCGTGACGAGGAACAGGGGCTCGTGGGGATCGGCCTCGATCTTCTGCCGGATCCGCTTCACGTGCACGTCGAGGGTCTTCGTATCGCCCACGTAGTCGCGTCCCCACACCTCTTCGATGAGATGCTCACGGGTGAGCAGCCGCCCCTGCCGACGCAGTAATAGCTCAAGAAGTTGGAATTCCTTGGGTGGCAACAGGATCGTCTCGCCAGCCACCTTGACCTCGTGGCGGCCGACGTCCATCTCGACGGGGCCGCCTGAAAGGACCTCCTCCGCCTGTGGGGCGCTCGACATCTGTGAGCGGCGCAGGTGCGCCCGGACCCGGGACACGAGCTCGCGAACGGAGAACGGCTTCGTCACGTAGTCGTCGGCCCCGAGTTCTAAGCCGGTGACCTTGTCGGCCTCGGAGTCCTTTGCCGTGACGATGATGATCGGGACGGTCGAGGTTTGCCGGATCGAACGGACCACATCGAGGCCCGACATCTCGGGGAGCATCAGATCGAGGATCACGAGCTCCGGGTCGTGCGCGCGGAACTGCTCGATCGCGTGCCGGCCGTCGATGGCCACGTTCACGCCGTATCCCTCACGCTCCAGGGAGTAGCGGATCGATTCCGCCAAGGCCTCCTCGTCCTCGACCAGAAGGATCCGGGCCGTAGCTTCGCTCACGTCGCCACCTCGTGCGAAGCGTCGGTGAACTCGCGGAACTCCCCCGTCACCAGGTAGCTGATCTGCTCGGCGATGTCGACCGCGTTGTCACCAGCTCGCTCCAGCGCACGAGAGGCCATGTTCATGTGCATCCCCCAGTTGAGCGCCCGGGGGTCCTCTGCCAGCTTCAGTGCTTCGAGATGCGACGACCGGTTCAGGCGATCGACCAGATCGTCGAGCTCGGGGATGCGCATACAGAGTTCCAGGTCGCGTTTCGCGAACGCCTCCATGACGGTTCGGATCATCAGGACGACGCGCTCCCCCATCTCGTCGATCATCGTGCGCATCGCATCGCTCGCCGGCAGATCTCGTGTCGCGAAGTAGAGCTTCGCGATGTTGACCGCCTGGTCGCCGATCCGCTCGAGGTGCAGACAGCTATGCAGGATCGCACTGATCAATCGCAAGTCTGCAGCGACCGGCGACTGCAGCGCCAGCAGCGACAAGGTGCCGCCGTCGATCTGCAGATACAGGTCGTCGATCTCGTCGTCTTGCGTGATGACCCGCTCCGCGAGCGCGTCGTCGTGATCTGACGAGTGCACGCACGGATCGCTGGATCGAGACGCCAGCGAGCTCTCCCAGCGTGAGCAGCTCGAGCTCGGTGCGCTGCAGTGCCTCGTGGAACGATTCGCGGGTCATCCGAACCTTCCCGTGACATAGGCCTCGGTCCGTGGGTCCGAGGGATTGGTGAACATGACCTCCGTGTCGTCGAACTCGACGACGACGCCCGTGCGCTTGCCCTCCTCGGCGACGTCAACGGTGAAGAATGCGGTCCGATCGGATACCCGCGCGGCCTGCTGCATGTTGTGCGTGACGATCACGATCGTATAGTCGCTGACGAGGTCCCGCATCAGGTCCTCGATCCTGGTGGTGGCGATCGGGTCGAGAGCGGAGCACGGCTCATCCATGAGGATCACGTCGGGCCTCGTTGCGATCGCTCGCGCGATGCACAACCGCTGCTGCTGGCCGCCCGAGAGGGCCAGCCCCGATTCCTTCAGTTTGTCTTTGACCTCATCCCACAACGCGGCGGCGCGCAGGGACTCCTCCACGAGGTCGTCCATATTCCCCTTGAACCCACCGACCTTCGGCCCGAAGGCGATGTTGTCGTAGATCGATTTGGGGAACGGGTTCGGCTTCTGGAACACCATGCCGATGCGCCTCCGCACTTCGACCGGATCGATCGCGGGGTCGTAGATGTCGACGCCGTGATAGCGGACTTCGCCTTCGACCCGCGCGCCCTCGATGAGGTCGTTCATCCGGTTCAACGAGCGAAGGAACGTCGTCTTCCCGCAGCCCGAAGGGCCGATCAGCGCGGTGACGCGGTTCCTCGGGATCTGCAGCGACACGTCCTTCACCGCACGGAAAGTCCCGTAGTACACAGACACATCGCTGACCTGGAACGTCGACGGTGGGTCGGCGGCATGCGGCATTGCCACGTCGGGGATCGCCTCCTGCGGGGCGAGGTCGGCATCCATCGGGTCATTCCTTCCGTTCACGAGCACATCATGAGGTCTTGGGCGCGAGCAGGCGAGCGACCAACCGCGCGATCAGGTTGAGGATCATGACGAGGATCATCAGGGTGAGAGCGGCCGACCACGCGCGGTCGATCGACGCTTGAGGTGGGATACCCGGTTGCCTGTACGAGTAATAGGTGAATACCGGCAGCGTCTCCATCCGGCCGCTGAAGAGATTCAGGTTGGTGTTCGTGGTGTTACCGGCGATGATCAGGAGGGGTGCCGTCTCGCCGATCACGCGAGCCACGGCCAGGATCACGCCGGCGCTGATCCCTGCCGCGGCCGCGGGCAAGACCACATGCACGATCGTTCGCCATTTCGGAGCGCCGAGCGCGAACGACGCCTCCCGGAGGTCCCTCGGCACCAGCTTCAGCATCTCCTCGCTCGAACGCACAACGATCGGCACCATCAGCAGCGTCAACGCGACCGCCCCGCCGACGCCCATCCGCACGCCCGGGCCGAAGAAGATCAGGAACAGGGAATACGCGAACAGACCCGCGACGATCGACGGGATACCCGTCATGACGTCCACCAACATCGTGATCCCCCGCGCGAGGGGTCCACGTCCGTACTCCACCAGGTAGATAGCCGAGAGGATCCCGATCGGGATCGAGATCAGGGCTGTCGCCGCCGTGATGATCAACGTACCGATCAGCGCATGGACCATGCCGCCACCCTCACCGATCACCCCCCGCATGCTCGAGGTGAGGAACGTGACGTCGAAACGAGCGAGCCCGCGCTCGATCACCTGCCACATGACGGAGACGAGCGGCACGAGCGCCAACAAGAATGAGAATGTGACGAGCATCGACATCAGCCGGTTGGTGGCACGGCGCCTGTCTTCGATGAGCGCTGACGCCCCCCAGGTCGCGACGACGACCAGCGGAGCCGAGATCACCACGGCCCCACCGAGACCGAGATGCAACGGCCCCAACGAGAGGAGCACGCCAAGGGCGAGCGCAACGCCTGCCACGATCCATGCCACGCGCGGTGACATCCGCACGCCACGTAGCTGGGCACCGAGCATCTCGGCCTGCGGCTCAAGCGCACCAATCCCACTCATCCAGCTCTCCTCGCGGAACGCCTCACGATCAAACGGGCGAAGAAGTTGACGACGAACGTGATGAAGAACAGCACCAGTCCACTCGCGATCAGCGCGTTCACTTCGACGCCCGTTGCCTCGGGGAAGTTCAACGCGATGTTGGCAGCGATCGTGGAGGGGTTCGTTGAGCTGATCAGGTTGAACGTCACGCCCCCCGACGCCGAGAGGACCATCGCGACGGCCATGGTTTCTCCGAGCGCGCGACCGAGACCGAGCATCGTCGCGCTGATGACCCCCGACCGCCCGAACGGCAACACCACCGACCGGATCATCTCCCAGCGCGTCGTGCCGAGGGCGAACGCGGCCTCTCGTTGGAGACGCGGCGTTTGCAGGAATACCTCCCGACTCAAGGCCGTGATGATCGGGACGATCATGATGGCCAAGACGATCCCGGCCGTCATCATCGTCCGCCCCGTCGCTGAAGGAGGTCCCGCGAACAGCGGAATCCAGCTGACGTGGGTGGCCAGCCAGTCGTACAGCGGCACGAGCCGTAGACCCAGGAAATTGGCACCCCAGAGCCCGAACACGACGCTGGGCACCGCGGCCAGCAGGTCGATCAGGTAGCCGAGCGTACTCGCCAGGCGGCGGGGGCTGTAGAAGCTCACGAACAGAGCGATCCCGATCGCCAACGGCGTGGCGATCACGAGCGCGATCGCCGATGACAGCAACGTGCCGAACAGCAGCGGGCGAACGAACGTCGCGAACCCGTTCCCCCCCGGGATCTCGCCCGGACTCGCCGTCAGGGCCGGTACGCCCTGAACAAGGAGGAAGACCGTGACGCCGAGCAACGCCGCGACGATCAGGAGGCCAGCGCCCTTGACGATGGCCGAGAAGACTGAGTCGCCGACGCGCTGACTCCTTCCCCTCGTGATCTGCAATTGATCCAATGGGGCGATCGACACGGACCTTCCTCTCTCACCCGCAGGTTAGAAGACAGGTGCGAGGTCCCGCCCGGAGCACCGGGCGGGACCTCGCATCGGCCAGATCGACGGGGCGCGTGATCAGGAACCAGTTGAGATTGCGTCCACGCCCGTCTGCGCCTGCTGTCGGAGCGTGTCTGAGATCGGCGCCGAACCCGCTGCCTGCGCCGCCACCTCCTGCCCCGCCTGGCTGATGATGTAGTTGAGATAGCCCTTCACGTTCGCCGCGGTCGACGCGTCTGAGTAAGACGTGCACGCCATCAGGTAGGAGAGCAACACCACGGGGTACGCGGTCTCCGACGGCGTCCGGTCCAAATCGTACGCGAAGTCGTACGGCCCCGGCCCGAAACCGGCGTGCCCTGATCGACAATGGCCGCTGCAGCCTCGGCCGAGATCCCGACGAATTCACCGTTCACCTGGACCTTGACGGTGCCGAGGTCGCCGACTTGGCTCGCATCCGCGTACCCGATCGTCCCGGACCCGTTCTTGATCGCGTCGACCACGCCCGAGGTACCCTCTGCCGCCTCGCCAGACTTGATCGGCCACGTTTCTCCCGATGGGTACGTCCAGACGTCCGGTGCGGCCTGCGCCAGGTAGTCCGTGAAGTTGAACGTGGTCCCCGAGTCGTCCGATCGGTGCACAGGCGAGATGGCCAGGTCGGGGAGGTCCACCCCGTCGTTCAGACTCACGATCGCCTGATCGTTCCAGTTCTTGATGTCGCCATGGAAGATCTTCGCCACGACGTCGGGCGTCATATTGAGGGACGTGACGTTCGGGACGTTGAACGCGATCGCGATCGGGCTGATGTAGGCGGGCAGCTCGATCACGTTGTCCGTACCGCCACACGTTTGCTCCGCCGCTGGGAGCTGGTCGCTCGAGAGGTACTTATCCGACCCCCCAAACGGTACGCCACCGCTCATGAACTGATCCTGGCCCGCACCGGATCCGGAGGGGTCGTAGTTGATCGTCAGGTCGGGCTGGTCCGCGGTGAACGAGGCGATCCACGCTTGCTGGGCCGCCTGCTGCGCACTTGATCCGGCGCCGTTCAACTCACCGCTGAGTTGCGCGGTGCCGCTTGTGCCGGCGCTCGAGCTACTGCTATCGCTGTTGTTGCTGCAGGCCGCTGCCGTGAGCGCGAGCGTCACGACCGCCGCTGCGAGCAGACGGGAGAACTTGTGCATCGTGCCCTCCTTCTGGGAGATCGCTCTGATCCGCATCCATGCCGAAACCTAGGTTGCCGACGTGACCTACCCGCGGCGACAACATGAACGCTCGGTGAACACGGACCCCATCGAGGTCCGGAACAGGCGGTGCGGCGTCCGCGGGCGAACGCATCCGGAAGGGTCGGGAAACGCACGATGAACACGAGGAACGCGGCCGTAGACTCGCCGGGACATGGACACGGTACTGTTCGTCGTCCTCGCCTTCGCCGCCGGGGCGCTGATCGCGAGCCTCATGCTGCGCGCTTCGACCCGCCGGCAGCTCGATCGTGCGCAGCGACGCATCGATAGATCGGCCGATGAGCTTCGAGCGACGGAACGATCGTCCGAGGCTCGCGACGACGTGCAGGGCCTGATCCTCGATGCGATGGAGGAGGGCGTCCTGCTCGTCGGGTCCGACGGACACCGGCTCTTCGCGAACGCCGCCTTGGGTCGGCACCTCGGCTCGGTGCCAACCACGGTCGACGCGCTCCTACCGATGGACCTCCAGCGCGCCGTCCGCCGCGCCGGGGCTGCCGGCGACATCCAGCGGCTCGAAGTGGAGCTGGGACCGCCAGCTCGATGGCTCCGGGCCACCGCGCTCCCGATCGGAGGTGGCGGCGACGTCCTGCTGGTGGTGCGCGACATCACGCAATCGATGCAGCTCACGGCGATGCGCCGCGACTTCGTCGCGAACGCCTCGCATGAATTGAAGACGCCGGTCGCCTCGATCCGAGCCGCGGCCGAGACGCTTCGCGACGGCGCCATCGACGACCCTCCTGCGGCACGCCGATTCACCGAGCAGCTCGAGCGAGAGGCGATCCGCCTCTCTCGGATCATCGCCGACCTGCTAGACCTGTCTCGCCTGGAAAGCGGCAGCGATATGAACGAGCGGGTGCGACTTGATGCGATCGTGAATGACGAGGTCGAGCGTCTCGGTGACGTGGCCCACGAGCAAGGGGTCGCGATCGAGCAGGAGACCGAGCAGGTGCCGCCGGTGCGGGGTTCCGGTCGCGACCTTGGTTTGCTCGTCCGAAATCTCATCAGCAACGCGATCCGCTACAGCGCGGCCGGCAGCACGGTGACCGTCGAGGTCGCAGCAGACGACGGACTGGTGACCCTGCGCGTTCGCGACGAAGGCATCGGGATCCCGCAGCGCGCGCTCCCCCGCATCTTCGAACGGTTCTATCGAGTGGACCGGGCGCGCGCACGCGACACCGGAGGTACCGGGCTCGGTTTGTCGATCGTCAAGCACGTCACCGAGAACCACGGAGGCGAGGTTCGCGTCGAGAGCGAGCTTGGCCTGGGGACCACCTTTGAGGTCCAGCTTCCGGCGGCCCTCGACGCCGCCGACCGCGACTAAGGTAGGCCGATGACGACCCTCTTCTTGGTCCGCCACGGCCTGACGGCCCAGACCGGGCACGTGCTCTACGGCAGGACGCCCGGCATCCCGCTCGATCACCGCGGGACCGCGCAGGCGGATCAACTCGTCGATCGGTTCGACGGGGTCCGCGTGACGGCGATCTACACCAGCCCGCTGGAGCGATGTGTGCAGACCGTCGAGCCGCTCGCTGACGCCCGCCGCCTACCCCTTCGTCGCGACGAGGCGCTCGTGGAGATGGACGCGGGCAACTGGACGGGCCGCACCCTGGGCCAGGTGCGCCGCCTCAAGGCGTGGCGAACCGTCCAGCAAACGCCCAGCGCGTTCGCCTTCCCGGGCGGCGGCGAGGCCTTCGTCGATGCGCAGGCGCGCGCCGTCGCGGGCCTCGAGCGGATCGTGCGGCGCCATCGCAACGGCCGGGTGGTGGTCGCCACACACGGCGACATCGCGCGGATCGTGCTCGCCCATTACGCGGCGACGCCCCTGGATGAGTTCCAGCGGATCGTGATCGACACGGCCGCGGTGTCCGTGCTGCACCTCGGCGGACCGCGTCCCCACGTCCTGTTGGTGAACGACACGGGGGGTCTCGATCGCTTCCGCGACGCCCACACCGCACCGTGGGAATCGGCCGCCCGCAACGGGCGGAAGCTGCGAGGATAGGCGCCATGGAGCTCGGGATCGTCGATCGCATCACCGCCGACGCCGTCGGCGAGCCCGGCATGCGCACCTTCTATCTGCAAGCGCGTGCCGGCGCCGAGCTCGTGACCGTGATCGTCGAGAAGGAACAGGTGGAGTTGTTGGCTCGGTCCGTGCTGGAGCTCCTCGCTGACATCCCGGACGAGACCGTCGTGGCCGAGCCCGGGGACGGCGGCGCGCTGGAGGATCCCGTCGACCCACGCTGGCGCGCGGGCCGGCTGTCGATCGGCTACGACCGTGAGGAGGACCGGTTCCTCCTCGAGATCGACGAGTTCACGCCCGAGCTCGAAGATGAAGACGACCCGCGGTCGCTGCTGATCGAGGAGCCGGAGTCGATCTCGTTGTGGGCGAGCCGGGAACAGATGCTCGCGCTCGCCCAGCACGGCGATGAGGTCGTCGGCCGCGGCCGCCCACGCTGCCAGTTCTGCGGCAACCCGATCGATCCGGAGGGCCACGCATGTCCGGCCACGAACGGGCACCGCAAGCCTCGCACCTGACCGTTCCCGCGGCGCTCGCCACCGGCGAGCTCGAGGTCCTGGGCGCGCTGCCCGACTCCTCGAACGCGGCGCTGCTGGTCCGCTGCCATGCGGGCGACGACACGTGCGTCGCGGTCTATAAGCCGATGCGCGGCGAGACGCCGCTGTGGGACTTCCCCGACGGGTCATTGCACCGCCGTGAGGTCGCCGCCTTCGAGCTCGCCGGCGCGTTGGGGTGGCCGCGCGTGCCGCCGACGGTGCTGCGCGATGGTCCGTACGGTCCCGGCTCGGTGCAGCTGTTCGTGCCCTTCGACCCCGAGCACCATTTCTTTACGCTCGAGATGGATCACGCCGACGTGTTCCGGCGAGTGGCGCTGTTCGATATCGCGGCGAACAACGCGGATCGCAAGGGCGGCCACTGTCTGCTCGACGCGGAGGGCATGGTCTGGATGATCGACCATGGCCTCTGTTTCGCCCTGGAACCGAAACTGCGCACGGTGATCTGGACGTTCGTCGGTGAGCCGCTGCCCACCGACGCCGCCGCGGATCTCGCGCGCGTGCACGGCGAGCTGTTGGACGGGACCGGCGTGGCGCCGACCCTGGCTGCCTTGCTGGATCCCACGGAGGTCGAGGCCGTCCGGGACCGGATCGAGCGGCTGCTTGCCGAGGGCCGGTTCCCCGAGCCGGAGCCGGTGTTCGCCCGTATCCATGGCCGCCGATCTGATCCTGCGACAGGTGACCGTTGCGTCGCCGCTCGGACCGTTCTCGATCATCACGTCGCCGGACGGCGTCCTCGCCACGACGGGCGGCGACGGCGACGAGCTGCTCAACCGCCTCGCCGAGCACCTCGACGCGCGGGTGCGTGCCGAGCCCGACGCGCCTCTTCGATCGGCGGCTCGCGAATTGGAGCGGTACTTCGCCGGCCGGCTCCGCGTCTTCCGAACCCCGGTGGACCTGCGACTGGCCCGAACTCCGCTCGCGCAGGGAATCTTGGAGGTCACGCGGGGCATCCCATACGGCGAGCTGTGGACCTACGGCGACGTCGCTGGCGCCGCCGGCAGACCCGGCGCGGCGCGAGCGGCCGGGTCCACCCTGTCCCACAGCCCGATCGAGATCTTCGTCCCATGCCATCGGGTCGTGCCGGCCGGCCCCGGGCTCGGCTCCTACGGTGGCGACGAGGACCGCCGGGCGACGCTGCTTCGCCTGGAACACGCGATCTGAGACGCCTGCGGCGCGATGCGAGAACATGGCTCGATGCGTCGAACGATGACCGCCGCCCTCATGGCCGGGTTGCTGCTCGCGGCGTGCAGCTCGGCCTCGTCGACCTCCTCCGCCGGCACGTCGCCCTCGGGCGCGAGCACCAACTTCGCCCTGGAGGTCGCCAGCACCGACCTGTACGCGGGAGCGGCGCAACGCGTGCAGGTCGGCGTCTTCGGCTCGACGGATCAAGGGGTGGAGCTGCTGACGGGGGGCAGCATCCCGCTCACGCTGGTCTCGGCCGACGGCGGCGACCCGATCAAAGGGCAGGCGGGTTACGTTCCCGCTCCCGGCACACCCTCGACAAAGAGTCCGGCTCTCACGGCTCCGTCCGACGCTCGGGGCGTGTATCAGCTCGAGGACGTGACCTTCCCTGCTCCGGGCGTCTGGCAGGCGCAGCTGTCATTCACCGCCGGCGGTCAGCCCATCGATCTCACCACCCAGTTCGCCGTCGCGGACAAGCCGGCGCTCCCCGCGCCCGGACAGCCGGCCTTGAGGACGGTGAACCTCACGATGGCCGACAAGGGGAACCCGCAGGCCATCGACTCGCGAGCGCAGGATGGCGCCCCGGTCCCCGACCCGGAGCTGCATCAGGACACGATCGCCGGCGCGATCGCCGGTCACCGGGCGGCGTTGGTGCTTTTCGCCACGCCGGTGTACTGCCAGAGTCAGTTCTGCGGCCCGACGACCGACGCGCTGGAGCAGCTAGCCAAGACCGGCCCGAAGACCGCGGACTACATCCATGTCGAGATCTGGAACGACTACCAATCCAGCACGGTGAACAAGGCCGCCGGCGACTGGCTGCTGCGCAACGGCGACATCACCGAGCCGTGGCTGTACCTCATCGGGCCGGACGGCACGATCGTCGATCGTCGGGCCCGTTGTTCGATCCCGCCGAGGTCCGGGCCGAACTCGTCAAGGTCGCCGGGTCAGCGACCCGCCTCACGGCGACCACGACCACGAGCACTTCGGACCGGCGGACGCCGCCGCGTTCGCCTCACGCGAAGGGACGCGGGCGACCTGGATCTCGCTCGGACTCCTTGCGCTCACCGCGTGCATCCAGCTCGGCATCGTGGCGATCTCCGGATCCGTGGCCCTGCTGGCCGACACGATCCACAACTTCACGGATGCGCTCACCGCGATCCCCCTGCTGATCGCGTTCCGGCTGGCCCTGCGGCCGCCGACCCGCAGATACCCCTACGGCTACCACCGGGCCGAGGACGTCGCAGGCCTCACGATCGTGGCGCTGATCGGCATCTCGGCACTGCTCGCCGGGGCAGAGGCGATCCGCCGGCTGCTGCATCCGGAGCCGATCGAGGCGGTGGGGTGGGTGCTCGCTGCGGGAGCGCTCGGGTTCTGTGGCAACGAGATCGTCGCGCAGTACCGCATCCGCGTGGGCAAGCGGATCGGGTCGGCCGCCCTCGTCGCCGACGGGATGCACGCCCGCACCGACGGCCTGACCTCGCTGGGGGTCGTGGCGGCCACGATCGGCGTGCTGCTCGGCTTCGAGCGCGCCGACGCCCTGGTCGGGCTTGCCATCACGGTCGCGATCGTGTTCACGATGTGGGGAGCGGCCAAGGCCGTGCTCCACCGAGCCCTCGACGGCACCGACGAGAGCACCTTGGCGCTGATCGAGGCGGTGGCGGGCTCCGTCGAGGGTGTGGAACACGTCGAGGACGCGCGGGCGCGCTGGAGCGGTCATCGACTGCTCGCCGACCTGACGGTCGTCGTCGACCCGACGCTCACGGTGCAGGCCGGGCATGCCATCGCCGAGGGCGTGCACGACGCGCTGCTCGCCGAGGTGCCGCGGCTCGCCGAAACGACCGTGCACGTCGACCCTCACCACCACGAGCCGCACGCATCACCGGAGGCTCCGTAGAGTGGAGCCGATGGATCCCGCCTCCTCGATCCCCCCGCCTCCCGCCGGCGCGGTGGCCTGCAAGCGCCATCCGGGCACCCAGACGATGCTGCGCTGCACCCGCTGCGGCGACCCGATCTGTCCGGATTGCATGCGCCCCGCTGCCGTGGGCTACCAATGCCCCTCCTGCGCGAAGGGATCGCGTCAGGAGATCCACCGGCCCGCCCAACAGGTGACCGCGGTCGCCCCCGGCCGGGGCGTCACGCTCACCAACGTGATCCTCATGATCCTCGTCGCGATGTACGGCATCGAGGTGGCGTTCGGCGGCATCGGTTCGTTGGTGAACGGGCCGTCGATCGACGTGCTTGTCCGATTGGGGGCGAGTCTCGGATACGCGCGCGTCGCCCCCGGGACCCCGATCATCGGGATCGCCGCCGGCGAGGAGTGGCGGCTCTTCACGTCGATATTCCTCCACGGAAGTCTGATCCACCTCGCGATGAACGGTTACGCGCTGTGGGCCTTCGGCAACATCGTGGAACAGGAGGTCGGGCGAGCTCGGTATGTGGGCATCTTCCTGGTCGGCGGTCTGTTCGCGTCGACCGCGAGCTTCGTCTTCGGAGCGCATAACGTCCCCGGCGTCGGCGCATCAGGCGCGATCTTCGCCATCCTCGGGGCATTCCTCGGGTACGCCTGGCGACGGCGCGAACTCGCTTTCTACCAGGCACGCATCCGGAATGTGCTCGTCCTGATCGTGATCAATGCGTTCATCGCCTTCGGCATCAGCACGATCGATTGGCGGGCACACGTGGGCGGATTCATCGCCGGCGTCGCGCTCGGCCTCGCGGTCGATGGGTTCAAGGGTCGAGAGCGGTCGCCGGCGGTGTTCGTCGTGGTGTGTGTCCTCCTGCTCGCCGTTGCGGCCGTCGGCGTCGTGACGCACGGAGCCGCTCTCAGAGAGCTGTACGGGCCCCCGGGTGCCTGACCTAAGTGGCGGTCGGCGGCGCGGTGTCGGCGTCGGCGATGCCGTAGAGGTATCCCGCGCGCGTCCCGACGTAGAGCCAGCCGTGCCAGACGGCGGGCGTCGACTCGATGCAGTCGCCCAGGTCGAGGTTCCACTCGAGCGTCGGCTCCGCGTTGGGGTCCGACACGTCCCACGCGTACAGGTGCCCGCTGCAGTCGCCCTGCAGCAGCGTGCCGTCGACGACAACGGGCGAGCCGATCGCCGGCGAGCCGATCTGCCGCTCCCACAAGACGTCGCCGGTCGCGCGGTCGATCGCCAAGACGCGCCCGGCCGCCGTGGTTGCGTACAACACCTCGCCGGCAAGCGCCGGCGTCGACCAGCTGCCTCCCGCTCCCTCGAAGCCGAGCTCCAGCGCCGGCACGGACCACACCAGCGGGTCCTCGGGCCGGCGGGGGTCCAGCTTCATGAGCTGCCCGGTCGTCTGCGATCGCTCGTCGAACCGCTGGTACTCGCTCGCGACGTAGAGATAGCCCTCGTCGTCGATCACGATCGAGGCATCGGTATCGTCGCCGGTCCAGTACCGGAAGACCTGATGCACGCCTGACCCGCCGTCGAGCACGTCGGAGATGTCCCACCCCGTGATGAGACCGCCCGAGTTGGCGACGTACACCACCCCGTCGCGGTAGGCGACCGAAGATTCGATCGAGACGTCCTGGTCGCCGATGTCGGCAAGAAGCTGTGTGTCGAATCCGGGCACCGTCGCGACCACCTCCGGGTCGACCGTGACCAGCCCTTGCTCGTCGTACCCGCGGTTGAGCCGCACGACGTACAGCCAGCTGTTCTCACCGCCTTCCAGCAGGATGTCGTCGATCACGAGCGCCGCACCGTCCCAGTCGTCGTTCCACAGCGGCTGGGGCACGAGCGACGTGTCGTGCGCGTCGATCTGCGAAGAGCACGGTGGGTTCGGCCCGGTCCATCGCCACGACCCGGAACAGGTTGTCGCGCGAGCCCGCGTAGTACAGGGGGTACCCGTCGGGGTCGCTCGTCGCCGAGCCCTTCGCGAGGTCGCCCGTGACGAGATCCGGCATCAGCGGTTCCCCCGTCCCGGCGTCGAGGAAGTGGTAGTGCCCGTCGTAGGCGCCCTCGCGGACCATCATCGTGCCGTCACGGTTCGCGACGACGTTCGGTTGGCCGGTCCAGCCCGTCCCGCACCACTCCTTGACCGGCGAGCCCTCGCCGCCCTCGGCCGATTGCGAGCACATCTTCGAACCGTCGCTCGGATAGGTCCAGCGGATGACGGGATCGCTCGGCACCGGTCCCTCGCCGTAATACGAACGCGACGCGTTGCCACGGAAGGTCGTCAGACCGGGATCCCGATTGATCGCGGACGCCGGGCCCGGTCCCGCGCCGACCGGCGAGCTCGCCGGCGCCGGCGCCACCGCGAGCGCCACGAGCGCGATCACGCCGAGCGCCACGATCGCGGCGGCGGCCCAGAAGGGCAGGTGGTCGCGCCCCGTCCCGTGCCGTGCGTCGGATCCCATCGCCGCATCGTAGACGGGGGATGTCGCGGAACCGTGGTGCCGGAGGAACTAGACGGGGCCGGCCGCCGAGCGATACGAGCCTAGGACGCGCACCATCGAGGTGTGCAGCGCAACCTCCTGCAGCGCCTCCTGCAGGGAGGGGTCGTCGGCCGACGCCATGACGTCGACGTACATCACGTACTCGAACGGTTTGCCACGGCTGCGGTCGGGACTCCAGCTTGTGCAGGTTGATCCCGCGCTCGGCGAACGGACGGAGCGCTCCCAAGAGCGACCCGGGCTCGTCCAGCACGGCCCACACCATCGAGGTCTTGTCGGTCGGGCCCAGTCCCGGATCGCCGGTACCGAGGATGGCGAACTTCGTGAAGTTCTCCTTCTCGGTCTGGATCCGCTCGGCCAGCACCGCGAGCCCGAAGTTTGCGGCGGCGCCCACGCTCGCGATCGCGGCCTCGTCGCGGGCTCCCGACTCGGCGATCAGCCGCGCCGCGCCCGCCGTGTCGTGCACCGGGATCGGCTCGATGCGCATCGAGGACAGGAACTCCTCGCATTGTGCGAGCGCCTGCCAGTGGGATCGGGCGCGGCGGATCTCCTCGAGGCGCGCGCCCGGCACGCCGAGGAGTGCGTGGTCCACACGCACGACGACCTCCCCGACGATCTGCAACAGCGAGGTGTGCTGGAAGAGGTCGTAGGTCTCGTTCACCGACCCGGCCTGGGAGTTCTCGAGCGGCACGACGCCGAAGGCCGCCTCGCCGCTGGTCACCCGCGAGAACACGAGCCGGACCGAATCGCAAGGCATCGGGTCTGCGTCCGGGAACGCGCCTCGGACGGCCCGTTCGCTGTATGCGCCCGGTTCTCCCTGGTAGGCGACGTTCATGGCGCCAGAGCGTAGCAGCGGACCTCTCGCCGGCCGGGCGGCCGCGGACCTAGGGCAGACGTCTCGCGCCAGGTCCCGACGCCGGATGGGGTTGCCCCAAGCAGGGGGCCATCTCCGATCGGGATCCTCTCCAGCTCGAACGGAAGCCGAGGCCAGCAAGCTACCCCGAACGGCGCGGATCCACATCCGACGGAGGGCTCCTCCTGGCCGGTGCAGCGTCCATCCGGCCTAGGACCGGAGCACCAGCCCGTTGCCCCGCCTACAGCGCAGAGAAGCTCTGGAAGATCTGGATCGCGCCGGGCCCGATGATGACCACGAAGAGGGCGGGCAAGACACACAGGATCAGCGGGAACACGATCTTCACGGGCGTCTGCGCCGCCTTGGCCTCGATCGCCTGCCGGCGCTTGATGCGAAGCTGCGCGGCCTGCGTCCGCAAGACGCTGGCGATCGACACACCGAAGATGTCCGCCTGCACCATCGCCAACGCGAACGCGTTGAGTTCCTCGACATCGGTCCGCTCCGAGAGATGACGGAAGGCGTCGGACCGCGGCACACCGAGCTGGATCTCCTGCAGCATCCGAGCGAACTCCTGGGAGAGCACGCCCGGCACATTCCGAACGACCATCGCGATCGCCGCATTCAGCGACAAGCCGGCTTCGACGCTGATCGTCAGCAGGTCCAACGTGTCGGACAGCGTTCGCAGGATCTCCTTCTTCCGATCCTCCACCCGGCTGTTGAGCACCGAGTCCGGAACGATGAAGCCGACGAACGTCAACAGCGCCGATGATCACGAATCTGGAGGAACGGAGAGAACTGGATCAGCTGCAAGAGGAACAGCGCGAGCACGAAGCCCGCGACAGCGCCGATGATCTTGAACGCGAGGACCCGCTCCGCGTCCCAGCCAGCTGGACTCCCCGCGAGCATGAGCTTCTTCTCGATCCGCTCGCGTGCGTCGATGGGGGTGACGCGTCGCGCCAGCCGCCCGCGCTCGCCCGACGATGGGCACCAGCACCCGGGAGCCGAAGTTCTCCTTGAGGGTCTCCTCGCGAAGATTCGGCTGCGGAGCCGTCGACCCGCCAGGACCGACGACCTGAGTCTCCAACAAGCGCACCGCGCGCTGCTTTTCCGACCGCGTCTGATCGATGTACACGCCGACCAGCATGATCGCGAGGAACAAGGACGCTACCGACAGGAACAGCCAGATGTCAGACATCGATATCCACGATCTTCTTCATCCAGAGGATCCCTGCGACGAGCAGGCACCCCGCAACGATCAACATGATGATTCCGTACGTTGTCTTGAACAACAGCCCGATGTAGTCGGGATTCGTCGCGTACATGTAGAGCGCGATCCCGAACGGAAGCAGCCCCAACACCCACGCAGAGAGGCGGCCCTCAGCCGTAAGCACCTTGATCTGCCGCCGGAGCATCGCGCGCTCCCGGAGGGTGTCGGCGACGGTGTCGAGGATCTCGGCAAGGTTCCCACCGACCTCTCGCTGGACGTTCACCGCGATGACGGCCCATTTGAAGTCGGGACTCCCGACGCGTTCCGCGAGGGACTCAAGTGCGTCCTCCACGGGGCGGCCCAACCGTACCTCGGCAACGACCCGTTGGAACTCAGATGCGGCAGGCTGCGCGATCTCCTTCGCAACGGTGTCGAGCGATTGAAGGAAGCTGTGCCCCGCGCGAAGCGACGACGCCATGATGGTGAGCACGTCGGGCAGTTGCTCGCGCAGCTTGTCGGCGCGCTTACTGAGAGCGCTCCGCAACATGATCGTCGGGAACGCTCCCCCGATGGCGGCAACGATCAGCGCGAGCAGCCACGTCCGCAGCAGCGCCGCCCCGAGGACCCCGAAAACCAGGGCGGCGATCGCGGATGCGACCACGAACTCGCCTGAACGCAGCGACACACCTGCGGCCTCCAACTCAGCATCGAGCCGTTCGCTGAACCCGCGCGACTCGGCGAACCGGGTCCCGAACTTGGTGACCTCTGTCGGGATCCATCCGCCCGACTGTGGGCCTGCGCTCGAACCGCTGCCCTGTTGCTGGCCCGGCTGGATCACGGCGCGCATGCGCGCCTCACGTTCGCGATCCTGCTTCTGGCGAGCGGCGGACCCGAGCAGGAACCACGCGAGCAGGAATGCCACCACGCCAACCAGGATGCCGACGGCGATCTGCGCCGGCTCGACGGTAAGTGACGCCAGCATCAGGCTCCCTTCGGCTCCAGTGCGAAGAGCTCGGGCTCCACGTACACGCCGCGCTCCGCGAGCTTGTCCAGGAACTTCGGCCGCAGCCCGGTGGACTTCAAGCGACCGCGGAACCGACCCTCCTCGTCCATGCCCGCGGAGAAGTCGAACAGGAAGATGTCCTGCAGGGTGATGACCTCGCCCTCCATCCCGGCCACCTCGGTGACGTGCGTGAGGCGGCGGGTGCCGTCCTTCAGGCGCTGTTGGTACACGATCAGCTGCAGCGCGGATGCGATCTGCTCGCGGATCGCCTTGTTCGACAGCTCCATCCCGGCCATCATCGTGATGGTCTCCAGACGGCTCAGGGCGTCGCGCGGGCTGTTGCAGTGGATCGTGCTGATCGAGCCGTCGTGACCCGTGTTCATCGCTTGGAGCATGTCGAGGGCCTCGGCGCCACGAACCTCACCGATCACGATGCGGTCGGGTCGCATACGCAACGAGTTGCGCACGAGGTCGCGGATCGAGACCTGGCCCTTGCCCTCGATGTTCGGCGGGCGCGACTCGAGCCGCACCACGTGCGGCTGCTGCAGCTTGAGCTCGGCAGCGTCCTCGATCGTGAGGATCCGCTCGTCGTCCGGGATGAACGAGGAGATGACGTTGAGCGTCGTCGTCTTGCCGGCGCCGGTCCCGCCGGCGACCATGATGTTGATCCGCCCGCGGACGCACGCCTCGAGGAACTTCGCGACGGGAGAGGTCATCGTGCCGAACTCGATCAGGTCGTCTGCCTGGTACGGGTCGGCGGCGAACTTCCGGATCGGTGAGCGCCGGACCGTCGATCGCCAGCGGCGGGATGACCGCGTTCACACGCGAGCCGTCGGGCAGACGCGCGTCGACGTACGGACTGGACTCGTCGACGCGACGGCCGACCTTCCCGACGATCTTGTCGATCGTGCGGCGGAGCTGCTGGTCGTCGTGGAACTTCGTGCCGGTCCAATACAGGCTTGTCCGGCGCGCTCCACGTAGATCGTGTCCCAGTTGTTGACCATGATCTCGGTCACTTCCGGGTCGCGCACGAACGGCTCCAGCGGTCCGAGGCCGAGGACGCTGTCCCCGATCTGTCGGACGATCAGGAGCTTCTCCTGCGCGGAGAGCGGGCCTTCCTCCTCGTCGAGGAGCTCTCGAAGACGCTGGTGCACCAGGCCCTCGAGCTCGGTGTCGGACATGGTGGCGTCGTACAGGCGCGGACCGAGGGACTCCACCAGGCGCTCCTGCACCCGTCCGCGAACATCCGAGATCCGGTCCTCTCTGTTGGGCCTTCGCCAAACGGTCTGCGAGCGACATGGGGGTGTGCCTCCTTGAGGGTTACGTCTTGGCCTTGCGGCCGAACAGGCCGCTCTTGTTCTTCTTCGCGGCGTTGCTTGCGCCCGCGGTCACCAGTTCTTTCGCGGCGATCGTCGTCGCTACCGGTGAATCGGACCGCGAGGTGGCGGATCGATGCGACACCTCGGACTGCGGCTCGTCGAGCACGACCGGCCGGCCCTTGTTCAGCGACGTCGGGACCAGGCGGCTCGAGGGGATCATGGCGTCGACCTGGATCTTCATCACCCGCTCCACGTCGGACGCGTCGAGCCCGACCTTAGAGTCCGCGCGGTTCAGGACCACGCGGAACCGCTCGCGCGGCAGCCCGATCGTCAGCAGCGTGTCGAGCGCCTTCGACAGGTGCTTCACGCCGACGACGTCCAGACCGGTGACCAGACAGATCATGTCCGACAGGTCGAAGCACACGAGCGCGGAGTCCGAATAGTCGACGGAGGCATCGACGACGACGTAGTCGAACTCGCTGCGGATCGACCGGAGGAACTTGCCGATGGCCTCACCCGCGGGCGCCTCCGCAGCCGGATCCGGCGGAGCGCCGAAGGCCCAGAGTGCGGCGCCACCTCGACACCGACGTTGCGGATCTGGTCGCCGTCGGCTCCCTCGCCGAGC
This sequence comes from uncultured Actinomycetes bacterium, assembly GCA_963794065.1. Lineage (GTDB taxonomy): Bacteria > Actinomycetota > UBA4738 > UBA4738 > HRBIN12 > AC-51. The sequence goes on along the minus strand of CAWCDA010000042.1, from coordinate 209,072 downwards.
GCCATCAGGTCGGTGATCGACGCGGACGGCTCGCGCCCGAAGTACGTGAAGACGTCGCCCATGTCGACGTCCAGGTCGACCACGGCCGTCGTCCTCGCCCGTGACCTGGGCGATGGACGTCGCGAGGTTGGTGGTCAGGAACGTCTTGCCGGATCCGCCCTTGGACGAGAACACCGAGATGATGTGTCCGCGACGCACGCGGCCGCCGTCGGCTTGCGCGCCGATCGTGGCCGACCGCAGGTTGCGCCGCCCACGACACGGCGCGTTCAACCGCTTCGCGGAGCTCGTCGGTTCCTTGGGTCATATCGACCACGTCGCGGATGCCGGCGCGCATCGCGGCCGGAAGCAGCCCGTTCCACGTGTGGTCGCGGACGAGCACGATCGCCGTGCCCGGGCGAGGTCCGCCCGACGAACTCGGCGAGGCCGAGCGCGTCGGGCTCCTTCACCTCCGGCGACAGCACGAGGACGTCGACCGGCGCGTAGGCGTTGATCAACAGCTCCTCGGCGGCTGTGGCGGACTGGACCCAGCCCACCTCGTCCGCCTCAAGCTCGAGCGACTCGAGCGATCTGTTGGCGGAACGATTGCGGCGTCCCGACGGCGACGACGCTCGCTTCCGTCACCCCTTATTCACCCCGATGACCTTCCCGAGCGGCACGCCGATCGTTCCCGGCTGCGAGTAGCCATCCGTGTTGTCCGGCGGAAGCAGGCCGAGGTAGAGCGTCGAACTACCGGTCGCGAACACGAGCTCCTGGGCATCCTCGGGCGTCATGTTGAGGATGTACGAGGACGCGCCCTGGGCCGTCCGTCCCGTCGAGGAGTCCACGGGCGGATTCTGCACAGCGAGAACCTCGACAGCCGGAACGAGCGGAATCGTGAAGTCCTTCGGCACGACGAACGCTTGCGTTGCCGACGTCCCCGTGCTCGTGATGGCCTGCTGCAGCTGTGCCGGCAGGAACTTGAAGTTCTTCGGAACAACGACCGTTCCCTGCTGGAACGTCGCATAGATCGTCACGTAGTTCCCCTGCTGGACGTAACCGTTGACGGCCGCCTGCACCTTCCACCTCGAGCCCGAGCCCGACATTGCCGGTGATGATCCCCAGGTTGTTCCCGCCGTTGGTCCCGGAGATGCGGGCCAGGGGGATCTGCTCGTTCTGGTAGATCGGAGCGGACGTCATCTGACCCTGGAGCTGCGAGACATCGGTGACCGCGTCCGGCACGACGCGCGTGTTCGGCACCGGATGGCTTGAACACGCCCTGAGCGATCAGCGGATCCAGCGGCGTGTTCGCCGGGATGTCCTGCGTCGAGCGATGACCGCTGCGTGTGTCTCGTCGACCGCCTTCTCACGAACGCTGCTCGTGTACACGATGACCCCTACGGCTGCCAGCACCGCCAAGACCACGGCGATAGCAACCACCAGACCTCGCGACCTCATCCGCCTCTCTCCTTCTCGCGTAGCCTATGCACTTGTCGCGCCGGCGCTGAGCCGGCAAGTCCTGAGGGATTCGGCACGTTCACCGGGTCGCATGAGCCCGGGACCTCGGATTCGCACAACTTGTAGCGCGCGGACATTCGAGTCCGCCAGTACCCCCGCCCGGGTGGCTGCCGCCGATCTTCACGTCGACCGGTGCAGAGATCGAGGCAGTGTGCCCGAGTTGTTGCCCGAGGCGGGATCCCGCACACTGCCGCGTTGTCGACCAATCGAACGTGATCTTGTACGTCTGGTCCGTGCTGTTCCGGGTCCGCGGGTCGATCCACGTGACCTGCGGATCGGACGGGTCTCGAGTAGTCGCACGGTGTAGTCGACCGCCTTAGCACGGGTGCAGGCCCGGGTCGCTTGTTCTTCACCTTCGCCGACCGATCACGTTCGTGATCTGGTCCGGAGCGCTGGCGGTGGCAGCACGGCCGACTGCGTTGCACATCGAGCTGGCCGACCTCGCCAGAGATTACCGGCTGTTCGGGCCGAGCGTCGAACGGTCGAGCACATGGCCCGATGCACCGCTTCACGCCGGATCGTTCGGCTCGTACACGGCCTCGAGCTTCACGCGCGAAGTACCCGATGATGTCGTATTGACCCGGCGTCGCCGAGCAGGCCGCCTCGGCGACGTACTGTTCGGTGAGCAATTGCCCACCGAGGTTGCCGCGGCACGACGTTCGTCACAACGGTTGATCGGGAAGAACAGGCGTCTGTCGTCGTTCTGGTCGACGACGTCGTTGTCATCGATAGTCGGTCCAGCACGTCTCCGCGGTTCGATGACCCGTTGACCCTGCACACGTACGTCGGGTTCGGGTAGTTCAGCGGTCAGGTCGCCGACCGAGGGATCGGGGTAGTTGTGATCCACTGTCGATCGTTACCGCCGGGGCGGAGCACGCCGGCGCCGGCGTCCGAGTTCCACCCGTACGGCCGACGGGTTGTCGGTGCGGAGGTCGAGCAGTCCGAACGCGCTCTGGGCTCCGTTGACGTTGTTGTTGTCCTCCCAGACGTAACACGTCTTGGTCGGGTCGATCGCGTCGAACTGGCAGTTCTGGAACGAATCCTGGTAGATCACGATCGGCATCGGGTTCGACCGCGCCCGCCGGGCCCCAGATCGCCGTCGCCTGTGGTCGTCACGTGCCCTTGTCCCTGCGCCGAAGATCCCGGCGAAGAAGAGCTGTTGGTTCGCGCCGTACTGGACGGTCACGTACCCGGTGTCTGCGGTGTCGCAGCCCGGAGCTCTGCGATGATGTTGCTCGGGGTTCGAGACGTCCGCGGCGCCGGAGTTGTCGAAGCCGCCAACGCGTCGGCGGCCTGTTCCGGCGTCTGCGGGATCCATCGATGGAGGCAAGATGCACGACTTGGCCGCAGACAGGGCGGCCGCATCCGAAGCGTTCACCATCGCGCGGCGGTTCCAGCAACAGGCCGCCGACGTCGACCACCAAGACGATCATCCCGATCAGCGCGATCGAGCACAGCGCAACGATGACCATCGTGACGCCGCTCTCGTCACCGTGCAGCCGGCGTACTGATCAGCTTTCGCATCGGAACTCCCCCTAGACCTGCGCAGATCGGAGAGCGATCGGTCGGCAGCAGCGGGATGTCGACGGTGAAGATGTTCTGCAGCGCCGGCGGCAGCGACGGGTCGTCGAGATCGACCCCGGCGATCACCGAGTCGGGCGTCGGTCCCGTTCACCGTGGCGCAGGGCTGTCGTCGTCGGCGTACTCGAGACCGTGGTCGCCGAGCCGCCGGTTGACCGACTCGATGTACAGTGAACTCCCGAGGACGGCGCGCTGATGCCGGACGCGCTGCTGCACCCGCGCCTGGATGTCGGTCACCGGTCCGTCGACGGCGCCGACCCGAGCGCCCTCTCGGGTCGCCGCCCGCAGGTTCTGGAGCTGGAAGAACGCCAGGCCGAACTGGAGCATGCCGAAGATGAGCATCGCGAGCACGCCCACGATCAGGGCGAACTCGACCGCTGCGGCGCCCTCTTCGCCGTGGGCCCGCGCTGTGATGTTCATCTCCATCAACCTCTCGTCCGCCGGTCCCTCACTTCCTCGGCCCTCCCCGGGGAAGTGAGCGACCGGCGGGCCGGTCGCTCTGTTGCTGCTGCCCGTTAACTCGGGTTGTTGACGGCTGAGCCGACCGAGTTGAACTGGCTAGATGCGGACCGACCGATGAACGCCACCGCGGCGATGATCACGACCGCGATCAAGGCAACCATCAGTGCGTACTCCACTGCGGTCGCACCACCTTCCTCGGCAGCACGCCCCTTCAGGTCGTTCCACCAGGTGGTGACACCCGTGTAGAGACGAAGGAACATCCTGTCACCTCCTTCCTCCGAGCCACTGCTCCAGGTCCGTTATCGACGGACCCGGGGGCGAAATGTAGCTCGCCCGCAGAGAGAGTAGAAGGAGCCGAACGGCTACGGAATCCCGAAACTCACGCATGGTGTCTACGTAAAGCTACGTACGTACCCGCGGCTACGCCTCCCAGCGGCAGCGATGGTACCGGCTAGCCTGCCGCCGTGGAAATCAGCTGGGACTCGAGCCGCCCGACGCGACCCGCATCGACATCGCCTGGGCGAGCCTGCCTTCCTCGATCCCCTCGATCGTGCTCGCTGCTTCTCGAAGATGGGCGCGATCGACCTGGCGTACCACTCCGGGCCGGAGAGGATGTGCTGCACGGGCAACATCCCACGGGTCGGACACCTAGACGTTCACCGTCCCGGGCACCGCGTGGCTCGATCAGCAATGGCTCGCGCAGGTCATTCCTGCGCGTTCATCCATCGGTTGGGTGGCTGGCCCTCGCTCGTTGCCGTGCAGGCGGTCCTCAGTGGGAGTCACGTTCTGCGCTCGTCGTACCTGGCCGCCCGCGCACGGGCGCCAGCGCCGCGGACCGGCCGCTCCTCGCGTCGCGGCTTCGTCGTCGCCTCGCCCGCGCGCTCGCGATGCGCCCGCAGACTCCTCGCCCTGCCGTTCTTCGCGGCGGGTCTCTGGGCCGTGATGCCGAGCAGGCAGCATCCCGGGCGGCTCTGGCTCGCTGCCCGTCTTCGCCGCGCTGTGCGCCAACATCCACGGCAGCTTCGTGCTGTTCCCGGCGTCGTCGGCCTGGCGCTGGCTCGAGGATCGCGACACAGAGAGACGCGCTCGGGAAGCGCACCCTGCTGATCGCGCTCGTGGCCGCGGCCGCGGCGACCCTCGCCGAACCCGTTCGGCGCTCGGCGTCTGGCTCTACGCGTACGACCTGTCGACCAACCCGGTGATCCGGACGCCCATCACCGAGTGGGCGCCCCTGTCCCTCGCGGCCGTTCCGGGCTGGCTCGTGATCGCATCGATGTTCGCGGTCGTCGCGTACCTGGCACGCCGGCGGACTGCGGTCCCGTGGATCGACCTCCTGTGGCCCTCGGCCTGTTCTTCCTGCTCGCCCTGTCGGCGCAACGCGGGATCGTCTGGTGGGCGATGGTGGCGCCCGGTCGTCGTCGCGGGCTTGTTGCGGCCTCCGCAGAAAGGATCGCGCGACACGAGGGAGTGCCGCTGCCCGCGTCCGGCCTACTGATCGCGGACGCTCTCGTCGGCCGCGATCGTGGCTGCTCCCCGTGGTGGCGCGGTCGCCGTACGACGACTCACTCCTGTTCGATGCCCCTCCCGGGATCACGAGGCCGCCGCAGGCGCTGCCCCCGGGAACCCGCCGCTCGTCCGCGCAGACCGTGGGGCAGCTGGTTCGAGTTCGCGGCTGCCGGACAAGCCCGTCTTCGTCGACTCGCGGATCGAGATCTTGCCCGCCCCATGTGTGGCACGACTACGGCCAGGTCGGCTTCTCGGGAGCCGGATGGAAGGAGGTCCTCGATCGGTGGGACGTGCAGGCGATCGTCGCGTCAAGGCGGACTGGGACCTGCTGCCCTACCTCCGCAGCGGATCCCGGGTGGCAAGAGGTCTACGAGGACGACGATGGCGCGGTGTTCGTGCGCACCTGAGCGATCACTCGGGTGCGCCGACGCTCACGAGCCCGGAGCGGGCGGCGATACGCACCGCGGCCAGCCTGCTGCCGACGCCGAGCTTGCCGTAGATCCGGGCGAGGTGTGTCGTGATCGTGCGCTCGCGGACGCCCAACCGGACCGCGATCTCTCGCGCGGTCAACCCTTCGGCTGCGACGGCGAGCACCTCTCGCTCGCGCGCGTGAGCTAGGCGTCGAGGTCGACGCCCTCGCTCGATGCCCTCGGCGATCGGTCCCGACGGTTCACTCGGGTCGGGCCGACCAGCACCATCTCGCGTCACCGGCCTTCTCGAATGAGCGACGATGAACGCGGCGGGATCGACATTCTTGTCGACGAATCCGTCGGCGCCGACGAACAGCGATCTGCTGATCGTCGTCGGGATCCGCATTCGCGCCCATGGCCAAGATTGCCAGCGAACGGATAGCGCTCGCGGAGCGATCGGATCAACCACGGGCCATCGTGTTCCCCCTCCAACCCGAGGCCGATGAGGACAACGATCCGCGTCCGCCGAGCGCGGGCGATCGCGCGAAGCGCGTCGTCGGCAGTCGTGGGCTTGCGCCACCACCTCCATATCCGGCTGTCCGTCGATCAGCAGCGCCAGACCCGCACGAACGACGGGGAGCGGATCCACGACCGCGACTCCCACGGGCCGTTGACCTGCGGCGGATCCTTCGTTGGCCTGCGGCCTACTCATCGGGGACGCTCCCACTAGACGACCGGGCGACGGTTCAGGGACTCCGGCGCGAGGACTCCTCGTCTATCGGCATCGCGATCAGGGAGGGTAAGGGTGGCTCACCGAAGCTCGATCAGACCGAGCGCCGCGGCCCGTGAGACAGCTTGCACGCGAGAACGTACCGACAGCTTGCGATAGATCTTGGCAACATGCGTCTCGACCGTACGTGTCGAGATGCCGAGGCGCCGGCCGATCTGGCGCATGGTGAATCCCTCGGCCAGCAGATCCAAGATCTCGCGCTCCCGAGGGGTGAGGGCGCCGCCGACCATCGCACCCTCCCGCGTCTGTCTCGCGAACCTGCCGAGCTCCTGGACGGCGACGTCCTCGAGGTGGGGATCGATAACAACCTTCGCCGGTGAGCACGCGCGCCATCACCGATCCGATCATTCGACAGACCCTCGGGCTTCCGGAGGTATGCCCGGATGCCGAGACGCAGCCCCTCGAGGATATCCGCACCTCGGTCACCTTCAGCCAAGACGATCACGGGCACCTCGGGCGCGGTGGTGCGGATCGAGCGAACCGTCTCGAACCGATCCATCCGTTGCTCGTCGATGTCGACGACGGCAAGCGCGGCTCGAACCGATCCAACGACCAGTCAGCGAAGACACATCGACGGAGCGACGTCGGACTCACCAAACGTCGCGCCGGCGGCGAGTCGAACCACACCCTCGATCACGGGATGGGCCGCGCACACGACGATCCTGACCGGCTGATTCCACACGATGGCGCTTTGGCTCGCCGCACCCTCGCGCGCCGCCAGCATCACGCGCCCACAGGCATCGACAGCGCGCCGGAGCGCCAGGCGAATCGGATGGCCTCGACTTTCGAGTGCACACCGAGTTTCGACAAGACGTTCTTGACGTGGCTCTGCACCGTCATCACCGAGATCGACAGGGCCTGGGAGACCTCGAGCGTCGTCCGCCCGTCCGCGAGCAAGGCGAGCACCTCATGCTCGCGACGCGTCAGCGTGTCGATCCGATTCCCGTCGACCCGATCGAGATGCGCGGCGCGCACAAGCTCGACGAGGGCAGAAAGGTGTGAGTCGGGCAAGATCAACTCGCCGGCCGCGGCACGACGAAGCGTCTCGGGCACAGCGCGTCCCGCGAGGGAGCGTTCCATCAGGCCCGCGGCGCCGGCCGCGATGACCGATGCTCCCGTCTCGGGGTCCGGGTCCTGGGCGATCGCGAGGATCCGAACGCCGCCGAGCACGGCCGACGCCTCCTGGACCGGCTGCACCGATGATCCCGTCAGCTCGACGACGAGGACGTCGACCGGCAGCTCGTTGGCCGCAACCGCGGCCTCGGCGACATCCCGAGCCGGTCCGACCACGGACACGCCGGAGCGCCGACACGCCACGGTGAGGGCATGCGTCAGGCCGAGGCCCTGTTCCAGCACGAGAACGCGAACGTCGATACTCATTCCTCACCAGAGCATCGGCACTGGTGCCTCGGGACCTAAAGGCCGACACTGGGTCGAATGACCGCGACGAAACCCAACAGGCTGATCCGTGCGAACAGCCCCTATCTCCTCCAGCACGCACACAATCCAGTTGATTGGTATCCGTGGTCCGAAGAGGCGTTCACAGCCGCCCGCAGGGGCGACAAACCGATCTTCCTGTCGATCGGCTACGCGGCCTGCCATTGGTGCCACGTGATGGAGCGGGAATCGTTCGAAGACGCCGAGACCGCCTCGATGCTGTTACGAGGGTTCATCTCGGTCAAGGTGGATCGCGAGGAGCGACCGGACGTCGATGCGATCTACATGCAGGCGGTCCAGGCGCTCACCGGTTCGGGCGGTTGGCCGATGTCGGTGTTCCTCACCCCAGATGGGGAACCGTTCTATGGAGGCACCTATTTCCCCGATCGGCCTCGTCACGGTCTCCCGTCGTTCCGACAGGTATTGACCGGGATCAGCGACGCCTGGGAACACCGGCGCACAGAGGTGGATGCGCAAGCATCAGGCCTGACGGCGGCGATCTCTCGATCGATCCCGCTCGGGGACGCAGACGAGATCCCCGATTCCTACGGAGACCGACCGTTCCGGGCGCTCGAGGACCAAAGCGATCCGAGATGGGGCGGCAGCCTGGGAGCCCCGAAGTTTCCCCAACCGATGATCGTGTCTTGGTTGCTTCGCCAGGCACTTCGTGGACGGGCGGACGCGGAAGCCATCGCTCGTCGCGCGCTCGACGGCATGGCCAACGGCGGGATCCACGATCACGTCGATGGCGGGTTCGCGCGCTACAGCACCGACGATCGATGGCACGTGCCCCACTTCGAGAAGATGCTCTCGGACAACGCGCTCCTGCTCCAGGTGTACGCGGAGGCTTGGCTACTGACCAGAGAGGTCCGGTACCGCGACGTCGCGGCCGGTGTGGCGGAGTACCTGCTCGGTGACATGCGGCTGCCCGACGGCGGGTTCGCGACCTCCCAGGACGCGGACAGCGAAGGGGTCGAGGGCCGCTTCGCCACGTGGACCTGGGACGAGTTGACCGCCGCCGTGGGCGCGCCCGTTGCCGACGCCCTCGGGGCGACTGCCGCCGGCAACTGGGAGGGCACGAACGTCTTGTGGCGGCCCGAACCGCTCGCCACCGTGGCGCGGCGGCATGACCTCTCCACGCGAGACCTCGAGCGCGCCGTGGTGAACGCCCGACCGATCTTGCGCGCGATCCGGAACGACCGGGTTCCGCCCGCCACCGACGACAAGGTGTTGACAGCCTGGAACGCGTTGGCGATCCGTTCGCTCTGTGTCGCGGGGCTCGCCTTTGACCAACGCCGGTGGCTCGAAGCCGCGGCGGGATGTGCGACCTTCCTCTGGGCCAATCTTCGTCGGGGCGACGGTCGGCTCCTACGCGTCTGGCGGGCAGGCGTGGCCGACGTCCTCGCCTTCGCGGATGACCACGCGGCCCTGGGTCTTGCGTTCGAAGCGCTCTATCGGGCCACCGGAGAGGTCGTGTGGTTCGAGCGAGCGCGATGGCTCGCAGACCAGCTGCTCGAGCTCTTCGCCGATCGCGAAGGCGCAGGATTCTTCCAGACCGGCGCCGATGCGCCCGCGCTGCTGACGAGGGCCAAGGACCTTGCGGACGACGCCGTACCCAGCGGGAACGCGGCCGCGGCCGAATTGCTTGCACGTCTCGGCGCGCTCACCGGCGAACACCGATACACCCAGGTTGCGATGAGCGCGATCGGATCCGTGCTCAAGCTCGCAGAACGCGCTCCAGCGGCGTTCGGCCAGACACTGTGTGTCGCCGATCTGCTGCGCGGTCCCCTATACGAGATCGCGATCGTCGGGCACCGAGACGACGAGGGGTTCCGTGCCTTGCTTCGAGAGGTCGTGAGCGCTCGTCTGCTACCCAACGCGGTCGTTGCGCTCGCTGACGGGTCCGCGGATGACGGCGACGTCCGCGTGCCGCTCCTCGAAGGCAGGAAGGCCATCGCCGGTGTTGCGACGGCGTACGTGTGTCGCGGCTTCGTCTGCGATCGCCCGGTCATGTCGGCCTCCGATCTCGCGGATCTCATCTCGAGCACGTGATCCGCAGGGCGCCGTGATACACACAGGCGTGCAACAAACAGTCGATCGATCCCGGCAGCATGCTGGCACACTCCTCGGTCCGGCCGACCTCACCCGACGCGCGGTGCGCTTCTGCGCCGTCGCCTTCGTGATCGCGCGACTTGCGGTGAGCCTCCTTGGACTCGCGGTCGGATCGTTGACCACGAATCCGCTGCCCCTCGATCCGGGCACATCGGCGCCCGTGACCGCAGGTTGGCACAACCTGTGGGACGGGACCGATCGGCTCGACGCTGCCTGGTTCGAAACGATCGCGGATCGCGGCTATGACTTCGATCGGAACGCGGCTGCCTTCTTCCCGCTGTATCCCGTCCTGATACGGGGCGTGTCTGCGATCCCAGGCCTTGGCACGTTTGCGGCCGCAGCGCTGATCTCGAATCTCGCGCTGCTGCTTGCGCTTGTGCTGCTGTACGTGCTGACGACACGAGAGCTGTCGGAAAGCGATGCCCGACGGACGACCGTGTTGCTCCTCGCCTTCCCCACGTCCTTCTTCCTCTTCGCGCCCTACAGTGAATCGCTCTTCCTGCTCTTGGCCGTCGTCGCACTCGCGGCGGCTCGATCGAATCGCTGGGCAACAGGCGCCGCGGCCGGGATCGCCGCCGCCGCGACCAGGTCGATCGGTCTTATCCTCGCCCCCTCCCTCGCATGGGAGGCGTGGAAACGCCCGCCCGGACGCGGACGCACCCGCGGCCTCATCGCCGCGGCGCTCGTGGTGGTCGGGACGCTCCTCTATCTCGGGTGGTGGCAGGTGCACGCGGGGGATGCGCTGCGGCCACTCGAAGTGCAGGCTCACTGGAAGCGGACGATCCAGTTCCCCTTTGTCACCCTCGCGCGCGGCCTCTACCAGGCGATCCACGTGGTCGGTGCTCCCGACGGCGGCTACTGGATCTCGGACGCGGTGCTTTCCTGCATCGCGATCGGCGGGTTGATCGCGATCTGGCGACGGGCGGCGCCGAGCTTGGTGCTGTTTGGAGCGCTCGCACTGGCCGTTCCGTTGTGCTTCCCCTATCCGGGGCGAGATCTGACCTCGATGTCACGTTTCGCGCTCGTCGCGTTTCCGGCGTTCTGGGGCATGGCGCGCTGGACCAGACGGCCGGCGGTGCTGGCAACCTGGCTGATCATTTCGATCCCAGCGGCGCTCTGGCACGCGCTGCTGTTCATGCACTATCGACACATCTACTGAGCGACGGGCAGCCCGTCGAAACCGGGGGCGGGCGCGAACGCGTTGACGGACGAGGTGACGTCCTCCCCCCGCTGTTCGATCCGAGCCAGGTCCGCCTGCCCGAGGTAGCGACCGGCCTCGGCGATGTGGGCGATCCCGCGAGGGTCGAAGCCCATCAGCGTGGCTGTGGTGGCGTCAACCGCGACCGGGTCGTCCCCCACAACGACAAGACCAACGGGCTTCGGTGTGCCGTCGATCGGTCCGTTTCCCTCCATCGCCACGATGCCATCGACGATCGCGTACGCCGGCCTTACGACGCCGGCGATGTCGAGGATCGACCCGTCGATCCCCTGCCAATGCAGCGCGTTCTTCGGCCATCCGTAGACACGGCCCGGTAGACAGCCGAAGCAGTTCTTGAGCGAGAGGGTGACGCCCGCCCAATGGTGGGTCTTCATCTTGGGCATCGACACCACGACGTCGGCATCCGTGATCGCGTCGGGCAACCAGAGCGACCCCAGCTTCGTGTAGGAGCTGTGGAGCGGGACCTCCGACGCGGCGGAGACGTTCATGTCGACGAACGACGTGTCGACCTCCGCCAATGATTCGGCCAGACCCGACGCCCGAACGAGATAGCCGGTGTCTCGACGGTGGCCCGGCGCCTCGCCGACGACGACGCGCCTCGCGCCCAATCGTCGAAACGCAACGACCGCGGCGGCGATCAGCCTGGGGTCCGTGTTGATCGCCGCGCCACGGTCGAACTCCACCATGTTCGGTTTGAGCAGGACCGAGGCACCTCGCACATCGGCACCGATCGATCGCAAGCCATCCAGGACGATGCCGGACAGGTCGCCCTCGTACGTCGGCGCCCGAAGCACAGAGACCCGCGCACCCCCGGGTGGCGAGAAGACGGCGTGATCCCACGGCTCGGGTTCCGCCGGTTGACGCAGTCGGACGCCGATGGCCCCGGCCGCTGCGAACGCGCCCACCGCCGCCGCACCTCGAAGGAAGGTACGTCGCGGGACGGCGTGCTTGTGTGAGAACTCCCGCTCGCTCATCCGTGCACCTCAACGGGGCCGCGACCCTGCTCCGCCAGCGATGCCCACGCGAGCGCGACCGTATCCGCGGCCACCGTGCGCTCGGCCGTCGCGATCATCGCCTCCCTGGCGTGGGCCGCTTGCGAAGACCCCAGCGCAGCCAGCGAGGCGGCCGCGCTCGCCACCGACAGGAGTCCGGCCTCTTCCACCGGCCACCGACGCTCCAAGACGACTTGTCCGCGCCTGCGGAGGGCCTCGTCCAGACCGGCGACCGCCAGCACGGCGACCGCCGTCGTCTGCACGAAGGGAGGCTGGTCCACGCCGAACCCCTCTCTCGTGCCGTAGTTCCAGCCTCCACCAACGCACTCTTGATCGCGGAGCACCGCCAGTCCGTCAGCGATACGAGCGGCCGCCTGAGGGCGGCCGGCACGGAGCGCCAACATCCCCCACGCGGTCGGCTCGATCCATCCGTGAGCACCCTGCGTCCACGGCCAGCCGTAGGGAGGCGCACCCGGATCTGCCACCGCGTTCGCGCCGGCGATCCGCTCCAGATGATCGAGCGCGCGCTCACGCGCCGTTCCTGTGGGCAATCCCACACAGACGACCGCGGTGTCGTCGGACAGAACTGACCCCGCCTGCATGCCGAAAGCCCCGTCGGTTCGCTGCGCATCGATGAGCCAGTCCACGGCACGTTGGTCCCGAAGCGCGAGCGCGGCCATTGCTGTCGGTTCCGGTTCCGAGGCAACGCCGGGCACGCTCCCGAACCCGCCATCGGGATTCTGGGCAAGCCGAAGTCTGCGCTCGAGCGTGATCTCCACCTCCGGCATTATCCATCGACGCAGCGAAGCCTCCAGATAAGCGGAAGGCAGGAGGTCGAGGGCTACGATGCCCGCGTGCGGCGTGTCCTCGCTTCCCACCTGGTCGTCATGTTGGTGACGACCGCCGCCGTCTTCCTCGTAGGTGCGGCGCAGAAGGCCCCGTGCGCGACAGTGTCGTGGGTGGAGGATCGGCAACCCATCCGTTGGTCCTGCGATTCGGACATCGTCAACCTTCGTTCCTGGGAGCAGCTCCTCGGTGATCGATTGCCGTATCTCGATCCATGCACACCATCGGCGCGCGCGTGCGACGAGTACCCGGTTGGAACCATGTATCTGATGCGCGCGGTTGCCTGGGTGTCCGGGCACGGTTCCAACCCCTACGGGCCGTTCTTCTGGTGGTCGATGACGGTGTTGCTGGCCGCGGCCCTCGCGACGACGTGGGCGCTGGAGCGGCTCGGAGGGCGGACCCTCATGTTCGCCGCCTCGCCGGTACTCGCGCTCGCGGGGTCCGTGAATTGGGACCTCGTTCCCGTGGCGCTTGCGACGCTCGGGTTCCTCGCCTACGTGCGACGCCGCCCCGTGCTCGCCGGCATCCTCTGGGGGATCGGGGCCGCCGCGAAGCTGTACCCCGCGCTACTCGCCCTTCCATCCGCCGCTGAGGAGCGGCGGCGATCGAATCAGGGCAGCGCGATCCGGTTGCTGCTGGCCACAGGTGCCACGTGGTTCGCGGCGAACATCCCCTTCGCGATCATGGCATTCGACGGCTGGATGGTCTTCCTCCGATTCAGCGGTGATCGGCTCCCCGACTACGACAGCCTTTGGTGGGTCCTCTGCCGGGCGGCATTCTGCGTGCCGACGCGCGTCGTCAACATCGCCTCGCTGCTGATCGCGGCGGCGGTCACCGCTTGGATCTGGCGTCGCGTGACGCATCGTGCTCCCGACGTCCCCCGTTGGATGCTCACCTTCCCGCTCCTTGCGATGCTCCTCATGACGAGCAAGGTCTGGTCGCCGCAGTACTCGCTGTGGCTCCTGCCGTGGTTCGCCATGACGCGGGTACGCACCATCACGTTCGTCGAGTATCAGCTTGCTGAGGTGTTGGAGTTCATGGTTCGGTTCCTCTTCTTCGAGACGCTCGGAGGTGGTGCAGGCCCTTCGTACGGCGTGCTCTCGATCATCATCATCATCCGGGCACTCCTGTTGCTGCGCTGCGTGGCGGAGTGGATGCGCGATCCGATGCCAACCGATGGTGTCAGCGCCCGCCTACCCGGCGCCCTCAACGGTCTTCGGGATCCCGCCCCGGTATGACTCAGCGAAGCCGACAACGACCAGCCCCAGGAGGCAGAGCGCGCGCCCGGTGGCGATCACCTGCAGCACGAACAAGTCGCGGAAGCCCCAGTACACCGAGAACACGGCGGACGCGAATACGCCCGCACCGATCATGAGGATCCGCACATCCGACTCTCGCCGGTGTGCAGCCGTGATCGCTGCGAACGGCAGCAGCCAGACGACGTACTGAGGTGACGCGACGGGCGATAACAAGATGAGCGATGCAAGCGCAGCGAGCGACGGCGCGCCCATCGAGTCGGACCGCCGCTTGACGGCGAGTATCCAAGCGGCCGACACGAGCAGAAGTGTCAGCAGACGAGCCGCCGTGACCTCCCAGGGTGCCATGACCCCGATCCGGGACGCTCCCGCCTCGATCCGAGGCTGCGCATCGGATACGGCGTTGACGACGATCCCGAACACGCTCTCGATCTGCCACCCCGTCGCGTCCCGATAGGACACCACCTGGTGCACGGCGTCGACGCTGCTTGCTCCCACCCACACAGCCGCCCCGATGACGCAGGCCGCGACGGTGACGAAGACCGTGCGCCGCTGCGCGCGGATCGCGAACACCGGCAGGATCACGATAGGCCAGAGCTTGAAGAGGATCGAGGCTGCCATCAACACGCCGGCCACGAGCTCCCGGTCTCGATCGGCCAACACGACCGCGCCGATCACGGCAACGAGGACGAGCGCGTCGATCCGGAACGGCATGAAGACTTGGAGTGGCAACGCGAACCACACGAACAGCGTCGACACCTTCACGGACCAGTGCCGCCGAAGGAGCCACCAACACGCCAGGGTCGATACCCCGTTGATGATCGCGAGTTTGTACGCGATCGCCGTCACGGATCCGCGGCCGACGAGTACGACGACGAAAGTCTCGAGAGGCGGGTACTCGACGGGGAAGTCGACGTAGGGTCGACCCCCTGCATGCGCGATTTCCCAGAACCGCAGGACGTCCCCGCGCAGAGCGTCTGCCGGCATCCACACGAGCATGACCGCCCACATCAGCACGATCAGCGACAGTGGCAACAACTCGGGGGTCCCGAGGCGACGAGCGGGTGTGAGCACAGAAGCCGTGGACACGCCGGCAGCGTAGGTGCGCACGGGGTCGCCAGCAACGACCCGACGTCGCCGACGCGAACCCGTAGGCTGACAGCCTCGGAGGAGAGGAGTCATCCATGCCGAACGCCACGTTCGTCACCAACAAGGGCACGTTCACCGTGTCGCTCATGCCCGACCACGCTCCAAAGACCGTCGAGAACTTCGTCGGGCTTGCGACCGGTGCGAAGCCTTGGACCGACCCGCGTGATGGATCGGCACAGACGGGCGCGCTCTACCCGGGGACGGTGTTCCATCGCGTGATCGGCGGCTTCATGATCCAGGGCGGCGACCCGACCGGCACGGATCCGGCGGGCCGGGCTACACGTTCGACGACGAGTGCCCGGCGGACGGACCAACGTTCAACCAGGTGGGCCGGTTGGCGATGGCAAATGCGGGCCCCGGAACGAACGGCTGCCAGTTCTTCGTGACGGTGGCGGAGACGCCGTGGCTCAACGGCCGGCACACCATCTTCGGCCAGGTGACCGAGGGCTACGACGTCGTGGAGTCGATCGCGGGTCTCGCCACCGGAGGGAACGATCGCCCGGTGGACGACGTTGTGATCGAACGAATCGACATCGTCGACTGACGTTCAGGGGCGTTCGATCGTCCACAGGATGTGCGCCATGCCGGCGCGGACGTCGCCGCGCCACGGCCGGAATCCGAGGGCGCGGGCGACCGACCAACTCGGTACGTTCTCCGGTCGGATGATGCTGATCAGTCGGTCGGTGTCGAGCTCGGCCCACGCTCGATCGCGACACGCGGCGCCCGCCTCGGTCGCGAACCCCAAGCCCTGTCGGTCGCGACGGATGTGCCATCCGAGTTCGACGAACGACCCGTGGCCGGTTTCCTGCAGCATCGGTCCGCAGTCGCCGATCATGTCGCCGGTTGCGCGCTCGACCACCGCGAGGAGTCCGAACCCGTCGCGTTCGTACCGTTCCCCGACCCGTTCGATCCACGCGCGAGCCATCGACCGGTCGAACGGCCGAGGGTAGAAGCGCATCGACTCGGGGTCGCCCACGACCGCGGCGAACGCGTCGAGGTCGTCAAGCGACATCGGCCGCAGCCGCAGCCGTTCGGTCTCCACATGCCAGGTCACGAGCGTCATCGTCGCATGACCGCCGGCCGGTGACCGTGACTACCGCTCGCCTGCCTCCCCGTGCCAAGCTCCGCGTTTCCCTGTCGCGAGGAGCGAAACCCGTGAGTCGACCGAACGTGCTGGTGACCCGCCCGATCATGGATGAGCCGCTCGCTCGTCTGCGAGAGCGATGCGACGTGACCGTGCACGAGAACGAGTTCGGGATCCCGCGCGATGAACTCTTGCGGGTCGTTGCGGGCCGCGACGCGTTGATCACGATGCTCACCGAGCGCGTCGATGCGGAGTTGCTCGGCGCCGCCGGGCCGCAGCTGAGGATCGTGGCGAACCACGCGGTCGGGTTCGACAACGTCGACATCGCCGCGTGCACCGACGCGGGGGTGCTCGCCAGCAATACACCCGACGTGTTGACGGAGACCACGGCCGACACGGCGTTCGCCCTCCTGTTGGCGGGCGCTCGGCGGATCGGCGAAGGCGAACGCCTCCTGCGTGCCCGGACGCCGTGGATCTGGGGTCCATTGATGATGCTGGGCCAGGACGTCCATCACAAGACGATCGGCATCGTCGGCTTCGGGCGGATCGGGCAGGCGGTCGCTCGCCGGGCGAAGGGGTTCGGTATGACCGTCCTGTACAGCGACGCAGTGGCGCTGCCCGCGGAGGTCGAGGCCGAGACCGCCGCGCGCCGGGTCGAGCTCGACGAGCTGCTCTCGGTGGCGGACTTCATCTCGATCCACACCAACCTCACGCCCGAGACACGCCACCTGTTCAGCGCCGAGGAGTTCCGCCGGATGAAGCCGAACGCCGTGCTCGTCAACACGTCGCGCGGGCCGGTCGTGGACGAGGCCGCACTCGCCGATGCGCTGGAGGCCGGGGAACTGTTCGCCGCCGGCCTCGACGTCTTCGAGCGGGAGCCGGAGGTCACCGCCAAGCTGTTGGAGCTGGAGCGCGCGGTCGTGATCCCCCATCTGGGCAGCGCGACGATCGATACGCGCGAGGCGATGGGCAACCTCGCGGTCGACAACGTCTTCGCAGCGCTCGACGGCGCCCGACCGCCCACGCTCCTCAATCCCGAAGCGTTCGTGTAGCGGTGGCGACGGGGCTGCAGAACACGGGATGACCGCCGACCACTGACCGGCGTTCAAGGGCACCCGCTACCTCCTGTCGGAACGGGTGCCCTATGCTCCGCCCCTCATCCCGGCCGGCGGACCGACCGGGACTCGAAAGGAAGGAAGAGCCATGGCCGACCTGGCGACCTCGATCCCCACATTGGACCCCGGCGAGCGACTGCTCTGTGGTCCCGGCCCCTCGAACGTGCACCCGGACGTCCTGGAATCGATGCGCCTGCCGATGAACGGGCATCTCGACCCCGACTTCTGGGACATCCTCGTCGACCTCGTGTCAGGCCTGCAGGCGCTCTGGCGTTCCCCGCACGGACTGTCGATCTGCCTGTCGTCCTCGGGCACATCGGCGATGGAGGCGGGCCTCATGAACCTGATCGAGCCCGGCGACACGGTCATCAGCTGTCACTGGGGATTCTTCGGCTCGCGGTTGAACGACTTCGCGCACCGGGTCGGCGCCGAGGTCATCGAGCTCACCGCGGATTTCGGTCAGCTCGTCCCGGTCGACCGGATCATGGCGACGCTCGAAGCCAACCCCGCCACGAAGGTCGTCTCGGTCGTGCACGCCGAGACGTCGACCGGGTGTGGAGTTCCCGCTGCAGGAGTTCGCCGAGGCGATGCGGGCGAGCGGTTCTGACGCGCTGCTCTACGCGGACTGCGTGACGTCGCTCGGCGGCCAACGCGTCGAGGCCGACGCATGGGGCATCGACTACGGCTACTCCTGCTCGCAGAAGGCCCTCGGGTGTCCGCCCGGCATCGCGCCGGTCACGATCAGCGATCGCGCGATCGAAGTCATGAAGGCGCACACGAGCCCGGTCCCCTACTACTACGACTTCGAGGAGCTGGCGAAGTACTGGATCGACCGCCCGATCGCCTACCACCACACCATGCCGATCCTGCAGTACTACGCCCTGTATACCGGGATCCGCCTGGCGCTCGAGGAGGGCCTCGAGAACCGCTGGGCTCGTCACACCGACGCCGGTCGCTACTTCCAGGAGCAGATCACGGCCCGCGGCTTCGAATTGCTCGCCGACGGCGACCACCAGCTGGTCGAGCTCACCGCCGTCAAGGTGCCCGAGGGCGTCGACGGCAAGGAGGTGCAGGGACGCTTCCTGCGCGAGTTCAACCTCGAGGTCGGCGGCGGGCTCGGTCCGAAGGCTCCGCCGATCTGGCGTGTCGGCCTGATGGGCGTGAACGCGACCCGCGGGGCCGCCGATCGCGTCCTTGGCGCCTTCGACGCCGTCCTGCCACGCTGAGCCGCCATGAGCGACAAGGCCCGGCTGCACCGCAGCGAGCTCGCCGTGCCCGGCACCAACGTGCGCGCGATCGAGAAGGCGCCCACCCTCGGCGCGGACCTCGTCTTCCTGGACCTGGAGGACGCGGTCGCGCCCGATGACAAGGAGCAGGCCCGCGCCAACGTGATCGCCGCGTTCGGCACGCAGGACTGGGCAGCGACGGCGATCAGCGTGCGCGTCAACGGCCTCGACACCCACTGGTGCTATCGGGATATCGTCGACGTCGTCGAGGCACACGGCGACGTCCTCGACACCGTGCTCGTCCCGAAAGTGGGGTCGGCATCCGACGTGGCGTTCGTCGCGACCCTGTTGGATCAGATCGAGCAGCGCAACGGGTGGGAGCCCGGTCGGATCGGCATCCACATCCTGATCGAAACCGCCAAAGGCATGGCCAATGTCGAGTCGATCGCGCGCGCACGGCCCGACCGGCTCGAGGCGATGGTCTTCGGCGTCGCCGACTACGCGGCCAGCGTGCAGGCGCGAACGACGAACATCGGCGGCGCGAATCCCGACTACGCCGTGCTGACCGATGTCGACGCGACCGGTGCACGCGAGACGCACTGGGGCGACCAATGGCACTTCGGCATCTCGCGAATGGTCGCCGCCTGTCGCGCGGAGGGGTTGCGGCCGATCGACGGACCGTTCGGCGACCTCAACGACGCGGACGGCTATCGGAGCGCGGCGCGGCGCGCTGCCGCGCTCGGATGCGAGGGCAAGTGGGCGATCCATCCATCTCAGATCGCGCTCGCGAACGAGGTTTTCACGCCGGCCGCCGCCGAGGTCGAACGCGCACACCGCATCCTCCAGGCGATGGAGGACGGTGCCAAGCAGGGCAAGGGGGCAGTCTCGCTCGACGGCCGCCTGATCGACGCCGCATCGATCCGCATGGCGCAGAACCTGATCACCAAGGTCGAGCAGATGCGCGCCCGCTGACGGGCGCGGAGGCGAGGACGGATGAACATCCACGAGTATCAAGCGAAGGAACTGCTCAAGAGCTACGGCGTGCCTGTGCCCGCCGGTGAGGTCGTCTACAGCGACCGCGCGGCGGCTCGGGTGGCGGAGGAACTCGGCGGCGTCCGATGGGTGGTCAAGGCGCAGATCCACGCCGGGGGCCGGGGGAAGGGCGGGGGCGTCAAGGTCGCCAACTCGGTGGAGAAGGTGGCTGAGGTCGCCGACCAGATGATCGGTTCGACCCTGAGCACGGCGCAGACGGGGCCCGAGGGCAAACGGGTCCACCGCGTGTTGGTGGAGCGCGCCAGTCGGATCGATCGCGAGTTCTACCTCAGCATGATCGTCGACCGCACCTCGCAGAAGATCGTCGTGATCGTCTCCGCGGAAGGAGGCGTCGAGATCGAGGAGGTCGCCGCCGAACGCCCGGAGCTGATCCACACCGAGTACGTGGATCCCGGCGTCGGGTTGCTCGACTTCCAGTGCCGCAAGATCGCAACATCGATCGGCCTTGCGAACCGCGCGTCGTCGTTCACCAGGCTGTTGAAGCGGATCTACCGGCTGTTCCGCGACAAGGATTGCCTGCTGCTCGAGATCAACCCGTTCATCGTCACGGAGGACGGGGATCTGATCGCCCTGGACTGCAAGATGCAGTTCGACGACAACGCGCTGTACCGGCAGGCCCCGGTGGCCGAACTGCGCGACTTCGACGAAGAAGACCCGAAGGAGGTCGACGCGTCGGGGCACGGGCTGAATTACGTCGCGCTCGACGGCAACGTGGGATGCATCGTCAACGGCGCCGGGCTCGCGATGGGGACGATGGATGCGATCGTGCATCACGGCGGGCGCCCCGCGAACTTCCTCGATGTGGGGGGCGGCGCGAGCCCGGAGAAGATCGCGAACGCGTTCCGGATCGTGCTGACCGACCCGAACGTCGAGGCGATCCTGGTCAACATCTTCGCCGGCATCAACCGCTGCGACTGGATCGCGCAGGGCATCGTGCAGGCGACCCGCGATCAGCAGATCGACGTACCGGTCATCGCGCGCCTCGCCGGCACGAACGTCGAGGAAGGCCGTCGCATCCTGACGGAATCCGGCTTGGCCGTGATCCAGGCCGACGACCTCGACGATGCGGCGGCGAAGGCCGTTGCTGCCGTCTCGGAGGCGGCCGCATGAGCGTGTTCGTCGACAAAGACTCGAAGGTGATCATCCAGGGCTTCACCGGCCAGCACGCGACGTTCCATGCCGAGGAGTCGATCCGGTTCGGCACGAAGGTCGTGGGCGGCGTCACGCCCGGGAAGGGCGGCAGGACGCATCTCGGGCTGCCGGTATTCAACTCGGTCGCCGAGGCCGTCGAGGAGACAGGCGCGACGGTGAGCGGGATCTTCGTGCCGCCCGCGATCGCGACCGACTCGCTGCTTGGAGGCGGTCGAGGCCGGCATCCAGATCGCCGTGATCATCGCGGACGGCGTGCCCGTCCAGGACATGGTCCGCACGAAGCGCTACCTGGCCGGCCGCTCGACGACGATCATCGGCCCGAACTCGCCGGGCATCATCACACCGGGCGAATGCAAGGTCGGGATCATGCCGAGCCACATCTACCTGCCGGGCCGCGTCGGAGTCGTGTCGAGGTCCGGCACCCTCAACTACGAGGCGGTCAGCCAGATGACCGCGCTCGGACTCGGACAATCGAGCTGCGTCGGGATCGGGGGCGACCCTGTCAACGGCACCGACTTCAAGACCGTGCTGCAGGCGTTCGAGAACGACGACGAGACCGACGTGGTCGTGATGATCGGCGAGATCGGCGGGCAGCAGGAGGTCGAGGCGGCCACGTGGGCGTCGCAGTACATGGCGAAACCGCTCGTCTGCTTCATCGCGGGCATGTCCGCGCCCCGCGGACGCCGGATGGGCCACGCCGGCGCGGTGATCGCGGGCGACGCCGACACCGCCGCCGCGAAGCTCGATGCGATCGAAGGACTGGGCCACCGGGTCGTCCGCAACCCGGCCGAGATCGGCGATACGGTGCTGCGGGCCGTCAAAGAGGCCGGCCAAGGTCCAGCCACAGCCTCATGACCTCCCCTACACTCCGCTGATGCGCAACGACCGGGTGCAGTTGCTGCTCGCCAGCTTCCTGATGCTCTTCATGGAGCTCGTGTTGATCCGTTGGGCGGGGGCGTACATCGTCTACCTGTCCTATTTCTCGAACTTCGTGCTGCTCGGGAGTTTCCTAGGGATCGGGCTGGGCTTCCTCCGCGCGCACCGGGGACCGGATCTGTTCCGGTGGGCTCCGTTCGCGCTGGCGCTGTTCCTGGGCATCGTGAAGGCGTTCCCGGTGCAGATCGACCGTACTGGCGGCGACCTGATCTATTTCGGATCCCTCGAAACGAAAGGCTTGCCGACGTGGGTGATGCTGCCATTCGTGTTCCTCGCGGTGGCCGCCATCATGATGATGATCGCCCACGGCGTCGCTCAGCGGTTCCAGAAGTTCACGGCGCTCGAGGCGTATCGCCTCGACATCATCGGATCCCTTTCCGGGATCATCGCGTACTCCGCGCTCGCGTATTTCCGCGTGCCGCCGGTCGGCTGGATGATCATAATCGCCATCACCATCATCGTGCTGACGTGGCGGCCGCGAGCGCTCGACTTCGTGGCGGCGGTCGCGATCGTCTTGATCGCGGTCGTCGGCGCCGGCGCCGGGCTGACGATCTGGTCGCAGTACTACCGCGTGCAGTACTTCGCCGAGGATCGACAGATCAGCGTGAACGGGATCCCGCACCAGGCGATGGTCGACATCGCAACGACCGGTACGATCTACCAGGTTCCGTACCAGCGACTGGCGACGCCGGCCAAGAACGTGTTAATCGTGGGCGCCGGAAACGGCAACGACGTCGCCGGCGCGCTTGCTGCGGGCGCGGAACACATCGATGCGGTCGAGATCGACCCCGAGCTCCAGGATCTGGGTGCCACGTACCATCCCGATCACCCCTACGACGATCCGCGGGTCACACGGATCACGAACGATGGTCGCGCGTTCCTGCAGCAGACCGACACGAAGTACGACCTCATCATCTTCGCGCTCCCCGATTCGCTCACGCTGGTCAGCGGACAGTCGGCGGTGCGCCTCGAGAGCTTCCTCTTCACCAAAGAGGCGATGGAGGCGGCGCGCGATCACCTGAACCCCGGCGGCGCGTTCTCGATGTACAACTTCTATCGCGAGCCGTGGCTCCTCGACCGACTGGCCGGCGGTCTGAACGAGGTCTACGGGCACGCCCCGTGTCTGGACAAGGGCGGGACAGGGGGATCCCAGGTCGGCACGTTCTCGATGCTCACGCGTCGGGCTCGACGAGGCGGACACCGTGTGCGATGCCACCTGGGCGGCGACCGGTGAGGTCGTTCCTCCCGCGACCGACGATCGGCCGTTCGTCTACCTCAAGACCCCCTCGATCCCCTCGCGCTATCTCTGGACGCTCGGCTTGATCCTGATCGTGTCCGCGGTCGGCGTGCGCCTCGCGGGGGGCAAGTTCGGCGCGATGCGCGGCTACCTCGACCTCTTCTTCATGGGCGCGGGCTTCCTGCTGCTCGAGACCAAGTCCGTGGTGCAGTTCGCGCTGCTGTTCGGCACGACGTGGTTCGTCAACGCGCTCGTGTTCGCCGGTATCCTGCTCGTGATCCTGGCCGCGATCGAGGTCGAGCGTCGAACGCGGATCAAACGGCCGGGGCTGTTGTTCTCGTTGTTGTTCGGCGGACTGCTGGTGGCCGGTCTCGTGCCGGGCTCGTGGCTGCTGTCGCTCGCGACGGCCCCGCGCTTCCTGGCCGCCTCCGCGCTCGCCTTCTTCCCGGTCTTCATCGCGAACCTCGTTTTCGCCGAACGCTTCCGCGACACCGCCGACCCGACCACGGCGTTCGGCGCGAACCTCCTCGGCGCGATGCTCGGCGGAGTGCTGGAGTACCTCTCGCTGATCACCGGCTACCGCGGGTTGCTCGTGATCGCCGCGATCCTCTACATGCTGGCGTGGGTATTCGGCGCCCGGAAGATCGGCCGCTCGACGGTCGAAGCACCGGAGGGAGACGCGCTCGGCACGGCCGACGTCGTGCCCGCGCCCTCCACGTAGCTCGCGCGGGAACTTTCCCGGACCCGCACCGGTCTTTGAGGGGTAGGCCGAGCAGGAGGTCAGCCGTGCACACCCTCACCGAGCCGTCGATCGACACCGTCACGCAACTCGAGACCGACGGATACGCGTTGCTGCGCGGCGTCCTTCCCCCGAGGAGGTGGCCGACCTCTGCTTGACCGTGGACGAGGTGTGGCGTCGGCATCGCGACGAGCCTCCCCGCCCGGGCGCGGTGCCGCTGCACCTCCTGGCGTTCCTCAACGAGGATCCGCGGTTCCTCGATCTGCTGGATCACCCCCGCACGCTCGCGACGATCGTGGACGTCCTGGGGCCGAACATCTTCATGTACCACTGCCACCTCGACGTCCATCCGCCCGAGGACGAGCCGCCGCGCAGGTGGCGGTGGCATCAAGACGGCGGGATCCAGAATCGGGATCTCGAGACGGATCCCCGCCCTCGGCTCTCCTTGAAGGTCGCGTTCTTCCTCACGGATCTGCGGAGTCCCGACCGCGGGAACTTCTTGGTGGTGCCGGGGTCACACCTGGACAACGCCATCGAGCGGCAGAGCGACGACAACCCGCCGGCCGCCATCCCGATCCTCGCCGCGCCCGGCGATGCGGTCGTGTTCGACCGCCGGCTCTGGCACATGCGCGGTCCGAACCGATCCGAGCGGGTCCGCAAGGCGTTGTTCTTCGCGTATACATACCGATGGATCAGGCCGCGTGACGATCTCCACCTGGATGCGACCGTCTTCGAACGCTTGACGCCATCGCAGCGGCAGCTTGTGGGGCTCGACGGCGCGACCGACTTCGACCGATGGATGCCCGACCACACGGACCTCCCGGTGCGTGACGCAGCGACAAGCCGACCCTAGTCCTTCGCGGGCCGCCCGCGGCGCGACGCGCGAACGCGGTCGTTCGCACCGAGCAACACCTTGCGCAGTCGCACGTTCTTCGGCGTGACCTCGACGCACTCGTCCTCGCGGATGAACTCCAGCGCCTGCTCCAGGGACAGCAGGGTCCTCGGGATCAGCCGCACGAGCTCCTCGGCGTTGGCCTTTCGCATGTTGGTCAGCTGCTTCTCCTTCGTGGGGTTCACGTCCATGTCGTCGGCGCGGGCGTTCTCGCCGACGATCATCCCCTCGTAGACCTCTTCCCCGGGCCCGACGAACATGACGCCGCGTTCCTGGAGGTTGAGCAGCGCGAAGTTGGTGGTCGGCCCGCGTCGATCCGCGACCAGCGAACCCGAGGGACGCGTCCGCAGCTCGCCGTGCCAGGGCTCGTAGCCGTCGAACACGTGGTGCAGCTGGCCGGTGCCGCGCGTCTCGGTCATGAACTCCGTGCGGAACCCGATCAGCCCGCGCGAGGGCACGATGTACTCCATGCGGATCCATCCGGTGCCGTGGTTCACGACCTGCTCCATGCGGCCCTTCCGCAAGGCGAGGAGCTGGCTGATCACGCCGAGGTAGTCCTCGGGCGCGTCGATCGCCACGCGCTCCATCGGCTCGAGCAGCTTCCCGTCGACCGTCTTCGTCACGACCTGCGGCTTGCCGACCGTCAGCTCGAACCCCTCGCGGCGCATCACCTCGACCAGGATCGCCAGTTGGAGCTCGCCGCGGCCCTGGACTTCCCACGTTTCGGGCCGCTCGGTGTCGAGCACGCGGATCGAGACGTTCCCGATGACCTCTTGGTCCAACCGGGCCTTGACGAGCCGAGCGGTGACCTTCGTGCCGTCATGACCGGACAGCGGCGACGTGTTGATCCCCATCGTCATCGACAACGAGGGCTCGTCGACGCGGACGACCGGGAGCGGGTGTGGGTCGTCGGGGTCGGCGAGCGTCTCGCCGATCGTCACGTCCGCGATCCCGGCGATCGCGCAGATCTCCCCGGGGCCAGCCTCCTCGGCCTCGACCCGATCGAGGGCATCGGTCACGTACAGCTCGATGATCTTGGCCCGCTCGATCGTGCCGTCCGCGCGGCACCACGCCACCTGTTGCCCGCGACGGATCGTCCCGTTGCGGACCCGGCACAGCGCAAGCCGACCGAGGTACGGGGAGGCGTCCAGGTTGGTCACCAGCGCCTGGAGCGGCGCATCCTGCTCGTACGTCGGCGCGGGCACGTGCGCGAGCAACGTGTCGAACAGCGGCCGGAGCGAGTCCTCCAACGCGTCGGGCGCTCGCCCGCAGTGACCGTCCCGGGCGTTCGCGTACAGGATCGGGAAATCGATCTGGTGCTCGTCGGCGTCGAGGTCCAAGAACAGCTCCTCGACCTCGTGGACGACCTCCTCCACTCGGGCGTCAGGACGGTCAACCTTGTTGACCACCAGGACGACGGGCAACCTCGATTCGAGCGCCTTCCGCAACACGAACCTCGTCTGCGGCAACGGACCCTCGGACGCGTCGACCAGCAGCAGGACCCCGTCGACCATCGTGAGCGCCCGCTCCACCTCTCCCCCGAAGTCGGCGTGCCCGGGGGTGTCGACGATGTTGATCTTGATGTCGCCGAATCGCACGGCCGTGTTCTTGGCCAGGATCGTGATGCCCTTCTCCCGCTCGAGATCCATGGAGTCCATCACCCGCTCGGCCACGTCCTGATTGGCCCGGAACGCGCCGGACTGCCACAACATGGCGTCCACCAGGGTGGTCTTGCCATGATCGACGTGGGCCACGATGGCCACGTTGCGGATGTCGTCTCTGCTGGGCATGCCTGCAGTGTAGAGATGACCCGCAACCCAAGCCGGAGTTTGCGTCGGCACCGTATTCCGGTGTACGAAGCGCACCAACGCATCCGCGCACCCCGGAGGAGGAGCTCAGCATGGTCCGACCGCTGCACCCGAAAGAACGTCAGCTCTACAGTCGTCGCGCGTTTCTCCAGCGGGCAGCGCTCGCCGGCATCGCAGTCCCCAGCCTGTCGGCGATCCTCGCCGCGTGCGGCAGCGGTGCGCAGAGCAGCGTGGCGACGTCCGCGGCCTCCGGTGGCAGCGGCAGCCAGTTCGGCACCGGCGGCATCTCCGGCGCGGCCTATCCCCTGGCGCGTCCCGACGCGCCCGTCACCTGGAACGTCGATGACACCGAGCTGATCGCGAGCGACCTCCCGCCGGAGGAGAACGCCACCGTGAAGATCCTCCGCTGGCCGTACTACCTGGCTCCCTCGGTGATCAAGTCGTTCGAGAAGAAGTACAGCTGCACGGTCGAGCAAACCGAGTTCGCCGACATGGACAAGGGTCTCGCGAAGATCAACACGGGCCAGGGCGACTTCGACCTGCTGGTCGGCATGAACGTCTGGGCCGTCGGTCGCTCGATCGCGGCGGGGCTGCTGCGTCCGATCAACCTGGACTACATCCCCAACCTCCCGGCCAACTGTTGGGACACGTTCCAGAGCCCGTTCTACGACGTCGACTCGCACTACACGCTGCCGTATTCGGTGTGGAGCACCGGGATCTTCTGGCGCAACGACAAGATCAGCGCCGACATCGCCGGCATGGCGAACCCCTACGACATCTTCTGGGACGGCGCGCCGATGGACAAGACCGCACCTGCTCGCCAACGCGCAGGACGTCCTGTCGATGGCGATGTTCCGCGAGGGCCTCACCGACGTGAACGTCACCGATCAGGCGACGATCAGCTCAGCGAAGGACGCGATCGCCGCAGATCGTCAACGCGACGAACGCCTCGTTCGACCACGTCGACTACACCGACGTCCCCGCGGGCAGGCGTACCTGCACCAGTCGTGGTCGGGCAACGTCAGCGACGCCTTCGTGTTCCTGCCATCGGGCGAGCAGGCCGACAACCTGTCCTACTCTGGCCGGTCGAGAGCGGCCACGCCGGGCAACGTCGACAACGACACGCTCGTCCTGCTCAACACGGGCAAGGCGCCGGTGCTCGCGCACCTGCTGGCGAACTATATCCTCGACTCCGCAGAACTCGATCGACGAACTTCGAGACACCGACCGGCTACCAGATGCCGATCAAGGCGATGACCCGGATGCGCTCGTGAGCAGCGGGCTCGTGCCCGAGCACCTTGCGAACGTCTACATCGTGGAGAGCGACATGGACCAGGGCTCGAGGGAGCTCGAGTTGCCGGCGACCGCGGACGCCCTGTGGCAGGCCGCGTACGCCGAGCTGACGGCGGGTGTCTGAACAGCGACCTCCGGCGACCGGGCCTGGTACCCGCGGTGGTTCTGGCCGTCGTTCGCCATGCCGGCGACGGTCTTCCTGCTCGTGTTCTTCGTGTTCCCGTTCTTCGTCGTGCTGGCGGTGACCTTCGGCGGCGTCGACCACATCCTGCGGCAGCCCGTGCCGGCGTGGAACCCGCTGCGGTGGGACCCGGCGGTGCTCACGTTCACGCTGTCGAACATGACGCATGTCGACGGGCTGTACCACGCGGCGTTCGTGCGGACGTTCCTGTTCGTCGGGGATCGCGACGTTCCTGTGCCTGCTCGTCGGCTACCCGTTCGCGTACTTCCTGGCGCGGCACGCCGGGCGGTGGCGGGGGCTGTTCATCGCGTTGTTCTTCGCCCCGTTCTGGATCTCCTACATGCTGCGGATGCTGGCGTGGATCTCGCTGCTGGAAGACGACGGGCTGATCAACTCGGTCCTGCAGACGGCTCGGGATCATCCAGCAGCCCCTACCCGTGGCTCGCCGGCAAGCCCGCGACGTTGATCATCGGCCTCGTCTACGGCTACGTGCCGTTCATGGTGCTCCCGCTGTTCGCCACGCTCGATCGGATCCATCCCTCGATCGCTCGAGGCGGGTCGTGACCTCGGCGCGAGCCCCGCGCAGACGTTCTGGCGCGTCACGCTCCCGCAGTCGCGGCAGGGGATCCTCGCCGGGTTCGTGATCTGCGCGCTGCCGATGTTCGGCGACTACTTCACCCAGCAGCTGCTGGCGGAGACGAGCCAGCACGCGGATGATCGGCAACGCGATCGTCGAGGCGCTGACCACCCCGATCTTCGTGCCGCAGGGTGCCGCGCTGATCCTGGTCCTGCTCGTGTTGCTGATCATCCCGATCCTGTACTACCTGCGCAGCACGCAGCGCGCGGCGACACAGGTGGGTGCTGCATGAGCGTGCTCGTCGCTCCGCCGCGGCCGCAGCATCGGGTTCCGCGACTGGCTGGCGAACCCCTGGGGCAAGACGCGGTTCCTGTGGGTGTTGGCGATCGCCTACGTCGTGTGGTCTTCGTGCCGGTGGTGCAGGCCGTGATCTTCTCGTTCAACGGTGGCCGATCGATCACGCAGTGGCAGGGGTTCTCGCTCCGCTGGTACATCACCGATCCGGACGCGTCGGTGCTGCACGACCCGGCACTGCAACATGCCGTGATCCAGACGCTGAAGCTGTCGCTGCTCACCGCGGTGATCGCGGTGCCGCTGGGCGTGCTGTTCGCGATCGGCCTGCATCGCTGGCGGGGCGTCTCGTCGCGGTCGTCCAACTTCATGATGATGTTCTCGTTCGTGACGCCCGAGCTGATCCTGGCCGTCGCGCTCTTCCTGCTGTTCAACCAGGCGTTCCGGGCGATCGGGTACGGCACCACCGCGCAGGCGACCGGGTTGATCGTCCTGTCCGTGGCCTATCCCGTCGTGATCGTCCGCGCGCGTCTGCTCATCGCTCGGGCCCTCCTACGAGGAGGCGGCCCAGGACCTCGGCGCGTCGCCCGGTCAGACGCTTCGGCGCGTCACGCTCCCGTTGCTGGGGCCGTCGATCTTCGCCAGCGCCGCGATCGTGTTCGCGCTCGCACTGGACGACTTCGTGATCGCGAACCAGCTGTCCCTGGACGCCACGACGCAGACGGTGTCGATGGCGATCTACAGCGCCGCCCGGACGGCGCCGACGCCGGCCGCCAATGCGATCGGCACGCTGATGCTCGTCACCTCGACGATCGTCATCGTGGTGGCGGTGGTGGTGTTCCGCCGGATGGAGCGGGCCCGGGCTCATCGGGCGCACCTCCCGTGGGGTGACGCTCAGCCCTCGAGCGCCAGCCGGAAGATGCCCACGCCGTCGCTGAAGTAGAGCGCGTTGTCCGGTCCTGTCTCGATCGAGAGCACGAGGTTGCCGTGGTTGAACGGCGTGGCGTCGCGCGCCACACCGGTGCGATCGGCGTCGAGCGTCACCTCGTGGATGTCGCCGGTGTTGAACGAGCCGAAGAACAGATCGCCGTCCCGCGCCGTGCCAAGCCCGCAGCCGTTGCAGAACGCGATGCCGGTCGGCCCGATCGTCGTCGGGTAGAACAGGAGCGGCGCAACCGGTTTCGGCCCGTCGGCGTTCGTGTTGCCGGGCGCCTTCCCCTTGCAGCTCTCCGACGGGCCCCAGCCGTAGTTGCGACCGGGCTGGATCCGGTTGAGCTCGTCGTTGCACTCCGGGCCGTTCTCGGTCTCCCAGAGGTCGTCCGTGTTCGGGTCGAACGCCAGACCGAACGAGTTGCGGTTCCCGTAGGAGTAGATCCGGCTGCCCGGGAAGGGGTTGTCCGCCGGGATGCCGCCGGTGGGGGTCATGCGAAGCACTTTGCCGCCGTTGACCGACCGATCCTGCGCGAGCGCCGAGTCGTAGGTCTCGCCCACGACCACGTAGAGCATCCCGTCGGGCCCGAACAACATGCGGCCCCCGTTGTGGCGTTCGCCCGCGACCTGCACGTCGAGCACGAGTTGCATCGATGATCCGCGCGTGCCGTCGACGCGGAGCCGAACGATCTGGTCGTGCGCGACTCCACCGACCAGGCGGGTCGCGTACGCGTACAGCCACGGGTTGTGCGGGAAATCCGGGGCGAGGGCGAGCCCGACGAGGCCTTGCTCGTTCGCGACGTCGCCGACGACATGAGGGACGGTGAACACCGACGTGTCCTTCCCGGTCGTCGGATCGATCCTGCGGATCTCGCCGTCAGGCGCTCCCCGTAGAAGAGCGCGCCACTGTCGTCGAAGACGAACGTGGCCGGATGATCGAGGTCGGTGGCGACCGGTTGGGCCACGATGGTGCCGGTTTTCGGCTCGGACGGGGTCGGCGTTGCGCTCGTCGTCGTCGACGGCGGTGCGGTCGTCGGCCGCCGAGGTCGTCGCGGTCGAGCCCGTGCACGCCGACAGCAGCACGCCGGCGAGCGCGACGGTGACAAGGGTCCTTCCGGGGGTCATGTCCGCGGCATCCTAGCCGTCGGCCGGAGATGCGATCAGAAGCCGGTCAGACCCCGCCCGACACCGTCGACGTACCCGTGCTCGGGCGGCGACAGATGCCCTTCCAGGTATGCGCGTGCGATCGTGGCCTGCGTGCGGAACACGTCAACCTCCCAGTACGAGAACGGCCCGGGTCGATATCCCGGCGAGGTGACGTTGCGTTGCACGGACTCGCAGGCGGCCCAATCCTCGCGGTTCGTGATGTCCCAGAACTCGGTCGCGTACGCCGGGGAGAAATCCGGGCTTTGCGAACGCCTCCTCAGGGAAGTACCACGCGCACTCGACCCACGTTCGGTCCGCGGCCAGCGGCACCAGGCGATGCGTCATCACGTAGTCGGGGTGTGGGCTGATCAGCAGGTTCGGGAACACGACGGAGTAGCCGACCTGCCGACGCTTCTCCTCGGGCAAGCCCGGGATGAGCACGCCGTCGGATGCGCCGGTCAACGACATCGTCACCGCGTGATCCAGGAGATCCATCGGTCCGCCGAGCCAGACGCCCGTCGAGCGCTCGGGGTAGGCGAGATCGGAGTCGGGTGGCGTCACGCGGCACAACTCAGGATGGATCTCCGAACAGTGGTAGCACTCGCAGTAGTTCTCGACGGCGATCTTCCAGTTCGCCGCAAGCTCGTATTCGTGCATGGCACCCAGCCGGAGCGCCTCCGGCGCATAGCCGTCGACGACGATGTCGAGGTTTCCCAGGTGCTCCGTCAGGTCCGGCGCGTCGCCGCTCGCGTTGACGAACAGCCACCCGTGCCACTCCGCCGATCGCGCCTCGACGAGCGGGAAGTCGGCCTTGTCCAGCGAGTCCATGTTGAACCGCGGCGTTGCACGCAGATCGCCGCCGAGCCCGTACACCCATGCGTGGTAGGGGCACCGGATGCCCCGTTGGTTGCGATGCTCGCCGACGCCGAGCAGCTCGTGCCCTCGATGGCGGCAGATGTTGTGGAACACGCGCACGACCATGTCGTCGCCGCGCACGAGGAGGAAGCTCTGACGACCGACCTGCAGCGCGACCTGGTCCCCCGGCGTCTCCAGACCGAGGTCCGCGGTACGCCCCAGACAGGACCACGATCCCTCGAACAGGTGCGCCTGCTCCCACGCAAAGACGTCGGGGGATCCGTATGCCTCGCCTGGAAGCGTGAGGGCCCGGTCGTAGGGTTGCAGGACCCGCTCGACGGCCGCGAGGTCAAGCGGTGCGCTCGTGCGTTGCATCGGCTGTGCTCCTGATCGGTTAGGTGCTCACCACGGTATCGGAGGCCGGGGCGCCGGGGTGAACGTCGGCGCGAACCATGGGTCAGGGAGCAACCGGCCCCGGCGGCGCCTCCCATGCGGCGAGAAGCTCCGCTTCCCGTTGCGCCGCAAGGCCAGCACTCAGCTCCGGCAGCTCTCGCGCGCGGTCCCAGACGAGGGTATCGGTCACGGTGGACTCCAGGGTTCGGAACGTGAGCCCGTTGGCGACCGCGTGCGACGTGTCGAACGCATGGGCGTTCGGCTCGTCGGGCGTGATCAGCGGGAACGGGTCGCTCGTCTCCGAGACGAGCAGCTCGTTCGCAGCCACGAACTCCGGGTCACACCAGGCGACCTCGACCGAAGAGCCCGCGGCCTCCGCGGCGGTCTCGATGAGTTCGCCGAGCGAATGGCGCCCCGGCGGGACCGCGACGTTGAAGGTGCCGGCGATGTCGTCGACCCCGACACGCAGGACGAACGCTGCGAGATCGCGCGCGTCGATCCACTGCAGCGGCTGGTCGGCCGGCGCCGGCGCGAGCATGCGCCCACCGACCGACGCTCGACGGACCCAGTAGGTGAATCGATCGGTGGGGTCGTAGGGACCGACGATGTAGTGCGGCCGAACGATCGTGGCGCCGTCGCCGCGCGCTGTCAGCAGCGCCCTGCTCGCAGGCGACCTTCAGCGGCCCATAGGTTTCCCACGTGACGTCCTCCGTTTCGGGGAACGGCGGGCCGTAGACGTCGTCGACCTCTGTGGCGCCGGCCCGCACCTGCTCGACGTGTGCGGAGACCGAGGAGATGAAGACATAGCGCCCGTCCGGGAGCGCCGCCGTCGCCTCGTCGACCTGCCGGGGCACATAGGCGCAGAAGTCGACGATCAGATCGAATGAACGGCCCGAAAGGGCGCCGAGACCTCCCTCGCGATCGGCGTGGATGTGCTCGGCCTCCGGCCACGGGTCGTCCCCTCGTCCGCGGTGGAACACCGTGACGTCGTGACCCGCCTCGAGCGCGAGGCCGGTGAAGGCCCTGCCCGAGAAATTCGTGCCGCCGATCGTGCAGATCCTCATCCTCGGACCCTATCCCAGGCAGGTGATATCGGGCCCGGTTGACAGACGTCGTGATTGACGTCATCATGACGTCATCAATACGTCAGATGCGACGTCACGATGACGGAAGGTTGGTGACGGCATATGGTACGGCTCCCAGACGGAAGGACGGTCCTATGGATCTCACCCCGCACCTCGAGGCCATCCGCGGCGACCTGGAGTCGTCGCTCGGTTCGGACGACTCGCTCGCTGCGGCGCTGGAACGCATGGCCCGGCCGCTCGAGGCGTCGCTCCACCTCCGGCTCCTCGACGTCCTCGCCGACGCCGCCCTCGAATTGACCGAGCAACTCTCGACCGGTCACGCCGAGGTTCGGGTGTCGGGCAAGGACGCCAGCCTGATCTACGTCGACGCTCCCGATGCCCCCGTCCCCGCAACGTCGCCGGATGACGACGGCACCACCGCCCGCGTCACGCTTCGGATGCCCGATGCGCTCAAGGCGACGCTCGAGGAGGCGGCCGAGACGATCGGCGTGTCGGTTAACGCGCTGCTCGTCCAGTCCGCACAGACGGCAGTCGGAAAGATGACGGAAGAACGACGACGCCCGGCCACCGGCAATCGGATCTCCGGGTACGCCCGGAGCTGAGGAGGAACACGATGCAACAGACCTACGACACACCGGGAGAGGTCACGGTGGCGCTGCAGATCGCGAGTGGCGACGTCACCGTGCATGCGACCGACACGGAACGGACCTCGATCGAGATCTCCGGCTATGACAAGGCGACGCCGCCAAGCGTCAGCTGTGAGCCCGTCGGCGACGGCTACCGGGTGACGATCGAGCATCGATCGAAGCGCGGTTGGGGGTTCTCCTTCGGTCGTGGCCCTACGTTCGAGCTGACGGTCCCGACCGGCAGCAGGATCGACGGCGCCACTGGCTCTGCCGAGCTGGAAGTGCGCGGCGCGCTCGGATCGCTCGCGTTCCGGACCGGCTCCGGTGAGGTCGCGTTCGATGAGATCAGCGGCGACGTGCAGATCTCCTGTGCCAGCGGCGACGTCAGCGGCCGTGCGATCGGCGGGCACTTCTCGTTCAAAGGGGCCTCGGGCGATCTCGACATCGGCTCGATCGGTGGCGGGGCCCTGATCCGGAGCGCGTCGGGCGATCTCCAGATCCGACGGCTCGACGGACCCTCCACGATCACCGTCGGGTCAGGCGACGTCGAGCTCCGAGAGGTGGGCGCCGGGTCGGTCAACGTGCGAGCGATCTCCGGTGATGTGCAGGTGGGCGTGCGCGAAGGCATGGGGGTGTGGATGGACGTGTCCTCCACCAGCGGCGACGTCCACAGCGGGCTCGACCCCGCCCCACGCGGCGAAGCGTCGGACGGCGATCCACAGCTGGAGCTCACCGTGAACACGGTCTCCGGCGACGTCGACATCACTCGCGTCGCGACGTCGAAGCGATAGGCATGCGGGCACTCCTCCGCGACCGCGCGTACCGTCGCCTGCTGATCGGCCAGACGCTGTCGGCCTTCGGCGATCACGCCATGTTCCTCGCGCTGGCGGTGTGGGTGAAGGCGCTGACCGGATCCAACGCGAAGGCTGGTCTCGCGATCCTGCCGTTCGTGCTGCCGAGTCTGTTCGGACCGGCGCTCGGTGTCTACGTCGACCGCTTTTCACGACGCCGGGTCATGATCGGCACCGACCTCGCGGCGGCGCTGAGCCTCCTGCCGCTGCTCGGCGTGCACGACGCCGGCGACATCTGGCTGATCTACGTCACCTCGTTCCTCCTCGGTCTCGCCACCGTCGTCTACGACGCAGCACGAGCGGGTCTGCTGGTCAGCTTGATCCCCGGCGACGAGCTCGGAGACGCCAACGGCCTCCTCCAGTCGACGAACCAGGCGATGCGGCTGCTGGCGCCGCTCGCAGGGGCGGCGCTGTTCGCGATCTTCGGCGGGCAAGCGGTCGCCGGTCTCGACGCGATCACCTTCGTGGTCTCCGCACTGTTCCTCCTCGGCGTGGCCGCGCCCACGATCGAGCGCACCGAGGAGAACGACTTCTGGGCCGAGCTCCGCGCCGGGCTTCGGCACATCGTCCACACGACCGATGTCCGTCGGCTCACGGTCGCGACCCTGTTCGTCACGCTCGCCGCGGGCGTGATGGAGGTCATGATCTTCGCCTTGATCGACGTGGGACTGCACAAGCCGCCCGAGTTCCTCGGCGTGCTGTCGACCGCGCAGGGGGTCGGCGCGGTGGTGGGCGGCGTCATCGTCGGTGCCGCGATCCGCCGGATCGGCGAGCTCCCGACGATCGCGTGGGCGCTGATCGCGGCGGGCGTCGGCGTCGGACTGCTCGCGACCGCCGAGCTCTGGCTGGTGCTTGCGTCGGCAGCGTTCGTCGGGATCGCGGTGTCGTTCTACAACGTCGCGTTCGTCACGCTCGTGCAGCGCCGAACCGACGTCGCGATGCAAGGACGGGTGATGGCCGCGATCGACGCCGCATTCACGGTGCCCTTCGCGCTCTCGCTCGCGTTCGGGGCGCTGATCGTTGGCTTCGTCAGCTTCCGGACGGTCTATCTCGTGGAGGCCGCCGCGTTCGTCGTGATCGCGCTCTACCTCGCGGCGACGGTCCGCGGCGACGATGTCACGCGGCCTCCATCGACGGGTCGTACGCGCCGGCGCGCGCGAGACCGTTCATCTTCGCGCGGTGCGCGAGCGCTCGCTGCGCCGCCGCAACGTGCGCAGGGTCGCCACCCCACGCCTTGATCGCCGGCGCCTGCAGCGCCCGTCCGTAGGAGAAGGACAGCTGCCAGGGAAAGCCGCCGATCCGATTCATCTCGTTCAGGCGGCTGGTCGCCTGCTCGTCGCTCATCCCGCCGGACAGGAACACCACCCCGGGGACGTCGGGCGGCACCTGCTGCGTCAGGCACCGGATCGTCGCCTCGGCGATCGTTCGATCGTCGTCCTGGATCGCGTTGCCGGCGCCCGGCACGATCATGTTCACCTTCAGCAGCGAACCGGGCAGCTCGACCCGGTGCGCGGCGAGCTGCCGATACAGCGCGCCGAGCGTGCGGCCCGTCGCCTCCTCGCAGGCGGCGAGGTCGTGGTCGCCGTCCATCAGGATCTCGGGCTCGACGATCGGGACGACGTCGGCCTCCTGGCAGAGGGCGGCGTAGCGCGCCATCGCGTGTGCGTTCGCGTCGATCGCGAAATTGCTGGGTGTGCCCGTCGCCGATGATGATCGTCGCGCGCCATTTCGCGAAGCGTGCGCCCAGCACGCGATACTCGGCCAGCCGCTCGCGAAGGCCGTCGAGGCCTTCGGTGACCGTCTCGTTCGGGAACAGCGCCAGCGGCTTCGCGCCGGTGTCGACCTTGATCCCCGGGATCACGCCCGCCCCTTCCAAGACCTTCACGAAGGAGACCCCGTCGTCCGTCGACTGCCGGATCGTCTCGTCGAACAGGATCGCGCCGCTGATGTGCTCCCCCAGCGCCGGGGTGGTGAACAGCAGCTGCCGGTACGCCTGTCGGTTCTCCTCCGTGTTGGGGACACCGATCGAATCGAACCGCTTCTTGATCGTGCCGGTCGATTCGTCGGCGGCCAGGATGCCCTTGCCGGGCGCGACCAGTTCGGTGGCGGTGGTGCGCATCGCGTCGTTCATCGGTGCGTGTCCCTCCTCCGGGCGTGGGGGTCCCGGCCTCGCTACCAGTGGATCTCCGCAGCGTAGTGCGTTCGGGTGTCCCCCGACCACGACGATGAACCACCCTCAGGGTTCCAGGCGCGGGCGCCGATGCAGGGTTCATGCTGCAAGGGGTTCGATCCGCGCTGCGTGCCTCGTGGCTCACCGTGTCGTTGGCTGCCGCGCTGAGCGTCTCGCTGCCGGCGGCCGCCTCGATGGCAGGGGCGGCGGCCGCGGCGCCGACCTCGGGGAGCGTGGTGGTCATCGCGGCCGCGCGCACTCACCCGGGCGCCCAACACACGGCGGTGCGCACGGAGGTGCTCGCGGCCGAAGGAGCCAAGCGGTCCGACCGGCGCCCCTCGGCCGCCGCCGGGCGCAGGCATCACCGCCGGTCGGCCGACGCTCGATGGAGCGAGCCGAGCACGCTGGTGCACATCCCGGCCGGTGGCATCATCGCCAGGCGCAACCCGTGGACATCGGCCCCGGCGTTGAGCACGGTCGCGTCCGCGTCGAAGTACTACCGCGTCCCGATCGTCCTGTGGGTCGAGGCGACCAACGCGAAGGGAACCTGGGGTCGCGTCGAGCTTCCCTATGTGTGGCCCCGGGTCGACGGGTGGATCCGGTTGACGGGGCTCACACGAGAGACGACCTTCGTCCACGTGGACGTCGACCTGTCCGAGCACCGCGTGCGGGTGTTCAAACGCGACGAGCGCCTCTACTCCGTCGCCGGCGCGACCGGGGCCTGGTCGACACCGACGCCGACCGGCGCGTACGTGGTGACCGACCGCGTGCCCTTCCCGTCCGGCGGCGCGCTCGGCACGTTCGCGTTCGGGATCAGTGGGATCCAGCCGCGGCTTCCGGCCGGATGGAGCGGCGGCGACCAGCTTGCGATCCACGGCACCGACAACCCTGCCTCGATCGGCACGAATGCGTCGGCCGGCTGCGTGCGCGTGAGCGAATGGGCGCTTGATCGGTTCAAGCCGCTCCTGCGGCTCGGCACGCCGGTCCTGATCCACGCCTGAGGTCGGGCTCAGCCCGGAGGCGGCACCTCGGCGAACGTCTCGAGATCCTGCCAGTGGTCGGGGTCGTGGCGGAACAGCCCGAGCGATCCCCCGAGGATCGACCCGAGACGATCCCCGACCGTCCGATCCGTGCCCTCGCCCTCGGGCGCGGCCCAACGTGCGTCGGGAAGCGCGTCGATAGCCGCGAGCAGCCGTTCGTACGTGGCGCTCGCAGACGCGCGGGCCTCCGTCTCGCCGCGGCCCGCCTTGCCCTCCACCTCCCGGCGATTGAGGGCGTCGGTGTCGAGCAGCTCCTGCGAGATCGGGGCGGGCTCGCCGCGCTCGATGGCCTCGAGCGCGTCGATGGCGAACTGCTCCCATGTCTCGAGATGCCCGACCAGATCCTTTGGCGACCAGGTGCCACCCCCGAGCCCCGTCGTCACGAACGCGTCGGACGACAACCGGTCGAGCAACGCGCTCGTTCGCACGCGATCCTCGCGGAGGAGACGGATCGCCTCGGTCCGGCTTGGCACGCCGTCGGTCATCGATCGATGCTACGCCAACCGCCACAACTCCGCGGCCACCACCTCCGCGACGAGCGTCTCGGTGAGCATCGCCACGATCTCGTCCTCGTCGTGCCGGTATCGCAGGGTGAGCGCTGCGCCCACGATGCCGCCGCCGACCACCAGTGCCTGCCCGCCACGATCCGCGAGCCATCGAAGGACCTCCGCGTCGAAACGCGTGCCCGCGAACAGCAGGGCGCGATAGTCCAGCGACTTCGTCAGGTACACGTCCACATGGAGCCAGTCGCCGGTCTCGCATGCATCGGCATGCGACCGTGGGCCCTCGCGGAACATCAGTGCTCCCTGCGCGGCCGAGCTGCTTCGCGCATCGGGCGCGAGCACGAACTGTCGACCCGTCGGGCCGAGCAGCTCGGCCGCGTCCGGGAGCCAGGCATCGCGCCGGGCGAGGAGATCCTCCGTCGCCTCCGCTGCGCGGCGGATGGCATCAGCGACCGGTAGGCCGTCCATCATCGCAAGCAGCAGGGCGATCGTGTGCTGGAACGAGCGGCAGGCGACGCCCCCGGTCTCCTCCCCCGCCAGCATCGGCAGGTGGCGCTCCGAGGCCTCGACCAGCGGACCGCCGGACGTGTTCGTGACGGCGACGGTCATCGATCCCGCGACGCGGTGGCGTTGTATGGCCTCCACGGTCTCGGGCGTCTCGCCGCCGGCGGATACCCCGATCGCGAGCGTTCCCGGCCCACCCGACTGTGGCACGGTCGAGGACGCGAACTCCGCCACCGCATCCACGCCGCGGGCGCGCAGCCGCCCGGCCACCGGCTTCGCCGCGAACCGGGACGAGCCCATCCCGATGATCACGACACGCCGCCGGTCCCCCACATCCCGCCACGGGTCCGCCGCCACGTCGTCGGCGAGCGCCCGGAGCGCTGCGGGTTTCGCCTCGAGGTCCCGGACGAAGGCGTCGGGGTCGGGTTGCCAGGTCATCGCCCGAACCCCCAACGGTCGAGCACGGCGGGCATCGCGGCATCGGGCACGTAGGTCCATCTGGGCAGGTAGCGAGCCGCGTAGACGAACTCGTGCGCCT
The DNA here is from genome assembly GCA_963794065.1 of uncultured Actinomycetes bacterium. Taxonomy (GTDB): domain Bacteria; phylum Actinomycetota; class UBA4738; order UBA4738; family HRBIN12; genus AC-51. Next base: position 169,593 of record CAWCDA010000042.1, on the reverse strand, counting down.
CCTGCGCGACCTCGAACGGCGCAAGGAGACGATCGTCGAAGAGCGCACGCCGGTCGCCGAGACCACTCCGGTATCCATCGAGGAACGTCCGACGCGAACGCTCCGACCACGCGGACGCCGCCGCGGCGTGCTCGGGGTGCCGGCGCGCCACCACCCGGCCGACGTGGTCGATCGCACAGGTCATCGAGGCCACGTCGCGCGCCGGGGCATCCGCCGCCGTCCGGTCGGCGGCGAGCGGATCGCCGTCGAAGTCGTTCACGTACAGCCTGCCGCTCGGGCTTCGCAACACCTGCCCGACGTGGAGATCGCCGTGGATCCGCATGACCGGCGTGCCATCGATCTCGGAAAGCGAACCGATGGCGGCCCGCGCGGCGGCGATGAGTTCCCGGAGGCGATCGCCCGCCGAGCCGGTCGTGACGGAGAGCGCCTCGTCGAGCCTCGCCTCTGCGTCGACTCGCCAGCCGTCGACGAGATCCGCGCGCGCCTCGGCGACCGGCACCGGGAACACCGCCGAGGGCGTCGCCAACGCGCGATGGAGCCGGGCGACCAGGCCGCCGATCGCGCCGGCGTGCCCATCCGCCGCCGTCCAGTCATCCCGGAGGCAGGCGTCAACGACGGCCTTGACATACCAGGCCCAACCATCGCGGGCGCCGGGCACGAACGATGCGATGCTCGCGACGAGCGTCTCCCCGCGCCACACGATGGCGCCGATCGGTCCTGGGATCTCCTCGAAGCCCACGGACGCGAGATGCGCGGGCAGATCCAAACCGGGCTGCCGGCCCGGTCGCGTGCGCGGGAAGAGCTTGACGACGGCGCGCTCACCCACCACGACCGATTCGTTCGACTGGTCGACGCCGATCGCGCGCTCCGATCCGCCGACGGGGATCGTCGCGGCGTACCGATCGGCCGTCAGCGAGCCCGTCGGGCCCGCGGCCACGAGCGCCAGCAGGGACGCGAAGACTCCATCGCCCGCGGCCGCTCGACGAACCCGGCCGTCGCCGGTCGCGATAGGTGTCACGACCACGTCCTCGCCGAGGGATCCGATCGCGATCCAGCCGCTTCCCGTTGGGATCACGTCGTCCAGGACGATGCCCGCGGGGAGCGACCCCTCGAAATGGGCGGGCAGCCAGATCTGGACGCCGGCATCTTCGATCGCTCCTCGGACGTCCCGCTCCTCCACGGCGGGAGTCTACGGATGGCGCATGGAGCGGCCGGTTCTGACCCACGGTCAGTCCGAACGGTTCCGGACGACCCCCGCTCGTGGCACCGTGCATCGACGATTCGCCCGAGCCCTGTTCCAACGCCGACGACTTCGAGGAGAGACCCCTTCATGGCAGAGCGCGAGATCCGCTACGTCCATCACCGGTCGACGCCCGTCGACATCCTCCCCGAGGAGGCCGTGGAGGCCATCAGGGAGGCAACTGCCGAGGTCCTGTGGCGCACGGGCATCCAGGTGCGCTCGGACAGCCTCCTGGCGCAGCTCGGCGCCGCGGGCGCCGTGATCGATGAGGAGGACAGCCGGGCTCGCTTCCCGAAGGACGTGCAGGCGGGGGCGCTCGCGACCGTGCCCGGCGACCTGCCGCTGGCCTCCCGCGAACCGGGCCTGGACCTCATCCTGGACGGCACACGCGGGTATCTCGGCGTCGATGGGAACGCGGCCGAGGTCGTCGACCTCGAAACCGACCTGCGCCGGGCCTCGACAAAGGCGGACGTGGCCGCCGGCACGAGGATCGGCGACGCGCTCCCGCAGATCGGCTACGTCTGGCAGCCGGCGGTGAGCCGCGAGATGCCGGTGCCCTCCGAGCCGCTGCACAACCTCGAGGCGAATCTGAACAACACCGGCAAGCACATCGTGATGATGACCGCCGTCACCCCGGAGCAGGCGGTTGCGAGCGCCGAGATGGCCGCGGTTGCGGTCGGCGGCGAACAAGCGCTTCGCGACCGGCCGATCCTGTCGGCGTTCCAGTGCAGCGTGTCGCCGCTCGTCTACGACGGCGGCCCACTCGCCGCGGCCGTGGAGTTTGCGAAGGCCGACGTGCCGAGCGGCTTCATGGTGATGCCGATCCTCGGTGCAACCTCGCCGATCACCCGCGCCGGCACCATGGTGGTCAACAACGCCGAGGTGATCGGCGGGGTCATCGCCCATCAGCTCCTCGCCCCGGGCGCTCGCACGTTCTACGCCAGCGCGGTCACGACGATGGACCTGTGGTCGGGCGCGGCCAACTGCGGCGGACCGGAGGACCTCGTGTTCCAGATGTCCAACGCCCAGCTCGCGCGCGCATACGGCTTGAAGTCGATGGTGGGCACGTTCGCGACCGGATCGAAGACGAGCGACTGGCAGGGCGGCGTCGAGAACGCGCTGTCGGGGTTCGCGAGTTGGATCGCCGGGGTCGACATGGCAAGCGGAGCGGGTCTGCTGTACGCGGCCCGGGTGTTCAGCGCCGCGCAACTCGTGTTGGACGCCGAGGTCTGGGACCTGATCTGCTCCACGTCGGAGGGCATCCAGAGCTGGGACGCGGAGTCGCTTGCGGTCGACGTGATCGACGCCGTGCAGCCCGGAGGACACTTCCTCGATCAGGACCACACGCTGACGCACATGCGCGAGGTCTGGCAGTCCAAGATGTTCGATCGAGGCAACTGGGAGGACTGGGAGGCCAACGGCCGTCCGATCTCCAAGACGAAGGCGATCGCGCGCGCCAACGAGATCCTGGAGTCCCATGAGCCCTACCCGCTGCCCGACGGCGCGGCAGACGAGATCCGCGGCATCGTGGAACGGTTCGAGCAGGAGCACGTCGAGGCCGCCTGAGTACCCCCGCGACCTGCGACACGGTATATTGAACGGCCATTCAAACGCGGTCGGCTCGCCGGCCCCATCTGAGGAGAACGCAGATGTCTGAAGAGAACATGGAGAAGCTTCGCCAGTCACTGATCGGCGCGAAGCGCGACGAAGGGGTCGAGGCAACGCAGGCGCTGCTGGACGAGGGCGCCGATCCGGTGATCATCCTGCAGGACGCGATGGCCACGGCGATGTTCACCTTGGGCGCGATGTGGTCGCGAGGCGAGGTGTTCCTGCCCGAGGTGGTTGCCTCGGCCACGCTGTTCAAGATGTGCAACGACCTCGTGGAGCCCGCGCTCCTGGCGGCCGGCGGCGAGAAGCAGATCACCGGCAAGGTGATCCTGTGCACCGTGAAAGGTGACCTGCACGACCTCGGCAAGAACATGGTCGGCGCGATGCTGAAGACCGCGGGCTTCGAGGTAACCGACCTCGGCAAGGACACCCCCCTGGAGAAGATCCTGACCGCGGTGCGCGAGCTGCAGCCCGACATCCTCGGCATGTCGGCGCTGCTCACCACGACGGTCCCCCAGCAGAAGGTCGTGATCGAGGCCCTCAAGAAGGAGGGCCTGTTCGACTCGATCAAGGTGATGGTGGGCGGCGCCCCCGTCACGCAGGAGTGGGCGACGGAGATCGGGGCCGACGGCTTCGCGCCGGACGCGCCCAAGGCGGTGAGCCGCGCCAAGACCCTTCTCGGGATCGAAGCGGCGGCGTAGCCACCAGCGTTCGCGCACCACGGCCGAGGGTGTGGTGACCGAGCAACCCGTGGCGATAGGCTCCGGCTGCGATGACGGGGCGAGTGAGCATCCGGGATGTCGCCCGTGAGGCGGGCGTGTCCGTCACCACCGTCTCCCACGCCCTCAACGGGAAGGGCCGGCTGAACGCCGACACGCGCAAGCGCGTCCGCGAGGTGGCCGATCGCCTCGGGTATCGACCCAATCCGGCCGCCCGCTCCCTGGTGTCCGGTCACACCGGGCTGATCGCTGCGATCCCGTCCCTCCCCCGCGAGCTTCGTTTCGAGTTCACGGAGTTCGGGTTCTTCTCGGAGCTCATCACGGCGGCCACCGGTGTGGCCGTCGGCCGCGACCAAGCGCTCGTCGTGTCCCCGCCGGGCGCCGACTGGTTCATCTGGGATCGCGTGCCGTTGGACGGCGTGATCGTGATCGAGCCCGTCGTGGGCGAGCCCGCGTTGCCCGACCTTCGCCGCCGAGGCATACCGTTCGTGACGATCTCCGTCGACCCCGCGGGCGGCGGGGCCGATGCCATCGTGCGTTCCGACGACCGCGACGGCACGGTGCGCGTCCTCGATCACCTGGCGACGGCCGGTGGCGAACGGATCGCCATGCTCGCGCCGCCGCCGCTGAACGCCTTCACCCGGGACTGCGCCGAGACCTACCGACGGTGGTGCACCTCGGTGGGGCGGCCGCCCCTGCTTGAGGTGGTCGGCATGGCCGACCTCACACGTGATCCTGAGGCCTCGTACCAAGCCGCGCTCGATCGACTGTTGGCGAGGCGTCCGACGCCCGACGCGCTGTTCGTGCCGATCGAGCTCGCCGGCGTCATGGTGCTGGGCGAGCTCGCCGCCCGAGGTGTCGGGGTGCCGGAGGATCTCATGCTCGCGACGACGCACGACGTCGGTCGCGGCGTGGAGACCACGCCGTCGCTGACCTCGCTCGAATGGAACTACGCGGAGCTCGGTCGACGCGCGGCAGCGATGCTGCTCGATGTGATCGAGGGCGTCCGCGTCCCGCCGTGCGAGGAGGTCGTGCCGACCACCCTGGTGCCGAGGGCGAGCACTGCACGGTGAAGGGATCACGATGGCTCGCGATCCTTGGGCTCGTCTGGCTGCTCGCCGCCTGTCGCGGGTCGGGACCGAGCTCGAGCACCCCGGATGCGGCAGTGTCGGCGTCGGAGGTGCACGCACTCGCCCCCGTCGTGACCCTCGGGGGGACCGATTCAGCCGACGTCGCGCTCGGACTTCACAACGCGGGGACCACCCGCGACCGGCTGCTTGGGGTGTCGTGCACGTGCGCGACGGCCGCCGAGATCCACGGCGGGTCGGCGGCCGGCGACACCGGTCCGGTCTCGGGCATCCCGCTGCCCCCGGACAAAGTCGTGTTCTTCGGACCCGGCGGGCCGCACATCGTGCTGCTGGGCATCACCCCGGCCCTCGCCCCCGGCGCGACGGTGACCCTGTCGTTCACGTTCCAAACGAGTGCGCCCACGACCGCGACCGCGACCGTCGCGGCGGGGAAGACGCCCTCCCCTGCTGCGTGAGCGGGTCGTTGCGTCGGTTGCGTCACAGGGATAGGGTGACCCGTCAACGTCCGTAGGTCCAACGGGGGAGGGGGAGCTCCGATGCGGTCCGCGCATCGCTTCCCCGTGTGCATCGCCGTTGTCGCGCTGCTCGCCACATTCCTGTCCGCCGGCGCCGCATCGGGCGCGACGCGCACCTTGACGTTCGGGGCGGTCGCGGACACGACGGTCCGTTCGGACAAGCCAACCCGCTCCTACGGCACGACCACCTCGTTCACCGCCGACAACTCGCCGACCGAACACACGTTGCTCCGCTTCTCGGTCAGCGGCGTGGGGACCGACGTCGTGGCCGCCGCGAGCCTTCGGCTCTACGTGACGAACGCGTCGCCCGTCGCGGGTACCGCCTACCGGGTGGCGTCACAAACCTGGAGTGAGAACGTGACGTGGACGAACGCGCCAGCGGCCGACCCGACGCCGATCTCCTCTCCGGCCGGCAAGGCGGTCGTGGGGTCGTGGGTGACCTTCAACCTGACGCCCCTCGTCGCAGGCGACGGCACGTACTCCGTCCGGATCACCTCGAGCTCGGCCGACGGCGTGGACTACGCGTCCCGCGAGGCCACGGCCTCGCAACGGCCCCAGATCGTCATCACCGCGACCCCGCCGCCCGACACCACGTCGCCGACGGTGGCGGTAACCGGCCCCGTGTTCGGGTCGATGGTCGCCGGCACGGTGCCGGTCGAGGCGACCGCCCACGACGACACCGCCGTGACCGCCGTCGACGTCGCCGTCGACGGAATGGTGATCGGATCGGACACGAGCGAGCCCTACGCGGTGAGCTGGAACACACTCCTCGCGGCGAACGGCGCGCACACGATCACGGCGATCGCCCACGACGCGGCCGGACATGCCGCGACCTCCACCGCGGTCGCGGTGACGGTGGCGAACGCGACCGACATGACTCCACCGAGTCCGCCGTCGGATCTCCTGGCGACGGTCGAGGGCCCTCGACGGGTCACCCTGTCCTGGACGGCCTCGACCGACGATGTGGCGGTGGCGACCTACGAGGTCCAGCGCGACGGCATCGTCCAGGGTGACGTCGCGGTGCCCGGGTACATCGACACGACCATTCTCCAGGGGAGCACGGTCGTCTACGAGGTGACGGCGATCGACCCCACGGGCAACCGGTCGGCGCCGGCGTCGGTGACGGCGGCGACCCCCACGGCGCCCAGCAGCTTCACGTTCGCGGCCGCCGGGGATCACGGTGCGAACGCGAAGGCGACCGCGAGCCTCGCCGCCCTCGACGCGTCTCCGGCCGCGTTCTACCTCGCGCTCGGCGACATGGATTACGACCAGACCCTCACCGACGCCGCGTGGTGCGACTACGTGCACGCGAACCTGCCGACGAAGGGTGTGGGGTTCCCGTTCGAGGTCGTGTCCGGCAACCACGAGGACGATTTCGGGGCGAACGGCTCGATCCTGAACCACGCCGCCTGCCTGCCCGATCGCCTCGGTGCGTCGATCGGCCCCGGCTCGGTCTACGGCGCCGAGTACGCGTTCGACTACCCCGCCGGCGCACCGCTCGCGCGGTTCATCATGCTCTCGCCGGAGCTGACCGTGGCCGGCACCAACTACCACTACGTGCCGGGCAACCCGCACTACGACTGGCTGGCGAGCACGATCGATGCCGCCCACGATGCCGGGATCCCGTGGGTGATCGTCGGGATGCACTTCCCGTGCCTGTCCGCGGGCCAGTACACCTGCGCCGCGGGCCCGCAGCTGATGAACCTGCTCGTGGCCAAGCACGTCGACCTGATCCTGCACGGGCACGAGCACAGCTACCAGCGGAGCAAGCAGCTGGCGCTCGATCCCACGACGTGTCCGAGCATCCCCGGGACCGGCTACGTCGCCGGTTGTGTGGCCGACGACGGCCTGGACGGCATCTATCCCAAGGGGGCGGGGTCGGTCGATGTGATCGCCGGCACGTTCGGCCAGGGCCTCTACAACACCTACCCCGCCGACCCCGAGTCGCCCTACTTCGTGAAGCTGGATACGTCGAGCCACGGCTTCATGCAGTACACCGTCACCGCCGATCGCATCGACGCCGCGTTCACGAAGATCGACGGCACGTTGCAGGACTCCTTCGCGATCGTCGCCGGCGCGACGCCCCTCGCCGACCGAACGCCGCCGAGTCAACCGACCGCGTTGATCGCCGCGACCTCGACGCCCGGGCGCGTCGACCTGTCGTGGACGGCCAGCAGCGACGACGCAGGTATCCGGAACTACGCGGTCTTCCGGGACGGTCTGTATGTGGCCTCGACCGCCGCGACCACCTTCTCCGATCCATCCGTCGCCTCGGGCGCCACGTACACGTACACGGTTTCGGCATACGACACGGCGGGCAACCCGTCGCCGATGTCATCGCCCGTGCAGGCGACGGTGCCACAGGCGACGGTCCTGACGTTCGCCCCCGATGCCGACGCCTCGCTGTACGCGGCGTCTCCGACGACGAACTACGGCGCCTCGGTGAAGCTCGAGACGGACAACAGCCCGGTGAAGCAGTACCTGATCCGCTTCACCGTGAGCGGCGTCGGCACCCGGACGGTGACGGCGGCGAGCCTCCGGGTGTCGTGCATCGACGCCTCGCCGAGCGGCGGCCTGTTCACGGTCGCCGCCTCGAACGACTGGACGGAGAGCACGGTCACCTGGAACACGGCTCCGGCCGCGGGCGCGACGGTCGCGACCCTCGGCAAGGTGGTCGCCGGCACCACCTATACGATCGATCTCTCATCGATCGTCCACGGCGATGGCACGTACACGCTGCGGATCGTGACCACGAACGCCGATGGCGCCGATTTCGGATCGCGCGAGGGCGCGATCGGGACCCGCCCCCAACTGAGCGTCACGACCGGCTAGGACGACGCGACGGCGGACGGCTCGTAGGACCGCGCGAACGAGCGCGCGGCGGGAAGCGTGGGCGCTCCCCGATGCGCTGCGCTGCTCCGCAGGAGACGGAACACGCTCTCGCCGGTCATCGGTTCAGCGAACAGGAATCCCTGCGCGAGCCCGCATCCGAGATCGCGCAACGCGCGCGCCTGACCGACGTGCTCGACGCCCTCGCTCGTCGAGACGAGACCGAGCGATCCCGCGAGCCGCAGGATGGCATCGACGAACGTCTGGTCGGCATCGGGGCCGACAAGGCGGTCGACGAACGGCTTCGGGATCTTCAGGAGCTCGATCGGGAACTCCGCGAGACGCGACAGCGACGAGTAGCCGGTGCCGAAGTCATCGATCGACAGCTGCAATCCCAGGTCGCGCAGCCGATGCATCGCGCGCAAGGCGCCGGACTCGTCCCGGATGACGGTCGACTCCGTGATCTCAACCGTGACGCGTCGGGCGTCGACATGGGAGCGCGTCATCGCGAGCGCCAGGTCTTCAACCAGACGATCGTCGGTGAGCTCACCGGGGGCGACGTTGAGCCAGAGGCCGAGGTTCCCGGCTTCGGCGTGTGCGTCGGGCCAGCGGCCCGCGGACCGCAGCGCCTGCGACCGCACGCTGGCGCCGACCTCGAAGATCAATCCGGTCTCCTCCGCCACGCTCAGGAACTCGGCCGGCTCGAGCAGCCCTCGCTCGGGGTGCTGCCAGCGAGCGAGCGCCTCGAACGCCTGGATCGTGCCATCGACCAGCGAGACCACCGGCTGGTAGTAGGCGACGAACTCGCCCCGTTCCGCGGCCTGCTCGAGCTCCAGGGCGAGCGATCGGCGATCGCGGATGCGGTGGTGCAAGGCGGGCTCGAAGAGCGCGTAGGGGCGCTCCTCGGTCTTTGCCGTGTACATCGCGAGGTCGGCGTTGCGAAGCAACTCCTCGGGGGTCGAGGCGTCGGGGCCGGTGACGGCGACGCCGACGCTCGCGTGCACCGTCGCCTGGTGGCCGGAAGACAACGAGATCGGGGCGTTGATGAGATCGATCAGGCGCTCGGTCGCGTGGATCGCGCCGGCGGCATCCGTGTCGCGCATGAGGACGGCGAACTCGTCGCCGCCCAGGCGGGCGGGCGTGTCCTGTGGGCGGACGGCGCCCTGGATCCGCTGCGCGACCTGCACGAGGAGGTCGTCGCCGGCGGCATGCCCCCAGCTGTCGTTCACGACCTTGAACCGGTCGAGATCGAGGAACAGCACCGCGTGCGTGCGCCGATCGCCGCCTTCGAGCGTCTCGCCCAGGCGCTCCGCGAACAGCAACCGGTTCGGGAGTTGGGTCAACGCGTCGGTATAGGCCTGGTGGTGCAGCTCTTCGGTGAGCTCGGTCACCTGGGCGAGCGAACGCTCGAGACGACCGTTCTCCAGCAGCACGCTCGCATGGCCCGCGAACGTCTCGCAGAGGCCGAGGTCTTCATCGGCGAACGTGCTGACGTCCCCGACCCGGTCGCCGACGAGCAGCAGGCCGAACACCCGATCCTCATCGTTCAGCGTGCAAACGATCGCGTCCTCGAGGCCGCGCGACGTGAGCAGCCTGTCGAGCGGGTGTGGAGCGCGACGCCGCGGCAACAACACCGGGCGCGAGGCGCCGGACGCCACCTCGAGCGCGAGGTCGTCGCCGCGCGTCAGGCTCTCCCGCCGCATCAGGACCTCCCCCTCCGGCCCGCTGGTGCTGCGCAGCGCCGGCTCGCCGGCGATCGGCGACAGCAGGAGGATCTCCGCGTACTCCGCGCGGAGGAGCCGGCGCGCCGCGACCAACAGCTCGCCGACCGCAAGCCCGAACTCGGGCGCGCCCTGCGTCGCGCGCATCGACTCGTACAGGAACTCGACACGCTCCCGTTGCTCGCGCTGCATCATGTACGCACGGAACGACACCCCGCACGCGAGCAACGGGAGCGCCACCAACAGCAGCGCAGGCGGATCCTTCACGACCAGCTCGACCACGAGGAGACCGAGACAGCAGGCCGACAGCGCCCCGACCAACGACACGGCCAGCGTGCGCGGCAGCTGCGGTGCGACCAGACGCCCCTCCGCCACCGCGATCACGGCCGTCACCAAGAGCACGCCGCACGTGTGCGCGACCGCCGGCCGCGAGCAGGGCGGCCGCCCACGCCTGGGGACCCATGCTCCCTCCGTCGACGAGGACCGGAACACCAGCAGCCCGAGACCGCAGGCGAGCGAGACCTCGGCCAGGTTGAACCAGAGCTTGATCGCCTTCTGCCGCCGATGCACGACGATCGCGATGCCCGTGCCGACCAGTTGGGCCACGAGCAGACCGATCGGCGAGACGAAGAACAGGCCGACGGTCAGACCGATCTCGGAGGCCGAGAGCGTGTGGGCCTGCTTGCGGAACTGCAGGTGCACGACGTAGGTCTCCGCGAGGTAGAAGACGACGGCGAGCAGCGGCCAGGGAAGGGCGTTCGCGCCCGGTGTGCTCAGCGTGCCGAAGTGCGACAGGTTGAACGCCCAGACCCCCGCGGATGCGAGCGCGATGACGGCGATGAAGCACCAGACGCGCACGACCCCCGAGCCGAGGATCGATGCTCGTCGCTCCCTCGTCGAGACCACGGATCCCATCTGCATCCTTCCGCCTGTACGTCGGATCGCGATCAGCGCCAGGTCGCGCCCAGCCAGGAGTCGCCCGACCAACTGTTGCCGCTCCAGGTGTTGCCCGACCACGTGTTGCCACTCCAAGTGTTGCCGGACCACGTGCTGCCGGACCACGTGTTGCCGCTCCAGGTGTTGCCGGACCACGTGCTGCCGGACCACGTGTTGCCACTCCAGGTGCTGCCCGGACCACGTGCTCCCGGACCACGTGTTGCCACTCCAGGTGCTGCCGCGACCACGTGCTGCCGTTCCAATCGCCCTCAACCCACGACGACTGTGCAGCTTCCGCGGCCGCCATCTGCCGCGAGTCGAACCCGTGACCGAAGATGTCGAACTCACCGATGAGTGGCAGGCCACCGTCCGTCAGGTGTTCGGTGCCCCGGGAGAGCTCGAGCGAGCCCGTCCCGGTCGACCAGTCGATCGTGTTCCACTGCTTCGGGGCGTTACAGGCGCGGGCGTTCAGCATCGCCGACATGTCGACCAAGCCCTGACCCTGTTGGATCGAGGAGAAGCCGGTGAGCGAGCGCGTGTTGCTCAGGAACAGCTTCTTCAGCTTGTCGGGAGTGATCCCGGGACGCTGCTGGATCGCGAGTGCCGCCTCGCCCGACGTGAAGGCGGCCGCCTCGCTCGTGCCACTGCCGCGGAACAGCGTGTCGCTGACGTACCCGGTCGATCCGTACGCCTGATCGATGTAGGAGCCCGGCACCCGCAGGCTGACGACGTGCGCGCCGGGCGCCACGACGTCGACGTAGCGGGCGTTGCTCCCGGTCGAAGAGAACGGAGCGACCGTGTCGTCGCCCATCTTGGCTGTGCCCATCGAATCGGATGCGCCGACGGCGAAGATCTTCGGATCGAAGGCAGGGTTGGTCAGCGTGCCCGTCTTGAACACGTAGCCCTCGTTGCCCGTAGCGGCCACCACGAAGATGCCCGCCTTCCATGCCTGCTCGACCGCGAAGGCCAGCGGGTCAACCGTGTAGGGCTGCGTGGAGTCCGTCCCGTACGACAGGTTGAGCACCCGGATGTTCAGTCCGTTGTCCTGGCGGTGTTGCACGACCCAGTCGATCGCCGCGATCACCTGCGACACGTCGACGCTGCCGTTGGCGGTGCCCACCTTGACGCTCACGATCCTGGCGTCCGGCGCGACACCGAGGAACGAATCCCCGTTGCCGGCGATGATGCCGGCCATGAACGTTCCGTGCCCGTTCGCATCGAGGTTGCGCAGCTCCGAGTCCTGCGAGTCGAGCGAGAGGTCGGGCCCGTAGACGATCTTGCCGGGCGTCGCGAGACCGTCGACCGGCATCACGCCCGTGTCGATCACGGCGACGTCGACGCCAGCGCCGGTCAAGCCCGCGTCCCACCAGTCCGTGACGCCGGTGTAGGCGGTGGTGCGGCTCATCGAGTTGACGTCGGCCGCGGGATCGTAGGAGTCGGTCGCTGCGGCCGGAGCGGCCATGACCAGCGCCGTGGTGGCCGTCACGAGCATGACGACGACGGACGAGCCGATACATCTGCGGAACGTTCGCCTCATCGTGATACCTCTCCTCGGACCGCCGGCCTCTCCAGGAACAGGCGTTGTTCGATGGAGTATCCGCCGCTGTAGTCACGTGGGAATCGGGCGGATTGGGCACAATCCATGCCCCCCTGACGGGGCCCGGACGTCGGCGTCGGGCGAGCGGATCCGAGTCTTCGGGCGTCCGCCGCGCGAGGTGCCGGCGCATCCGACGGACCTACGACCGATAGGCCCCAGGCGGGCTGCGTTCCGGCCGGCAACCGTAGACTCGGGCCATGGGAACGATCGGACCGAAGGTCGTGCTGACCCGGGATCAGGCGCGTGCGTTCCTGGCGTCGCCGGCGGGAGCGCGATTCCGCCGGCTGCTGGCGACCGGTGTGATCATCTCGGTGCCGCTCTTGTTCCGGATCCCCCTTCTGCGCCGGCACCCGCTGTTCCGCTGGCTCGAGGCGCTCGGCGGCGCCGCGCTCGTGATCAAAGCCGTCGAGGCGTTGCGCGACTGGGAGCTCGACGGTGGACAGGCCGAGCGGATCGTGATCGACGTCCCGCCCGTCAACGACGTCTAGCCCTGACCCGTGCCGACGGATCGCGATCAGCGGTACGCGCCGAGGAGGCGTCGAGGCCACGACGTCGCGTCGCGAAGCCGCGCCAATACCGAGGAGGCGCTGGCCGCCACCACAAGCGCGTCGTCGCTGTCGGGCGCGCGTCGCCCGTAGGCCGCCTTCACCACGGTGGCGGCGAGGACATCCATCGCGGGATCGCGATCGCTCCCCAACACTCGCCCCGCGAGGCGGCGGCGGAACTCATCGACGGTCTCGTGCGGTTTTCGACGCCAGCCGAGTGCTCCGGCTCGTTCCGCGAAGATCTCGTATGTGACCAAGATCGAGCTCCGCGGGTCACGTGCGCCGCGAAGGCGGCGATCGCGGCGCGCCTGACGAAGGAGCGGGATGCCGATCGCGATGGCAACGAGGAGGATCGCCACGCCGAGCGCCGAACGGATCCCGCCGCCGGATCGAGACCCAGGGCCGGGAGCCTGCGAGCCGGATCCCGTCTCGTCCTCCCCGCCGTTCACAGACACGGACTGGGTGGGAGTCGGAGTCTCAATCGGGGGCGGGGTCGGCGTGACACTCCCACCCCCGGGGCCGCATCCGCCCGGTTTCTTGCAGGTGTCCCCCGGGCCAGGACCTGTGGCGATGTGGTCGTATGAGGCTGCCGAGGGGTCGCCGAAACCACCACCAGGCGTGGGTTCGAACGTCAGCCAGCCATAGCCGGGGAATAACACCTCCACCCAGGTGTGCAGGTTCGACAGCATCACGGTCCAGGTATCTCCGACGTGCGTCCCAGGGGTGAATCCGTAGCCGACCCTCGCCGGGATGTCGAGCTCGCGAAGCATCACCGCCATCAAGCTCGCGAAGTGCTGACAGAACCCGGCGTGCGTGGTCAAGACGTCCGCAAAGCTCTGGGGATCGTTGGGGTATGACGCCGTCGGATCGTAGTAGAAGGGCGAGCTGCGCAGGTGTCGCTCGATCGACATGACTTCGTCGAACGTCGTCGGCTGGCCGTCCGTCCATGCGTGCGCGGTGTCGGCCACCGCCGATGGGATGCCGGGCGGCAGCACACTCAGTGCCGGATTCGGGGGGATGATGTCTAGGCTCCGAAGGTCGTCATCGGTCGGCAGCTCCTGCGCGGATGTGACGACGTAGCCGTCGCCGGGATCGGGCCACGGGTCGACCTGTACCGACGAGGACGCGGGGTGCCAGCTGACGCTCCCGTGGACGTGGATCGAGGTCGGCTCCGCCGCCGCGACGAGCCACGGGGAGGTGAAATCGCCCTCGACCGTCACGTGCTGCGTGAGCTCGTGTCCACCCGGTGCAAGGCTGGGGATGACACCACCGGGTGGGATCGATGCCCCTTCGCTGGGGGTGGCCCCCCACGTCGTGCCGTCGAACTGGTCGAGAGCCAGCATCCGCCAGTACGAACCACGCGTCGCCCGGATCGAGAACACGGGCGTGGTCGAGCTCGACGGATCGTTGAGCACCGCGCCGATCGAGGCGAACGGGCTCACCCCGATCCCACCGCCGCCGCCGCCGACGGAGAAGAGACCGAGACCCGCGCTGCCGCCGAACCCGGGCACGGCCCACGGGACGACCACCGCAACCGCGAGCACCGTGAGCCCGACACGTCGCGCGTTCCGCCCGGTCACCGGCCAGAGCCGATCGCGCGCGTCCCCGGCCTGTCCCCACACGGGCCCCCACGATCGCAGCCGTCGCACCGAGTCCGCGAACAGCACGGCGAGGGCGGCGACCAGGAAACCGATGCCGTACACCGGCCGGGAGAACTGGTCCAAGACCCCGTCGGCGAACACCACCAACGCGAGCGGCGGGACGAGCGCCAGGAGCGGACTCTGCGCGCGGAAGGCCAGTGCGTAGCACGAGAAGATCGCCGCCCAGACCGCGATCGCACCCGCAAGCAGCAATGCCGGTGTCGCCGGGGCGGGGGACACGTACTCGCGCGCCTGCGCACCGATCTGCGTGGCGAGCGGGCCGAAGGTGCGCACCGTTTCAACCGTCGGCAGTCCGAGCCACAGTGTGCGCGGCGCGACGACCCAGCCGAGCACGAGCAGGAGGCCGATCGCGCTGAGAAGCGTGGCGAGCAGCATCCCCCGGCGCTCGGCCGCCCAAGCGACAACGCCGGAGAGGAGCCCAACGCACAGCAGCCGGTATGTCGGCGTCCGTCCCTGCAGGATCCGCCCGAACGCGAGCGCCATCGCGCACGCGACGGCTCCGATCGCGACGAGGGCACTGACCCGCTGGATACGGGCAGGTGTTCCTCCCATCGGCGGATTGTGCTCTTGGGCACCCCCGCGGTCAAACGCCGCGCAGCGTTCGTCACGACAGCGTTTCTGAGGTCACGTCGAGCGGGAACCGGCGCCCAACACGGCTACTCGGCCGCTGCGATCTTCCTGAGTTCGCCGCTCCGCTCATCGTCCGACGCGAAGTCGGGATCGTCGCGTTCGAGCAAAGGGATCGCCGCACGCGCCTGCAACGCTGCGTCCGTATCGCGACCGAGCGCCGCGTACTCCAGGGCAAGCTCCTCGTGGAACCAGCCGTCGGGTGCGCCGCCGCCTCGGTCCACGCGAGAGCCCTCTCGAGCAGCGGTACCGCCTCGTCGGACCTTCCGAGAGCGCGCAGGGCCTTCCCGACCGCATATCGGGCGATCTCGACGGACTGCCCTTCTTCCGACGCCTCCTCGCGGACCGCAAGCCCTCGCCGGAACGCCGTGAGCGCCTCCTCGAACTCCCCCGCCTCGTAGTACTCCCATCCGATGTTGTTGAAGAGCGGGCCGAGCCAGGAGCGGGCATCCTCGTTCGCCGCCGGCCAGCTCGATCCCCGCTCGGTCCACGCGACGAACCCGTCGCGGTCGGGTGCGACGAGCGCTGCCATGTGCGCCGCATCGACCGCGATGAAGGTCTGGCCGGCGTCGATCGTGGCCGCGAACGCGGCGTCGAATAGCGGGCGCGCGGCCTCCGGATCGCCGCTCGACCGGCGGGTGCGCCCCCGCTCGAGATCGATCCGCGCCCCGGCGACCTCGTCGTCGCCCGCAAGCGCCACCGCGTCGTCGAGCAGCCGATCGGCGGCGTCGAACGCGCCTCGCAACCCCTCGACCCGCGCGAGCTGGCTCAGGACCTCGGCGCGCCCGGCATCGGTGGTCTCGTCGTCCAGCTGCGCTCGCAGGCGCGTCTCGGTCACCCCGAGATCGTCGAAGTCCCACAAGGAACGCAGCCTGTCGGCGGTCACGGCGCCAGCCTACCGAGGAACGACGGGAGCCTGGCTCAACCCTTGCGGTGCCGACCCGCGTACGTGTTCCGTGCCCGGGGTGGGAGTCGAACCCACACGCTCTTTCGAGCGAGCGCTTTTAAGGCGCCTCCGTCTACCGTTCCGGCACCCGGGCCTGCGGGGATGCTACCCCGGGTACGATGCCGAGCCATGACACGCCGGGGTCTGCGCCTGCTCGTCGTCGGCTCCGTGGTGACGGCGGCGTTGGCGACGACGGCGCCCTCGCTCGCGGCGACGTTCGGCGCTCCGCACCGCGCCTCGGCCGCCTATGCCTGGAACCCCGGTAAGTCGCTCGCCGCCACGGGCTCGAAGCTGCTGTCGATCTGGGCGAGCGACTGCCCGCCGCCGTCCGAGAAGTGCGCGAGCGACGATGGACCGCACATGGGCGTGTTCGTGCAGCGTTCCCCTGCAGGAGCGGATCCCCCGTCGTGGAGCAAGCCGCGGCGGCTGAGTCCCACCTCGACCCACGCGGAACGCGTATCGATCGCCGCCGACGGCAACACGGTCATCGCGAGCTGGGTGACCCAGCGCAGCTACGGCCGATACCGCCGCGGGCGCGCCGAGGGTGTTGTGGATACGCGTCAGCCGCAACCAGGGGAAGACATGGTCGGCGCGCAAGCGTCTGTCCCCGACCAACGGCCGCGTCGACTATCCGCGTGTCGCGATCGGTGAGGGTCGGTTGTTCGCGGTGTGGACCTCGGCGGACAACGGCGGGATCCGCATCGCCCACAGCGACAACGGCGGTCGGCGCTGGACGAAGGCCACGATCGGGCAGACGACGTCGAAACCCTTCGGCGCCGGCGAAGGCTATGCGGGGCTGCCCGACATCGGCGTCAGCGGCGCCGACGTGGCGATCGCGTGGATCGCCACCGACACGGGCATCCAACGGGCGTTGACGTCGTCGGTCGGGGGAGACGATCTCATCGGCGCGACACCGATCCAACTGACGGGCCGCAGCCCGAACGATCGGCAGCACTACCCCGCCGTCGGCGGCGCCGCCGACCCGGCCGACCCGCGCGTGGCGATCGCCTACTCCACCGCTACGAGCCTCGAGGTGCGCACCTTCGACGGGGTCACGCTCGGCGCGCCGTCGACCGTGTTCACGTGGCAGACCACGATCGCCGGAACCCGGTTCGACGACGGCTACGGGCCGGCGGTACTGCCGCTCGAGTCCACTGGCATCGCTGTCGCCGCTGCGGGCTGCCGTCGGAACACGCTCGCCAAGCACGCCTGCGATCCGTTCGCCGCGGGCGCTCGTATCGACATCCTGTACGTCGAGTCCCCCGACGGCGGCACGACGTGGCATGCGCCGGCGCGTCTTACCGACGCGACGCGCGGCAGGTTCCGTACCAACGACGAACCGTCGCTCGCGCTCACCGGCTCGAGGCGGCGGGTCGCGTTCGATCGGTACCAGCCCTCGTTCAGCAACTACGCGGTGTGGCTGCGCTCCTCGATCTGAGCTAGCACGCCCGACGAAGACAGAACCAGCCGAACCGGTCCCGGTCGATGCACGCGTGGAAGGTATCCCCGCACCCGGAGCAGCGGTAGAGGTTGCCGCCGCACAGACAGCCGGTTCGGCTGATCGGCTCGCAACGCACCCGGCACGGCGACGGCTTCACATGGGCGAACGCCCGGTCGCGGCCGAGCCCGGCGGCAACCCCTACGCTCGCGAGCGCAAGGCCGGTCGCCCTCGTGACGAAACCGCGGCGCGTGATCGGGTCAGCCACCGGTGGCTCCCGGAACGATGCGGATGCCCTGTGCGCCACGCACGAGCGCCTCGACGTCGGCGAGCGTCGCGGCGCTGCCCTGGGCCACCACCGCGTCGCCCTCGTCGATCACGAACACGTGCGGGCTCACCTCGACGCGAAACGCGTCGCTCACGTCGCGGTCCCGCTCGACGCCGGCCACCACGCGCGCACGGTCGTCGGCGCGCCAGGCCGCGGGCGTCGCGTCCGGGCGGCCGCGGCCGACCAGGGCGAGTGGGGGCAGCGTGCCTGCCGCGGCCGCCCGGACCACATCGGGCACGACCTCGTCACACGCGCGACACTCGGCGTCCGCGAACAGCACGAGGTGTCGCCTGCCCTCGAGCAGCGACGACGGCACCACGGCCCCGTCGGGTGCGGTCAGCGACCAGGCCGGTTCGGCGCTGCCGATCGGGAGCCCCCCATCGAGATGGATCGGGGCGACGACTCCTTCGAGCGCGTCGACCCGTTCCCGAAGCGTGGCGAGCTCTCGCACCGCGCCCGACAACGCGAGACCGAGCCACACGAGCGCAGCGCCGAGCACCGCCGCCACGATCCAGCCGGCCGCGCTCACGCAGGCTCCACCACCAGGGCGAGCAGCTGCGTATGGAGCTCCCGCAACGTGGCGCGCAAGCCGTCGCCGTCGCGGGCGATCACGTACAGACTGAACGCACGCCCGCGCACGGAGAAGAACCGCTGCAGCCCCGATCGTCCCGGCAGGTGACGCTGCACCGCGCGCGGATCGAGATCTTCAAGGTCGAACGCGGGCACGCCCTGCGGCGCGTAGAGCCCGCGATCGGCGAGCCGCGGCGCGAACTCCACCAGCGATGCGACGACCTGCCCCCGCCGAAGCTCGTCGGCGACGTTCTCGGCGTACGTGTCCTTCGTGGACGGCAGCGCGAAGTTCGCGAGGCGCATCACCGGACGGTTCTCCGCGGGCGGCGGCGCATCGGGCAGCCAGATCCGTGCCTCCCATCCCCGGCGCACGGTCAAGGCGAGCCCGTGGCCACGCAGCTGCGTCATCGCGCCACCGCCGCGGCGACCCCTGCGAGCGCGCCCGCCGCCGCGTACGCGGCCGATCGCGCGGGGCGGGCCCAGCGCCGCAGCGTCGTATCCACCCCGAGCAACTGTCGCGGGGTGTGCACGCCCGCGACCGCAAACACGGGCACGGCCCGTGCGAACCCGAACAGGGCGCCGATCGCGATTCCTCCCGCCACCGATCCGCTCAGCAACGCCGCCAGCCACGTGACGTAGACGGTCGACGTCGTCACGATCGTGACCACACCGAGGGCCAGCTGGAACCCGAACGCGAGCCCCCAGACCCAGCCGCGGTAGCGGCCGCGCCACTCCTCGTCGACCTGTCGGCGGACGCTCGGCAGTCGGAGACCGCCGACGCCGAGGTCGAGCGCGAGACCGATCACCAAGGCGAGCGCGATCGTCGCGAGCCGCGCGCTCGTCGCCCAGCCCGCGACGCCGATCGCCACCCCGATCGCTGCCACGATCCCGCCGAACAGCGCGCCGCCGACCGATGACCCGACGAGGTAGGCCGTCGCGGTCACCCACCACCTCGATCCGCGGCTCCGCTCCCCGAGCGGAGTGATGCTCCCCAGCATCGACACGCCTCACGGGGACCAGGTCGATCGGAGGCCGGCCACGATCGCGACCCCGAGCCCCACGGCGACGACCGGACTCATCCGCTCCCCTTGGCGCGCGCGGCCGCTTCGTCAAACAACGCGTCAGTCAGCAGCGACGACACCTGCTCCCAGCTCATCGCCGCGCCCTCCGACCGGACCGAGCCCGAGCGTCCGTCGACGAAACAGAAATACGGCGACATCTGGACGCCGAAGTCCTCCCACGCCTGCGATGACTGGATCACGGGCACGTCGGGAGGCGCGAGCGTCGCGAGTTTCGACGGCGACTCGAACGCCGGGTCCTTGACCACGACGATCACCCGCGCGTCTCCCGGCATCGGTCGCCGGACGCCCGGACGCAGTCCATCCCAGAACGTCTGACACGTCAGGCACCCCGTCGACAGGAAGGCGAACAACGTGTCGCTGCCGGACGCGGCCGAGACGACCACCTGGTCGCCGCCGAGCGTCGTGCCGACCACGTCATGCGCCTCGGATGCCTGTCGCTTCGGAGCCGGAATGGAGGCGGACAGCGTCGGCGTCCGTTCGATCGGCACGGCCGCGCCGTGCGCGTGATGTTCCTGCTCGTCATCGGGTGCGGGAAGGCGCCGCAACAGCTCGGCGTGACTCCGCAAGAGCGATACGACCACGACGGCGAGCAGCGCGAGCACGATCGTCTCCACGATCACCAGCGCGGTCAGGGCGCCGACGCTCACAGACATCCCGCCTCGTGCAGGCACGTGTGCTGATCGACGGCCGAGGAGCAGTCGCAGTCTAGGCAGTCGATCCGACACGGGATCACGCACGTGATCAAGCGGCATTGGATCGGCGTCACGTACGGGATGTCCGTGTTGCACTGTCCGTAGCGGAATACGACGCAACAGGTCTTGAAGTTCGTGCAGTCGTCGTTGCCGCAGTGGCACCCGCCGGGGCAGGACGCGCCCGGGTTGATCGAGCAATCCAGGTAGTAGCGCATGTTCGTCGTGCTGCAGAGGTTCGTGCCGCCGTAGTTGCACTGCCACCAACCGCCGACGAACGTGTTCGGCGGGCATCCGAAGTTGTCGCCACCGGGCAGCGTGCAGCAGAACGCGGTGTAGGAGCCACAGCAGCGGCTGCCCCCCGGACAGCTCGCGCAGCTCTTCCGCACGACGGCATCCGCCGAAACCGGTCGCGTCGCGAACCGGATCGGCGCGACCGCGAGGGCGCTGGCGGCCTCGGCGACCCTGCCGCGGCGCGTCGCGCGTGGCGAGACGGCGCGCGTCGCCAGGTCGAGAACCGCGCTCACTCGGGCTCCGGCTTCGTGCCCGGCCACAGGCTCGGGTGCCCGGGGCCGATGCCGGCGGTCGCAAGCTCGTGGTCCGCGACGGCGTGATCATGGCCATGCGGTTCCGCGTCGTGATCGTGCGTCGGGCGCTCCCAAGAACGGAACGCGGCCGGCGCCTCGGTGACCGCCACTACCGCGAGCCACCCGGCGAGCGCGAGCCCGGCCACGATCGGCGCGGCGGCCCAGTCCAACGTCCCGACCCATGCGCCGAGGGATGGCGCCATGGTCGTCGCATACGCCAGACCCGCCACGCCCGCGAGGACGTTCAGCACGAGATGGAGGCGGCTCGGTGGCACGGGGGTCGGGCCGGCGCACCCGCACGACCCGGCCTCGGGATGCACGCCCAACACGTAGCCCAGGAAACCCGCGAACGATAGGTACACGACCCCGAGCGCGAGCGCGCCCCCTGCGGCCGGCGCCGCGACCGCCCAGACACCCGTGGCGATCTCCACGGCCCCGATCCCGCGCGCGACCGCGCGTGACCCCGGCAATCCCGCATCCAGGAGCGCCTGCGCGGTCGCGCGCGGGCGGACCACCTTGACCACACCGGCGAGCACGAGGAGGGCTGCGGCGAGGAAGACGACGGGCGCGAGGGCGTCGACGGTCACGACGCGCCGCAGGCTACCCGGGGCTTGCGGACGGGGTCAACGTCCCAGGCACTCACGGCCGCACGTAGGCCGTCTTGACCGTCGTGAAGAACTCGACCGCGTAGCGGCCCTGCTCCCGCGTGCCGCTCGAGGACCCCTTCGTGCCGCCGAACGGCACGTGGTAGTCCACCCCCGCGGTCGGCAGGTTGACCGTCACGATCCCGGCCTGCAAGGCGTCGCGGAAGCGTGCGGCGTGCCGCAACGAGGTCGTGCACACGCCGGCCGACAATCCGAACTCGGTGTCGTTGGCGAGCGCGAGGGCGTGCTCGGGATCCTCGGCGCGCACGACGGTCGCGATCGGCCCGAAGATCTCCTCGCGATTCACACGCATGTCGTTGCGCGTCTCGACGAGCAGCGCGGGCTCCAGGTAATAGCCCTCGGTATCGCGCTCGAGTCGCCGCCCGCCGAACGCGAGCTCGGCGCCCTCCTCGGCCCCCACCGCGAGGTAGTCCTCATCCTGCGCGAGCTGGTCGGCCGAGACCACCGGACCGATCTGCGTGCCCGGCGCGAGGGCGTGACCCACCTGGAGCGCGCGCATGCGCTCGACGGTCGCCTCCACGAAGCGATCGTGGATGCCCGACGTCGCGATCAGCCGGCTGCTCGCCGTGCACCGCTGTCCGGTCTGATAGAACGCCCCCTGGATCGCGCAGTCCACCGCGACGTCGAGGTCGGCGTCGTCGAGGATCACGAGCGGATTCTTGCCGCCCATCTCGAGCTGGGCGCGACCGAACCGCGCGGCCAGCCCCGTCGCGACGCCGGCGCCGACAGCCTGAGAGCCGGTGAACGTGACGCCGCGCACGCGCGGATCGTGCACCAGCCGCTCGCCGACCACCCGGCCCGGCCCGATCACCAGGTTGCACACGCCCTCGGGCGCGCCGGAGCGCGAGATGATCTCGGCCAGGGACCACGCGCTTGCGGGGACCAGTTCGGCGGGCTTGCACACGACCGTGCACCCGTACGCCAGCGCAGGTGCGATCTTCCACGCCGGGATCGCGATCGGGAAGTTCCACGGCGTGATGATGCCGACCACCCCGAGCGGCTCGCGCAGGATGTCGACGTCGACGCCCGGGCGCACGCTGCGGACGTGCTCGCCCGGCACGCGGAGCGCCTCGCCCGCGAAGAACCGGAAGATCTGGGACGCGCGTTGCACCTCCCCGATCCCCTCGGCCCGCGGCTTCCCTTCCTCCCGAGAGAGTTGCTCCCCGAGCTCCTCGGCCCTCGCGGCGAGCTCGAGCCCGACGGTCTCCAAGCGCCGCGCTCCGTTCCTGCGGTGTCGCCGCGGCCCAGCCCGGCGCCGCCGCGACGGCGGCATCGATCGCGGCGTCGGTCTGCGCGGCGTCGGCCGACGCGTACTCACCGATCACGTCGGATAGATCGGAGGGATTGCGATCCTCGACGGCGGCGGGGGCCTCGACCCAGTCGCCCGCGATCAGGTTTGCGTGCATCGCCGGAGCCTAGCGGCTCCGCTCCCACGCCAGCTGCCGCACGCGCCAGCGCACGGGCTCGGCCGCGCGAGTCCCGGTCGCGATCGCATCCAGGGCGGCCGCGAGCGAGGGGCACGCGGCGACCTCGCCACGATCGGCCAGCACCGCCAGGTTCATCGCGAACACCCGCGCGGTCTCGATCGCGGGTGGCGTGAAGGCCGCCACCCGATCGTGCACGCGCTCGACGCCGGGGGGATCGGGCGCCTCGTGCAGCGGCGGCCCGACGAAGAGCGCGCCCCCCTGCGCGCGGATCACCGCGAGGGCCACGTCATCGAGATACTCCCGGAAGACATCGTCGTCGGTGTCGATCGCCTCGAGGTCGTCAACCAGGACGCGACCGCCGATGGTCACTATGGTTGACCATCGGCCCACGACCGCGATCGGTTCGACGAGGTGGGCCAGCAGGAGCCGCGCGTAGACAAGGTCGGCCCGTGCGACCGGCAACGACCCCGTCGCGACATCTGCCGTGACGAACGCGAGACCGGGCACGTCGCCGTGCGCCCGCCGCGCGAAGACCTCAGAGCGGTCGATGCCGATCGTGCGTCGCGCCCGTGCTGTTTCATGCACGAGCTGCGTCGTGCGCCCCGGCCCGCAGCCAAGGTCGATCGCCACCTCGGGCTCGCTCGGCGCCGCCGCTCGCAGGAACGCCTCGCTGGTCGGAGCGAACAGCCGGGCCACCAGCGCCAGGCGATCGCCCGCCAACACCGAATCGCCGTACGTGTAGCGAGCCATCGATCCAGGCTACGCGGCCGGCGCGACTACCATCGAGGGATGCGCGATCTCCGATCCCTGCCGAAGGCGGAGCTGCACATCCACCTGGAGGGCAGCGTGCGGATCGACACCCTCAGGGAGCTCGCCGCCCGCGACGGTACGCCGTTGCCGCACGGCCTGGGGCAGGACCGCTGGACGTTCGAGGGACCGCTGGACTTCATCGGCAACTACCTCGAGCTCTGTCGCCTGCTCACCTCGCTCGAAGACTTCCGGCGGATCGCCGACGAGTTCTGCGGCGACCTGGCCGCGACGGGTGTCCGCTACGCGGAGGCCGTGTTCAGTCCCGGGAACCACGCGCGGCGATTGGGCGGCGATTGGCACGGTCCGATCGAGGCGGTCCTGGACGGGCTCGCGGCCGGCGAACGCGCGCACGGCGTCACGGTGCGGCTGTGCCCCGACATCGTGCGCGACGCCGGGATGGACGACGCCGACCGCACGCTGGAGGTCGCACTTCGGTATGCGGGCCGCGGCGTGGTCGCGCTGGGTTGCGCCGGCAGCGAGCGCACAGGCATCGAACCGTTCGCACGGCACTTCCGCGCAGCCGCTGCCGCCGGGCTGAAGAGCGTGCCACACGCGGGCGAATGGGCGGGGCCTGACAACGTGTGGGCCACCCTGGAGCACTACCGGCCGGATCGGATCGGCCACGGGGTCCGTGCGATCGAGGACCCGGCCCTCGTCACAGAGCTCGCGCGACGACGCGTGCCGCTGGAGGTCAGCCCGATCTCGAATGTGGCAACGGGCTCGTATCCGGACCTGGCGTCCCATCCCTTCCCCGCGCTTCGCGACGCGGACGTCGTCGTCACCCTCAACAGCGACGATCCCGAGATGTTCGGTGGGTGGCTCACCGAGGTGTACGTCGCGGCGCGCGGGGCATGGTCGCTGGACGACAACGACCTCGCGGCGATCGCGCGCGCCGCGGTCGATGCCAGCTTCGCCGAGGAGGCGTTGCGGCGGGAGCTGGGCCAGGCGATCGATGCCTGGCTCGCCGACCCCGTTGCGGCGCCGGCGACGCCGGCGGTACCCTGACCGTCCGACCGGCTGGAGCCCGATGGACCTCGTTTCCCCACCAGACCTCGATCCACTCGAACGGCTCGCAGGCACGATCCGCGAGCGCGAAGCCGTCGTCGCGGTGGTTGGGTTGGGCTACGTCGGCCTGCCGTTGCTCGTCGCGATCCGACGCGCCGGGTACCCGGCGATCGGATTCGACACCGACGCGGACAAGATCGCCGCGCTCCGCGCCGGGCGCTCCTATCTGGCCGACATCCTTGCCTCGGAACTGACCTCGCTCGATCGAGTCACGTATGCGGAGGATCCACGAGCCCTGGCAGCCGCGGACATCGTCGTGCTCTGCCTGCCGACGCCGTTGGCCGATGGCGCTCCCGACCTATCGATGGTCGGCGACGCCGCGGCCGCCGTCGCCGCGCAGCTGCGCCCCGGGATGCTCGTCATCCTCGAGTCCACGACATGGCCGGGCACGACGGAGGAGTATCTGCGCCCGATCCTCGAAACCGGCGGACTCGTGGCGGGCGTCGACTTCGCACTCGGCTACTCCCCCGAGCGCATCGACCCCGGCCAGAGCCACCATCAGATCCAGGACACACCGAAGATCGTGAGTGGGCTGACCGAGCGCTGTCGCGACCTGGCGGTGTCGTTCTACGCGCCGATCGTGCACTCGATCGCGGTCACCTCGAGCCCGCGCGAGGCCGAGATGGCGAAGCTGATCGAGAACACGTACCGTCAGGTGAACATCGCGCTCGTCAACGAGCTGGCGGTGATGGCCAAAGACCTCGGGGTCGACATCTGGGAGGCCCTGCACGCGGCGGCCACCAAGCCATTCGGGTACCAGGCGTTCTGGCCCGGACCGGGCGTGGGCGGCCACTGCATCGCGATCGACCCGACCTACCTGTCCTGGCGCGCGGGGCAGCAGCTCGGCTACCGGGTTGGGTTCATCGAGCATGCGAACGAGGTGAACAACCGCATGCCCGAGTACGTGGCGACACGGGTCGCGGAGGCCCTCAATCGTGCGGGCAAGGCGGTCAACGGCTCGCGCGTGCTCGGGATCGGCGTGGCATTCAAGGCGGGCGTCGACGACCTGCGGGGCTCGCCGTCGGTCACCGTCCTGGAGCGACTCGCCGCCAAGGGTGCGCGCATCTCCTTCCACGACCCGATGGTGCCAGCGGTCACCATCGCTGGCGAGGAGCTGCGTTCCGTGACGCCCGACGCCGCGACGGTCGCCCACGTCGACGCCGTGGTGCTGCTGACGCCGCATCCCCAGATCGATCTGCACGCGATCGTCCGGGCGGCAGCGCTCGTGTTCGATGCGCGGGGGGCCACGGTGGGGATCGACGAGCCGCACGTCGAGCGGCTGTAGACCTCAGCCGCTCGAACTGGGCGACGGCGAGGCCGGCGGCGTCTTCGTCTGCTCGATCGTCACCTTGTCGATGTAGACCGCCTCCGTCGGCGGTCCGTCGTAGCTGCCGTCATGAGTCTTCATGAAGCCGTTGATCTGCTTGGCGACGTCGAGCCCCTCCGTGATCTGCCCGAAGATCGTGTAGCTCGGGTTGCCGTCGAGGTTCGCACCCTCCGGCCCGCTGATCAGGAAGAACTGGCTGCCGCCGGTGTTCGGACCCGAGTTGGCCATCGCGATCGTGCCCGGCGCGTAGTGGACCTTGGCGCCGAGCTCGTCCGGGATGGCATAGCCTGGCCCACCCCCACCGGTGCCCGTGGGGTCGCCGGCCTGCACCACGTCGATCGAATCGACGACGCGCGTGACGAACTGGCCGTCGAAGTACCCCTGCTCGGCGAGGAAGACGAAGCTCGCGACCGTCTGTGGGGCCGCCTTGTCGTCGAGCTCCACCTTGATGGTGCCGCAGGACGTCTCGATCACGGCGGTGTAGGTCGTGTCCTTCTTCAGCACCTCGTCGGGCGTCGGGGCTCGATCGAACTGTGGCTTCGGCTTCGCGGCGGCCGCCGGCACGTCCGCCCCGCACGCGACCGTGTCGGCCGGGCTTCCCTGGGGGGTGACGGTGCCGGTCTTCGTGGGCGAGGACGATCCGCCCGGAGCCGACACCGACGGGGACGGGGTTGCCTCGGTCGCCCGCTGGCTGTCGCGGGACAGGATGCCGATGCCGACGAGGATCAGCAACACGGCCGCGATGACGCCGCCGACGCCGAGCGCGGCCTGCTTGGATCGCTTGGCCCGAGTGCGCTCCAGGCGTCGTCGTTCGGCGTTCTTGGCCAGGTGTCGATCGCGGGACTTGCTCGGCATGGGGCGGTCAGGTTACCGGACGCCGAGCGTGTCCAGGGCCAGGCCCCACAGGATGTCCGTCTCGGAGACAAGGGTGCGATCGAACCCGAAACGTCGCATCGTCTCGGTCAGGATGACGGCGCCCGCCACGATCACGTCGCCTCGCCCCGGCGCCATGACGGGGATCGCCGAGCGCTCCACATTGGTCATGGCCGCGAGGTCGGCCAGGACTTTCTCGGCGTCGACGCGACGCAGCCACGACCGGTGGGTCGCGTCGGGGTCGTAGCGATCCAGGCCCAGGGCGATCGCCTGGATCGTGGTCGCGGTGCCGGCCACCGAGACGAAGGTGCGCGCGGTGTGGATCTCAGGGACCGCCACCTCGGCCGCGCTTAGGACGCCGCTCACCGCCTGCCGAACGGCCTCGATCTCGTCGGGGGTGGGCGGATCGCGATGCAGGTGCCGCTCCGTCAGCCGCACCGACCCCATCTGCGTGCTCGTGGCTCGGTCGGCCCGCCCGGGCTCGCGGCCGACGACGAACTCGGTCGATCCGCCCCCGATGTCGACCAGCAGGAAGGGTCCGTCCTCCGCCGGCAGCCCGCGGGTACCACCCAAGAAGGCGAGCCTCGCCTCCTCTTCGCCGGCGATCACCTCGGGGTCGGTGTCCGCGTGGCGTCGGACCATCGCGACGAACGCGTCCCTGTTCGAGGCATCGCGCACCGCGCTGGTGGCCGCCACGCGGATCCTGTGCGCGCCGAGCGCCCGCGCGCGGCGGCAGTATCGGGCCAGAACCCTCTCGGTTCGCGCCAGCGCCTCTGCATCCAGGGCCCCCGTGGCGTCGACGCCCTGTCCGAGCTTCGTGATGATCATGTCCTCGGCGAGCTCCTGGAGCGCATCGTCGGCACGGCGCTCGACCACGAGCAGGCGGCACGAGTGCGTGCCCTGATCGACCACCGCGATGCGTTCGCCCGAGGCGTCCCCCGAGTGGATCGGCTCGACCCGCTCGGCCACCCACGCGCCGACGACGTCGTCACCGCCCGCGAGGTGGTTGGCGTAGTGCGCGTGCAGGCACTTCACGCCCCGTCGTGTGCCGCCGACGCCTCCCTGGTCCCGAGCCCCGGGCAACAACCGCTCGCGCTCCTCGGCCGCCTCGGCGTGGGCGCGTTCCACATCGGCGCGGAACGCGGCGTCGTCTTCGAACCGCTCGTTGAGTCGAGCGATCCATCCCGCCGACTCGATCCGCGACACGGCCTTCACCGCGTCGGGACAGGTCAGCCAGAAGGTCGTGGGGAAGGGATCGCCGCGGGCGTCGAGCGGCTGGTTCCGGATCACCAAGGGGTGCCCAGATCCGCAGCGGGCGACGACGTCGAAGGCGGTCGTCGGCTCGCGACCCAGTTGCGCCCGCACCGTGTCCAGGTCGGCGGCACGCAATTCGGGCGGCATCGCGCCCCGGCTACTTGCGCTTGTGCTCGGTGGCCCGGCGGAAGTCCACCTGGCGCTCTTCGCTCTGCCGCATGAACTTCTTCAGCATCGTCTCGAACTCCGGGTCGGAACCGCGTCGCGAGGGACGGGGGGCGCTGGGTCCTGGAGCGCCTTGATCGAGAGGTCGATCTTGCCGTCGTCCTTGATCGCGACGACCTTCGCCTCGACCGTGTCCCCTTCCCGGAGATGCTCCCGGACGTCCTTCACGTAGTTCCGGTCGATCTCGGAGATGTGGACCAGCCCCATGCGGCCGTCTTCGAGCTGCAGGAACGCGCCGTAGTTCTCGATGCGCGCGACGGTCGCTTGGATCGTGGCGCCAACCTCGATAGCGATCTGGCTCTCCTCCCGTTCATCCCCGAGTTCGTCCCGAGGGAGGGGCCAAGTGTGCGGGAGAGGGAACCCGCACGTCAATGCGGCTGTGAGCCCCCAGGCCGCGATACGCCCAGATAGGGCTTGCCACGGCGCCAACCGGAGACCCTCCCGCGGCTCCCGGCTGAAGCCCGTAGCATCGCCGAGATGGACATGCAGCGCGTCGAGGACCCGGCCGTCTACGCCGGTCGCGTGCTGCCATACCTGCTGCGTGCGCCGGCGCGCCACAACCTGTACCTCGCGCTCCTCGACACCCTGCAACGACATCCGACCACCTACCCCGAGTTTCACCTGTGGAGCGTCGAGGACAACGGGGAGACCGTCGGCGCGGCGATGCAGACGGCGCCGCACAACATCGTGCTGGCCGAACCGGCGACCCCGGGGGTGGTGGATGTGCTCGTCGATGCGATCGGCGACGCGGACGTCCGTCCGCCCGGCGTCGTCGGCGGCATCGTCGAGGCGCACGCGTTCGCCGACGCATGGTGCGCCCGACACGGGGGCGATCACCGAACGATCAACCGGCAGGGGATCTACGAGCTGACGACGGTCCGTGACCAGGGGTCGGCGGACGGACGGCCCCGGCTCGCCGACGCCGATGACCTCGCGCTCGTCCTCGACTGGCACGAAGCGTTCCTCGCCGAGGCGGTGCCGGACCACGTCGGGGACGATGCGGCGGTCCGTCGGCGCATCGACGCGCTGCTCGCTGAGAACGGCTACTGGTTCTGGGAGGCCGACGGCGCGGTCGTGTCGTTGACCGGTGCGAGCCTCGCCCCACCCGAAGGCGCCCGCATCGGCCCCGTCTACACGCCGCCCGCGTTGCGCGGCCGTGGATACGCGACTGCGCTCGTCGCCCACGCGAGCGCGGAAGCCCTCGCTCACGGCGCCACGCGCTGTTACCTGCACACCGATCTGGCGAACCCCACCTCGAACGCGATCTATCGGCGCATCGGCTACGAGTGGGTCTGCGAGGCGACGGAGATCCGCTTCACGGCCGACTAGTCGCAGGAAGGCGGGATCGGCGCCGTTCCACGCTGGATCGGGACGAACGCGATCTCGCCCGGGTCGACCAACCCCAGGCACTCCCGCGCCAGGCGCTCGAGATGCGCGGGGTCGCTCAGATCGTCGAGGCGCTGCTGCAGCGCGTCGTTCTCGCGCTGCAACTCGCTCACCTGCTGGGCGAGCTGGTCCTGCTGCGAGCGCTGTTCGAGGAACGCGCGTGCCGGAGCGACCGCGAAGATCGCCGCCACGAAGACCACGAACGCCAGGATCGAGGCGCGCGGCGTCAGCCGAGCGCCCTTCGTCTGCTTCTCCCCCGGGGCTGCGGCGGGGGAAGTCGCCGTGGCCCGTGCGCTCATGGCGCCCCGCCACCACCCGGTGGTCGGCCCGACAGGAGGGCGCCGCCCGCGTAGCGGGCCGTCTCGCCGAGCTCCTCCTCGATCCGTAGGAGCTGGTTGTACTTCGCCGTGCGCTCACCGCGACTCGGCGCACCGGTCTTGATCTGCCCCGCGTTGGTGGCGACCGCGAGGTCGGCGATCGTCGTGTCCTCGGTCTCGCCACTGCGGTGGCTGATCACGACGCCGAACCCGGAGCGCTGCGCGAGGGCGATCGCGTCCACCGTCTCGGTCAACGTGCCGATCTGGTTCACCTTTATCAGGATCGCGTTCGCCGCCGACTCGCGGATCCCGCGCTCGAGGCGCTCGGTGTTCGTGACGAAGAGGTCGTCGCCGACGAGCTGCGTGCGGTCACCCAGCGCCGCGACGAGCCCGGTCCATCCATCCCAATCGTCCTCGGCGCACCCGTCCTCGATCGACACGATCGGGAACCGGTCCAAGAGGGCGGTCCAGTACGCGATCATGTCCTCCGCGCTCCGCTGCGCGCCCTCGAGGCGGTAGGCGCCGTCGCGGTAGAACTCGCTGGATGCCGGATCCAGGGCGATCGCCATCTCGGTGCCCGGTTCCAGCCCGGCGACCTCGATCGCCTGCACCAGCAGCTCGCACGCCTCGGCGCCGGTCGACAGCGCAGGGGCGAATCCTCCTTCGTCGCCGACGCCGGTGGCGAGGCCCTTGTCCTTCAAGAGGCCGTGGAGCGCATGGAAGCATTCGGCCCCCCAACGCAGGCCCTCTGAGAACGAGGCCGCGCCGACCGGCATCACCATGAACTCCTGCAGGTCCAACTCGTTGTCGGCGTGCACGCCGCCGTTGATCACGTTCATCATCGGGGTGGGCAGTAGGTGGGCGTTCGGACCGCCCAGGTAGCGGTACAGCGGTTGGCCGGCGCTCTCGGCCGCGGCGCGAGCGACGGCGAGCGACACGCCGAGGATCGCGTTCGCGCCGAGTGCGTCCTTGTTGGGCGTGCCGTCGAGGTCGATCAGCGCCCGGTCGACGCCGCGCTGTTCGAACGCGTCCATGCCGGCGATCGCCGCGGCGATCGGCCCCCGGACGTTGGCGACCGCGCCCGAGACGCCCTTGCCTCCGTATCGAGCGGGATCGCCGTCGCGCAGCTCTCGCGCCTCATACTCCCCCGTGGAGGCGCCGCTCGGCACCGCCGCCCGCCCGAAGGCACCGTCGTCGAGGAGCACGTCGACCTCGACCGTCGGATTGCCGCGCGAATCCAAGATCGCGCGCGCGCGGACCTGCTCGATGCCGGACATGTGGGGTGATTCTAGGGGGCAGATGCCGCCGCGCCCTGCATCTTCCGGTGCTGGGGGGCCATCTTCGTGAACTGCCAGGAGCCACCGATCGCCTCGAACCCGAGCTTGGCGTACAGCTGTTGTGGCCAGTCGTCGGCGTCGGCGACGATCCAGACGAGATCGGCCCCCGCCGCATGTGCGGCGGCGATCGCGCCCCGCACGACCGCCCGGCCGGCGCCGCGATTGCGGAACGCCACGAGGGTGTTGACATCCTCCACCTGCGCGGCACCGTCGTGCAGGTACAGCTCACAGTAGGAGGCGATCACGCCGTCGAGCTCGACGGCGAAGTACCGCGTGCCCGCCCGCTCGGCCGACACCGGGCGGAAGTCGGCCAGCATCTCGGCGTCAGCCTGCGACATGCCGTCGATGGCAAGGTTGGTGGCGAGCAACGTCGGGCGCAAGAGCTGCGGGCTCACCTCGCGCACCGCCAGCGCCGGCGTCTCGGGCGACCGCGTTCGGAACACCATGTACACGAGGCGCTCGACGAGATAGCCGAGCTCCCGGAAGCCGGCCGCGAGGCGGGTGCCGGCGTCGGCGTCCTCCACGACCACCTCGCGGTGGCCGAGGCCCGCCAGCAACCGGTCCGCCTCGGCGGCGAGCTCCGTCGGGGTCGCCGACCCGATCGGCCGCTCCACGCGGAGGAAGTTGCTGTCGTAGCGCCCGGGAAAGTCATCGGTGAAGATGGCCGAGCCAAAGCGCCACGGTTCGACGCGCGTGGCGGTCGCCTCCTCCACCCATCGCTCCATCGCGACGATGCGAGCCAGCTCCTCCGTCATGACGCGGCGCCCTTGGCCTCGGCGTACAACGCAAGCAGCTCGTCGTCGGCCAGCGCCGCCGGATCGAGCCCGCGCTGCTTCGCGAGTGCGAGAGTGTCTTCCGCGCGCACGGCGAACCTGGTCGTCGCACGTCGCAGCGCGGATTCGGCATCGACACCGAGCATCCGCGACACCCCGACGACGGCGAGGAGCACGTCGCCCAGCTCCTCCTCGGCTCGATCCGGATCGTCGACGACGTCTGCCAGTTCCGCGACCTCCTCGTCGAGCTTGGCGAGCGCCTGCGTGACGCTTCGCCAGGTGAAACCCCACCCGGCCGCGCGGCGCTGCACCTTTCCCGCCCGGGCGAGGGCCGGCAGGGACGCCGGGATGTCGGCGTCGACCGCCTTGCGCCCGCCGGTCTCCTCCGCCTTGAGTCGCTCCCAGTTCACAAGCACTTCGTCGGCATCGGCGACCTCGACATCGCCGAACACGTGCGGATGTCGGTGGACCAGCTTTGCGACGAGTCCCTCGGCGACGTCGTCGATGTCCCACCGGCCATCGTCGGCCGCGATCTGCGCATGGAAGGTCACCTGCAGGAGCAGATCGCCCAACTCGTCGCGCAGCCCGGCGTCATCGCCGGCGTCGATCGCCTCGAGCAGCTCGTGCGTCTCCTCCAGCAGATGGCGCGCGAGCGTCCGATGCGTCTGTTCCTGGTCCCAGGGACACCCGCCGGGCTCACGCAGGCGCGCCTGCACCCGGATCAGGTCGAGGACCCGCTGTCCGGCCTGCGACGCCGGCACCGGCCCGTCCGCGGGCGGCTCGCTCACGGCGAGGCGGGGACGCCATTCACCGCATCGACCGACGGCGACACGGTGGCGCTCGGATCGGTGCTCGTGATCCGCACGACCTGGAGTTGCTGGTCGTCGAAGCGACCGAAGCTCGGATCGACGCTGATCTGGCCGTCGGCGTTCTGCTGACGCATCCAGGCGCCGAACTCGTCGACCTGCGCGCCCTGCAGGATCTGGTCGCGAGCCTGATCGAAGGGCATGACCTGCTCGCCGAGCTTCCAGATGACGTGCCAGCCGTACTGCGTCTGCACAGGCTGGGAGATCTCGCCGTCCTTCAGCGCGAGCGCGGCATCGGCGAACTCGCTTACGAGTTGGCCGGCGGGCAAGGTGAGCTCGCCGCCGTCCTGGGGCGCATTGGGGTCGGTGGATTCCTTTTTGGCCAGCGCTTGGAAATCGGCGAGGGTGAACCCGGGCGCCGTGACCTGGTCGTAGATCGCCTGGGCCTTCGCCTCGGAGTCGACCAGGATGTGGTCAACGTGCAGCGTCGTGTAGTCGGCGATCTGCTGGTGGTAGCGCTTCTGGAGCTCGGCCTCCCCCAGCTGCGCCGCCGTCACCGCCTTGGCGACCGCCTCCTGGACGAGGGACAGGCGAACCAGTTCGCGCACGTCGTCGAGCGTGGCGTTGCTCGCCGTGAGCTGCGCCGACAGGACATCCGCGCCGACGTTCTTCTGGAAGGAGTCGAGAGTCTTCTGCACATCGGCGTCATCGACGGTGATGCCGTTGGCTGCCGCGTAGGACTCGGCCATGCGGAACTGGATCATCGCGCCGAGCGAGAACCGGTTGCAGGCGGCCGTCTGCGTGTCGGTCGGACCGTCGACCTGACCGCAGGTGGACTGCTGCAGCGAGGCGATGCTCTGGAACACCGCCGCGGTGCTGGCCAGCTGCGCCATGGTGATGTCGCTGCCGCCGACGGAGGCCGCGGCGTCGGGGGCGGGGGTGTTGTCCGAGCACGCGGTCGCCAGGACCACGAGCACGACGACGGGCACCAGGGCACGCAAGAAGGATCGTTTGGGGGGATGCATGCGGAGAAGTCTACGAGGCGGGCGGCGTTGCGGCGGCCAGCGGCGGCAGCCCGGGATCGGTCGGCTCCCCCACCGCCTGTCGCAGCCGTGACTCCACCCACCGGACGAGATCGACGCCGAAGACGCGCTCCGGCACGAGGTTGAGGGTGCGCGTGGGCTCCGCGAACGTCGCCCCTTTGATCACCGCCGACAGGCCGAGCTCCACGACCTCCGACAACGTGACCGGCTTGATCCGGACCTGCTCTCGGTACGTGGTGATCTCCTGGACGCCGAGTGCCTGCGCCGTCAGGCGCAGCGACCCGATCGCGAACAGCACCTCGACCGGATCGGGCAACGCGCCGAAGCGGTCGGCGGTCTCGTCGCGGATCATCGCGAGGCCCTCGTGGTCGCGCGCCATGCCGATCCGTCGGTACAGCTCCAGCCGCAGGGCCTCCTGGGCGAGCCACCCCGGCGGGATGAAGGCCTTCACGGCTAGGTCGATCCGCAGCTCCGCTTCCTGCTCGACCGGGGCGCCGCGAAGCTCGTTGACCGACTCGGCCAGGATGCGCGCGTACGCGTCGAACCCCACCGAGGCGATATGGCCGCTTTGTTCGGCGCCGAGCATGTTGCCGGCACCGCGGATCTCGAGGTCACGCAGTGCGATCTTGAACCCCGACCCGAGCGCTTGGTGCTTCGCGATCGTCGCCAGGCGCAGATGCGCCTCCTCGGTCATCTCCCGATGCTCGGGGAAGAAGAAGTACGCGAACGCTCTTTCCGCGGAGCGGCCGACCCGGCCCCGCAACTGGTAGAGCTGCGCCAGACCGAGCATGTCGGCCCGATCGACGACCAGCGTGTTGGCGTTCGGCACGTCCAAGCCGGACTCGATGATCGTCGTGCACACGAGGATATCGGCGTCCCGCTCCCAGAACCGGACCATCTGACGTTCGAGTTGGTCCTCGTCCATCTGCCCGTGCGCCACCACGATCCGCGCATCGGGCAACAGTTGCTGGAGTCGGCCCGCCTCGCGATCGATCGTGGCGACCCTGTTGTGCACCCAGAAGATCTGGCCCTCCCGGAGCAGCTCGCGACGGACGGCCCCGATCGCAAGGTCGTCGTCGAAGGACCCGACGAACGTCCGCACGGGCTGACGGTCCTCCGGCGGCGTATCGATCGTGCTCATCTGGCGGATCCCGGCCAGCGCCATCTCGAGCGTGCGTGGGATCGGGGTCGCCGTCATCGTGAGCACGTCGACGTGGGCCCGCATCTTCTTCAGTCGCTCCTTGTGGGAGACCCCGAAGCGCTGTTCTTCGTCGACCACCAGCAGGCCGAGGTCGGCGAAGCGCACATCGCTGCCGAGCAGCCGGTGCGTCCCGATGACGATGTCGACCTTGCCCGAGGCGATGTCGCCGATCACGACGTCCTGCTCGTCGGCGTCGACGAATCGCGAGAGCATCCGAACCGTCACCGGGAACGGCGCGAACCGTTCGCGGAACGTCAGGAGGTGCTGCTCCGCGAGGAGCGTCGTCGGCACGAGCACCGCGACCTGCTTGCCGCTCATGACCGCCTTGCACGCCGCGCGCACCGCGACCTCCGTCTTGCCGAATCCGACGTCGCCGCAGAGCAGCCGGTCCATCGGGACGGGCAGCTCCATGTCGCGCTTGACGTCCTCGATCACCCGCAATTGATCGGGCGTCTCCTCGTAGGGGAACGCGTCCTCCAGCTCGCGCTGCCACGGCGTGTCGGGGCCGAACGCGTATCCCGGCACGGACATCCGCACGGTGTAGAGACGCACCAGCTCGCCCGCCATGTCGCGGACCGCGCGCTTGACCTTGGCCGTCGCACGAGCCCAGTCCGTGCCGCCCATGCGATGCACCCGCGGCACGTCGCCGCCGATGTAGCGGGCCACCATGCCCACCGCGTCGGAGGGCACGTAGAGCTTGTCGCCCTTCGCGTACTCCAGCACGAGATAGTCGCGTTCGGAGCCGGCGAGCGCCCGGTGCACGATCCCCGTGTAGCGGCCGACGCCGTGGATCCGGTGGACGGCAAAATCCCCGGGGGTCAGCTCGTCGGCCACCCCGTCGCTTCGTCGCGCGGTGAACCGGGGAGCCTCGCGCGTGAACCGCCTCGCCCCGAAGAGGTCCTCTTCGGTGAGCACCGCGACCTTGCCAGGACCGAACACGAAACCCGATGTGAGCGCCGACTCCTCCAACTCCACCTCGAGATCGCCGAGCACCTCGCGGGCCCGCGCGAGCGAGCCGTGCCCGTGCGCCGTGACCACGAGCCGGTAGTCCAGCGCGTGCAGGCCTCGGAGTTGCTCGGTGAGCTCCGTCGGGCTGGCCGCAGCGGCGCCCCACGATCGGAGCTGGAGGTCATCGCCCTCCGTGAAGGCCGACAGGTGCAACTGGGTCAGACCGCCGAGCGCCTCCTCCAACGGGCGTACGACGTGCGGGCCGGGCCATCGCAGCGCCTCCGCCAGCGCCTCGGCGTCGTCGTGGGCCGCGCGCGCACGCGAGCGCGTCCGACGCGCCTCGGTGAGCACCACCCACGCCCCATCCGGGAACGCCGCTGTCGGGCCCGGCAGGTCATCGAACAGGAACGAGGCGGCCGACTCGAGCCCGTCGGGCGCGAGCCCCTCGGCGATGCGCCCCAACAGGTCGGCCAGCCGTTCGTCCTGCAACTCGGCGGCCGACTCGCGAGCCCGCGCACGCAGCGCCTCGTCGAGGATCAGCTCCCGAGCGGGACCGATCTCGGCGACGTCGACGGCCCCAGCCGACAGCTGGGTGGACGGCACGAAGCGACGGATCGACTCGATCTCGTCGCCCCAGAACTCCAGGCGCATCGGCCGGCGTTGCTCGGCAGGGAACACGTCGAGCACCCCGCCGCGGACGGCGAACTCGCCCCGGTGTTCGACGACGTCGACCCGACCGTAGCCGAGCGCGATCAGGCGCTCCGCGAGCGCGTCCGGCGCCGCCTCCCCACCGCGCTGCACCCGGATCGGCTCGGCGGTGCCCGCCGTCGGCGCGATGCCCTGGAGGACCGCCAGGACCGGCGCGACGACGACGAGCGGTCCTTGCTCGCGGACCAGCCGCATCGCGGCCGAACGCCGAGCGGCGATCTCAGGCGTCGGAGAGATCAGCTCGTACGGCAGGGCCTCCCACGCGGGCAGCAGGACCGCGGCGCCAGGAAGGAACGCCTCGACATCCGCCACCAACGCCTCGGCCTCGTGGGGACCCGGCGCCACGGCGAGGATCGGCAGCTCCAGCGCGGTCGCGAGCCCCGCCAGCACGAAGGCATCACCCGTTTCCGCCTGCGCTTCGATCGGCCGGGCGCGCGAGGTGAGGAGCCGCTCGAACGGCTCCGACCCGATCAACGCCTGCACGTGACCCGCGAGCGACATCTGACCCTCTCGGACAGCACCGAAAGCCCCCGTCGCGATCGACAGGGGCATCGGGGGAAGTGTAGCGGGGTGGCCGCGTCAGATGGCGTGCAGCGTGTTGCGCGGGGCACGACGGGCCGCGGGCTCGGCCGCATCCTCACGATCGAGGTTGCGGACCGACATCCACCGGGTGAACTCTACGGCGGAGATCGGGCGGGAGATGTAGTAGCCCTGGGCCTCGTCGCACCCGAAGTCGGCCAGCCGATCGAACGTCGCGAGATCCTCGACGCCCTCGGCCACGACGCGCAGCCCCAGGTTGCGGCCGAGGTCCACGGTGGCGCGCACGATCATGAAGTCGTTCGCGTCCACGTGCATCTGCATCACGAAGGATCGATCGATCTTGATCTCCTCGATCGGCAGCCGCTTCAGGTAGGACAGCGACGAGTACCCGGTGCCGAAGTCATCGATCGACAGTCCCACCCCGACGTTTGAGAGCGCGTCCAACACGGCGACCGAGCGCCCGGAGTCCCCGAGCAGGAACCCCTCCGTCAGCTCGATGCGCAGGAACGCCGGCGGCACGTCGTGCTCGTGCAGCAATCCCTGGATCTGATCGGGGAAGTCCTGATCGAGCAGGGACCGGGGTGACACGTTGATGGAGACCGGGAGGCGGATGCCCATGTTCGCCCATTCGCGCCACTGCTTCAGGACGGAGTCGGCGACGTAGTGCGTGAGCGGACGCAGCAGCACGGTCTTCTCCACCAGCGGGATGAACTCGTCTGGGGGGACCAGGCCCAAGGTGGGATGTTCCCACCGGATCAGCGCCTCGGCGCCGGCGACGCGACCGTCGACCAGCCGGACCTTCGGTTGGTAGAACATGACGAACTCACCGGTCTCGAGCGCCGGTCGCACCTGACCGATCAAGGTCAGCCGCTGCGGATTGTGCCGGTCGAAGGAGTCTTGATAGACCTCGTACCCGCCGCCGTTCTCTTTGGCGACGTACATCGCCACGTCGGCGCGACGGAGCAGCGCCTCGGCGTCCTCCGCCTGCATCGGGAACAGCGAGATGCCGATCGAACCGGCGATGTCGAGCGCGAGGCCCTCCACCGAGACCGGCTGCTCCAGCTCCTCGATCAGACGGTCCGCGATCCGTAAGGCGACCTCCTCGCTCGGAAGGTCGGGCAGGATGATGCCGAACTCGTCGCCGCCGAGACGGGCCATCAGGTCGTTGTCGCGCAGGACGCTCGACAGCCGCGGGCCCACCTCTTGCAGGAGCATGTCGCCGAAGTGGTGCCCAAGCGTGTCGTTGATCTCCTTGAAGTGGTCGAGGTCGATCAGGATCACGGCCATCTTTCCGTTGGAGCTGCGCGCGCCCTCGATCTCCGTCAACAGCCGCTGATGGAAGAACATGCGGTTGGGCATGCCCGTCAGCGAGTCGTGCAACGCTTGGTACTCGTTCTCGGCCTGCTTGACCGCAAGCTCGTCGGTGGCCTTCTGCAACGAATGCGTTCGTTGGAACATCTGACGGGCGAACACCAGCGGCGCCAGGAAGATGACGATGGCGCCGGCGCCGAACTTCGGGAAGCCCGACACGACGAGCACGCTGAACAGCGCGAGCGCCATGTACGCCACGAGGAATTCGCCGAACACGCCCACGTGGAGCTGACGGACGAAGCGCCACGGGTTCTCGCCGTTGGCGAGGTAGTTGTAGATCGCGACGAACGTGAGGTTGACGCTGTACCCGACGATCGACGCGAGGATCACGCCGATCGCAACGCGTCCGTACGGCAGCTGACCGGCCCCGTTCCCGATGTCCGCCCACGTCGGCACCGCACGCTTGAACACGAGGCTCTCGCAGATCACCGCGCCGGCGATCTGCGCCCGGATGAACAGCGTCTTCAGGAAGGGCAGCTGACCGCGGAACTCGCGCTGATCGCTCGAACCGAGCAGCGCGACCATCGCCGCGACGGGCACGGGGTAGATCAACGCGACCGAGAGTTCGATCGGGAAGCTGAGGCTGAACGCGACACTCGACATCGTCGTGGGCACCGGCATCAGGTCGACGGCGGCGATCGCGGCGATCCAGATGAGGATCTGCGGGTCCTTGAACTCTTGGGGCATGTGCTGCATCGACACGGCGATGAACGCCACGATCGGGAGCGACACCGCAAGCTCGTACAGCTTCAGCGCGAGCGGGCGGCGGGCGCTCGGCACCTCAGGCTCGGTGGCCGCACTCACCAGGCCGTCATCCGCCGACATGCGCCACTCCGTCCTCCGTTTCGAGGCCGTCCTCGCGACGCACGGGGATCGCCCGCATCGCGCCCACGATGACCATGCCGACGCCGCCGTATGTGAGGATGTCGCCGAGACTGATCGCCTGCGCGATCGGCGTCGGCAGGGGGATCACGTCACCCAGGTACCGAAGCAGATCGTCCTCCGTCGCGAGATGGTGTTTCGGGTACGGGTTGTTTTCGAGGTCGCCCAAGAACTGACCCTGATCCGAAGCTTCGAGCGCGTGCGCCGAGACGGGCATACCGCCGTTCACACCGATCACCAGCAGGTTGCACAGCACACCGGCAAGGATCAGCGGGAAGCCGAAGATGCGGATGTTGGCGATCGTGAACACGATCAGGAGGACGAACGACAGGTACAGGCACGCGAGTGGCACCGTGTCGCCCGGGCCGGTGACGAACTGCAAGGCGAGACCCGCCAGCGCCAGCCCGGGCCAGCGCAGTTGCAGGTGGGCGATGTTCTGCAGTCGTCCGCCCCGCAGAAAGCCGACGGCGACGATCGCCGCCATGCAGATCGCCATCAGTTTCATAGGCGTCCTATCGGAATCGATCTCGGCAACTGAAGCCCTCCACCGCAACGCACGAGGCCCTCGAGCAGATCGACCGAGCCGATCCCGCTCGAGGGCCTCGTCGAGACCTCCGAACCGCCTAATTGGGCTTGAAACCGGCGCCGACCGCCATCGCCAGCATCGCCAGCGCGCCGATGGAGTACATGACCTTTCGAAGCATGGCGTCCTCTCCGTTCTGCCTTGATCGCCTTGCTGGGATTACTTCGGCTTGAAACGGGCGCCGGCGGCGAGCGCCAACGTGGCCAGCGCCGCTGTGGTGTACAGCAGGTGCTTCCACCCGGACAACTTCGCTCGCATCGAACACCTCCTCATTTCTTGTGGCGCGAGTCTGTCGCCCACGCGTTCGGGTCGCATCGGCCGACAGGATCGAAGGTCGATAGGCCGATACCCGGGTCGAGGTAGGACGTTCGGACAAGGGCGTCGTCGACACCGGACGCGACGAAGCCCTCGGGATCGCCGGTCCTACCCGACGGACCCGAGGGCCTCGACGTGCGGATCGCTTAGTTGGGCTTGAAGCCCGCGCCCACGGCCATCGCCAGCATCGCCAGCGCGCCGAGGGAGTACATGATCTTCTTCAGCATCAGAACCCCTTCCTTTCCGACCGGTGTCGGATCGACCGAATCAGTTCGGCTTGAACCGGGCACCGGCCGCGAGCGCCAACGTGGCCAACGCCGCTGCGGTGTACAGCAGGTGCTTCCACCCTGAGAACTTCGCTCGCATCCGATCACCTCCTTGTTGCGTTCCCGAGGAGTGTCGGCGACGAGGCACTGTCCCCCTATCGGGCGAGGGTCGCGAACCCCGATAGGCCGATACCGGATGTCGAGTAGGGCCAAGGGCAGTTCGGGGAAGCCTGGGAGGCAGTCGTTACGCGGAGTTAGCGCCGCGGTTGAATCGCTGCTGCGCGGCCTCGAGACCGTCGATGACCAGCGCTTCTACCGCCTCGGCCGCTCGCGCGGCGGTGACCGCGAGGTCGACCGCGCCGTCCTTGCCGAGCGGCTGCAGGACGAAGTCCGCCGGATCCTGTCGGCCGGGCGGTCGCCCGATCCCGACGCGCACCCGCAGGTAGGACGGCGTCCCGAGCGCCTGCGTCAACGATCTGAGCCCGTTGTGCCCGCCACTGCCGCCACCGAACTTGAGCATCAGTTGACCAGCGGGGATCTCGAGCTCGTCGTGCACCGCGATCACCTGATCGGCCTCGACACCGTGCTTGGTCGCGAAGCTCGCGTAGGCCGGACCCGCCTCGTTCATGAATCGGGTCGACGAGACGAGCCAGACCTGATCCCCCCGATGCGGATGTCGGCGGCTTGGGCAGGCAGGAACCGTGCCTTCTTCAGTCGAACTCCGTACGTGTCGGCCAACACATCCAGGACCATGCGGCCGGCGTTGTGGCGCGTGCGCGCATACTCGGTCCCCGGATTGCCCAGGCCGGCGACGAGCCAGGCCATAACGCGGAGCTAGCTCTCGGCGTCCGGCTCCGGGGCTTCCGCGTCGGGCTCGTCGGGCTCGGCCCCTTCCTCGGGCTCGACCTCGGCGATCGCCGCGGCCTCCTCGCCTGGGAGCAGCAGATCCGCCTCGGTACGCAGCGCCGCGGGCGTGACCACCGAGATCACCGGCGTGTCGGGATCCGTCAGGATCTCGACGCCCGAGGGCGCCGGGAGGTCGCCTACGCGGAGCATGTCGCCGAGCTCAAGCTCGCTGATGTCGGCCACCACCTGCTCCGGGACGTCGCCGGGGAGACACTCGATCTCGACCTCGCGCAGGTGGTGCTCGA
Organism: uncultured Actinomycetes bacterium; assembly: GCA_963794065.1. GTDB lineage: Bacteria > Actinomycetota > UBA4738 > UBA4738 > HRBIN12 > AC-51. The sequence goes on along the minus strand of CAWCDA010000042.1, from coordinate 127,594 downwards.
TCACGCCGCCGGTCTTGACGCCGGGGGCTTCGCCGATCTCGTGGATCTCGATCGACATCTTGACCTTCTCGTCGCGCCGAACCTCGAGGAAGTCGATGTGCAGGTACCGGCCGCGCAGGTAGTCCTTCTGGACCTCGCGCGGGATCACCATGTGGACCTTGCCCTCCACGTCGAGGTCGACGACCGTTGCGCCGCCGCGGTTCGCGTGGAAGAAGTGGATGAGGTCTCGCGAGGAAAGTGAGATGGCGACCGCGTCGACGCCGTGCCCGTAGAAGACGCCGGGCACCCGGCCCTCGGCGCGCAGCTTGCGCGCGGCACCCTTACCTCGGGTGTCGCGGGTGGTGGCCTTCAGGACGGTTTCCATGGTCGACGAACCTCGCGCTCGGTGGGGGAACCCGCCGATAGTAGCGAACAGAGGCCCCGGACGCCCATTTCGGTCGCTTGCGGGCGATACCTTCTGCACGGCTCGTGCGTCTTTGGTGGTGATGGAGACGAAGGCGAGCCCGGTGACCGAGAGGACCCACGTGGAACCCGAACGCGGCGGGATGGCGGACCTCTACGCCCGCTACGTGCCGGCGGGGGTTCGGCTGGCGTATCTGCTGACCGGCGACCGGCACCAGGCGGAGGATCTCGCCCACGAGGCGTTCATCCGATGCGTCGGTCGGTTCAAGCATCTCCGCTCCCAGACCGCCTTCGACGCCTACCTGCGGCGGGCGATCGTGAACCTGCACACGTCGGGGCTGCGGCGCCGCCGAGTGGAGCGGGCCTGGCTGGAGGGCGAGGGTCACCGCGCGACCGCCGAGACGGGTTCGGAGATCGACATCGGCGCGCGCACCGACCTTTGGGGCGCACTCTCCACGCTGCCGGCCCGACAGCGAGCGGCGCTGGTGCTTCGGTACTACGAGGACCTCTCGGAGCGCGACACGGCCGAGACGCTCGGCTGCACCATCGCCGCGGTGAAGTCGCTCGTGGCCCGGGGCTCCGACGCGATGCGCGCCCAACTGCCCACCTACACCTCTGAGGGTGATGAGTGATGAACGACCTGGAACGCGACCTGCACGAACTCTTCGACCAGCGAGCCCGCGACGTCGACCCGGCGGGGCTGGCGCCGGAGTCGGTCCTGCGGCGCGGACGCCGGCGCCAGGCACGGACGGTCATCGGCGGGGCGCTGGCCGGTGTGGTGGTGCTCGCGGTGGCCATGGCGGCGGTCGGCAGCGTCCAGCACTCTGCCAACGTCACACCGGGCGGGTCGAACGACCTGCCGGTGCGAACGACGAACATCGGTGGCGTCCCGGTGACCGCCCCCGCCGGCTGGACGCTGATCGACGATTGGCCGCTTGCGGCTCAGGTGGTGACGTCAACCCAGTGCGTGTTCGTTCAGCGGCTCCGGCACCGCGGTCGACGCAAACGGGTCGCCCGATCGCCGACTCGCCGCAGCCCGAGCCCTCGCAGTCGTGTTCGAGCTGAGCCGGTGAGCCCGGCCCCCGCGCTCCGGTCCTCCAGCTCGCGAACTTCGAGCTCCCATTGGTGCAGACCGTCTGCGGCGGCCTTGTGCGACAAGGATGCCGGCCCGCGACGCCGTCCCCGCGAACGGGGTCGCCGTGTACGTGGTGGCGTTACCTTCCGGGACCCGAAGTCATCGGCTGATGCATCAGACACGTGTCCGCAGGAGCCGGCTACGGGCCTGGGGCCATGGACGATGACTCAGTTCGGCCTTGGCAGCGCGGATCGGCCCATCCGGCTCACGATGGCGGCGATCTTCCTGGCAGGGCCCGAGTGCCGAACGCCGAGGTCACAACGTTCGCCGCGACTTCATCAACAGCCTCTTCGGGCATGCACGTCACACCCACGACATGGCGATGACCCCGATCGCGCGCACCCGGTTATGTGCTCGCCTCCGGTGGCACGGACAGGAAGGATGGCGACTCGAGGCGGGTATCGAGTCGTTCGCGAACGACGGCCGGCCGATGCCGGCATCGATCTTCGTGGCCACCGCTCCCGGCTCCGAAACGGCCAAGGCCGACGCCACGCTGTTCAACTCCGAGGACGTCGATCTCGTGGGCGATCAGGTCGTCCAGCACGGGAACCTAGCCGAAGGCTTCACGGGAGTGGACGTCGCCGGTTCCGACGGTGCCGTTACGCACGCGGACGTCTACGCGTGGCCCCAAGGCCTGCTGACGATCGCGAGCTCGCAGGCCCTCGACAGCGCTGGCGGGATCTGGGTCGCGACGCCGCCGCGAGGAGGGCGACGTGACGTTCATCCCGGAGAACGATTCGCCAACGACGCCTGCTCCGCAAGAGACACTCGTGGGCAACAGGCTGCACACACGGCTGGACGACAGCGGCAACCTCGTGATCTTCGGTCACGATCTTGGCCACGACTGGGAGATCCAGCACGACCAGGGAGTGATTCGGTTCTTCGTCGACGGGGTCGAGCAACCCGGAAGGCACCTTCGCCTTCACCACGGGCGCCTCCACCGCGATCGACGTGGATGGCGGCACGTTCCTCATCGGTGTCTTCGATCGAAGCGTCACGTCCTGGTCCGTTGAGGTCGATGCAACGGATTCCGAACAAGCACACACGATCGACGGCGGATCGGCGTCGGCGCAGGATGCGTCCGGCAAGCCGACGAACGTCTGGCTCGTCGCCCTGCCCGGCTCGGGGACGGGAACGGCGACCGGCGCCAGCTCGTTGGCGACGTTCGTTTCGTGGCCGACACCGTCGTATCCGGACGGCTTGTTCGGTGCCGGCAGCGATGGCGTGGTCTCGTGGGGGATCGCGCACCACACCGACCAGTGCGCGATCCTCAAGGTCATCGGAGCCGACCCGGCCGACGACGGTAAAGCCCGTGTTTCCCGTCCTGGTACGAGCTCAGCCGCAACGGCGACGCGACTCCGCTGATCGGCGGCGTCTACGGCGAGCAGAACGCGACGGTCACCATCGTGCTCCCCGGCGAGACGCCGGTGACCGCATCGGGCCGGACGCCCGACTGCTTCACCGTTCGTGTGGAGTCGAACTTCGCGAACACGGAGTTCTGCGTCTTCACATTGCCCATCGGCCAGACCACGGCGGTGGCATATGGCGACAGCGGCACCGCGTTCGACGGGCCGATCGACATCACGGCACTGCCCGGCAGGCTCAACCTCGAACAGCAGGGATCAGCGTCGGCGACACCCTCGCCCTAGACCTGGTTGGCGCCGCCGAAGATCTCGCTGACGCTCGAGTCCTCGAACACGGCGCGCAAGCGCGCTGGCGATCAGCGGCGCGATCGACAGGATCCGGAGCTTCGAGAACTGCTTCTCCTCGGGGATCGGCACGGTGTTCGTCACGATCACCTGCTCGATCGGCGCCTCCTCGAGGTTCTGCCGGGCCTTGCCCGAGAAGATGGCGTGCGTCGCGCCCGTATAGATCGGCCCGGCGCCCATCGCGGCGAGCGCGTGCACGCCCTTGGTGAGCGTGCCGGCGGTGTCGATCATGTCGTCGACCACGACGCAGGGGCGGCCCTCGACCTCACCGACGACGGCCATCTCCTCGATCTTGTGCGCCTCCTTGCGGGAACGACGCTTGTACAGGAAGGCCAGGTCCGCGTGCAGGTACTCGCGTAGCTTCTCGGCGGTCTTGATGCGACCCGCGTCCGGCGCGACCACGACGACGTCGTCCCCGTGCAGACCGAGCTGGTCCTTCAGATAGCTCGAGAGCAGCGGCAGCGCCGTCAGGTGATCGAACGGCGCGTCGAAATACCCCTGGATCTGGCCGGAGTGCAGATCCACCGACACGATGCGGTCGGCGCCGGCCACGGACATGAGATCGGCCATCAGCTTCGCCGTGATCGGCTCGCGCGACAGCGTCTTCTTGTCCTGCCGGGAGTAGCCGTAATACGGCACGACGGCCGTGATGCGCTTCGCGCTTGCCCGCTTCATCGCGTCGATCATGATCAGTTGCTCCATGACCGCCTCGTTGACCGGCTCGTAGTGGGACTGCACGACGAAGACATCGGCGCCGCGCACGGACTCATCGGCGCGGAAGTAGATCTCGCCCGACGCGAACCGACGGAGCTCTCCCTGGCTTACGGGGATCCCGAGGTTGTCGGCGATCTCGTGGGCGAGCGTCGGGTGGATCGTGCCGGAGTACAGCATCATCCGTTTCTTGGTGATGATCTCCACGACTACTCCCCCTTGGCCGTGCGCGCGCGGTTCTGCGCGTCCTTGCGGTCGCGGTACCCCTCGACGGTCCGTTGCTCGGTGCGCTCGACGGCGAGTGCCCCCGGCGGCACGTCCTTGCTGATCACCGATCCCGCCCCCGTCATCGCTCCGTCGCCGATCGTCACCGGCGCCACCATGATGGTATCGGAGCCGGTGCGCACATCGTCGCCGATCACGGTGCGATGCTTGCGGTACCCGTCCCAGTTGGCGGTCACGTTGGCTGCGCCGACGTTCGTGCGCTCGCCGACCGTCGCGTCGCCGACGTAGGACAGATGGGGCACCTTCGAGTCGATGCCGATCTCGGAGTTCTTCACCTCGACGTAGGACCCGACGATCACGTTGTCCGCCAGCCTCGTTCCCGGGCGGATCCGAGCGAAGGGGCCGACGGTCACGTTGCGAGCCAAGCGCGCCTCCTCCACGACGGCGAACCGGATCGTGGCGCCGTCGCCGATCGTCGCGTCGCGGATCTGCACCGACGGGCCGATCCTGCCGTTGCGCCCGATCGTCGTGTCGCCTTCGATCGTCGTGCCGGGGCCGATCGTGGTGTCGGCGCCGATCCGCACGTCGACATCGATATAGGTCGTCGCCGGATCGAGCAAGCGTCACCCCGTTGGCCATGTGCGAGTCGTTGATCCGGTCGCGCACGACCCTAGTGACCGCCGCGAGCCCGCCGCGGGAGTTGAGCCCCATCACGCCCCCGGTGTCGACCGAGATCGCAGAGACCTTTTCCCCCTTGTCCAGCATGATCGGAAAGACGTCGTTCAAGTAGTACTCGTGCTGGCGGTTATCGTCGCCGACCAGCGGCAGCATCCCGAACAGGTCCTTCCGGCGGAAGACGGTCGCCACGAGCCAGACCTCGTGGATCGCGCGTTCGGACCGTGAAGCGTCGGCGTGCTCGACGATCCGCACGAGTCGGTTGCCGTCGCGGATCACCCGGCCGTACCCGCCCGGGTCGAGCACCTCGGCGGTGGCGATCGTGGCCGCGCTCGAGGAACGGCGGTGCGTTCGAACGAGCGACTTGACGTCCTCGACGGTCAGTGGATCGAAGTCGCCACCCAGCACGAGCACATCGTCGGCGCGGCCCACCGCCTTCTCGGCGGCGGCAACGGCGTGCCCGGTGCCGAGCTGCTCCTCCTGCTGGACGAAGACCGGTGCGGGCTTGATATCCCACGACCGAACGGCCTCGCGAACGTCGTCGGCTCCGTGACCCACGACGACGACGATCTTGGACGGCTTGGCGCCGAGCGCCAGCTGCATCACGTGCCACAGGGCGGGCTTGCCGCAGATCGGGTGCAGCACCTTGGGACGGGTGGACTTCAGCCGCTTGCCCTTGCCTGCGGCCAGGATCACCGCGGTCAGCGTGCGGGTGCGTGTGGTCTTGGTCTGGGCCAACGCGCTCATTTCCCGGTCGGGAGACACATCGTGGCAGCCAGGAGCGGGCGCGGCAAACAGCGCCGTCCGACGGGCTCACCCGGCTACCCTCAGGTGATGCGACACTCCCCCCTCCGCTACGGGCTGGCGGCATTGGCGGTCGCCACGTTGATGGCGTGCGGACTGCTTCCGACCGGAAGCCTGGCCGCAACCGAGTTCAGCTCGATCTGGGCGGGGGTCGATCACACGTGCGCGCTCACACCGGCTGGTGCCGCGGAGTGCTGGGGTCAGAACGACGCTGGACAGTCCGAGGATCGAGCGGGGCCGTACACGCAGGTTTCGGCGGGCGGTCTCCACAACTGCGCGCTCACGACCGGTGGCGCTGCCGACTGCTGGGGCGCCAACGGGTACGGCGAGTCCAGCGATCACGCCGGTCCCTACACCCAGGTGGTCGCCGGCTGGATGCATTCATGCGGGCTCACGATCGACGGCGCCGCCGACTGCTGGGGCAGGAGCGACTACGGGCAGGCAAAGGACAAACCGGGGCCTTTCACGGAGCTGACGATGAGCGGCGCGCACAACTGCGGCCTGACGCCCGCCGGCGTCGCGGACTGCTGGGGTCGCAACAACGTCGGGCTCGCCGAGGATCACGTGGGTCCGTATGTCCAGGTCTCGGCCGGCGACGGACACAACTGCGCGCTCACGACCAGCGGGGCCGCCGATTGTTGGGGTCTCCCCGACGACAGACAGTCGAAAGACAAGCCCGGTCCGTTCACGCAGCTCTCGGCCGGCGACCATCACAACTGCGCACTACGGCCCGACGGGTCCGTCGATTGCTGGGGACGGAACGACTTCGGTCAGGCCGAGGATCAGCTCGGGCCGTACGTGGAGGTCTCGGCGGGCAGTTACCACACGTGTGCGATCACCGCGGCGGGCGATACCGATTGTTGGGGCGACAACCGAGACGGGCAGCTGGGTCGTCGGCTGACGATCTCGGGTCCGAGCGCGGTGGCGGCGGGGTCTCGTGCGGATATCACGGGACGCCTGCGGTCGATCGATCCAGCCTGCATCGCGTCGCAGACCGTCACGCTGCGAGTGCTCCGCCCGGCTGGAAGGCCGAGTCGTACGACAACGACCTCGAACGCGGGTGGCTATTCGTTCCGCGTACAGGTGGGACGCGAGACGGTCCTCCGCGCGGTGTACGCGGGTTCGGGGCCGTGCGAGCGGGTGGGTTCCAAGAAGCGCACGGTCATGCCCGTCTGAACGACGCGCAGCTCCGAGGCGATCCCCGAGCGAGCGCCGATCAGGGGCGGTCCCGAAGAGCTCGCTCCAACTCGTCGAGGTGCTCCCCTCGGTGCTCGGCGCGGATCGGATAGATGGGACTGTCCGGGTCGAGCGGAGCCATCCGGTCCAGGGGCAGCTCGGCGACGCGTGCGTCTGTCTCCTCCGCGATCCGCAGGGAGAGTTCGGCGGCCGCCCTCGGTGCGATGGCATGGATGAGCGGGCGGGTCGAGTCGTTGAGCCAGTCCCCATCCGGTTCGGCGTCGCCCGGCACCCACGGTTCGCCACGATCGATCTTCTCGGCGAGAACCAGGACGCGGATGTCCCAGTAGGCGATGTGCCCCAGCACCCCCGCGACCGTCCAGTACTCGTTGACCGGTGCGGCGAGGGCATCGTCGTCCAGCCTGCTGATGAGCTCCCGAAGGCGCTCGCGCTCGCGGTCGTTGACCTGGATGTAAGAGCGATCGTCCGTCACCACTGCCTCCTACCCGCCGTGGAACCTCTCAATCGAATCCTAGTGATCCTCTGGCTGCCAGCCGAGGGGTGCTTCTGCACAGACCGGGGTATGGCTCTGTGACACAAGACCGGGAAGGTGATGGCGTGGCCGATGTGAAGGCAGGGATCACGAGTTCGCTCGACGGATTCACGACGGGGCCCAACGACGGTCCCCGCTGCGGGCTCGGCGAGGGAGGCGAGCGGCTGCACTATTGGGTGTTCGGCGGTCCGTGGACCTATGACGACGAGCGGACCGACCGCGGCCCGATCGGCGTCGACAAGGAGGTCCTCGACGAAACGATGGCTTCCCTCGGCGCCGTCGTCGGCGGCCGCGGCACGTACGAGGCGGCAGAGGCGTGGGGCGGCTCGAACCCGTGGGGTGTGCCGTTCTTCGTCGTGACGCATCGACCCGAGGACGAGCCGCAGGGTGCAGGGTTCACGTTCGTCGACGGACTCGACACCGCGATCGAGAACGCGCGAGAAGCGGCAGGTTCGAAGGATGTGCTCGTGATGGGCGGGGCCGATGTGATCCGCCAGGCGCTGCGAGCCGGCTATATCGGTGAGATCACGATCACGGTGGCGCCCGTAGTGCTCGGGGTCGGCAAGCCGCTGTTCGACGGCGCCGAGGGCATCCCGAGCCTCGAACCCGTTCGTGCCCGCCAGTCGTCGCTCGCGACCCACATCACCTATCGCGTCGCAAATTGAAACCGAGGCGCACGCAAGGGTGTGGGTGAGAGCGGGACGGTTCCGGGGGGAGGGATCGAACCTCCATTCCAGGCTCCAAAGGCCCGTGTCTTGCCATTAGACGACCCCGGAGGGCGGCCCCATGGTACGTGGCGGACCCGCGACCACGAACGAGCCCGCGACGGCCTCGGCCAGCTGATCGGCGTGCGCCAGATGACGCGCGAGAGCCACCACCGTGGGCCCGCTGCCGGTCATCATGGCGCCGAGCGCCCCGGCCTCCAGGAACGTTCGGATCGTCGCGGCGATCTCGGGGTGCCGCGCGACGACCGGGGCTTGCAGGTCGTTGAAGATCGCGTCGCCCAGCCGCTCGTCGTTGCCCGCCTCTAACGCGGCGATCAGCGCCCCGGGGTCCGGACCGGTGACGGGTCTCTCGTCCCACCATTCGTAGGCGCGGATCGTTCGCACGCCGAACGGTGCCGGCGCGATCACCCAGTGACTCGTCATGGCGTGCACGGCCGTGACCTGTTCGCCGCGGCCGGCGGCGTAGACCGGACCGCCGAGGAGCAGCGCCGCGACGTCCGAGCCGACGGCCGCGGCGATGCCGAGCTGTGTCTCGGCGTTGAGGCTCGCTGCCGTGGAGCTCGTCGAGCGCCACGATCGTCGAAGCCGCGTCGGCGCTGCCGCCGCCGAGGCCGGCCGCGACCGGGATCCGCTTCTCGATCGTGATGCGAGCGGCGACGTCCGGCCTGCCCGTCGCCTCGGCCCAGGCCTGCGCCGCCCGGTGCACGAGCGACTCTCCACCCGCATCGGAGAGCTCGTCGGCCCGCGGACCGATCACGAGCACCTCGAGGCGGTCGGCGTGCTCGACCGTCACGACGTCGTGCAGATCCACGGGCAGGAGCACGGTCTCGATGTCGTGGTAGCCGTCGTCGCGTCGGCCGAGCACCCGCAGGAACACGTTGAGCTTCGCGTGGGCGTTCCGCGTGATCATTGGTGCACGGCCTCGGTGACCCGGGCGAAGGCCGTCAGGTCGAGCGTCTCGGGCCGGGCGGTCGGTTCGACCCCCGAGGCGGCCAGCGCTGCGTCGGCCGCCCGCCGGCTCGAGGCCCGAGCCGGCGCAGCGCGTTTCGCATCGTTTTGCGTCGCTCCGCGAAGGCGGTGTCGACGACGGTCCAGAGCTCAGCCTCGTCGACGTCGACAGGTGGCCGCGGTAGGCGATCGAGTCGCACGACGGCAGACCCCACCGCTGGGCGCGGCCAGAACACCTCGGGCGGCACCGTGCGAACGACCGCCGCCCGTCGCCCGGTACGCGACGCGCAGCTCACCGCGCCGTAGGCCTCGCGCTGGGCGGCGGCGGCCAACCGATCGGCGACCTCGCGTTGCAGCATCACCACGATGCGCGTCACCGACGGCGCGTGCTCGAGCACGTCGAGCACGATCGAGGTGCCGACGTTGTACGGGAGGTTCCCGCAGCACACCCAGCTGTCATCGCCGAGCGTCGCTGCCCAGTCCAGCTTCGTGGCATCGGCGTGGAGGATCTCGACGGTCCGACGATCACCCACCCCTCGGCGAGCCCGGGAACAACGCCCGGTCGAACTCGACCGCCAGCACGCGGTCAGCGCCGCGTCGGCGAGCGCGGTCGTGAGCGATCCGAGACCCGGCGCCGATGTCAACGACCGCCACGCCTGGGCCGATCTCAGCGTCGCGCGCGATCGCGCCCGCCAGGTTCGCATCGAGCAGGAAGTTCTGACCGAGCGACTTGGCGGGCCGGACCGCGTGCGCCGCCGCCGAGCGCGCGGATGGAGGTGCTACCAGTCGAGGTCGACGTCGAGGACCCCCCGGCCGATCGGGGCGAGTTGTGCGAAGGCTTCGGGCGAGAGGTCGATGATCCGCCCGGGTCCGAACGGTCCTCGGTCATCGATCACCACGGTAACGGAGCGCCCGGTCGCACGGTCGGTGACGGTGACGAGGGTGCCGAAGGGAAGCCACGGGTGCGCGGCGGTCAGACCGGACCACGGAGGGTCGTACCACGAGGCCTCTCCTCGCTGAGTGGTCGCGCCCGTCCCGGGCTCCGTCAGGGTGCCGTCATACATCGACCACGGAGCCGATCGTCTGCGCTCGGCGACCGGCGGAACGACGACGGTCCGCTGCAGGATCGTGCTGGACACGACCCGCCCGTTGACGATGCGCGAGGAGATCGCCGTCTGCGCCACACCGGTTGCTCCTTGCTGCAACACCTCGAGGCGCCCGGGCATCCACGCGCTCGTGTAGTCGGTCCGGACGGGGAAAGGCACGGGCGTCATCAACCGGCGGGTGACTGTTCGGATCGAGTCGAACCGGACGGTCATGCCGTCGTAAAGGGGGGCGCTGGGTGATGGGACGACGCGATCGTCAGCGTCGGGTTGGATCCCCATGGCCGTAAGGAGCGCCTCGGTCGTTCCCGCGTTCGTCGATACGTCGTGCACCTTCCCCGACACGACGGCTCGCACGGTAACCCCCGAAGGCCCGACACCGGCCGCGAAGGTGGAAGCCTCCTCGGTCGCGGGATCCGCCTTCCCAAACGGACCCGCGTCCGGTCGCTCCACCACCCAGACCCCCACACCTGCGGGGGACACCGCCGCATCGAACCCGTCCGCCGACACTCCCGGCGGCGGGCTCACGACGACGGTCATGCCGTCGGCGAGCGTGGTGCTCGCCGGCGGCTGAACCTGCAATCCGATCGACAGCGGCACGCCTTGATCGGTCAGCAGATCCCCGACGCTGCCCGACCGCGTGTGCACTTGTTGCGAGTGCCCATCGATCACCAGCGTCACGTCTTTGGCCCACGCGCCCGACACGATCAACACCGAGGCCGTCGCGCCCACGACGACGATGGCCGCCTTCAGGGCGCGGCGGCGCCTGAGTCGACGTACGCGTGTCGGTCTGATCACCCTGCCTCCGTCTGCACGGGGAGGGCCTCTTGGGGAAGCGGCTCGGTGGGGAAGAGCCCGGCCGGATCGAAGCCTCCGGTCGCATGGACAGCCACCCTACCGAACCCTCAACTCTTACTGCAACCTTGAGGCCGAACGCCCGTTCGTCGTCAAACAAGGCCGGGGAAGGCCTGTTCGGCGTTCGCGCTGGTGGCTTCGGCAAGTAGTTCGAGGGGCTCCTCGCGCACGTTCGCGAGCTCGGCAAGCGTGAGCAGAACGTTCTGCGGCGCATTGTCGGAGCCGCGCAGGCGCTGCGGCGCGAGGAACGGGCTGTCGGTTTCGACGAGGATGCGATCGAGCGGCACGATCGCGGCCGCCTCGCGCATGTGCCCGTTCTTCGGATACGTGACGTTGCCGGCGAAGGACAGCCAATAGCCTCGCCGCGCGCACTCACGTGCGACGTCGGCGTCACCCGTGAAGCAGTGGATAACCACGCGCTCGGCGGAACCCTCATCCAACACTCGAAGCGCGTCGTCCCACGCATCGCGGACGTGCACGATCATCGGCTTCCCGATCGCGTTCGCGAGTCGAACGTGCGCGTGCAGCGTCGCGATCTGCGCGTCGCGCTCGCTGTGCATGCGGAACCAGTCCAGCCCGCACTCCCCCACGCCGACCACACCCGGTTCTTTGAGCAAGGCCTCGATGCGCGCGGCCACATCGTCGTCGAAGCTGTCGGCGTCGTGGGGATGCACACCGGCCGAAGCGAACACGCCCTCCAGGTCGCCGGCGATTTCGATCGATCGTTCGCTCGTTTCCACATCGACGCCAACGCAGATCAGCCGGTCGACACCCGCGGCCCGCGCAGCCTCGACCGCGACTGCAGGTTCCTGGTCCATCAGGAACAGGTGGCAGTGGGTGTCCACTACTCCGGACTTCACCACCACTTCAGGGTTCGAACCGCTCATCGAGGCCCGACCATACCCGGTCTCAACTTTGGGTGAACAGGGGGAGCTTCACGTGAAACATGAAACTGAGAAGCCTCATCCCGGACTCGACGGGCCGGGTTGCGGTGGCTACGCCGTGTCCAGCCGCGGGAAGAGGCTGTCGCCCTTGTGGGTCTGGGTTCCCGGCTCGAGCCGCCCCCAGGTGGCTCCCTCGGGGACCCGTTGATCGACCACGGCGCCCGGGAGGCCGAGCTGCTCCCACAGACGTTGGGCGGCGCCGGGCATGATCGGCTGGATCAGGATCGACAGGATCCGCAGCAACTCGGCGCTCGCGTACAGCACGCCCGCCAGCTCCGGGCGAGCGTCTGGGTCCTTCGCGAGCTTCCACGGCTCCTTCTCGACGAGATAGCCGTTGGCTCGATCGACGATCGACCAGACGGCAGCGACTGCCGGTTGCAGCTCCACGGCGAGCATGCGGTCGTCGTAGCTCGCCGCGGCCGATGCTGTCACAGCGGGCAGGTCGGCCTCGCACCCCTCGAGCTCGGGCGCCGGGACGACCCCGTCGAAGTAGGAACCGAGCATCGCGAGCACGCGCGCCGCCAGGTTGCCGAGGCCGTTGGCGAGGTCGGCGTTGTGGCGCTCCGTGATCGACTCGAGCGAGTAGTCGCCGTCGTTGCCGAACGCGAACTGCCGCAGGAAGAAGTACCGGTAGGAGTCCACACCGAAGATGTCGAGCAGCTCGAACGGATGGACGCCCGTGCCGCGGCTCTTCGACATCTTCTCGCCGCCGATCGTCAGGAAGCCGTGCACGAACACGGTCCGCGGCACCGCCTCGCCCGCCGCCATCAGCAGCGCCGGCCAGATCACCGCGTGGAATCGAGCGATGTCCTTCCCGATCACGTGCAGGTCCGCGGGCCAGCGTGCGGCGAACAGCTCCGGCTCGGTGCCGAACCCGATGGCTGTTGCGTAATTGAGCAACGCATCGACCCACACGTAGATGACGTGCTTCGGGTCCCAGGGAACCGGGATGCCCCAATCGGTTCCGGACCGGGAGATGGAGAGGTCACGGAGCCCTCCTGTGACGAACGCGACCACCTCGTTGCGGCGGAAGTCCGGCAGCACGAACTCGGGGCGCTCCTCGTAGAGCTCGAGCAGCGGCTCCTGGTACTTGGACAGCGGGAAAAAGTAGTTCTCCTCTTCGAGCATCTCGACGGGGATCCCGTGGATGGCGCAGTTGCCGTCGATCAGCTCCTTCTCCTGCTTGAAGTCCTCGCAGGACACGCAGTAGGGCCCGCGGTAGGTGCCGAGGTAGATCTCGCCCCGGTCGTAGAGGCGCTGAACGAAGGCTTGGACCCGGTCCGCATGCCGCTGCTCCGAGGTGCGGATGAAGTCGTCGTTCGAGATCTCGAGCCGGCGCCAGACCTCGGCCCATTTCGGGACCATCTGATCGACCCACTCCTGGGGGCTCATGTCTCGTTCCGCGGACGACCTGGCCACGTTGATGCTGTGCTCGTCGGTCCCGGTCAGGAACCACACGTCGTCGCCGCGGAGGCGCCGGTACCGGGCCACGAAGTCGCAGGCAACGATCTCGTACGCCGTCCCGACATGTGGTTCTGCGTTGACGTACGGGATCGATGAGGTGAGGTAGTAGACGTCGCGGCCCATGGTCCGGCCATGCTACCGGCCGCGAGCTCCGAGCCCGGCTCAGCCCGCGACGCGGACCCGCTCGAGGCAGCCCTGATCCGCCCCCAGCCGCTCCAGGCCCTGGAGGTCGCCGGGACCCCAGCCCTCGATCGGATCCGGGATCGTGTGCGGCGCGACCTCGAAGCTGAACATCAGCTCCGCGGGGTCCCGGACGTGTGCGAGGCCGACGAGGTGCCCCAGCTCGTGCTCGACCACGAGTTGCAGCGACCAGCGACCGGCGTGCGCGTAGGGAACGTCGCCGTCGACCACGACGACGCCGGCGACGAACTGGTCGTCGAGCGCCTGGTTCCCTTGCTCGGGATGAGCGAACGCCACGGCTCGGGCCGGGGCGCCGAGCGACCGGAAGGTCCGGTGCGAGACCACCGTGATCAGCACGGGCCGATAGACAGCGTGCAGGGCGTCCGCATAGAAGAACCGGTCCTCCAGCTGCGAGGCGGTCCGAGCGGTGTCGCCGTCCGAAACGAAGGCGAGCCCGGTGGCCTGGCTCGTCCCGGCGATCGCCCCCTCGATGGCGGTGCGCGCTCCCCGCGGGGCGTCGATCAGATGGATCTGATATTCGATCGGTTGGCACGGGTTCCACCGGATGGGCACCCGCACGCCGTCACGGAAGGTCGTGGCCAAGAAGGTGAAGGCGCCCTCCGACGCCGTGGGCAGCGAGGGGCTGGGAGTAGGCAGCGCGCTCGGCGTCGGGGCGGGCGCAGCCACCAGGATCGCCGCGGCGACCAGGATCGACACGAGCCCGATCGCGATCAGCGCGAAGAGGGTGCGGTCGCGAGCGAGCGGCGCGGGGCGACCGCCATCGGGACGGGGCGGCGCGGCGTCGGGACGACGAGGCGCGCCGTCGGGTCGCATCGGCGTTGACCCTGGGTGCATCCGATCAGGGTACGTTGGTCTCCAACAGCGCGCGATAGACCTCGTTGGCCGAGATCCCAAGCCGATCGGCGACGGTATGCGCGGCGTCGCGTTTGCGCGCCCCCGCGTCCGCGAGCGCACGGGCCTCGGCGACGGCGGCATCGAGATCGACGACAGCTCCCACGAGGTCACCCTCCACGACCGCGACCACCTCGCCGCGCAGCGGCGCGCCCTCGAGCGACGCCAACACCGCTGAGACCGTGCCCCGCCGCACCTCCTCATGAAGCTTCGTCAGCTCGCGGCACAGTGCCACGCGCCGATCCCCCATCGTCGCGATCACGTCGCGGAGCATCGCGGGCACACGCCGTGGCGACTCGAAGAAGACGAGGGTGCGGGGGTCGTGCGCGAGAGCGGCCAATCGCGCCCGCCGCTCCCCGGCGGTTCTCGGCAGGAACCCTTCGAACGCGAACCGGTCCGTCGGCAACCCGCTGACGACGAGCGCGGCGAGGACCGATGAGGGCCCCGGCACCACGAGCACCTCGATCCCGGCCTCGATACAGGCCGTGACCAGCCGATAGCCGGGATCGGACACGAGCGGCATCCCGCCGTCGGAGACGAGCGCCACCGATCGCCCTTCGGCGAGCTCCCGCACGATGGTCGGCGTGCGCTCCCGCTCGTTGCCGTCGAAGAACGAGCGCAGCTTCGTGCGCACCCCGATGGACTGGAGCAGCCGACCGGTGCGTCGCGTGTCCTCCGCGACCACGAGGTCGACGGCCGCGAGTGTGTCGCGCGCTCGTTCGCTGAGGTCGCCGAGGTTCCCGATCGGCGTCGCGACGACGTGCAGCACCCCGGCCATCCGGTGATGGTCGCACGTCGGGCAGCGGCTAGGGTGGACGCGACCATGGCGAGCGATCACAAGGACTACTCCGCCACCCCTCTATGGAGGAAGCTCGGGATCGCCGAGGGATCGCGGGTCCGCGTGCTGGATGCGCCGGCGTCGTTCGACACGAGCCTCACGGCGATCGCGCCGCTGCCCGACGGCGTGACGTTCCTGGCGAGAACCGGACGCGACCTCGATGTGATCGTCGCGTTCGTCGTCCGGGCGGCCCACCTCCGCCGACGGTTCGGTGGGCTGGCGCGCGCGATCGCGCCCGCCGGACGTCTCTGGGTCGCGTGGCCGAAGAAAGCGGCCGGGATGGACACCGATGTGGACTTCGCCGTGGTCCAATCGACGGGACTCGCCGCGGGCCTGGTCGACAACAAGAGCGCCGCGATCACCGATGTGTACCAGGGGCTCCAGTTCGTCCGACGACGGAAGGACCGATCGTGATGATGCGCTACCCGGATTGCCCGGCCTGTCGAGGCGCCGAGGGCGACCCCGAGCTGCACCGCACGGAGGTCTGGAGCGACGACCTGTGGCGTCTCACGACGAGTCTGTCGGCAGAGGTCGTCGGCTTCTCCTACCTCGAGCCCCGCCGTCACATCGTCGCGATCACCGCGATCGACGGTGACGAAGCGCGCACCCTCGGCGACGTGCTCGGGCGCTGCACGTCCGCCTTGAAGGACGCGACCGGGGCCGAGCAGGTCTACATCTACTCCTTCGGCTCGGGCATCCCGCACCTGCACCTGATGTTGGCGCCGCACCGCCAGGGCGACGCGCTGAGCGACTGGATGCTCAAGGGCGAAGCCGTCGAGACGCCGCTGCCCAACGGGGCCGTGCTGATCTCGAGCGCCGAGTATCCCCCGCTCCCCGAAGACGACCTCCGCGCGACCGCCGACCTGATCCGCCGGTCACTCGCCGACTGAGCGGGAAACCGGGCCCCCCCGCTCACCGTCGAACGAACATGCCCCGGTACCCTGGCTCGGTGCGTGCCCTCGTGACGCGTCTCAACCGCCCCGTCGTGGCGATCGTCGCCGTCACGATCCTGGCCGCCGGCCTGCGGTTCGTGCACCTCAGTCACCCGGACGGCTATGTGTTCGACGAGGTCTACTACCCCAAGGCCGCCTGCATCCTGCTCGGCTGGTCCGACGAGACCTGCACGATCGACTCCAGCGACGAGCGCTACTGGCGCGAGCAGAAGTGGGACGTCGGATCCTGGGTGCATCCCCCGCTGGGCAAGTGGGAGATCGCGATGGGCATCAAGGCCTTCGGCATGAACGAATTCGGCTGGCGCGTGTCCTCGGCGGTCGCGGGCACCGCCGTCGTCACCCTGACCGCCGTCATGGCGCAACTGTTGTTCGGCTCGGCGATCTGGACAGCGTTGGCCGGCCTCCTGCTGGCCGTCGAGAACCTCAACGTCGTGATGTCCCGCACCGGGCTCCTCGATATCCACCTGGAGTTCTGGGTCGTGCTCGGGTTCGTGTTCGTGCTGCTCGATCGTCGATGGCTCGAGCGGCTGCAGGCCGCCGACGACGAACGTGCACCCCCGGTCGCCGACCACGAACTGCCGCCGCCTGCCCCCGCGCCGCGACCGGTGGTCTCGCCCGTCTGGCGACCCTGGCGGTTCGCGGCGGGCGCGGCGATCGGTGCCGCCACTGCAGTGAAGTGGTCCGGCGCGTTCGCCTTGTTCGCCGTCCTGCTGATCGCCGTCGTGTGGGAGACCTCACGCCGGCACCGTGGACTCGTTGGCTGGCGAGGCGCGTTCGGACGCGCCATCGCTCGCGAGTCCTTCGGGATCGTCTTGGCGCTGGTGCTCACGCCGATCGCGATCTACATGCTCACGTGGATCCCGTGGTTCCACCATTTCGGCTGGAGCTGGCACGCGTGGGTCGACAACATGGGCGCGACGTGGCGCTTCCACCACAACGGCATCGAATGGACGAAGCTCGACCCCAAGACCGGGCTCGAGACGCCGACGCACCCCTATTACGCCCGTCCGTGGAAGTGGATCCTGCTGCTGCGCCCGATCAGCTTCTACGTCAAGGACTACGGCACCGACACCGAGCAGATCCTGGCTATCGGCAACCCGGTGATCTTCTGGGCGAGCGTCGTCGCGATCCCGTTCGTCGCGCTCGCATGGCGGCGACTGCGCGACTGGCGCGCCGGCTTCCTCACCATCGCGCTGTTCGGCCAGTACCTGCCGTGGTTCATCCCCGGACGGCCGACCTTCTTCTTCTACGTGTTGCCGTTGACGCCGTTCATGGTGCTGATGGTGACGTACATGTGCCGGGAGGCCGCCGACGCGACGATCGTGGTACGCGAGCCCGACACGGGGGCGGTCGCGCTGCACCCCGAGACGGGCGCGCCGGCGATCTCGACGGCACACGTCTACCGGCCCTTCATCTGGGCGTTCGTCGTCATACCCGCGGTCGCCGTGTTCGTGTTGTTCTGGCCGATCCTGACCGCGGGTCGCATCAGCGATCTGCATGTGCGCACGATCGTGTGGTTCCGAGCATGGATCTGACCCGATAGGCTTCGCGGTCGCATGGCGCGACGCGAACAGGTACGGATCGAGATGGCCGACGGCGTCGAGCTGTCGGCGACGCTGTTCTTTCCCACCGAGTGCGAGGGACCGTGGCCGGCCCTCCTAGAGGCGCTTCCCTACCGGAAGGACGACGCAACCTCGTCCTCGCGCCCGTACTACGGGTCGCTGGCCGACGGCGGCTACGTGATGTGCTGGCTGGACATCCGCGGCACCGGGTCCTCCGGTGGGATCGCCACGGACGAGTACACCGAGGTCGAGCGCGCCGATCTGATGACCGTGATCGACTGGCTCGCGACTCGATCCTGGTCGCTGGGGACCGTCGGGATGTTCGGCACCAGCTACGGCGGGTTCAACTCGCTGCAAGTGGCGCTGGAGCAGCCACCGGCGCTGAAGGCCATCGTGCCGATCTTCGCCTCGGATGATCGCTACGCCGACGACGTGCACTACTACGGCGGGGCGCTGAAGCAACTCGATGTCGTGGACTACCCGACGTACATGGTCGCGATGAACGCGCTCCCGCCGGTGCCCGAGCTGTGGGGCGAGGGCTGGCGGGACGAATGGCAGCGCCGGCTGGAGGACACCGAGCCGTGGTTCCTCACCTGGCTGGCGCACCAGCATCGCGACGACTACTGGCGGTACGGTTCGGTACGCGAGGACATCGGACGGATCCGTGCCGCGACGATGATCGTGGCGGGCTGGGCGGACGGTTACACGAACATCGCGCTGCGCTCCCTCCCGCGGATGCAGGCGCCGACGCGACTCCTGATCGGTCCGTGGTCTCACGGGGCTCCCGAGACGTGCCGGCCCGGACCGAACATCGACTTCACCGCGGAGCTGCTCAGATGGTTCGACCGATGGCTCAAGGGCATCGACAACGGCATCGATACCGAGCCGCCGATCGTGGTGTACCAGCAGCGCTCCACCGAACCCGATCCGCTTCGGAGCGAGGTCCGCGGCGAGTGGCGTTTCGAGCAGACCTGGCCGCCGGACCGGCTGCGACCGACCGCGCTCCGTCTCGCGGACGCGACCGTCGGCCCGCTCGGCGACACGCTGCACGTCCGCGGGGACGTCGGCGCCACGGCCTGGATCTCGTGTGCGGGCGGCCTGCCATGGGGGCAGTCGGCAGACCAGCGCCCGGACGAGGAACGGTCGCTCACGTACACCTGGGAGCCGCTGTCCGAGGATCTCGAGATCCTCGGGCACCCCCGGCTGCGCGTCCGCGTGACGTGCGATCGCCCGACCGCCTTCGTCTCGGCCAAGGTCACCGACGTGTTCCCCGACGGCGCCTCCTCGCTCGTTGTGCGCGGGATGGCGAACCTGGCGCAGCGGCCCACGAGCGCCGACGCGACGCCCGTCGTGCCGGGTGAGCCGATCCAACTCGATCTCGAGTTAGAGGCGATCGCCTGGACGTTCGAGGCGGGGCACAGCATCCGTCTGGACATCGCCGGCGCGGATTGGCCGAACGCGTGGCCGCCTCCCTACGCAGCGACCCTCGGGTTCGACCGTTCCGACGCGGAGCTGGAGCTGCCGGTGCTCGAGGGACCCGCACCGGAGGCCGAGACCCCTGGCATCCGCTCGGTCCTCGGCCGCCAACACGGCACCGAAAGCGACGAGGACGGCTGGTGGCGGTGGGACGTCGAGCGCGACCCCGCGACCGGCATGCAGGTCGCGCACACCGGCTACGGCGGCCGCACCGATGCCGACGAGGACACGTTCGCCTACCGCGACCGCTACGAGGGCGTCGTGGGGGTCTCGCCCGACGATCCGGGTGTCGCGTTCGCCGAGGGCGAGGGCGAGTTCGAGATCGTCTTCCCCGAGGCGACCGTGCGCACTGCTTCGCGCGTTCGGCTGGACTCCGACGCCGAGACCTACCGGCTCTCGATCGAGCTCACCGCGTTCGAAGAGGGACAGGAACGGTTCCGCAAGCGGTGGGAGCGGACGATCCCCCGCGAGCTCCAGTAGCGCTCAGCCCTCCGGCGGCCCGGATCCCGCGAGGTGCGCGGGCACCAGATCCACGTCGGTCAGGACGATGCGACGCGACGGCGCGACGAGCGAGGACTCCTCGGGCTCGGAGGGCGGAGGGGTCGGTCCGACCAACGCCGCCACGGTGACAGGCTCGGCCAGGAACAGGTCCGCCCGGCTCATGCACACCAAGACGTCGGTGCGCCCCGCCGGGAACACGATCTGTTCGAGGGCGACGACCGACGTGTCGACGTACACCGGGGCGATCAGGTACCGGGACAGGGGCGGCAACGCGCCCGACGCACAATCGCGGGCCATCGATCGGATCTCGGCGACGGTGGCCATCCGGGCGCTCGCGTCGCGGACGGCCCCGCGAGCGGATGCAAGATCGAACGTCTCGCCGGCTCCGAGCGCGACGGCGACGGGACCACCGCTCGTCACGATCACCTCGGTACGGACCAGCTCGGCGATGTCGACCCCGTGGAGCGCGGCCGCCTCGCGGACGCTCCGACCCCGAGGCGCCGGCAGCACGACGAACGGACTCCGCTGCTCGAGCAGATGATCCATCACGCTCGTCATCGCGCGATGCTACCCCGGGACGCCACCCGGATCGCGCAAGACGGCTAGACGCAGGGCAGGTGACCGCGCAACGCCAACCACCCGACCGCCGCGGCCGCGTCCAGCAGGAAATGGGTGATCACGAACGGCCAGGCTCGTCGCCACTTCAAGAACAGCACCGCGAAGAGCGCACCCATGAGCAGGTTCCCGAGGAACCCGCCCCACCCCTGATACAGGTGGTACGACGCTCGCAGCAGGGCGCTCGCCAAGATGATCGCTAGCGGCGACCATGCCAGCTGGCGCAGGCGGGTGATGAGGTACGCCAGCACCACGACCTCTTCGAGGAACGCGGCGCCCGACGCGTTCATCACGACCGCCGGGTAGGTCCACCAGTGTCCCGGCGGCGGCGCGGGCACGACGAACCGGTTCACGCCGAGACACACCGCCGCGAGATAGATGCCCAGACCCGCGAGCCCGACCACCGCGAACAGGGCCAAACCGCGCGCGATATCGCGGCGTCCGTCGTCCCATCGGAAGCCGATCGAGCCGACGGTGGCGCCGTCGCGATGCAACAGATGGATCACGAGCGCGACGGGCGCCAGCCCGAACACGAAGTCCAACAACTGACGGGCGAACAACGGATTCTGGCTCGCCGCCGCCACGACCGTGCCCTTGATCGGAGCCTCGAAGAGCGACAGGATCGCGCTTGCGGCGCTCGCGAGCACCGACACAGCTAAGACGACGAGGATCTCGCCGTGGATCGTCTTCGCGTCGGGTGTGGTCGGGGCCGGCTCCTCCATCGATCGCAGCGTAGTCGGCATCGGGTATCGGTTCGTTCGCGAAGACGCTAGGGTTCGCAGCCGAGATGGCTCGTGACGCAGCGGAGGTCGTGATCGTCGGCGCCGGTACCGTCGGCGGCTGGGCGTCGGTGTTCGCGGGCGAGGCAGGCGCCCGTCGGGTCGTCGTGATCGAGCGGGAGATCGCCGGGATCGGCGCGTCGAGCCGAGCGGCCGGGATGGTGCGCTCCCAAGGCGGCACGCCCGACACCGTGCGCCTGGGTACATGGTCGATCGACTTCTACGGTCGCCAACGGGAACGATACGGCACCGACTCGGGGTTCGTCGGCCGCGGCTACGTGATCCTCGCGCGCACCGCGGCCGAGGAGCGCGCCGCGCAGGATCGGATCGCGATGCAGCGCGAGACCGGCCTCGATGTGCGATGGGTCGACGCGGCGGAGGTGCGTCGGCTGATCCCGGCGATGGGCGATCGTGGGTATCGCGGTGGGTCCTACGTGGCGACCGACGGCTGGGTCGATCCACCGCGCAATGTGCGCGCGTACTCGGTCGCGATGCAGGCCGCCGGGGTCGAGCTCCGCGAAGGCGTGACGTTCCTCGGGCTCCGCACGCGAGCCGGGCGGGGCGGCCGGCGTGTCGTCACCGGCGTGCACACGTCCGCCGGCATCATCGCGACCGACACCGTGATCCTCACGGGCGGTCCCGCGATGCAGGCGGTCGCCAAGGCCGCCGAGGCGCGCGCCTGGGTCGGCTACGCCCGTCATCAGGTGGTCGTGACAGAGCCGTCTGCCGCCCTGCACGCCGACACGACCGCGATGGCCTTCGACATCGGCGCAGGGATCTACTGGCGCCCCGAGGAGGGCGGCTTCCTGTGGGGCATGTCGAACCCCGCCGAGGAACCGGGCCCGGGTCGCGCGATCGACTGGACCTACCTGCGGACGATGGAACGCCGGCTCAACTCGCTGCTGCCCGCCACGAAAGGCCTCGGCATGAAGAAGGTGTGGTCGGCAACGATCGAATACACGCCTGACCATCTGCCGCTGCTCGGTGCGCTGGTGCGTCGCGACGGTGCCGAGGTGAACGGAGCGACGATCGCCAGCGCGTGCGGCCACGGGATGATGTGGGGGCCGGCCGTCTCCCGGATCGCGACGGACCTGGCGCTGGAGGGTCGCACGACGGTGGTCGAACGCGTCGAGGACATGCGGATGGATCGCTTCGACGCGCGCGGCAACTCGCCGTTCGTCGACCCGGTGGCGCTGCCCTTCCCCGTGCGGGTGGACGGCTGATACTTACAGCTGGAGTACGGGGCAGGTCAGCGTGCGGGTGATCCCGTCGAGGTCCTGCATCGGCATCACGGTGCCCTTGGCGAGCAGATCGAGATCCGCAGCCTCGGCGCGCGCGACGATGTCGTAGGGACCCGTCACCGGGTCCACGATGGTGACGCCTTCGATCTGACGCACCATGTCTGTGACGTGTGCCGCCTTGCCCACTTCCGTTTGGATCAGGATGTACGCACTGACCATCGGAGCCTCCTTATAGGGGGTCGGTTCCTCATGGTCGGGGCGGTCGCACATCGGTGCAAACCCGCAGGTCGCGAAGCTCAGTGGGGGACGACGTCCGCGCGCGCCCGGATGCCGTCGATCCCGCTGGCCACGAAGGTCGGATCGCCGATCTCCAGGCCGTACGCGACCTCGTGGAACGGCATAAGGAAGAACCGGAACGCCGCTCGCTCCGCAAACGTCTGGTCGGGTGCGCCGCCGTAGGCGCCGAGCACGCGCTCCGCGTCGTCGGGTCGGGCGTGCAACAGCCACGCAAAGTCGGCCACAGGGTCGCCCACGTCGAGCTCCTCCCAGTCGAGCACACCCACGAGATCGCCTGACGCGGACACCAGCACGTGCTCGGGGCCGATGTCCCCGTGTGTCAGGCACGCCGAGAAATGCCAGTAGTCGTCGCGCTCCAGGAAGGCATCGAACCGCGCGGAGAAGCGCGCCGCCTCATCACGCTCGAGCAGTGGCAGCACGCTCGCCCGATGCCGGTCGAGCTCCGGTCGACAGCTCTGCGCGCACCGCCGACGCGCTTCGGCCGCGCAGCTCGACATACTCCGGCGGCATGAGGTGCAGGTCGTAGAGGAATCGACCGAGCCGCTCCGGCCACAATCCGTCGGGGGCGCGATCGAGCGGCTCGCCCTCGAGCCGGTGATACACCATCGCCGGGATCGCGAGGTCCGTGAAGATCGGCGTGGGGACCATGGCCGACAGCTCGGCCGCCAACTCCGGCAGCACGCGGATCTGGGAACGAAGTCGATCGGCGGCGTAGTCGGTACGCGGGAACTGCACGATCCACTCGCCGTCGACGTCGTAGGTGTCGACGGTCCATCCGCTGCCGATCGGCGCGACCGTTCGGGCCTCGAGCTGCGGGAACACAGCCCTGACCCGCTCCCGGGCGTCCGTCTCGACCACTCGCCGTCTCCTACACGGTCGGGCCGGTGTCGGGCAGCGGCGCGATCGGCACCTCGCCCGTCTCGGGCCCAGCCTGCGGCAGGTCGAGCACCGGCACGTTCAAGGCGAACCATGCCACGACCGCGGCCGCCACCGCCAGCGTAGCGGCGGCCCCGTAGAGCACGCCGGGGCCCATCCGCTCGTAGACGAACCCGCCGAGGCCCGCGCCGATGATCGGTCCGATACCGAAGCCGACCATGCCCGTGACGGCGTTCCCGGTTGAGTACAGGTTCGATGGCAAGAGCCGCCCGACGATCACGACGCCGGTCGTGAACAGGAGGCTGAACGCCACGCCCTCCAGCATCGTGAGCGCCGACAGGATCGTCGGATCCGACACCGAGCCCCACAACACGAAGCCCAACGCGTAGACCCCGCACCCGAGCATGTACACGCGGCGGAGCCCGAATCGCCGCTGTAGGCGCGAGGTGCTCCGCATCGTCGGCAGCTCGATCAAGCCGCCGAGCGCCGTCCCGATCCCGATCAACAGCGCGCCACCGCCCTGATCGGCGATCCGCAGGGAGATGAAGTTCCACGCGGCGTTGAACCCCGTCCAGACGAGCAACACCGCGACGAGGAACCCCCAGAAGCGGGGCGCCTCGCGGAACACCGCGCCGACGGCGCCGAGCCGGCCGTGATCGACCAGCTGCGTCGGCCGGTCGCGACGCACCGTCGTGCTCCACGCGAGCACCACGAGGACCGCGGCCGCGTAGATCGGCATCATCCACCCCATCCCGAACGCTTGCAGCACCACGCCGAAGCACAGACAGCCGGTGGCGTACGTCAAGCTCTCCCACCCGCGGATCCGTCCGTATTCCGACATCCGCTCCTCGCCCAGGTATGCAAGCGTCAAGGCGTCGATGTTCGACCCCTGCCCGATCAAGAAGACGGAGTGCACGGTGGCCGCGATGACGACGCCAACGAACGCCCACTGCACGTTCAGCGCGAGACCGGCCGCCGCGGCACCGATCAGGCACACCTGGAGCACGGTAAGGCGCCCGAGCCGCGTGTCCGCGTAGTGGCCCCAGAGCGGGTTCGCGATCATGCGGGCAGCCGCCGAGCACGCGATGACGACGCCGATCTGCGCCGCGTCGAGACCGTGATGCTTCTCGAGGTAGAGCGCGAGGAACGGGAAGAAGGCCGCGATCGCGAACCCGAAGGAGAGGAACAGCCCCTGAACCTGGGTGGCTTCCTTGACCTGCGGCTTCAGCACCGAGCCACGCTAGCAGTCGGACCGCGCGCCGCTAGGCTGCTGCGTCGCGATACACGTCGACGAAGTGGCCGTAGCGATCGGCGATCGCGGTCACCGTCGCCGCCCGGTCGGACGCGCCATCCATGTAGGCGCGCACCGGGTCCCACCAGATCGACCGACCGATCGCGAAGCCGTCGAAGCCGGGGACGCCCGCGCCGGCGCGCAGCCAACGCTCGACGGCCGCGGCGTCCGCGCCGCGGCCGAGGACCACACATGGCGCGCCGGCGCGGGCGGCCACGCGAGCGCAATCCTCACGCCGGTCGAGCCCCTCGATCTTCCACAGGTCGGGCGTGATCTCGCCCTCGCGCAACTCGTCGATCGCACGTGCCATCGACTCGGGGCGGATCTCGGTGTCGTAGTCGGGCGCGCGCTGGCTCGGCTCCGGTGGCACCAGCAGCTCGAACAGGAACCCGACCCCGATCGCGCGCGCGACGTTCTGCAGATCGAGCAGCCGGTGACGCTGCCGCTCGTTCATCGAGGCGTCGCCGTCGGGGTTGTAGCGCACGAGCACCTTCGCCCACGTCGGATGGATCGCGTCCAGTCGCTCGCGCCAATCGCGGTGTTCGAAGGCGAACTCCCGGCGGCCACTTGCCTCCACCGGCACCGCGACCCGGACGCCCACCTCCTTGAGGCGATCGATCGCGTCGGCCCCGTAGGTCGCGTCCACGAGGGCTCCTGCCTCGGCGACGCCGCCGCCCGCTCCCTGTATCGACGCGAGGAGCCCGTCGGCGATCACACGCTTGACCTCGCACGCGGCGGAAACCTCGCTGTCGCTCGGCTGCCCGCTCACACCGAAGAAGGTCGTGAGTAGCGAGTTGCGGTGGTCGAACGCGAGGATGAAGGTGGACATCGCGCCGGATGCTACCGGCGGCGATGCCCCCCACGAAGTACAACCGCGCACCAGGCTGCGCGTTTGCCGTCACTGGAGGCAGAACTCGTTGCCCTCCGGATCCTGCATCACGAGCCAGTACTCCGCGCCCTCGTCGAACTCCGTGAGCCGAGATGCGCCGGCGGCGATCAGCCGGTCGGCCTCGGCGGCGATCCGGGTCCGTTTCTCCTGCGGGTCGGCCTGCAGCCCGCCGCCGACGTTCAGATCCAGATGCACGCGGTTCTTCACCTGTTTGGACTCCGGCACCCGCTGAAAGAACACGCGGGGACCGGCGCCGTCGGGATCGACCACGGCGCTGCGGCTGTTCCACTCCGATTCCGGGACGCCCCACGCCACCAGCGCCTCCTCCCACGTCGCGAAGCCCTCCGGCGGTTCCTGCACCCGGTAGTGGAGCGCGGTGGCCCAGAACTCGGCCAGCGAGCCCGGGTCGGCGCAGTCGATCACTACCTGGACACCGGTCGCCATCTCGACCCTCCTTCGTGTTCGACGGTACGAACGAGCACCGACATGCTCGCACGCGGTCGACGGCCCGGCACCGGCGCTGGCAGACTGCCGGCATGGCAAAGATCGCGATCATCGGCGCCGGCAGTGTCGAGTTCACCCGCAACATCCTCACCGACCTCGGCAGCTACCCGGAGCTCCACGGCACGCTACAAGCTCGCCTTGCACGACATCGACGAGGAGCGCCTGGCGTATGCCGAGCGGACCGCGAACCAGGTCGTCGAGCGGCTGGGCGCCGGCTACACCGTCAGCGCGCACGCCGACCGCCGCGAGGCGTTCGACGGCGCCGACTATCTGATCAACGAGATCCAAGTCGGCGGCTACGCCGCAACGGTTACCGACTTCGAGATCCCGACGCGCTACGGGCTGCGTCAGACGATCGCCGACACGATCGGCATCGGCGGCATCATGCGTGGCCTCCGCACGATCCCCGTGATGATCGCGATGGGCGACGAGATGGCCGAGCTCTGCCCCGAGGGCCTCCTGCTCAATTACACGAACCCGATGGCGATGGTGCCCTGGGGGATCTGGGCCGGCTCGCGGTGGCCCGCGGCGCGCACGATCGGGGTGTGCCACAGCGTCCGCGATACGCACTCCTTCCTGGCGTCGCTCGTCGGGCTCCCCGAGGCGCAGGTCGAGTTCCGAACCGCCGGCTTCAACCATCAGTGCTTCGTCTACGTCTTCCGGGATCGCGCGAGCGGCGACGATCTTTACCCGCGCCTCCGCGAGATCGTGGCGGCCGATCCCGAGGGCCTGGGACGACGCGTACGCGTCGAGATCTTCAAGCGGTTCGGCTACTTCCCGACCGAGTCGAGCGAGCACTCGAGCGAGTACGTGCCGTGGTTCCTGCACCACCCCGATCAGGTGGAGCGGTTCCGTTGCGAGATCGACGAGTACATCCGGCGAAGCGACGAGAACCTGGAAGAGTGGGCGGCGCTCAAAGCCCAGCTAGACGCAGGGGCGGAGATCGAGCTCGAAAACAACAACGAGCTGGCCTCGCAGTACGTCTTCGCACTCGAGACCGGCGAGCCGATCGAGCTGTACGGCAACGTGCGCAACGACGCGCTGATCGACGGGCTGCCGGCTGACGCCTGCGTCGAGGTGCCGGTGACGGTCGCCGACGGGGCCGTGCAGCCCCAGCGGATCGGGCCGATCCCGCCGCAGTGCCTGGCCCTCAACCGCACGTTCCTGAACACCGTGGAACTGACCGTGCGGGCCGTGGTCGAGGGGTCGCGCGACCACGTCTACCAGGCGGCGCTGCTCGATCCGCATACCGGGGCCACTCTGACCACGGAACAGATAGTCAATATGGTTGACGAGTTGATCGAGGCGCATGGAGAGCTGATCCCCGAGGCGATCCGACGGGGCTAGCCCGATGCTCGGCTGGGGGAGGGTTCGCCGAGGAGCGCCCCGATCTGGCGGAGGATGGTCGGCAGCTGCTTCGGCCTCAGATGCCCAGCAGGCGCTTCGCGTTCGCCACGAACATCCGCTCGAGCACGTCGCGCGGTAGGTCGAGGCCGCTGATCGTCCAACGGCCTTGGCTCGGAACCTCCCCGGAATCTGCGTCGTACGGGAAGTGTTCGTCTGCCGTCTCGAAGAACCGGCGATGCACCTCGTACACGTCACCGTCGGGCGGGAAGGCGTCCGTGCCGAACAGGAACCGATCCGGGTGGCGAACGAGCAGCTCGCGCGTCGCGCGTGGCACGCGCCCGAGCTCCGCGATTCGCGCGGCCACGTCGGCGTACACGTTGGGATACGTATCCAGCATCCTTCCGATCCACGCGATGTCCTCCGCATAGCACAGCACGTGCGCGCCGATCCATGTCACGTCGCTCCGCCGCGCGACCAGCGCCTCGAGCGCCTCGATGATCGCGGCGAAGGATGGGAACCGATCCTGGTCGCCGAACCACCAGTCGGGGTTGGCAAGCAGCTCCTCGACGCGTTCGTTGCGCCTGTCCAACGGCTCGAAGAACGCGACCGGATCGGCCACGTGGATCGTCACCGGCACGCCGGCGGCGGCGACCGCGTCCCACACGGGTTCCAGCCGACGGTCATCGGGCATCACCAGCGAGCCGGCACCGTCGCGCAGATGCAGCCCGAGGTCCTTCCAGACCTTGAGCCCCCGTGCACCGCGATCGAACGCATCGCGAAGTTGCGCGGCGATCTCATCCCACGCATCGAGCTCGAACCATCGACGGTCCCACTGCGCGAACGTTGCGAACCGACCTGCGTAAGCGCGGTCGTACCGATCGAGGTTCGCCTCCAGCTCGTCGCCCCACATGCCGTCCAGGTTCACGATCGCCTCGACGCCCCAGGCGTCCATCGACGCGACCAACGCACCCACGTCCGGCACCGACCACGCACCGGTCAGCCACCGGCCCAGGTGATTGTGGGCGTCGATGATCGGGAAGGGCGGGCGTTCGGGCAGCTCCGCCAGGGCTCGACGCACCATCGCCACGGGGCGGAACTCGCGCAACGGCAGGTCGTGGAGGTCCGTCATACCGCGTCGACCTCCACACCCGCCTCGCGCAGCGCCCGTAAGGCGCGCACGTTCGCGGCTCGATCCGTGATCAACTGATCGACGCGATCGACCGGACAGATCCGCGCGAAGGCGACGTGCCCGATCTTCGAGGAGTCGGCGACGACCACCACGCGCTCGGCCCGTTCGATCAGGGCGAGGTTCGTGTGCGCCTCCACCTCGTGGTGTGTCGTGCAGCCGGCCTGCGCATCGATCCCGTCAACGCCGATCACGACCAGGTCGAGGTGCAGCCCGGCCAGCGATTGCTCGGCCAGCGGCCCGACGAGCTCGTAGGACTCGGGCCGTGCGGTGCCACCGGTGACCACGAGCTTCAGGTTCGGGCGCACGGCGAGCTCGCTCGCGATATTGAGCGCGTTCGTGACCACGGTGATCCGCTCGCGGTCGACCAGCTCGCGGGCGACCTCCGTGCAGGTGGTGCCGCCGGTGAGGCCGACCGCCATGCCGTCGCTGATCTGCTCGGCGGCGACCTGTGCGATGCGCCGCTTCTCGTCGTGATGCCGCGCGCCCTTGTAGCGGAGCGGCAGCTCGTAGAGCACGCCCATCGGCACGGCGCCACCGTGGGTGCGCGCGAGCAGACGCTGGCCTTCGAGCAGCTCGAGGTCTCGACGGATGGTCGCGGGCGAGACGTCGAACCGTGTCGCCAGGTCGGCGACCTCCACACCGCCGTCTTCCGACAGCTCGGTGAGGATCGCCGAGAGGCGTTCGGACTGGTGCACCGTCGGACCATACACCCACGTGCGCGTTCATGCTCGTTCGGAGTTGACTCCGCTCATGAACGCGCACTAGCGTGTGGGATGGATGTCGGAGATCGAGCGGGAGATCGCCTCACAACCCGACTGCTGGCGGCAAGCCGAGGCGCTTGCGGCCGAGTCGGTGCTGGTGCTTCCGCACGCCGGCGAACGGGTCGTGGCGCTCGGATGCGGCACCAGCTGGTTCGTCGCGCAGGCATACGCAGCTCGCCGGGCGGAGCTGCACATGGGCCTCGGCGTGACCGATGCGTTCACGCCGACCGAGCTGCCCGTCAATCGCCCGATCGATCGCACGATCGTGATCAGCCGCAGCGGCACGACCACCGAGGCGATCCGCGCGATCGAGCGCATGCGCGAAGAGGCCACGCTCACGACCGCGATCACCGCCGTAGCCGACTCCCCCGTCGCAGACCTCGCGGGCCACACCGTCACGCTGGACTTCGCCGACGAGCGCTCAGTCGTGCAGACGCGGTTCGCGACGAGCGCGCTCGCGTTCCTTCGCGCCCACCTTGGCGAGGACCTCACGGCACCGATCGCCGATGCGGAGCGCGCGCTGACGATGCCGCTGCCCCACGATCCCTCGGCCTTCGATCACTTCGTCTTCCTCGGAGCAGGCTGGAGCGTCGGGGTGGCGAACGAGGCCGCGCTCAAGCTGCGTGAGTCGGCCCAGGCCCACACCGAGAGCTATCCTGCCATGGAGTACCGGCACGGGCCGATCAGCGTCGCCGGCCCGACCAGCTTGGTCTGGATACTCGACTCCCCCGACCCGAGCTTGGCCGATGATGCCGCGGCCACCGGCGCGACCGTCCGCGTCGGTGAACTCGACCCCATGGCGGAACTCGTATTGATCCATAGGACGGCCGTCGCGCTCGCAGGAGCGCGGGGTCTGGACCCCGACCATCCGCGCCACCTGACCCGCTCGGTGGTGCTGCACGAGGAGGGAACGAGATGAAGAAGCGAGTGATCCTGGTCGCGGCGATTGCCGCGATCGCCCTGGTGGCTGCCGCCTGCACCTCGAACGACTCGTCGTCGTCGGGGTCGCCCGGCAGCAGCGGGGCACCGATCGACATCACGATGTGGCACGGCTACGGCAAGGTGATCGACAACCAGGGCCAGACGAACTACGAGGCCAAATCCCTGACCGACCTGGTCGATCAGTACAACGCGATGAACACCGGCGTCCACGTGACCCTGGACTACATCGGGACGAACGACAACGCGTACAACAAGCTCAGCGTCGCGCTCAATGGCGGGCTGCAGCCCGACATCACGTATCAGTACGGAACCTCGATGGCGGCGCTCGCGACGGCTCCCAGCATCATGAACCTCACCGACCGGGTGCAGGACCCGGGGTTCAACTGGAACGACTTCTCCGAGGGTGCCCGCGCGGCCGCCACGGTCGACGGGCAGGTCTTCGGCGTGCCCGCGCTGATCGACAACCTGGCGATCGTCTACAACAAGGATCTGTTCCAGGCGGCGGGCGTGGATGAGCCGACCGCCGATTGGACCTGGGACGACTTCCGGGCGGCGGCCAAGGCGCTGACCGACCCGTCGAAGCAGCAGTACGGCTTCGCGTTCCCGATCGACAGCAGCGAAGACACGGTCTGGCATTACGACGCGATGCTCTGGGAAGCCGGCGGCGACATCCTGAACGCCGACAACACCCAGGCCGCGTTCAACTCCCCGGCGGGCGTGCAGGCGCTCACGACGCTGCAGCAGATGGCGGTCACCGATAAGTCGGTGTTCCTCGATCAGCAGAACGTCGGCAAGATCGACGACCTGTTCAACGCCGGCAAGATCGCGATGGACGTCACGGGCCCCTGGGCGCTCTCGGGCTACCCCGACATCAACTACGGGGTCCAGATCATGCCGATGTTCGACGGCGGCTCGCACACCACGATCGCCGGCCCCGACATGTGGGTGATGTTCGACAACGGCGACGGCAGGGGCGATGCGGCCTGGCAGTTCATGCAGTGGTTCACCGCAGCCGAGCAGGTCAAAGAGGACTCCATGACGAGCGGGCACCTCCCGATCCGCAACTCGGTCGTGGACGAGCCCGGCTTCCTGAAGGAGTTCGACGCCAAGTTCCCAGGGGAAGGGCTGTTCGCGGAGAACCTCCAGAACGTGACGAAAGCCCGGCCGGTGATCACCTCGTACGAACAGGTCAGCACGATCATGGGCGCCGCGATCGTGGAGGTGATGCTCGGGCAGGCCGAGCCCCAGGCGGCGCTTGACGACGCCGCGCAACAGGTGAACACGGCGCTCGCCGGCGGCTAGCGCGTGTCGACGATCGCGAGCTCGCCGCCCCGCCCGCCGAGCCTGGCGCAGCGGATCTGGCACTCGGACAACCTGGCCGGGTGGGCCTTCGTGCTGCCGGCGGTGTTCCTCGTCGCCCTGTTCAGCATCTTCCCGATCATCTGGGGCTTCGTGCTGTCGCTGCAGAAGGCGAGCCTGCTCTCCCCCAACCGCCCGTTCGTCGGCTTCGACAACTACACGAAGATCGCGAGCGACCCGCACGCGATCATCGCGGCGAAGAACGCGGTCGTCTACACGTTCCTGTTCGTGCCGTCCTCGATCGCGATCGCGATGTTCCTGGCCGTCGCGCTCAACCAGAAGATCCGGCTGATCCGCTTCTATCGGCTGGCGGTCTTCATCCCGGTGGCGGTGTCGACGATCGCGACGGGCGTGATGTTCCTGTGGGTGTTCGACGCCACGTTCGGCATCGCGAACTTCGCGCTCGGCAAGATCGGGCTCGGGCCGTTCGGGTGGTTCAACTCGCCCCAGGGCGCGATGCCGTCGCTCGTGATCATGACGGTCTGGGGCTGGCTCGGATTCGACACGATCATCTACCTGGCGGCCCTGCAGGGCGTGCCGCACGAGCTGGTGGAGGCCGCCGCGGTCGACGGCGCCACGCGCTGGTCGACGTTCCGCAACGTGACGTTGCCGCTGCTCGGGCCCGCCACCCTGTTGTTGGTGGTGTGGTCCACGATCAGCGCGGTGCAGCTGTTCGACGAGGTGTTCTTTGTGACGAAAGGAGGCCCGCTGGAACACACGAGCGTGCCGGTCTTCTACATCTTCAGGCTGGCCTTCACGAACGCGTACGGCTTCAGCTCGGCGGGCTACGCGGCCGCGCTCGCCTACGTGTTGTTCCTGGTGCTGCTCGCGCTCACGCTCGCGCAGTTCTGGCTGGGCAAGAAGACGGTGCACTACTCCTCATGAGCGCAACCGGGACTCCGACGCCGGGCCTCCACGTTCGCGCCATAGGCACGAGCCTCGCCAGCACGGACACCCGCTCACTGCCCGGCGAGACCGGGATGGTCGAGGCGCCACGCCGGAAATGGCTGCCGTTCAGCGCGTGGCATTTCCTGTTGATGCCGATCGCGATCGTGATGCTGGTGCCCTTGGTGTGGGTCGTGATGACCTCCTTCGAGACGCTCGCGCAGACCCAGCATTTCCCGCCGATCCTGTGGCCGGGCACGTTCCAGTGGCACAACTACCCCAGCGCCTTCAACAGCGTGCCGTTCGGTCGGTGGTTCTGGAACACCACCGTGGTCACGACCGTCGTCGTCGTGTCGAACCTGATCTTGTGCTCGCTCGCGGCGTACGGCTTCGCGCGCATCAAGTTCCTCGGCAGGGGGGTGGCGTACTTCTTCCTGTTGGCGACGCTGTTGGTGCCCCTGCAGGTCGTGCTGATCCCGACGTTCCTGATCGTGAAGCAGATGCACCTGCTGAACACGCTGGGAGCGCTCATCGTGCCGAACCTCGCGAACGTGTTCGGCATCTTCCTGCTGACGCAGTTCTTCCGCACGCTGCCGATCGAACTGGAGGAGGCCGCGCGCATCGATGGCGCGAGCCGTCTGAAGATCCTGTTCGTGATCGTCCTGCCGTTGTCGCTCCCGGCCTTGGCCACCCTGGCCGTGATCCAGTTCCTGTGGACGTGGAACGACTTCCTCTGGCCCCTCGTGACGATCTACAAGGAGAACGCGTTCACGCTGCAGCTGGGGCTGCAGAGCTTCCAAGGCTCCCACGCGACCGACACGAACCTGCTGATGGCCGGGAACGTGATGAGCATGCTGCCGATGTTGATCCTGTTCATCGCCGCGCAGCGATACTTCGTGCGCGGCATCGCGACCCAGGGGCTCAAGGGATGACCTACGTCGGGTTCGACGGGGTGACGAAGGTCTTCCCCGGCGGCGCCGTGGCCGTGGACGACCTGAGCCTGACCGTGGCCGACGGGGAGTTCCTGATCCTGGTCGGCCCGTCCGGGTGCGGCAAGTCGACCGCGCTCCGTATGATCGCGGGGCTCGAGAAGATCAGCGCCGGCTCGATCACCGTGGGCGGCACGCTCGTGAATGACATCCCGCCGAAGGACCGCGATATCGCGATGGTGTTCCAGAACTACGCGCTCTATCCGCACATGAGCGTGGAAAAGAATCTCGGGTTCGCATTGCGCCAACGCAAGGCGTCGAAGGAGACGATCGCGCAACGGGTCGGCGACATGGCGACGTTGCTGGGGCTCACCGACCTGCTGCAGCGCAAGCCGGGCCAGCTCTCGGGCGGCCAGCGCCAACGCGTGGCGATGGGGCGCGCGCTGGTACGCGAGCCCCAGGTGTTCCTGCTCGACGAGCCGCTTTCCAACCTGGACGCGAAGCTGCGCGTGCAGATGCGCGCCGAGCTGAAGAAGCTGCATCACCGACTTGGCATCACGACGATCTACGTCACGCACGATCAGGTGGAAGCCATGACGCTCGGCGACCGGATCGCGGTGCTGTCGGCCGGACGGCTGCAACAGATCGGCGCGCCGCAGGAGGTCTATGACCATCCGGCGAACGTCTTCGTGGCCGGTTTCATCGGGTCACCGCCGATGAACCTGCTGAGCGGGTCGGTGCGCGACGGAGAAGTCTCGGCGGGCGACCTGGTGTTCGCGCGGGCGGACGTTGCCGACGCCGACGTCGTGGTGGGGATCCGACCCGAGGGCCTTCGTCCGGTCGGCGCCGACGATCCGGGACCGGGCTTCGAATTACACGTCGACGTCGTCGAGCCGTTGGGCGACGAGGTGATGGTGCACGGCACCGTCTCTGCTCGAGATGCGGGCGTGCGGATCGAGCCCGAGGAGGCCACCTTGCTCGCCGACACCGTCCAGGAGGACCGCGCGGCGGTGACCGTGCGCCTGGAGCCCGACGTGCGGCCCGCTCCCGGCTCGAGCGTGCATCTCTCGGTCGATCCCACCGGCGTGCACCTGTTCGACGCCGCCAGCGGCCTCGCGATCAGATAGACGTGGACCTCGATCTCGAGCTCCTGCGCGATGAACGGCTCGCGCGCCTGCAGGCCGCGATGCGCGCGCACGACCTGCCGGCGTGCCTGTTGTTCAGCGAGCCGAACACCCGATACGCGACGGGCGCGACGGCGATGCCGATCTGGAGCATGAGCACCTTCACACGCTGCGCCGTCGTGCCGGTCGAGGGCACGCCGATCCTGTTCGAACATCCGAACTCGGTGCACCGCTCGCGGCAGCGGGCGCTGGACGTCCGTCCGATGCACGCCTGGGAGTTCTACGACGACCCCAGTGAGCAGGCTCGTGTCTTCGCCGACGAGGCGGTCGCGGCGCTACGAGAACTCGGCGTGCACGGCGACCGCGTCGGCGTCGATCGGCTGGGGGCCCCTGGATACCTTGCGCTACAGTCCGCGGGACTGGTCATGGTCGACTCGGCTCCCGCGACGCAGGAAGCCCGCGAGGTCAAGACGTCGCAGGAGGTGACGTTGTTCCGTCAGAACGGGGCGATCGTCACCGAGACCTTGGTTGCGTTCGAGGCGGCGATCGCCCCCGGCTTCACCGAGCGCGATCTGTTCACCGTGCTCGCGTCGGGCATGCTCACCCGCGGAGCCGAGTACATGGCAACGAACACCGTGTGCTCGGGTCCGAACACGAACCCTTGGCGCGCCGAGGCGACCGACCGCGCGCTCGAGCCGAGCGATCTCGTCTACGTCGACACCGACACGGTCGGCATCGAAGGGATCTTCTTCTGCGTGTCGCGGACGTTCGTGACGCCGGGCGCCGAGCCCAGCACGGAAGAGCGTTCCACCTATCGGGCCGCGCACGAGTGGCTGCTCGCCATGACCGAGTTGGTCCGCGCCGGCATCACCTGCGGTGAGCTGGCGGCCGCGGCGCCGAAGATCCCCGACCGGTTCATCCCGCAGCGCTACGAATGCATGATCCACAGCGTCGGTCTCGAAGAGGAGAGCCCGAGCGTCTGCCACCCGCAGGACCTGCAGTCGAACCCCGAGCGCGCGATCCAGGAGAACATGGCGCTCGTCGTGGAGTGCTACATGGGCGAGGTCGGCGGCAATCACGGCGTGAAGCTCGGCGACGAGATACTCGTGACAGCCGAGGGCGCCGAGGTGCTGGCACCGTATCCCTACGCCGACGCGCTTCTCGGCTGACGCCGCCCTACACGATCCGGACTTCTGCTTGATCGGCGAGCTCGGCCGCCCGTGCCGGGTCGAGCTTCCCCGCCCCCGCCAGCTCGGCGTTCGCCGTCGCGGCGCCGAGCGCCCGACACAGCGAGTCGTCCCACGCACTCCCGGCGTCGAGCCCGGAGATCAAGCCCGCCAAGAACGCATCGCCGCTGCCGACCGGATACCGGCCGCGGACGTAGAGCCGCCCTTCGTAGAGCGTGCCGTCGGGCGCCGCGACAACCACCCCATCGGCGCCTCTCGTTACGACACCAGCATGGCCATCACCGCCGGAGAGATCCCGCAGCTTCGAGGCCGCCGCCAGCGCCTCCTCCCGTCGGGCGGTCGGCACCCCGAGCAGCTCACGCGCCTCCGCCTGGTTCACCTTGACCACGTCGGGATGCGCTTCCAACGCCAAGCGCAGTCGGTCGCCCTCCGCGTCCACGGCCACCCGCACGCGAGCGGCTCGCGCCTCCGCGACGAGGTCGCGATATCCCTCGTCGGGTGCTCCGCGAGGGAGCGACCCACTGATCGTGAGCCACCCACCGGGCTTCCACGAGCGCGACGCCACGTCCATCAGCTCGATCCAGGCGGCGGCCGGCACCACGGCGCCGTGCTCATAGAACTCGGTCAGGCTCCCGGTCTCGCGGTCTGCCACGGACAACGACGAGCGGTTCTCTCCGTGCGCCCAGACGAACGCACCGGGTACGCCCTCCGCGGACAGCTGCTCTTCCAGCCACTTGCCGGCGTGACCGCGGAGCAGCGCGACCGCGATCACCTCGGCCCCCAGCGCGTGGGCCGCGCGCGCCGCGTTCAATCCCTTGCCGCCGGCGGCCTGGACCAGTCCGAGCGGCCGGTGGATGTCGCCCTTCACCAGGCGGTCGATCTCGAAGAGCTTGTCGATCGAAGGATTCGCGGCAAGGCAGACGATCACGCGGCACTCCCCTCCTCGAGCAGCGAGATCGCCTCGTCCATCGTGGCCTGCGCGTCCACGCCGCCCATCGCCCGGGTCGACAGCGCCCCGCACGCGTTGCCGATCGCGAGCGCGCGTTCCACCCGTTCGTGGCCGAGCCACGCCGCGAGGAACCCCGCGTCGAACGAGTCCCCCGCTCCGGTCGTATCCACCACGGCCGTACCCAGGCCGCTCACGTGATGAACCTCGCTGGCGCCGCCCGCGATCGCGCCGCGGTCTCCGTTCTTGACCACCACCAGACGGGACCGGGACCCGAGCGTGCGCACCGCGTCCTCCAGATCGGAGGTTCGGCCCAGACGCGTCGCCTCCATCGCGTTCGGCAGGAAGACATCGGTCTTGCGGAGAAGCTCGAGCAGATCGCCGTCCCACCGCCCCGATGGATCCCAGTTCGGATCGACCGAGGTGGTTCCGCCGCGGTCGTGGACGCCATCGAAGATGTCGGGCAGGGACGCCACCAGCGCGGTCTGCAGGTAGTAGGAGCTCACGTGCACATGCCGAGCGCGCTCCAATAGGTCTGGCGAGATCAGTTCGGCGCGGAGTCCGGCGATCGTGCCGGGCATCGTGATGATCGCCCGGTCCTGCGGGCCCGACAGGACGACGGTCACGCCGGTGGCGGCCGCCTCATCGGTGGAGAGGCCGGTCGTATCGACGCCGGCGACATCCAACCCCTCGCGGACGAATCGGCCGAACAGGTCGTCACCGAGCAGCGCGCAGATCGCGACCCGCAGCCCGAGCTTGGCCGCGCCACACGCGAGGATCGCTCCGGAGCCACCCATCGTGAGCCGAGCGTTATCGACCAGATGCTCCGCTTGACCGAACGCCGGTACCACGTCGCCGCCGTGCAGGATCAGGTCCGGGTTCGCGTCGCCGAGGACCAGCAGATCGATGTCGGCCGCCACGATCGGCAGCCTACCCGACTCGCGACGGACCCTACCGACAGGGCGTCCAGGGCGTGTCGAACAGATCCAACGACTTCAGGATCGATCCGAAGTTCCACGTGTTCGCCTGTGGGCAGTTCAGCTTCTTGTACTCGACGTTGAAGACGGCCTTCCCAGACGAGACCCAATCGGGCAGTCCGGGCGGCGGGTAGTCGCACTCGCGATATTGGAAGCACTGCTCGTTGATCGCGTAGTCGAAGTACGGCTTCAGGTCGCCGACCTGTCCCATGTCGTTCTTGAGCGCGACCGTGAGACCGTACTGGTGGCCGAGGTTGGCCAGCGACGCGTTGTAGACGAGCTGGTCGTTGGCGGTCAGCGGGAAGCCGCTCCTGTTCGCGTAGCCGTCGACGTTGTCGAACTCGACGCCGTCGAACCCGGCCTGCTGACACTTCTGCACGCGCGCCTGCATGATCGGCAACAGGATCGCCGTCTGCCGGATGTCGAGCCACTTCTCACCCGGCCAGCCGTTCTTGCTCCCCTGCACCGACGCGGGGAACGCCGCGGCGTCGGGGCGCCAGTTCTCCCATGTGCCGGCGGACAGATAGCAGATCGCCTTGGCGCCGTTCGCGTGGATCGCGTTGACGGCCGCCGTGTTAAGCGTGTTGTTGGTGCCGCTGATCGCTTGATCGACGTAGACGTCGATGTCGAACACCTGCGGCCTGACCGCTGCGCCGCCGGCAACCGGCACCGCGCTGATGTTCACGTTGATACCGCCCGTCGACGCGTAGGCCGCGACGCCCTGCAGCTGATACTGCCACCGACTCCCCACGACCGGATGCCAGCAGGCGCCCTGCGACGTGTTGCACGCGACGGGCGCTGGGACCGTCGCGGCGCCCGCGGCGATCGGGACCGCCAGTGCGACCGCAAGCGCGACGGCGGCGACGAGGATGATCGATCGGCGCATCCGATACTCCTTGGCTCGTTGCCCGGCGCCCACCGCCGGGCTGCAACGACCCATCCTGCGTCGCGTGCCGGAGCCCGCGCAAGTTCGAGGGCCGGTCCGGCGTGCACCCCGTTGTCGGTTCGGCCGCAACAGGTCGCGGCGCCAGGCGTTCGTGCAGGTCACAACGCGTACGATGCGAGCATGCCGCGTATCGTTCTGGCGCTGGGAGACATCACCGCCCAGGACGTCGATGCGATCGTGAACGCGGCCAACCGGTCCCTCATGGGCGGTGGCGGTGTCGACGGAGCGATCCATCGACGTGGTGGCGAAGCGATCAGGGACGCGTGCAAGGAGCTTCGAGACACGTCGTACCCGGACGGGCTGCCGGTCGGCCAGGCGGTGGCGACCACGGCGGGCACGCTCCCCGCTCGATGGGTGATCCACACAGTGGGGCCCCTCTATAGCGGGAAGCCCAAGGACGCCGAGGACCTGGCCGCGTGCCACCGATCCAGCCTCCGCGTCGCCGACGACCTGGGCGCGGAGATCGTCGCCTTCCCGGCCATATCGACCGGGGTGTTCGGCTACCCCGTCGAGGAGGCAGCACCCGTCGCGGTCGCGGCGGTCCACGAGACGGAGACATCGGTGGTCGAGGTTCGGTTCGTCCTGTTCGACGCGCGCTCGCTGGCGGCGTTCGAGCAGGCGATCGTCTAGCCGGGAATATCGACCCCACTGGTAGCATTCCTGCCTTCATGAGCGACCTCAGCGACGTCAAAGGCGTATACGACCGGTTGGACGAGATCCAACTGGTCGACTGTCGCGAGCCATACGAATGGGAGGCGGGCCGCATCGAGGGCGCGATCCACATCCCGGTGAACTCGATCATGGCGGGCGCGGGCGGCGAGCTCGACACCTCCAAGCCGGTTGCGGTGATCTGCCGCTCGGGCAACCGAAGTGAGCTGGCAACCATGATGCTGCAGGCCCGCGGCTACGACGCGACCAACGTCGAGGGCGGCATGGAAGCCTGGGCTGCGGCCGGGTTGCCGTTCGAGGACGGTCAGGGCAACCCCGGCCGCGTCGCCTAGCGCACCTCACATGGGGACCAAGCTCCCACTGATCCTGCTCCCTCCCTCCGAAGGCAAGGCGCCCGGCGGCGACGGGCCCCATTGGACACGTGGCTCGATGTCGATCCACCTCGACACCGAGCGCGCACGTGTCATCCGCGCGCTCGTCAAGGCTATGAAGGACGACGAGCCGGGGCGGGCGCGGCTCCTCGACGTCAAAGGCAAGGCGTTGGCCGCCGCAACGGCGGCGGACCGCGCGGTGACGAAGGCGCCGACCATGCCTGCGATCGAGCGCTACACCGGCGTCCTGTATGACGCGCTCGACCACCGATCGCTGTCCGCCGCGCACCGGCGACGCCTCGACGCGAGCGTCGTGATCCTCTCGGGGCTGTGGGGCGCGGTCACGCCCGCCGATCCGATCCCCGACTACAAGCTCAAGATGGGGGCGGCGCTCCCACCGATGGGCAAGCTCTCGACCTGGTGGCGCGCTCCGCTGTCCGCGCGCCTCGGCGAGCTCGCCGCCGGACGGCACGTCTGGAACCTGCTGCCGAACGAACACGCCGCGGCGTGGGACCCGCCGGACGAGCTCGAGCAATGGACGGTCCGGTTCCTCCAGCGCCGCGGCGGCCGCGTGACGACCGTTTCCCACGACAACAAGTCGCTCAAGGGCGAGCTCGTTCGGCATCTGCTGGCGAACCCGACGATCCAGCCCGACGACCTTGCCGACTGGACGCACCCCGCCGGCTATCGCCTGGACACGAAGCGCACCGAGCACCGAGGCTCGCTCACCCTGCTCTCCCTGGTGCAACGCTGACGTAGCCTGTCGGCGTGAGCGACCTGACCGCGGCGAGACGCGACCTGGAAGCCTCCCTCGGCGTCGACATGGTGCTCGCCGATCCGCTCGCGCTCCGGCTCTACGCGCGCGACGCGTCGATGGTCGAAGGCACGGCGGGTCTGGTCGTCTTCCCCCGGAGCGCGGACGACGTGGCGGCCTGCATGCGGATCGCGGCCGCCCACCAGCTGCCCGTGGTGCCACGTGGCAGCGGCACCGGCCTCGCGGGCGCGGCGACCCCGATCGGCGACGCGCTGGTCGTCGTCACCACCAAGATGAATCGAATCCTCGAGGTGCGGGCTGAGGACCGTCTAGCCTGGGTCGAGCCCGGCGTGCTCAACCTCGATCTGGCGGATGCGCTCGCCCACACAGGCTTCACCTACGCGCCCGACCCGTCCTCGCAGCAGGTCAGCTCGATCGGGGGCAACGTGAACACGAACGCCGGCGGACCGCATTGCCTGGCCTACGGTGTCACCAGCGCGCACGTCCTTGCGCTCGATGTCGTGCTGGCCGACGGCTCGAAGGTCCGGCTCGGCAGCGAGGGGCCAGCGTCG
This sequence comes from uncultured Actinomycetes bacterium, assembly GCA_963794065.1. Classification (GTDB taxonomy): domain Bacteria; phylum Actinomycetota; class UBA4738; order UBA4738; family HRBIN12; genus AC-51. The sequence goes on along the minus strand of CAWCDA010000042.1, from coordinate 86,293 downwards.
ATCGGCTATGACCTCCGCGGCGTCGTCATCGGTTCGGAGGGAACGCTCGGGATCGTCACGGCCGCGTGCGTCCGGCTCACCCCTCTGCCGCCGGCGGTCCGCACGATGCTCCTCGACTTCGAGCGGGTGCACGATTGCGCGGCGACGGTCTCGGCGATCGTCGCGCGCGGTGTGGTGCCGGCGGCGATGGAGATGATGGACCGCGGGATCGTGCGCGCGGTCGAACGGTTCGCGCACGCGGGGTATCCGACGGATGCCGCGGCCGTGCTGCTGGTCGAGGTCGACGGCTTGGAGGCGGGTGTCGAGGCGCAGGCCCGGGAGGTGGAGGCAGCCGCTCGCGAGCACGGGGTCGGCACGGTTCGCGTCGCCGTCGACGCCGCGGAGCGCGCCCTCCTGTGGAAGGGCCGGAAGTCCGCGTTCGGCGCGATCGCCCAGATCGCACCCCACTACCACCTCCACGACTGCGTCGTGCCCCGGACGAAGCTCGCCGAGGTGCTGGGCGGGGTCTACGCGATCGCGAAGCACCACGACCTGATCGTGACCAACGTGTTCCACGCGGGCGACGGCAATCTGCACCCGCTGTTCTCCTTCGACCTGGCGGTGCCCGGCACGATGGATCGGGTGCTCGCCGCCGCCGACGAGTTGGTCCGGCTGTGCATCGACGCCGGCGGCGCGCTCAGCGGCGAGCACGGCATCGGCCTGGAGAAGCGCGACTTCATGCCGCTCGTCTTCACCGCGGAGGATCTGAACGCGCAGGCGTGCGTGCGTTCGGCGTTCGATCCCGGCGGGCGGATGAATCCGCAGAAGGTGCTGCCGGACGGCGCGCGCTGCGGCGATTTCGCGGCCGCAGCGTTGGCGCGCGCCGGCGCGCTGCCGGAGGGCACATGGATCTGATCCATCCGCACACCGCTACGGAGGTCTCCGAAGCCATGCGTGTCGCCAGCGCCGAGGGGATCCGGCTGCTCGTGGTCGGCGGGCGCCGCCACATCGACAAGGGAAACCCGGTGGAGGTCGACGCCGAGCTGTGGACCACCTCGCTCGACCGACCGATCGCCTACGACCCGGCGGAGATGTTGTGTGTTGTGGAGGCTGGTGTCCGGATCCGCGATCTCGCAGCGTGGCTCGCCGAGGGTGGTCAGGAATGGCCCGTCGACGCGCCGGGCGACGCCACCGTCGGTGGGGTGATCGCGGCCGACGCCGCGCTGCCGCGGCAGCTGCGTGTTGGCACGCTCCGAGACACCGTGGTCGAGATGCACGTGGTCACCGGCGACGGCCGTCATGTGCGCTCCGGCGCCCGCACCGTCAAGAACGTGACGGGCTTCGATCTGCACCGGCTGCTCACCGGGTCGCTGGGCACGCTCGGCGTGATCACGCAGGTCGCCCTGAAGGTGCGACCGCTTCCGAAGGCCGCCCGGACCTTGGTCACCGCGGAGGGCGGCGTGGATCTCGGGCGTCGGATCCTCGAGACGGTGCCGCTGCCCGCCGCGGTGCTGGCCTCGCCCGATCACGTGATGGTGCGACTCGAAGGCTGGCCGGAGGAGGTCGCGGAGCAGGCGTCCGCGCTCGGCGGCCTCACCTCCTTCCGCGACGACGCTGGATTTTCTCCGCCGCTGTTCGACGATGCGCCGATCGTGGCCGAAGCGGCTGTCGCCCCCTCTCGCTTGCCTGCGTTGATCGAAGGCCTCGATGCGTATCGCGCGTCGATCGGCGTGGGCTACGCGTGGGTGCCGTGCGCTGGGACCGAAGAACTCTCGCAACTGCGAACGCGGGCGACCGAGCTCGGCGGCATCGCGCCGGTGGTTCGCGGTTCAGGCGGTCTCGGCGACCAGGCGCTCCCCGCCCCCGAGATCCAGGGGCGGATCAAGGTCGCCTTCGACCCCGCAGCGATCCTCGCCCCCGGCCGAACGCATTCCTGAGGTCATCGTCGGTTCGGGCCGGGGACGTGCCAGGAGGCGTGGCCTCAGGATCGAGTTCGCGAGCGATTGCCTGCTGCGCCTCTGCAGCCGCCTGCCCGCCTCCTCCAACGTTGCCAGCTGCTTCGGGAAGGCGAACCGCAGCAGGTGCGAGCCAAGCTCGGGCCGCGAGAAGAACGACGACCCGGGCACGGCCGCCACGCCGACCTCCGAGACGAGATGCTGCGCCGCGGCGACGTCGTCGTCGAAACCGAGCGAGGACACGTCTGCCATGACGTAGTACGCGCCCTGCGGCGTCTGGGCCGTGAACCCCGCATCGGCGAGCACCCGCATCATCACGTCGCGCCGCTCGGCGTACTCCCGCCGCGTGTCCTCGTAGTACGACGCCGGTAGCTCCATCGCCGCCGCCCCCGCCAGTTGCAGCGGCGTTGCCGCCGCCACGGTCAGGAAGTCATGCGTCGCCCGGATCCCCGCCATCAAGGGCGGCGGTGCGATCGCCCAGCCGACCCGCCACCCGGTGACCGCATAGGTCTTGGACAGCGCGCTGATCGTGACGGTCCGCTCGCGCATACCGGGCAGCGTCGCGATCGGGATGTGCTCGACACCGTCGTAGGTGATGTGCTCGTAGATCTCGTCGGTGATCGCGATCGCATCGTGCTCGAGACACAGTGCCGCGATCGCCCCGAGCTCCTCACGGGTGAAGACCTTCCCGGTCGGGTTGTGGGGAGAACCGATCACGATCGCGCGGGTGCGCGAGGTAAAGGCAGCGGCAAGCTCGCCGGGATCGAAGGACCAGTCGGGCGCCCGCAGGGTGACGTACCGCAGCGTCGCGCCGGCCAGCACGGAATCCGGTCCGTAGCTCTCATAGAATGGCTCGAAGACCACCACCTCGTCGCCCGGATCCAGGACACCCAAGAACGTCGCCGCCATCGCCTCGGTCGCGCCGCACGTCACGCAGATCTCCGTTTCCGGGTCGAACGTCATGCCGTAGTCGCGCGCGTAGATCGTGGCGATCGCTCGGCGGAACGCCGGCACACCCCAGGTGATCGGGTACTGGTTGTGATCCTCGGCGATCGCCTTCGCGGCGGCCTCCTTGACCACTTCGGGCGCCGGGAAGTCGGGGAAACCTTGGCCAAGGTTGATCGCGTCGTGCTCGTTCGCGAGCCGGGTCATCTCGCGGATCACCGACTCGGTGAACGACGACGCTTTCCGCGACGCGTGAAGTTTCCCGCTCGGCTCCATGCGCTGCAGCCTAGCGGGCGTTACCCCTTCGCCAGCGATCCGGTCACGTTGTAGTGCACGCTCGCGGACGTGCATCCGAGCTGCGGGGACGTGTACTCGGACATCGTCCCGGTGAACTTTGTGATCCGCCAGTCCTCCCGCACCGTGTCGGCCAGCGTGGCGTGGATCGTCACCGTGACGCTGCTCGTCGAATCGTGCCCATTGCACGACACTCGACCCGACACGGACACCGACCCCTCATAGGTGCCCTCCGTTCGCTTCAGGTGGATCAGGAAGTCCTTGCTCCCGAGATCGCGCAGCTGCGTGTCGCACGGGGGCTGCTTGCACGACGGCACGAACCGCCAGCCCGCCGTGAAGTCCTTCTCGGTGAACGAAGAGAAGCCCGAATGCGATGTCGGATGCACCTTGACGTTGAAGACACCCGTCAGTGTCGCGGTCCCCGCGGGCGCGCCCGAGGTCTTCGCCCTGGTCGTCGCCCCCAGGCGCGCACCGTCCGCGCTCACCGCGATCACCTGGTAGTCGTACTCCTGCTTCGGCAACGCGGAGTCGTCGATGAAGGACGTCGCGTCGCCGTCCGTGTGGCCGACGATCGTCGCGCTGCGCATGATGTCGTAGTGGTCGACCGGCGCGCCGTCGCCGGTGCCGGGCCGCCAGGTCAACTTCACGTTGAACGCCCCCGCCGATGCCTTGAGGTTCGCGGGTGGGTTCGGTTGGAGGAGCCCGCTCGGGCTCGGCGAAACCGACGCGACGGCGGGGGGAGTATCCGAGCCGCCGCCCAGCGCGACCGCCACGGCGACCCCGATCGCGAGGAACACGACGACCACGACGACGAGCCATCGCCTCCCGCCGCGACGCGGCGTCGGCTCGGCCGGCAGCTCCTTCGGGGCTTCACTCGGAGGAGGCGGTAGCTGGTCCACAGGGTTCTCCTTCACGACAACGTGCGACGGGTTGTATCACAGAGCTCCCGCCTCGGTGCGGAAGCGGCCGTAGCATCGCGACATGGACCAGGCCCCCCTCGGCACCGAGCTCCCCGACGGCACGCGGTTCGTGGGCGCGACGATCGGTCAGCCGGGATGGCGCCCCGGCCTGAACGCTCCCAGCGCGGACGATCTCTCGGCTTGTGTCGCGTGCGGCCTGTGCTTGCCGCATTGTCCGACCTACCGCCTGACCGGAGAGGAATCGGCGTCGCCCCGCGGGCGGATCGCCGCGATGCGCGCGGTCGCCGCGGGCGCCGAGGTCGAGGCCACGTTCGCCGACTTCATGGATCGATGCCTCGTCTGCCGCGCCTGCGAGGACGTCTGTCCGTCACACGTTCCCTTCGGCCGGATGATGGAGGCAGCCCGCGAGCAGATCGAGCCCACGCGCACCCGGCGTGCCCGCCTCGCCCACTGGCTCGGGTTCCACTGGCTCCTGCCCCACCCGTCGCTGATCCGCGTTGCGACGATGCTGCAGCCGGCTGTTCGCCCGTTGTTGCCGAGACGGGTGCGCGCGGTCCTGCCTCGGGGCGGCGCCCCATTCGCCCGACTGCCTCGCACGTCCTCCCCACCGTTCGGGGTATCCACTCGCGGCACGGTGGCCCTGCTCGCCGGGTGCGTCCAGGACCGATGGTTCCACGAGGTGAACCTCGCCACGATCCGCGTGCTCACGCGCGCGGGCTGGCGCGTCATCGTGCCGCGGGGTCAAGCGTGCTGTGGGGCGCTGCCGGCCCACAACGGGCGGCTCGGCGTCGCGCGCCGTCTCGCGCGGCGGGCGCATCATGCCTTCGCGGACGCCGAGGTGGTGATCGCGAACGCCGCGGGCTGCGGCGCCCACATGCAGACCTATGAGGAACTTCTCCCTGGGACGGCGCTCCCGGTCCGGGACCTGCTGGCGTTCCTGCACGATGAGGGGCTCGGCGAGGCCGAACTGCACCCCGTCCGGGCGATCGTCGCGTACCACGACGCGTGCCACGCCCTGCGCGCGCAGCATATTCACGCGGCCCCTCGAGCGCTCCTGGCGCGGATCCCCGAGCTGCGCGTGGTCGAGGTCCCGGACGGGGACCGCTGCTGCGGCGCGGCGGGGATCTACGCGGTGACCCAGCCGGAGACAGCGACTGCACTCGGGGATCAAAAGGCCGCCGCCGTCGGCGCCACCGGCGCGACGATCGTCGCCTCGGCCAACCCGGGCTGCTCGATCCAGCTTGCCGCGCATCTGCGCGCACGTGGCGCCCACATCATCGTCGTGCACCCGGTGGAGCTCCTCGACCGCGCGATGCGATCTCAGGCCAGCAGCCGCTCCGCGAGCGCCACGTCGGACGCGAAGTAGTCGACATCGGTTCGACCGAACGCGAGCGAGGTCACCAACCGGTAGATCACCGCCCGAACGAACAGCTGTGGGAACCACGGATCGTGCATGACCGCTGCCAACAGCGGTTCGGGGTCGGCCTGCCGCCATCGAACCGCGTCGCCCACGACGACCGCGGCCGCGAACCCGCGAGGTCGGTGGTACGGCGTGATGTCGATGATGGCCGGTACTGCCCCGTCCGCGAACAACAGGTTCTCGGTGAGATCGCCGTGGATCACCTGCGACGGGGCCGACATGGGGGCTCGCATCGCGAGCAGGCGCCCGAGGATCGGATGATCGTCTGGAGGCGCGAGCTCCTCCCACGCGACGCGATCGCCGATCGACCACGGATTCGTTCGGTCGTCGAGGAACGCGGGCCGGGAGACCTCTGCGACGGCCTCGTGGAACCGCTCGCCCGCTTCGATCACGTCCACCCATCGCTCAGCATGCTCGCCGTCGAGCATCGGCTGGCCGCACCAGCCCTCCACGACCCAGCGACCGTCCCGCGCACGCAGCGGCAGCGCAAGCCGGAAGCCATCCTGTGCGATCGTCGGGAGCACCTCGCCCAGCCAGACCCATTCCGCCTCGTCGTCACACGGCTTCAGCACGACATCGCCGGCTCGCCAACATCGACCCTCGCCGCCGCCGAGCACAACGGGGTCGCCGGTGGCGCCGAACGCGTCGAGCACGACTCGGGGTGGGCGCACGCTCGCAGCGTACCGCCCGCCCAGACGGGCCTAGATATCGGCGCGAGCCGCCAACGGCGCCGCCTCGGCCACGTCGGCGCCCGGCAGGATCACGATCGCGTTCGACACGGGCCGCTCGCCCGAGGAGTCGGTGGGATGGTTCACCACGCCGAGCCGCCTGATCCACATCGTCGCCGAGCCGCCGCCGTCGAGGTTGACTGCATCGACGGCACCCAAGGCCTTCATCTCCTGTCCGAGCTCGTACAGGGTGGCGCCGATCGAGAGCGAGGAACGCCCGTCGACCACCAGCAGGATGACCTGTCCGGTCGCCGTCACAGCAGCCACGGTGCGCGGGTTACGCTGGCACAGGTCGAGCTTGCAGCTCTGCGTGTATTGCAACACGCCGCCCTTGAGGATCAGCGCGCTCCCGCTGACGACGTCCATCGCATCGGGGCTGTCGTTCGACCACCCGACGTGCACCGTGGCGCCGACCTTGAGACCCTTGATGAACGTGGCGCCGGCGCCGACCAGCTTCGAGCTCAACACCACCGAGCCGCTCGACACCGTCATGGCGACGCTGCTGCTGCATCGCATCGACTCGACCTTGTAGTCGCGGCCGGCGCCGTTCTCCTTCGTGTTCCATCGCAGCGCCGTGGGCGTCGTCAGCCGCACGCTGCACTGGTTGGTCCCGGGCTTGGCGTACCTCCCGCCGTACGGGCTGTACCCGACCATCTGATCGGTCGCCGGCGCATCCGTGTTCCAGCTCGAGACCGCGACCGTGGTCTGCGTCGTGCTATCCGTGGCCGAGATGCGCAGGGGGTGGTAGCCGATCGTGGCGCCGTGCTCGTCGCGCCGGAACCCGAAGGAGACCCCGGGCCTCGAACCCGTCTGCACGACCATCCCGTCCTGCACGTACTGATGGGTCGGTCGTCCCGGCCAGTCGTTCAGGTCGCCGTTCACCGCCGCGAGCGCGCCGACGCCCGCCGCCATCGAGCTCGTCCGCTGAAAAGTGCCGATCTGCGAGGACGACAACACGTCGTCGATCGTGGCCGCCGTGCCGGCGGAAAACGTCAGCTCGTACATCCGGATCGGGATCGAGGCGTCGTTGATCTGGCGATACACGACCCCCGGGGCGAGCCTCTTCCTCGTCACGACCTTCGGCGAGGCCGACGCCCCCTGAGCCCCGATCGTCATCGTCAGCGCCGAAACGACCAGCACCACCGCCCCGCGCTTCGTCCAGACCCGCGTCGCACGCATGGGTGAGTTGTCGGCACCGCGGGGGGTGATACTTGAATGTCGGTATGACGGCCTACGCCGGATGCAGCTACCAGCGAGGATCGGTCGCCTGCAGGGCCTCTTGGCCGGTGCAGTCGGTTCCCACGCCGTAGAAGACGTCCCCCGAAGGGGTGATGTGCAGATAGAAGCACGCGCCGGGTCGCGCCTGGACCGCCGCGCCCCACGAAGAACCGTCGGATGCCACGCTCACCTCGTCCAGCCCGCCGCTCGCCTCGGTGCCGGGCACCCATAGCAGCGTCGGCTCGACCACCGTGAGCCGCGTGTGGTCGGCGCCGGCGTAGGTTCCGTCGGCCTCGTGGACGCGTTCCGCCGCGGCCTGCGCGGTCCGTAACGAGAACTCGGCGTGGGCGATGGTGTCCTTCATGCCGAAGTTGGCGAAGATCTCGACCACGATGAACACGCAGCCGAGCACCATCGCGCCGGTGACCAGCCAGAACCCTCGGGTCGACCGCCGGAACGCGGGCGCGTCGGCCGTGGCTTCGTTGTCCATCGCGATGTCGTCGTCCACCGGCACGGGCTCAGGGTAACCCCTGCGAGCGATCCGGACTACGGGGACAGCGCCTGCGCCAACGCCTCGAGGCTCTCGAGGTTGTGCCCCGACAGGAACACGTCGACGCTCGGCAGGGCCGCCGCCATGCCGCGCGCCAGCGGCTCGTACCGGGGTGAGCCCTTCAGCGGGTTGGCCCAGACGACCCGGTAGGCCAGGCGCCGGAGGCGCGCCATCTGGGTGCGCAGAAGCTCCGGATCCCCGCGCTCGAGACCGTCGGAGCACAGGACGACGACCGCGCCTCGCAGGGCCGCTCGCTGGCTCCAGCCGTCGAGCAGCGTCTTGAGGGACTCCCCGATCCGGGTGCCCCCTTCCCAGTCGGCCACGATCTTGCCGATCTCGTGCATCGCGCGATCGGGATCCTTGGTGCGGAGCACGCGCGTGACCCGCGTGAGACGGGTGCCGAAGCAGAACACCTCGACGCGACGCCCGGCGGCCATGGCCGCGTAGCCGAACTGCAGCAGAGCCCGCGAGTACGGCGCCATCGACCCGGACACGTCGAGGATGAGCACGAGCGGACGCGTCCGCGTGCGGCGCGCACGCCATGCGCGGTCGAACGGCTCCCCCTGCGTGCGGAGCGATCGGCGGAGCGTCCGTCGCACGTCCAGCGACGATCCCGTACGGGACGCGCGCGTGCGCCGCGTGCGCTCGATCGGCACCTGGACGGTCAGCTGGCGGATCATCTTCGCCACGCGCTGCCGTTCCTCTTCGCTGAGATAGGCGAACGACTTCGATCGCAGGACCTCGACCGCGGAGGCCACCAGTCGCAGCGCCGCCTCGTCGCCCTCGGCGGGCTCGTCGTCGTCGCCCGCGTGCTGCCAGCTCGCCGCCGTCTGCGAGCCGGGTGCGGCATCGGCCGCGGGCTCGTCGCCGAACTCGAAGCCCTCGGGATCGGGCGGCAGATTGAACTCCAGGGACAGCTCGGGTTCGGTTTCCTCGCGCAGCGCCCGGAACCAGACGTCGAACACCTCGTCGAACGTCTCGAGGTCGGCGCGGCTCGCGACCATCGTCGACCGGCCGGCCCAGTACAGCGAATCGCGATCGGTCAGGCCGAGCGCCGCGACACCCTGCACGAAGGTCAAGATCCGGCCGGTGCCGACGGGCAGCCCTCGATCGCGGAGGTCGCGCCCGAGCGCGACCAACGGCGGGACGGGGCCGCTAGCCATCCTCCCCGACCACCTCGGCCAGGCGCGCGGTCACCAGCGCCTGGTCCTCGTGATCCTTCACGACCGCGCCGAGGGTGTCGACCGCCACAGCGGCGTCCAGTCGCTCGGTCCCGAGGAACTGCAAGGCGTTGGCCCAGTCGATCGTCTCGGCGACGCCGGGCACCTTGGCCAGGTCCAGCGTGCGAAGTCGCTCGACGGCGCTCGCCACGTCTCGCGCGAGCGACTCGCTCACGTGTGGCGCCCGGGCGCGGACGATCGCGACCTCTCGATCGAGGTTCGGGTGATCGATCCAGTGATAGAGGCAGCGGCGCTTCAACGCATCGTGGAGCTCGCGGGTGCGATTGGACGTGACGATCACCGCCGGCGGGGTGTCGGCGGCGATCCGCCCCACCTCGGGGATCGTCACCGCGAACTCGGACAGGATCTCCAACAGGAACGCTTCGAACTCGTCGTCGGCACGGTCGAGCTCGTCCACCAGCAGGACTGCCCGCGAGCCCCCCTTGATCGCCGACAGCAGCGGCCGCTCCACCAGGAACTCCGCCCCGAAGAGGTCCTGGACCTGCGCGTCGGCGGTCGAGGCATCCATCGCGCGCACCGCGATCAGCTGCCGGGAGTAGTTCCATTCGTAGAGGGCCTGGGACGCGTCGATCCCCTCGTAACACTGAAGCCGGATCAGCTCGCGGCCGAGCAGGGTCGACAACACCTTGGCCACCTCGGTCTTGCCGACCCCGGCCTCCCCTTCGAGGAGCAGCGGCTTTCCGAGCGACAACGAGAGGTAGATCGCCGTCGCGAGACCGCGGTCGGCCAGGTACGCGTGGGCGTCGAGCGCCTCGGTCAGCTCGTCGACGTCGGAGAAGGGCAGTTCGACCATCCAGGAAGCCTACCGGGGCCCGCGCTCGCGTGTGCCCTGCTCAGGCGGGAGGCTGCGGCATCCCGGACACCGGCGGGGTCCTGATACCCCGCTCACCCAGGCGGGCGAGGATCCTTGCCCGCAGCAGCCGCTCCGTGTCGACGCGGTGGCTCGGCATCGTCTCGGCGGCCACCCGGATCACCTGCGCGGTATCCGTCAGCTGTGTCACCCCGAGCACCTGCGCGGGCTGGCGGAGCCACTCGCCCAACGGCGGCTGCTCCTGGATCTCGCTGAAGAGCTCCTCCAACACGTCGCGGATGCGATCGGGGTCCTCGTCGAGCGCGACGCGGACATCGACGACGGCGCGACCCCATCCGCGCGTGCGATTGTTCGTCACCTCGATCAGCCCGTTTGGGATGGTGGAGAGCGAGCCGTCGTACTGCCGGACGCCGGTCGTGCGCAGATTGAGGGTCTCCACCGTCCCCGACACGGTGCCGGCCGACGAGGTCAGGTCGACGATGTCCCCGACATCGAACTGCCCCTCCAAGAAGATGAACAGGCCGCTGATCGTGTCGCGCACGAGCGCCTGCGCGCCGAAGCCCAGAGCGATCCCCACGATTCCGGCCGAGGCGATGATCGGCGTGACGTCGACGCCGAGGTCTTTCAGCAGCGTCAGGATGAACACGAACCACACAACGATGACCAGGACGCCTGAGAACAGCCCCACGACCGTCGCGACGCGGCGTCGACGGCGGCCTTCGGCGTCATCGCCGCCGGCGCGCGCCCGCCGCCGGTACCGATGGACCCAGCGGCGCGACACGAGCGTGAACACGATCGCGACCACGAGCGTGACCCCGATCTCCCACCCGAACTCCGTGAACCAGTCGACGGAGAAGGGCGTCGGCGTCTGACCCACCATCACGGGCAGGACCCTAACAGCCGCTCCGCTCGCGACTAGCCCATCGCCTCCCGGAGCGCGCGCTCCACGAGCACCTTGGAGAGAGCCCGCCGATACTCCGCCGACGCGAAGGCGTCATCGGCCGGCGCGGTCCCTTCGTCGGCATGCGCCGCCGCGGCGGCCGGGTCCGCGCCCCCCGCGACGGCCGCCTCGACGCCGCTCGCGCGCAACGGCGTAAGCCCCATGTTCGTCAGGCCGACGTGCACACCCCCGTTCGCCGCCACCGCCGAGACACCGACCAGCGCCCAGTCCTGCGCCCGGCGGTTGAACTTCAGGAAGCTCCAGCCGCCGCTCGTCTTCGGGACACGGATCTCGGTGAGCAGCTCGTTGGGCTCGAGGGCCGTGCTCAACAGCCCCGTGAAGAACGACGTGGCGTCCACCGTTCGGGTGGTACCACCAGCGCCGGCGAGCACGAAGGACGCGTCGAGGGCCAGCAGGACGGACGGAAGGTCGCCGGCCGGGTCGCCGTGCGCGACCGATCCACCGATCGTGCCCATGTGGCGCACGGCCGGGTCGCCGATCTGTGAGGCTGCGTACGCAACGATCGGGCATCCGGTCTGTAAGGCCTCGCTGTTCGCGACGTCGTGGTGTCGCGTGAGCGCGCCGATCGCGATCGCGTCGCCGTCCTCACGCACGTACGACAGGTCAGTGAGCCGGCCGATGTCGACCAGGGTCGACACTCGCACGAGACGCAGCCGCATGGCCGGCAGCAGGGAGTGCCCGCCCGCCAACAGCTTGGCATCCGGATCAGCGGTGAGCGCGGCCACTGCTTCCTCGACGGAACCCGCTCGGACGTACTCGAACGGCGCCGGGATCATGCGCCACCTCCTTGCGCGTCCTGGATGGCTCGCCACACCCGTTCGGGGGTGGCCGGCTTCGCGATGTACGTGACGCCGAGGTGGGAGACGGCGTCGATCACCGCGTTCACAACGGCGGGCGGAGCAGCGATCGTGCCCGCCTCTCCGATCCCCTTGACCCCGAGACCGTTGGTCGTCGAGGGCGTCACCGTGCGATCAAGGAGCATCGTAGGTATCTCGGTAGCGGACGGGACGAGGTACTGAGTCATATTCCCGGACGTCAGGTTGCCCGACTCGTCGTACAGCGCTTCCTCGTAGAGGGCCTCGGCCACTCCCTGGGCGACCCCACCGTGGACCTGACCGTCGACGATCATGGGGTTGATGACGTTGCCGCAGTCATCGACCGCCACATAGCGCACGATGTCGGTCTTGCCCGTGGCGGTATCGACCTCCACCACACAGATGTGCGTGCCGCCGGGCCACGTGAAGTTGGGCGGGTCGAAGACGGCGGTTCCCTCGAGCATCGGCTCGACATCGGCGGGCAGGTCGTGCGCATGCCATGCCGACGTCGCCAGGTCCGAGATCGTCCGGGCCCTATCGGGCGCGCCGGTCACGCGGAACGCGCCGTCGGACCACTCGAGGTCGTCCTCGGACACCTCGAGCTCGTGTGCCGCGATCTTCCGTGCCTTGTCGCGCACCTTCTCGACGGCTCGGCGGAGCGCCTCGCCGCCGATCGCGACGGACCGCGAGCCATAGGTGTCCATCCCGATCCGGGACTGCGATGTGTCGCCGTGTAGCACCTCGACGTCGTCGGGCGACACGCCGAGCCCGTCGGCCACGATCTGTGCCCAGGCGGTCTCGTGACCCTGGCCGTGCGGCGACGTGCCCGTGCGGACGACGACCTTGCCGAACGGCCGGCACTCGATCTCAGCACCGTCCCAGCCGCCGGCGACGTAGCGAAGCGCGCCGAGGATATTCGAGGGAGCCAGACCGCACATCTCGATGTAGGTGGAGACACCGATGCCGATCTGCTTGGTGTCGCCGTTGGCACGGCGGGAGGCCTGCTCGGCACGGAACGTGGCGTAGTCGGCCATCTCGACGGCGCGATCGAGCGCCGGCTCGTAGTCGGCGGAGTCGACGCTCAGCCCACAGATATTCGGGGTCGCCTCGCTGAACGGCGGGTGCAGGTTCTTCCGCCGGAGCTCGACGGGGTCCATGCCGATCCTGCGCGCGAAGGTGTCGACGAGCCGCTCAACGACGAAGGTCGCCTCCGGCCGGCCGGCGCCCCGATACGCGTCGGTCGGCGTCGCGTTCGTCATGACGCCCGTGTACTCGTACCAATAGGAGCTGATGTCGAAGGGACCCATGTAGACCCATCCGCCGAGCTCAGGGATCCCCGGAGTCAGCAACTGGAAGTAGGCGCCCATGTCCGCCAGCTCGACGAACTTCATCCCGAGGATGCGGCCGTCCTCCGTCCCGGCGAGCGTGCAGTCGTGCAGCGTGCCTCGCCCATGGATCGTTGCCACGTAGTTCTCCGAACGCGTCTCGATCCACTTCACCGGCCGGTTGAGCTTGCGGCACAGCGCGAGCGCGAGCGCTTCCTCCGCGTAGACGTCGAGCTTCGATCCGAAGCCGCCGCCCACGTCCGGCGCGATGATCCGCAGCTTGTTCTGCGGGATGCCGGTCGTGATCGAGAGGCCGACCCGCGCGATGTGCGGGATCTGCGTCGCAGAGGCGAGGGTGAACTCGCCGGCCGCCGCGCTCCCGTGCGCCAGGCATCCACGGGCCTCCATCGCGTTCGGGATCAAACGCGGCTGTGTGTACCGCTCCTGGACGATCACCGGGGCGGAGTCGAAGACACTCTGATCGCCGGCCCCGCCGTGGACCCAGTGCACGACGTTGTTCGTGCCGAGATCCTCATGGATGACCACCCGGTCGGTCGCAGCCTCCTCGAGATCGAGGACCGCGGGCAGCGCGCTCGCTCGGACCGAGACCGCCTCCGCCGCATCCTCGGCCTGCTCGCGGGTCTGCGCCACGACGACCGCCACCGCATCGCCGGCGAACCGGATCTTGTCGGCGGTCAGCGGATAGTGCGTCGGGATCTTGATGTCCTCCGTGTTGGGCCAGACCATCGGGAGGCCGGCGGCCCATTCGCTCTGGAGGTCGGCCGCGGTGTATACCGCGACCACACCCGGCATCGCCGCGGCGGCGGCCGTGTCCACCCCCTCGATCGTCGCGTGGACGTAGGGCGGGCGAACGAGCGCGATCCAGACCATGCCCGCCATCGACCGGTTGTCGATGAAACTGCCCTCGCCCGCCAGCAGCTTCGCGTCTTCCTTGCGCAGGAGAGACTGGCCGATGTATTGCTCGATGGTCGCCATGGCCGCCCCCTAGCCCTTCGTCGCGATCTGGCCCGCGGCGTCCAGGATCGACGCCACGATGTTCTGGTAGCCGGTGCATCGGCACAGGTTCCCCTCGAGCGACTCGCGCACCTCTTCGTCCGTGGGGCTTGGGTTCTCTTGGAGGTAGCTCGACGCCGCCATGATCATGCCCGGCGTGCAGTAGCCGCACTGGAGCCCATGATTGCGATGAAAGGCGTCCTGCAGCGGATGCATCGTGCCGTCGCCCCCGGCCATCCCCTCGATCGTGGTGACCGAGCGGCGGTCCGCCTGCACGGCGAGCATCGTGCACGACTTCACGGACTCGCCGTCGACGTGCACGGTGCAGGTGCCGCACGAGGAGGTGTCGCACCCGACGTTGGTGCCAGTCAGATCGAGGTGTTCTCGGAGGAAGTACACGAGCAACGTCCGGGGCTCCACGTCCGCGATGTGCGTGGTGCCGTTCACGGTGACGGAGATCTGCGTCACGGCCAATCCTCCTCGGGAGACGGCTCAGCGGTGACACTGCAGCGTAGTACCGAGCGGGAGAACGGGCGAATCGAGCGTCGCTACCAGGCCGGACGGTCGGCCGCGAGCGCAGCCATCCCGGTGCAGATCGAGCCGGCGCCGTAGCGCGTGGCGCCCTCGGGCGTCACAGCGACCCAGTAGCAGGTGTCGCCCGCTCCGTGGACCGCCGCCGCCCAGCCCGCCGCGCCGTTGTAGACGCTGACGACCGACGGCGCGGTGGAGGGCCCGTCCACGTAGAGCAGACCCGGATCATGCGCGGCGAGCGCGGCGGGGCGCGCCGCATCGTAGGAGGAGCCCGCGGCGAGCTGCGCGGCAACGGCGAGCGCGGACGTGGCGGCGTCGCGCGCCTGCCCGTTGAGCAGGCCCGCCACGGCCTGCGTGGAGGGCTGCGCCTCGTCGATCCCGACGCCCTCGGCCACCACGGCTTGTGCTTGCGCCTGCCGGGTCGCCTCTTGGTCGGCGATCAACGCCGCCCGGCGCCGATCGGCCGCCCGCTGTTGGTCGACCACGAAGGCGCCGAACGCCGCGACGAGCAGGATGACAACGACGAGCATGGCCGTCATCCGGACCCCGAACGGCGAGATCCGCCGGGTCCGGGGCATGCGTGCGGCAACCAGACTGAACGCCTCATCCATCCCGCCGAGGTATCGGACGCTCGACGGGCGAGGTGTAGCGGCTCAGGTCGACTGGCTGGGCCACGCCGGAGCCGATGCGCCCAAGGCCGCGTGGCCCGTGCACGATGAGCCGGTCCCGTACGTCACGCCTGTTGCGATGACGTGGACGTAGAAGCACGTCCCCGACGGCGAGAGGACAGCGAGCCCGACGCCCATCGATGTCGATGCGACGCTCACGGTCCCGGCGTCGGTCGACTCGGTCGCGACGTAGCCCGTCGACGAGTCTGCGGAGCGCAATGCCCGCGATGTCACCGAGTCGAACGAGCCGTGCTCATCGTAGAGGGAGCGAACGGTCTGCGCCGCGACCGCGGCGGCCTGTTTCGCTTGCAGGTCGCCAGCGTCGATCTGCCCGGTCGATCCCCGACCTCCGGCGGGCTCCGGGCCGTTGAGATGCAGGTATCCCCACACGACCACGACCGCGAGCAAGGCCCCGATCACCCCGAAGGCGAGCCGTCGCCGATCGTTGGCCATGGTGCGCCGGGGCGCCGCATGCTTCGGCGGCGGATCGGGCTCGCCACGCTTGGGCCGCCGCGGGCGCGCACGCGACCGGTGCTTCTGCGGATGACCGAACGAGAAGGAGTCGTCCATATCCCAGCCAGTATCGGCCTCCTTCACCGGTCGATGAATCGAACGAGAGCCGTGCATCGGCACTACCATCGGGTGGTGAGCGAGATCGCCGACGTTCTGGAGGCCATCGAGGGCCTCAGCGCGCAGGGCCAACGCATGGCCCTGGCCACGATCGTGGCGGTACGCGGCTCCACCTATCGACGCCCTGGGGCACGGCTGCTGGTCCCGGAGGAAGGCGCTCCCGTCGGCAACATCAGCGGCGGGTGCCTGGAGGGCGACGTCGCCGACATGGCGCGGGTCGTGATGGAGGAGGGCACGGCGCGTCTCGCCGGCTGGGACCTAACGGCCGACGACGACGAGGTGTGGGGGCTCGGCCTGGGCTGCAACGGCGCGATCGAGGTCTTCATCGAGCCGGCCGAGCGCGCGGCCGCGGTCACGCACGCGCTGCGGGCCGCCCTCGAGGAGGAGCGTCCGATCTGTGTCGTGACCGCATTGGAGTCCGAAGTGCCCGATCGGGTCGCTCCCGGTGCACGCTTGCTCGTACGACCCGACGGTCCAACCGAAGGATCGCTCGGTGACGCCGACGTCGACGCGGAGGCCACCGCCAGCGCGCATGAGCAACTCGCTGTGGGTCGCTCGGAGATCCGCACCTTCGGCAACGGCGTCCGCGCGTTCGTCGAGGTGCTGGAGCCGCCGCTGCGACTGGTGATCTGCGGCGCCGGCCACGACGCGATCCCCCTGGTCCGGGCCGCAGCCGGCATCGGGTGGCGCCCGGTGGTCGTCGACGATCGCCCCGCGTTCCTCACAACCGACCGCTACCCCGAGGCCCATGCGTTCGTACCGCTCGAAGAGCCTGCGCAGGTCGTAGAGGCGGCACCGCTGGACGAGGCGACGTTCGTCGTGGTGATGACCCACAACTTCTTGCGCGATCGCGACTATCTGCGAGGGTTGCTGCGATCCAACGTCGGCTACATCGCGATGCTCGGCCCGGCGGCCCGCACCCAGCGGATCCTGATGGACCTGGCCGAAGACGGCGTCGAGATCACCGACAAGGACCGGGCGCGGATCCACGGTCCAGCCGGCCTCGACCTCGGCGCAGAGGGGCCCGACGAGATCGCGCAGGCGATCGTGGCCGAGATCGTCGCGGTCCGACACGATCGGGCCGGCGGGTTCCTCAAGGAACGCCCCGGCCCGATCCACGACCGCCCCCGCCCAGGCACCGAGGCGCGATAGCGGAGTAGGCTCGTCCGCATGCTGATCAAGAACGACTTCACGGTGCCGCGGTCGGTCGATGACGTGTGGGCATACCTGCTCGACGTCGAGAAGGTCGCACCCTGCATGCCCGGCGCGGAGCTGACCGAGACGGTCGATGACAGCAACTGGAAGGGCAAGCTCAACATGAAGTTCGGCCCGGTGGCGATGTCGTTCGCCGGCACGGTCGCCCTGGAGGAGCGCGACGACGCCGCCCATCGCGTGAAGCTGCACGCCAAGGGTATGGAGCAGAAAGGCAAGGGCGCGGCGAACGCAACCGTCACCTCCTGGATGGAGCCGGGCGACGAGGGCACGCACGTCTTCATGGAGGCCGACATCACGCTCACCGGCGCCGCCGCCCAGTTGAGCCGCGGCTTGCTGCCCGAGGTCTCCAAGCGTTTGACGGCACAGTTCGCCGAGTGCCTTCGGGCGACGCTGGAAGCGAACGAGGGGGCCGTCGAGCCGGACGCCGCGATACCTGCCCCCACCCCGGTCGCGGCGAAGCCGGTCGGCGGGATCGGCCTCGGGCTGGCCGCGATGTGGTCGAGTATCGTGAACTTCTTCAAGCACCTGTTCGGTGGCTCGAAAGACAAAACCTCGTCGTGATCTCGGGCGTCGTGCTCGCAGCCGGCACGAGCTCCCGATTCGGCACCACCAAGCAGATCTTCATACTCGGCACCAAACCGCTCGTCGTGCACGCGATCGACGCGCTCCGCGATGCCGGCGTCGGGGAGCTGATCGTGGTGGTCGGACACGACCGAGAAGCCGTCGAGGCCGTGCTGCCGACGGACGTGCGCATCGTCCGGAATCCGGCCTACCGCGACGGGCAGGCCACGTCGCTGGCGGCCGCGCTCCACGAGGTGGCCGACGAGAGCGAAGCGGCGATCGTGCTACAGGCCGATCAACCCGGGATCACCGCGGACGATGTGCGCGCACTTATCGCCGGTTTCCGCGCGACGCGAACGCAGATCGCACGCCTTCGCTACCTCGACGGTCCCGGGCCCGCGCTGCTGTCGCGCGAGATCTACGCCGAAGCCGGCCACCTGCACGGGGACGCCGGAGCCCGGCTGCTGATCGCCTCACATCCGGAGTGGGTGCACGAGATACCGGTGGAGCGCCCGGCGCCCCCGGACATCGACACGCCGCGGGACCTCGGTCCCGAGCATGATCGAGGATGAAGCCGGCTCGGCAGGCTCCAGCGACAGGCGTTGCACGACCCCGCGCGACCGGACGGACAGCACCAGATCCGCCGGGAACCGGAACAGCAATGGAGCTGGATGTTGGGGATCAAGGTGGCGGGGTCTCTGGCCAATGAGAGGATGTCGGCGATGAGAATGCCGCCTGCTGACCTGGACCGCGCGCGTCGAGCCGGCGGCGTGACGCCGTGACGAGCACCACGCCGCAGCAGGGCGCCCCACCCGATCCCGACGCGATCCTGAGGAGTCGCGCCTACGTCATGATCCTGGTGCTCGGTGCCGTGGTCGGTCTTCTGGCCGCCCTGGTCGCCTACTTCTTCCTCAAATGGGTCGGAGATGTGCAGCAGTACGTATTCACTACCCTCCCTCAAGATCTTGGGTTCGGCGCGGCGCCGACCTGGTGGCCGATCCCCATCCTCGCGATAAGCGGGCTCCTGGTCGGGCTCACCATCCATTACTTTCACGGGACCTCCGGGCATGAACCCGCCGACGGGTTCAAGGCCTCCGGACCCGTGCTTCCGATCGATCTTCCGGGCATCATCATCGCGTCGTTCCTCACACTCAGCCTCGGGGTGGTCCTGGGTCCCGAGGCGCCATTGATCGCGATCGGCAGCGGGCTCGGCGTCCTGGCCCTGCACTATCTCAAGCGCGACGCGCCGGCCCAGGCGGTGATGCTGATCGCCGCGGCGGGCAGCTTCGCCGCCATCAGCACGCTGCTGGGGTCGCCACTGGCGGGGGCGTTCCTGCTGATGGAGGCGGCCGGGGTAGGGGCCGCCATGACGGGGGTCGTGCTCGTGCCGGGCCTCCTCGCCGCCGGCATCGGGGCGCTCATCTTCGTGGGGCTGGACAACCTCACCGGGTTCGGCACGTTCTCGCTGGCGGTGCCCGACCTTCCGCCCTTCACCACACCGACGGGAGCCGAGTTCCTGTGGGCCATCGGCATCGGCCTGGCCGCTGCCGTCGTGGGGACCGCGATCCGGCGGCTTGCCCTCTTCGCACAGCCCATCGTCGCGCCGCGCAGGATCCTGATGACGCCGGTCGCCGGCTTGGTGGTCGGTGTCATGGCCGTCGCCTTCGCCGCCGGCACCGACAAGGGCTCGAGTGAGGTGCTCTTCTCGGGACAGTCCGCCCTGCCCTCCCTCATCGAGAACGCCGCCACTTGGACGGTGGGAGCGCTCGTGTTGCTCATGGTCTGCAAGGGCGTGGCATACGCAGCTTCCTTGAGCGCCTTCCGTGGAGGCCCAACGTTCCCGGGCATGTTCATCGGCGCCGCCGGCGGCATCGCCCTGTCCCACCTTCCCGGCCTGCCCATGATCGCGGGCGTTGCCATGGGCATCGGGGCGATGACCGTCGTGATGCTGGGCTTGCCGTTGACCTCGGTCCTGATCACCGCATTGTTCCTGCAGTCCGACGGCATCGCTCTGATCCCGCTGATCATCGTCGCCGTCGTCGTGGCCTACGTCGCCTCCAAGCGCTTCACGCCGGAGCCCGTGGTCGCGACGGCGACGTCCCCCGGCCCGGCCGCACTCCAGACCTAAAGAACGAGGAGCTGGTGACTTGGGCATCGTCCTTGCGGGGCGACGATCGAACCGAGGAGGACACCGCGGCGGCGCCGACGTGACGTTCCGGTGTCGCCGATCCGGTGGCTGACCGGACCGACGCAGCGGGCCTACAGCGTGGACGGTATCCTGCGTGGTGTCTGGACCGGCCGCTGCGAGGCGTCCCGGGCGATGCGTCGATAGGCACGAAGAACGAGGGTGGCCCGCCATGACGACAACATCGGCCCCGAAACGAAGCATGGGCAGCAACCCCCATCCCGCACCGCCGGAGCGCGCCGCGCGCGGACGCGATGCCCGAGCGAAGGTGCCACGCTCGAGCCACGCAG
Source organism: uncultured Actinomycetes bacterium (assembly GCA_963794065.1). Taxonomy (GTDB): domain Bacteria; phylum Actinomycetota; class UBA4738; order UBA4738; family HRBIN12; genus AC-51. The sequence goes on along the minus strand of CAWCDA010000042.1, from coordinate 66,037 downwards.
TGTGGGATCCGCCGGCGGACCGGCTCGATCCGGTCGCGATCCTGGAGGCGCAGGCTCCATCTCGCGTGGCCGAGCTCGTCCCGATCCGATACGGCCGGATGCTCACTTCGCCGTTCGCCTTCTACCGCGGCGCCGCCGCGATCATGGCCTACGACCTGTCGACGACACCGAAGACGGGGATCCGGGTACAGGCCTGCGGCGACGCGCACATCTCGAACTTCGGAGTCTTCGCCTCGCCCGAGCGATCGCTGCTGTTCGACGTGAACGACTTCGACGAAACCGTCCCCGGGCCCTGGGAATGGGATCTCAAACGGCTGGTCGCCAGCATCGCGATCGCCGGGCGGGGCAACGGGTTCTCGGAAACGGAGCGCCAAGGCGTGATGCGACACGTCGCCGCCAGCTACCGGACCGCGATGGTCTCGTTCGCATCGATGCGCGATCTCGATGTGTGGTACTCGCGCCTCGCGATCCAGGACGGCCTGCCGCTCGTCCGCAAGAGCCTGGACAAGCGGAACGCCAAGATGGCGACGGCGATCGTCGACAAGGCGAAAACGAAGGACAGCATGCAGGCCTTCGACCGTCTCACGAAGATGGTCGACGGGCACCGACGCATCGCCAGCGATCCACCGTTGATCGTTTCGATGGACGAGCTGCTCCCGGCCGTCGGCGCCGACGAATTCCGGGAGTCGCTGCACACGTTGGTCCGCACGTATCGGCGGAGCCTGCTCGGCGATCGTCGCCACCTCCTGGAAGGTTTCCGGTTCGTCGACGGGGCGCGCAAGGTGGTCGGCGTCGGCAGCGTCGGCACGCGTGCCTTCATCTTGTTGTTCGTGGGGCGGGACGATGACGACCCACTCTTCCTACAGGCCAAAGAGGCGCAGACGTCCGTGCTCGCGCCGTTCGTCGGCAAGTCCTCGTACGCGAATCAGGGCCAGCGGGTCGTCGAAGGGCAGCGCCTGTTGCAGGCGGCCAGCGACATCTTCCTCGGGTGGGATCGGTTCACCGGACCCGATGGCGTCGTGCGCGACTTCTACATCCGTCAGCTCCGCGATTGGAAGGGCTCCTGGCCGCCGGAGGCCATGGATCCACAGGCGATGCGGTTCATCGGCGCGGCGGCGGCCTGGACCCTCGCGCGTGGCCACGCCCGCTCGGGCGACCGGATTGCGATCGCCTCCTACCTGGGCAAGAGCGACACCTTCGATAGGGCGATCACCGCGTTCTCAGAGGCGTACGCCGATCAGAACGAGCGCGACTTCGAGGCGCTGCAAGCTGCCGCAGCCGACGGGCGGATCAAGGTCGAGTCGGGCCTCTAGGCTCGTGGGCGGCCGAGTTCACGCGCCTTCACCCTCGGACTGCTCCGCGCCCTCGCCCGGCAAGAGCCCGCGCTGGTCGAGGATAAAGAGCAAGACGAAACTCGGCACAACGAATATGACGGCTAATCCAACGGCTGCGAGCACCGCCGTGATCGTTCCGCTCGTCGCCGCAGCCTGAGAGATCGTCAAGCTCTCCGGCAGCATGTAGTCCCACTGTGCGACTCCCCACGCGACGAGGACGGCGATGACCGCGCCGGCCGCCACGAACCGAACCAGTCGGTGTACGTGACCCATGAGGAGTATGAGAGACGCCGTCCCCAGGATCGCCGAAAGGATGACGATCGGTAGGGCGCGAGAGGTCAGTCCGTCGAAGAGATAGCGCGCGTCGCTCCGCAGCACGAAGATGCCGGCGAACGAGACGACCCCCGTTACGACCGCCGCCGTCACGGCGCGACGTCGGAAGTACGTGACCATGCCGTCGTCACCGATTCGCCTCGCATCCCACACCAGATACACGGAAGCCAGGTATGCAGCCACCGTCACGGCGAACAACCCCACGAGGATCGACGTCGGGTTGACCCAGCTCGACCACGGATCGCCCGCCTGTCCTCCTGCTGGGACCCGCCCCGACGCGACCCCCCCGATCACCGCACCCAGGCAGTACGGCACGAGCACCGAGGAGATCGCGAACGATGCGCCGAACAGGCGCCGGTAACTCGTGCGGAGCACCACCTTGCGGAACGCGAAGCCCGATCCCCGCAGGACGATGCCGAACGCGGCGAGCGTGAGGGGGACGAAGAGCGTCAACGTGATCGATGCGTATGCCTCCGGGAAGCATGTCCAGAGCACGACGAAGATGAAGATCAGCCAGACGTGGTTTGCCTCCCAGACCGGCCCGATCGAGTGATCGATGAGCTCCCGAGGGCGTGCGCCGCGGTCGGTTCCACCCGCCGCGAGGTCCCAGAAGCCGGCCCCGAAATCGGCTCCTCCGAACAATGCGTACGCGAGCACGCCGATGAAAAGGACGACCGCGGCGGCCGAGCTCATGGCACCTTGCCTGCAGGAGCTCTGAGGCGTTCCCTCGGTCCGTACGGAACGCCCTGATCTTCGTTGTCTCGGAAGCGTCGGCTCATCGCGCGCAGGACGGCGATCGTGGTGATCCCGAGCGCGACATAGATCGCGACCACCGTGAGGAACGTGATCCACACGCCCGTGTTGCCCGTGGCTGCGTCCTGGACCTTCATGAGGTTGTACACGATCCATGGTTGACGACCGACCTCCGTCACCACCCAGCCCGCCTCCATCGTGATCACGGCAAGGATGCCGGCGGAGGCCGCGAGCCGGAGGAACCAGCGACCCGTCGGCATGTCTCGTCGGAACAGCCACGCGATCGCGTACCAAGCCGAGAGAAGAAGCAACAGCGAGCCGAAGCCCACCATGACGTCCCAGGCCAGATGCACGATGTTCACCTGCGGGATGGTCGGCTCTTGGTCGGTGGGCACGGTGTTCAGCCCTTCGATGACGGTGGCCGTACCCGAGCTCGGATCCGAGAGCCACGAGGCGAGCCCCGGGATCGGGATGCCGCCGACGATCGTGCCGTCTGCGTTCAGATGACCGAGCAACGTCTCAGGCACATCGCTCGCGGTGCTCGGGACGAGCTCGATGGCGGCGAACTTGATCGGTTGATTGTTGTACACCCAGCGCGCGAGGGAGTCCCCGACCTTCATCTGGATCGGCATCGAGATGGCGGCGACGGTGAACGCGATGATGAATCCGCGCCGGTGGTAACCGTCGCGCCGTCCGCGGAGCATCCCGGCGGCATAGACCGACGCGATCAGGAACCCGCCGACCACGTACGCGGCGAGGATCATGTGGACCGCCTGCAGCGGGAACGAGGGGTTGAAGATGACGGCGACGGGATCGACCTTCGTGATCTGACCCGCACTATCGACGGTGAACCCCGAGGGCGTGTTCATCCAGGCGTTCGCCGCGACGACCGACGCGGCGCCGAGGATCCCCGTGAGCACCACCGGGATCCCGGTCAGGAAGTGGGTCCAAGGCTTGAGGCGACGCCATCCATAGATGTAGATCGAGATGAAGATCGCCTCCAAGAAGAAGAACACCCCCTCGAACGCGAACGGGATGCCGAACACGTCGCCCCACTGGCCCATGAACCGTGGCCAGAGCAAGCCGAACTCGAAACTCAGGACCGTACCGGTGACCGCGCCCACGGCGAAGGTCACCGCCATGTACTTGGACCACCGTTCCGCCAGGACCATCGCGGCCCTATCGTTCCGCTTGATACCCCGATAGTTCGCGATCAGTGACATGAACGCCCACGAGACGCCCAGGGGCACCAAGATGATGTGAAACGCGAGCGTGAACGCCATCTGGGCGCGAGCCCACGGCACCGGATCGACCGCCAGCAGGAGGCTGTGATCAGTCATGACCAGACCGCCCGAGTCACAACCCCGGGCTGCCCTGCATGATCCCCCCGTCGGCGAACACCGTCGTCGCGGTCACATAGCTCGCGCCATCGCTCGCGAGGAACGCCACCACGCTGCCGATCTCGCTGGGATCAGCCATCCGTCCGAGCGGGATCGCATCGTCCAGCTTCTTCAACGCGACGGGGTCGTCCTCCGTTTGCTTATTGATGGGCGTGTCGACCGCACCGGGTCCGACGCCGACCACCGTGATGTTGTGGGGCGCCAGCTCGACGCCCGCCGTGCGCGTGAGCATCCGCATGCCACCCTTGGACAAGCAGTACGCCGTGTTGCCGGGCATCGGCCAGTCCTCGTGAACCGACGTGATGTTGATGATCCGGCCGCCGCCGCCCTGGGCGATCATCTGCTTGGCGGCAAGCTGCGTGCCGAAGAACGCGCTCTTCAGGTTGACGTTCAGCACGAAGTCATACTGCTTCTCCGTCGTGTCGAGCACGGAGCTCCGGGTCTCGACACCCGCGTTGTTCACCATGATGTCGAGGCGGCCGAACGCCTTCACCGTCTTGTCGATCATCATCTGCAGGTCTTCTATCTTGCTGACATCGGCGTCGACGCCGATCGCCTGGTCCCCGAGCGCGACGATCTTCTTCTCGAGGTCCTCCGTGGCCTCCTCGTTCGCCACGTAGTCGATACAGATGTTCGCCCCCGCCTCGGCGAGCGCGAGCACGACCGCCATGCCGATCCCGCTGTTTCCTCCGGTGACGATCGCCGACTTGCCCTTCAGGTCCATGCCGTCTCCTCCTCTCAGCCGACCCCTACCCGAGACGCTCCGTCAGGTGCTCGCCTACCCGTATCGCGTTCGCCATGGCGGTGAGCGCCGGGTTCACGGCTCCGATACTGGGGAAGAAGCTGGTGTCCACGACGTACAGGTTGTCGAGCTCGTGGGCCTTGCAGTTCGCATCGAGCACCGATGTTGCAGGATCGTTGCCGAACCGGCATGTCCCGACCTGGTGCGCCACACCAGCGATCGGGATGCTCATGTGCATGTAGAAGTTCTTCGAAAGCACGTGATGATCGGCCATACCCGCGTGATTGAGAAGCGTCTTGAGCTCGTGATACAGCCTGTCGGCCTCCTCGTCGTTCGTCATCTTGTATGACAGGTGGACGGCACCGTCGCCGTCAAGCGTGACGCGGTTCTCGGGCTTCGGCAGGTCCTCCGTCGTGAGCCAGAAGTCCACGACGTGACGCGCGGTCTCCGCGAGGCTCCAGTGGGGAGCGAGCTTCGTGAGCGCAGGCTCCTCCCCCTTCATCGCCTCGGCGTTCGACTTGCCGACCATCTGGATCTGACCGACCGGGAAGTCGTAGTCAGGTGCACCGAAGTAGAAGTCGTTCACGGCGAGGGTCTTCTGGAAGACCGTGTCGTTCGGCTCCTTCGACAGTGCCACGACCGCCTTGCTGTTGTGGAACATGTAGTTGCGGCCGACCTGGTCGGAGCCGTTGGCGAGGCCATTGGGGTGCTGGTCGTTCGTAGAGGCGAGCAGGATCTTCGCGCTGTTCGAGGCGCCGGCTGACACGACGACGATGTCGGCGGCATAGGTCTCCGTGTCGCCGTCTCGAGACACAACCATGCCGGTGACCGATCTACCTGATGGGTCGGTCTCGAGCTTCACCACTTCGGTGTTCACGAGCAGCGTCACGTTGTCGTGAGCGATCGCCGGTCGCACCGCAAGGACGTCTGCGTCGGACTTCGCGTGAACGAGACAGGGATAGCCGTCGCACCATGTGCATCGGATACACGTGCTTCGGTTGCGATCTGCCTCGTCGAGCTGGACCCCGCACGGCGCATGGAACGGCTGGTATCCGGCGCCTGCGAGATCGTCGGACAGCTGTTGGATCCGAGGCTCGTGCGACAGAGCGGGCCAGGGGTACTGCTTGCTCCAATGTCCCTCGATCGGATCCTCGCCATGGTTGCCGTGCACCTGATACAGCCACTCGGCCTTGGTGTAGTAGGGCTCGAAATCGTCGTAGGTGAGCGGCCACGCGGGCGAGATGCCGTCCACGTGTTTGAGCTCGCCGAAATCCTGCGGGCGCAGTCGATACAACGCCGCACCGTACATCTTGGTCGCTCCGCCGACGTAGTAATGCACCTGCGGCTGGAAAGGCTTGCCGTCGGCGTCGTACCACGTGTCCTTCGAGATGTAGCGCCCCTGGATGAAGACAGGATCGGGCTCCCAGTTCTCTCGCTCGCGCGGCAGGAAGTCTCCGCGCTCGAGCAACAGGATCCTCTTGCCGGTCGGAGCCAACGTGTTGGCCAGCGTGCCACCCCCCGCGCCGGTCCCGATGATGATGACGTCGTATCGCTCAGGCATCGGTGTATCCCTCCCAGTGCAATCTGGCATCGTCTGATGTGTCGAGCACGCGGCTCTTGCCGAACTCGTCCCATGCCCAGTCGACGAAGGCGTCCCTGCGCTGCCGCGTGATACCCATCAGGTACGCATGGACCCCGAGCCATGCCGCATACCCGACCGCGCCGTGCAGCTCGTGCCGGTGCTCGCCCATCTCGGCGATTGCGGCGTTATGTCCGATCATCGCCATGATCCCCTTGTCGTGGTAGGCGAACGGCTGCATCGGATCGCCGTCGACATCGTGAAGGATGTTCTCCGCCGCCCGATGCCCCGCCTGCAGCGCGACCGATCCCAGTTGTGGGAACGCCCGCCCGTCCGGGCCGGGGATGTTCGCGAGGTCGCCGACGACGAAGACCCGTGGATGATCCTCAACGGTCAGATCCTCTCGAACGTCGATCCGCCCGCCGCGCCCTTGCTTCAGCCCGACGGCGTGTGCGAGCGGCGCGGCCTCGATCCCGCCGCCCCAGATCACACAGCGAGTGGCGATCGTGTCACCGTCGGACAGCACGACGTGGTTCTCGGCGACCTCTGCGACCTTGGTGCCGAGCCGGATCTCGACGCCCCGCTCGGTGAGCACCTTCGAGGCGTAGTCGTGGGCCTTCGGCGAGAAGGGACCGAGCACGGCGTTCCCGGCGTCGACGATGATGACTTTCGCCTGGTTCAGTGCCAGGTCGTGGAACCGCGACGGCATGACGTCGCGGATCAGATCGGCGAGGGCGCCCGAGACCTCCGTCCCGGTGGCTCCCGCGCCGACGACCACGAAGGTCAGACCGCCCGCCTCGATCGTCGAGGGATCACGCTCGGCCTCTTCGAACGCGTCCAATACCCTCGTCCGGAGCCGCCGCGCATCGTCGAGGGAGTAGAGAGGGAAGACGTGCTCGGTGCCTGGCGTGCCGAAGAAGTTCGCTTGGCTTCCGGCCGCCAATACCAGGTAGTCGCCGTCGATCGTTCGGCCGTCCTCGAGCGTCACCGAGCGGCCATCTGGATCGGCCGCGGTCACATCCGCCCGGAGCACATCGATCGAATCGCGCCGTCGATAGAGCTCGGACAGATCGACCGCCACGTCGCCGCTGGCCAACTCGAAGGTCGCCACTTGGTAGAGCAGCGGCAGGAACTGGTGATAATCGTGCCGGTCGATCAACGTGACCCGGGCGTGGTGCGGGTGCTTCGCCAGCTCGTGCACACACCCGAGCCCAGCGAACCCGCCCCCGACGACGATGACGTGCGCCTGCTCCACCATCACGCCCCCTCCTCGACCGAGATGCCCCAACGCCCCACCCATGTCGAGCCGGGCCCCAGCCGGATGATGTCCGTCCCGGTCCGGAACGCGTTGGCCGGGCACGTCATAGGCTCGATCGCAACGCCGCGACGACGTCGTTCCACCGGTTGGAGCGTGTCGCCGGTATAGACCTGTACATAGCTGAACGCTTCGTCCATCCAGACGGAGCGCGATGCACCCGAGCGCTCGTTCCGCAGGGTGACGACCGCCAGCCCGTCGCCGCCCCGGGCGAGGCCCGTGAACGCGGTGTCGAGCTGCGTCGGTCCGATCGGGCGTTGCGTTCTGAAGTCCAGGTCGCCCTTGGCGACCGTGTTCTCGCCGGTGGGCAACCCCCGATCATCGGACGCGATCCAACGATCAGCGGGGATCGTGAGCAGCGCGTCGTTCACCGATTCGGTCCCGGGCGCCAGGTACGGATGGAATCCGACACCGAACGGTGCCGCAACGCTCGATCCGTTCCGCGCTTCGAGGGTCACCGACAGACCGCCGGGTGTGAGCTCGTACTGGACGCCCAGGTTGAGCCACCACGGATACGCCGGTTGCGGATGAAGGACGATGGAAAGGCGCACGGCGTGATCCGACCGTGACTCCAAGCGCCAAGGCATCCATCGGACGAGTCCGTGGATCGCGTTGTGCGCCTCCGGTTCGTTGAGCGCGGCATCTCCGGCCCGTCCCTCGAACGTGTACCGCCCGTCCTCGAGCCGGTTCGGCCAGGGCGCGAGGATCTGGCCTCGCCCCGCGGATGACATGTCGTCTCGCGCGAACCCATCGAGCACCCGCCTGCCGCCCGCTGTGTATGAGCGCAGGGTCCCGCCAACCTCGGTGACGACGATGGATTGATCGCCGAGCCCAATCTCGAACTGGTCGCCTGATGGCGGCGCGACAGTTGCGACGTCCCCCAGAGGACTCACGTGTCCTGATTCGCCGAGAGCGCGATCGCGCTCGCGATCAGTGTCAGATGCGTGAACGCCTGGGGCATGTTTCCGATCAGCTGCTTATGTGGCTGGTCGTATTCCTCGGAGAAGAGGCCGAGGTCGTTCCGTAAGGCCAGCAGACGTTCGAACAACGCCTCCGCTTCCTTGCGCCGCCCGATCAGCGCCAGATCGTTCACGAGCCAGAAACTGCAGGCGAGGAACGCGCCCTCACCCGGAGGAAGGCCGTCGGCCGCGTTCGCGTCCGGGATGTAGCGCATCACGAATCCGTCCTTCACGAGTTCCCGCTGCACGGCCTCCACCGTGCCGATCGATCGGGGATCGTCCGGCGGCAGGAACCCCATGATCGGGATCAGCAGCAGCGACGCGTCCAGTTGTTTCGACCCGTAGTACTGCGTGAAGGTGTTGCGCTCGCTGTCGTAGCCTTCGCGACAGATCTCTTCGTGGATGGCGTCGCGCAGTGAGCGCAGACGCTCCAAAATGTCTGTGAGACCGTACGTTTCGGCCATCTTCTCCAGGCGGTCGACGGCGACCCACACCATGACCTTGGAGTGAACGAACTGTTTGCGGCCGCCTCGGACCTCCCAGACGCCGTCATCGGGATCTCGCCAATGTTTCTCTAGCCAGACAAGGAGCCGGCGCGCAAGCTCCTCGCCGTGGCGTGTCGCTGGCATCCCGAGCTGCTGCGCGAGGTAGATCGCTTCGATGACCTCGCCATAGACGTCGAGCTGGAGCTGCCCCGAGGCCGCGTTCCCGACGCGCACGGGCGCCGACCCCTCGTACCCAGCGAGGTGCGGGAGCTCATATTCGTCGAGGCGTCGCTCGCCGCCCAGGCCGTACATGATCTGGATGTCCTCGGGATCGCCCGCGACCGCGCGGATGACCCAGTCGCGCCACGCGGTCGCCTCCTCGACATAGCCTGCCGCCATCAACGCTCCAAGCGTGAGGGCAGCGTCACGGAGCCAGCAGTACCGATAATCCCAATTGCGTACACCGCCGAGGAACTCGGGCAGCGAGGTGGTTGCCGCGGCGACGATGCCACCGCTCGGCGCGTAGATCAATGCCTTCAGGGTGATCAACGAGCGTTGTACCTCATCGGCCCAGCCACCGGAATAGGTGGAACGGCCGGACCACTCGCGCCACCAGGCGTCGGTCGCTTCCATCGTCGCGGCCGCATCAACCGGATCCGGTGAGGGGAGCCAGGAGAAGCGGTGCGTGAGCACGAAGCCGAGCCGCTCACCGACCTTGGGTGTGAACGACGCCTCGGCCTGGAACTCGTGCTCTCGGAAATCGACATCCGCAGTGAGCTCTAGGGCATCTGGTCCGGCTGTCGCGATCAGCTTCCCGTCCTGCATCCGGAGCCACGGCTTCGTCTTGCCGTAGTCGAAGCGGGGACGCATCCGCATCCGCATCGGCACCGAGCCCTCGATCCCCTCGACGACACGGACGATCCGCGGATGATCCTCTCGTATCGGCATCGCGTCGGTGATCCGGACGACGCCGTCGGTCGTGTGGAAGTCCGTCTCGAGCACGAGACTGCCGGGCCGATACCGCCGCTCAACAGACGTGACGTCCCCTTCCGGCGCGATCTGCCAGAAACCGTTGTGCTCGGTGCCGAGGAGCGAAGCGAAGCAGGCGTTCGAGTCGAACCGTGGGAAGCACGCCCAGTCGATCGAACCGTTCGTGCCCACGAGGACAGCCGTATGGAGGTCACCGATCAGCCCGTAGTCCTCGATACGAACCGCCAAACCGATCCCCCCCAGACGAATGCGCTGCTACACCGTATTGCTTACCCGCTTCGGGCCTTTATTGGCAAGTCCGTCAGTGGCCGACGGGGCAACGGAAGATGAATAGAGTGCCGCCCCTCGCCCAGGCCGATGGCCGAGGGCTAGCAGGTTGTTCCGAGCCGCCGGTGGGCGAGCGCCGGAAGCGTCGAACGCACAGACCGCACCACGTCGCTGTCCAGATCCGCGAACCAGACGCCGTCACCATCGCCGGGCGCCCGTACGATCACGCGCCCCCACGGATCGACGATCATCGCGTTGCCGTAGGTGCGATGTCCGGCGTCGGCCGACCCCCAAGGCCCCCACTGCGCCGCCGCCACCACGTAGGCCTGCTCCTCGATCGCACGGGCGCGCAGCAGCACCTCCCAATGGGCCTCGCCGGTCACCTGCTGGAACGCGGAGGGGACCGCGATCACGTTGGCCCCGGAGGTCATCAGGCCGCGATACAGCTCGGGGAAGCGGAGGTCGTAGCAGATCGACAAGCCGAGCCGGAACGACCCGACGCGGCTGCGTGACGAGCTCCTCGCCGGCGGCGAACAACGCGGACTCTCGGATCGGCGGCTGTCCCGGCAGGTCGACGTCGTACCGGTGGATCTTGCGATATGACGCGACCGCCTCGCCTGTGCGGTCGAAGAGGAACGACGTATTGAACACATGGCCGTCGGCGAGCTCGCACACCGAGCCGCCGAGCAACCAGATCGAGCGCTCGCGCGCGGTGTCGGCCAGCCGGGTCGTGATCGGTCCGCCGAGCGGCTCGGCCAGCTCGCGCATCCGCCGCTGTGAGCCGTAGTAGGCGAACAGTTCGGGCAACACCACCAGCTCGGCGGCTCCATCCGCCGCCTCCCCCACCAGCCGCAGCGCGACGTCGACGTTGCCGTCGACGTCGCTCCCACCGGCGTTCAACTGAACGATCGCGGTTCGCATGGGCCAAGCGTAGCGGGGGGGCGGCGCGCTCACGCGCGCCGCCCCCCGCGGAACCACGGTGGATCCGGAGCCTCAGCTCTCCTGCAACAGGAGATCCACGTCCAACACGATGTCCACCTTCTTGCCGACCAGGAACCCGCCGGTCTCCACCGCGACGTTCCAGGTCAGGTCCCAGTCCTCGCGCTCGATCGTCGTGTGCGCGGAGAAGGCCGCGAGCGTGCCTCCCTGCATGCCCGGCCCGGAGCCGAGGAACTCGCCCCGCAGCGTCACGGGGTTCGTCACGTCCTTGATCGTGAGCCGACCGTCGAGCTCGAAGGAGTTGCCCTCGCCGACTCGCAGCTCGGTCGAGGTGAAGGTCAGCCTCGGGTAGCTCTCGACGTCGAGGAAGTCATCGCTCCGAAGGTGCCCGTCGCGCTGCTCGCTGTCGGTGTTCACTGACGACGCCGTGATCTCGAACGTCACCGAGGATTCCTCGATCGAATCGCCGACCGTGACCTCGCCGTCGTACTCCGTGAACCGGCCCCTGACCTTCGACAGCATGTGCCGAGCGACGAACCCCACCGTGGTGTGGCTCTTGTCGAACGCATAGGTGCCGGCGGGTGGGAGCTCGATCCCGTTGATGCTGCGGTTCTCGACGATGCTCGACATGTGCACCCCTCCTGAGGGTCTTCCGGCCACCCCCCTCGGGTGACCGCTTCTATCGTGCTCAACCAAGCGGAGTTACTAGGTATTCCAGAGTTACTGCGGAATCTTTGACCAGGTCGCCGGCGTTGCGTAGGGTATGGGCGTGTCTCCACATGGCGAGGGCCAGATCTGTCAGCATTTCCAGCGAGCCGCGGAATTGATCGCGCGCCGCTGGGTGCCGCAGGTGATCTACGCGATGCAGCCGGGGCCGCTTCGCTACACGGACCTCAAGCTGGCGGTCCCGAACATCTCCGACACCGTGCTCTCCGAGCGTCTGAAGGAGTTGGAGGCGTCCTCGATCGTGGTCCGCACCGTCGAGCCGTCGACCCCCGTGCGGATCGAGTACGCGCTCACGCCACGGGGGCAGCAGCTGGCCGGTGTCCTCGGGGAGCTCCAGGTCTGGGCGGAGCGCTGGTCCCGCGAGCCCGTCCGGACGTGACTCGTCGCCGAAACTGACCTGAAGTCAGACGCCGATCGCGCGGTCCGCGATCTCGAGCGCGGCGTCGATCGCCTCGAAGCCCTCCTGCAGCTGCTCTTCGGTGATGCACAACGGCGGGTTCGTCATGATGCCGTTCCAGCGGATCATCGTGAACACGCCGCGATCCAAGAGCGCGCGGTTGATCGCGACCATCGTCTCGTTGTTGACGTTGTAGGGCGACAGCGGCGTCATCGACTCGCGATCCTCGACCAGCTCCAGGATGCCGAAGAGCCCGATGTTGCGATGCAGGCCGACGCTCGGATGCCGATCCGCAAGCTCTTCGTGGTGTCGGCGCATCACCGGTTCGAGGCGTTTGGCGTTACCGACCAGGTCGTCGTCCTCCATCACCTGGATCGCGGCGAGCGCGGCGGCGCACGATAAGGGGTGCGAGTTGTACGTGAGCCCTCCGTAGAACACGTTGTCCTCGAAGTGCTGCGCGATCGCCGGCGCGATGGCGAGTGCGCCCAGCGGCAGGTACGACGAGGTCAGGCCCTTCGCGGTCGACATCAGGTCCGGCACGACTCCCCAATGGTTCACGGCGAACCATTCCCCGGTCCGACCGAACCCGCACATCACCTCGTCGGCGATCAGCACGATGCCGTGGCGGGTGCAGAGCTCGCGCACACCCTGCAGGTACCCGTCCGGCGGGATCAGGACGCCGTTCGTGCCGGTCACGGTCTCCAGGATGAAGGCCGCGATCGTGTCGCGACCCTCGAGCATGATCTGCTCCTCAAGTCGGTCGAGCGCCTGCTCGGCAGTGTCTTCTGGCCGGTCAGACCCGTGATAGGGGTCGAAGACCCGCACCACGCCGGGCATCGGCGGGTTCTCGTTGGCCCACCGACGCGGATCGCCGGTGAGATTGGCCGTCAGGTAGGTGGCGCCGTGATACGCCCGGTAGCGGACCATGACCTTCTCGCGGCCGGTAGAGGCCTTCGCGATGCGGATCGCGTTCTCGTTCGCCTCGGCCCCGCCGAGCGTGAAGAACGACTTCTCCATGTCGCCCGGCCACAGGGCCGCGAGCTTCTGGCCCAAGAGGGCCCTGGTCTCGTAGGCGGCGAACGGCGTGATGTAGGCAAGTGTCTCGCCCTGCTTCGCGATGGCGTCGATCACACGCTTGTCGCCGTGGCCGATGTTCACGCCCATCAGCTGGGAGTTGAAATCGAGGTATCGCGTGCCGTCGACCCCGTAGAAGTACACGCCCTCCGCGCGCTCCACGGCCATCGGTGCGACCTTGGACTGTGCGGACCAGTCGTACAGGGTGTAGCGCTTCGACAGCTCGACGATCTCATTCCCGGACAGCGGCATCGGTCTCACGTCCTTCCCGCGTTGCATCTTCCCAGAAGGCTATCCGCCCTTCGGTCCCCGTCGGTCCGAAGGTCCGGGTTGACCGCCTTCGGGAACGGATGCGACCGTTGCCAGACCGGGGAACCCGGACCGAGCAACCAGGAGGAACCGATGCGACGTTTCGCGGCGATGGCGGTGGCCACCGTGCTGCTGATCGGGGTACAGAACGCGTGGGGGCTCAGTGCGAGTGACCCACAGGACACAGCGGGAGGGCTCGACATCGCGTCCTCGTCGTTCCGTGTCGTACCGATCGAGGGCGGCGCCTATCGCACGCGCCTTGCGGTGTCCACCTATGAGGCGTTCGACCTCTCCAATGGCAAGGGATCCTTCTATTGGCAGATCGACTCCTACGGCGACGGCGCCGTCGACTACGTCGCGTTCATGTTCGGCGACCCCAACGCCGTGCCGGCCCAGCCGGTGTTCTGCCTCGTGAAGTCGAGGAATCCCGACGTCATCTACAAGGCGTACGTGCCGGTGACGGCGACGGCCACGCGCGTCGTCTGCGGGCTGCCACGCCACGACCTGAAGATGACGAAGGACGTGCGGTGGCGCGTCGCGGGCCGGATCCACGGCCTGATCGACCGAGCACCGGACACTGGCTGGAACGGCTGAGCGACCCGCGCAAGGCCGACTCGCCGCCATCAGCGCGTGTCCTTGACCACCTCGCCGCCCTTCATCACGAAGGGCACCGATTCCAACAGCGTGATGTCCTCGGTCGGGTTCCCGGGCACGGCGATCAGGTCCGCGAACAGCCCTGGCGCGATCACGCCGACCTTGTCCTCCCAGTGGATCAGCTCGGCCGCGACGACCGTCGCGGAGCGGATCGCCTGCATCGGTGTCATCCCGAACCTGACGTAGCAGGTGAGGTTCTTGGCCTCCGTGCCGAACGGAGCGATGCCCGTATCGGAACCGTTGGCGATCTTCGCCCCTGCCGCGACCGCCTTGCCGAACATCGCGCGGCTGACCTCGTTGGTCCAGACAACCTTGCGCATCACCTCGTCGGTGTACCCGAGGGTTGGACCTTGCTCGACCATGTGGTCGCCGTCGGAGATGTCGATCACGAGGTATGTCCCATGCTGGACCGCAAGCGCGAGGGTCTCCTCGTCGATCAGCGAGGCGTGCTCGATCGAGCGCACGCCCGCCCGCACCGCTCGCCCGATGCCGACGGGGCCGTGCGCGTGCGCGGCGACGAACGAGCCGTAGTCCGCACACGTGTCCACAGCCGCTGTGAGCTCGTCCTCGGTGAACTCCGGCGCGCCCGGGTTCGTGCCGCTCGTTAAGACCGCGCCCGTGGCGAGCACCTTGATGAAGTCCGCACCCCTCGCGAGGATCCGCCGGACGTTGGCGCGCATCTGGTCCGCACCGACCGTCACACCGAACCGCAGCTCGGCCGGGACGACCGCATCGACGTCGACGGCCAGCCCTGTGATGTCGCCCGAACCGCCGGGCACGGTGACGTAGGCGCCGGAACAGAGCATTCGCGGACCGGGGAACCATCCCTCCTCGATCCCCTCGCGGATCGCGACGTCGGTGAACGCGCGGAACGAACCGACGTCGCGCACGGTGGTGAACCCGCCCTCCAGGACGAGACGGGCGTTCCGCACGCCCACGATCGCGTCCTGCGCGCCGCTCCGCATCACGAGCGACGCGTAGCCCTGCCCGGACTCCTCTTCGCCGGCCAGGTGGGAGTGCATGTCCATGAGCCCCGGCAGCAGGGTGTGCCCCGGGAGCTCGATCCGACGCGGTCCATCGGGCAGGTCGGCTGTCGCGACGACGTCGACGATGCGTTCGCCCTCGAGCACGACCGCGCGATCCGCAACGACCTCTCCCCCGGCGGTGTCGATGATCCGGTCGGCGATCACTGCGATGCGTTCGGCCATGGCGGCGAGGATACCCGGGGTCGCGACCGGGGCCGACTCGTCGTCAGAACCGTCGGTTTTCCACTCCAGGTTCGCGACGCCCACGCCGATACCTGAAACGTGGTAGTCGAGGCTCACCTCTCCAGCCCGCGACTATCACCACCCAACCAGGGTGTCTCCAGCTCGTGATGCCGGAGACCGCTTCGGTCCCACCGCTTCGGCGGATTGGACCGGGGATGGGTCTTGAGGCTCCCGGAGCGGGAACCGGCATCGCGACTGCGCGGCTCGGCGCCGTCAGGCGCCGAGCCGCGCTATCCATGCGTCGGCCGCGGCGCGCAACTCCTCGCCATCGAACGAACGCTCGTGACCGGCGTGGATGATGCGCGCGCCGAGATCGCGGATCCGTCCGAGGGACGCGGCCATCGTCTCGGGCGCGAGCTCCCAATCGATCGGCGCGTCCACGTAGATCGCATCACCGGTGAACAGCGTGCCGTCGTGCTCGTCGAACAGGCAGGCGGACCCCGCGGTGTGCCCCGGGGTGTGGACGACGGTGAAGCGGCGATCGCCGAGATCGATCCGGTCGCCGTCGGCGAGCAGGGTGGTGGGCTCGGCGCCCGGCGAAACCCAGCCGGCCAGATCGAAGCCGACGGCCGGGATCGCGGTGACCGCGAGCTCGGGCATCGGGATCCCGTAGTACTCGTACATCTCGTGGGCGTCTGCCGGGAAATCGGTGCGACGCAGCCGCATCGGGTACGGCGATCTGGTCATCGCCGCGTCGTCAGCGTGCACCCGCCGGTCATCGAACTCGTGGAGCCCGCCCACATGGTCGAAGTGCCCGTGCGTGACGACCGCGATCACCGGCCTCCCGTCGGTGAACGGGTCGACGTGTGGCTGCAGCCGTCCGATCCCGTTGGCCGAGTCCACGAGCAGGTCGGCGTCGGCCCCCGGCACATGCCAAACGTTGGACTCCAGCATCGGGTCGACATGCGGCTCGAACAGCCTCGTGACGCCGCCGCCGGCCTCTTCGGCCCGGAACCACGGGTGCGCGACGGAGAGTTCCGTCACGCGAGCGGGACGTCGGACGGCTGCGCGTCGGGACTGCCCGCGGCCTCCATGGCGGTCGTATCGCGCAGAACGAGCAGCCCGGCCGCGATGCCGAGCACGCCGCCGAGCGCCGAGACGAACAGGCCCGTCGAGGCCGTCGCGCCCGGAGCGATGTCGTCGGTCCGCAGCAGACCCCAGACGCAGGCAAGCGTGAGCACGACGGCGCACAACGTCGCGAGCGCGCCCATCGCGCGGCGGATGCGCGGGTCGCTGATCAAGACGTAGGCCCCACCGAACGCGAACAGCCCGATCGACATCGCGAGCGCGAGCTGTCCCGAGATGTCGGCGGTGCCGTTGTAGGTCGCGGTATCGGTCTCCCACCAAGCGGAGTAGATGCCGAGGATCCCGATGACGCCGGCGACGGCGGCGCCGACCCCTGCGTAGCTGATCTTGGCCTTGTCCATGACTGGGGACCCCCCGGCTCGGTCGATGCGGGGATGGTCCCCCGGCACGCAGCCAGATGCAACGACCGTCCCCTTCCCGGTTGATGCGAGATCGGTGGAGGTGAGGGGACTTGAACCCCTGACCCCTGCGTTGCGAACGCAGTGCTCTACCGGACTGAGCTACACCCCCGTCGCGATGGTCAGGGTAGCAGTTGCCGCGAACGCGACTACGCGGTGGCGACGGCGGCGCCGAGCACGGTGACGTGCTGATCGGCTTCGATCGCCGGGGTCGGCTGGGGGCGGCGCTGGGGTGGCGCGGGCGCCTCGATCGACCGGGGCCCGTGGCCGGATCGGGCCTTGATGACCAGGAGCGCCCACGTGTAGATCACGAGCAGGCCCCCGAGCACGCCGGCGACGACCCATGACGCGCGAAGGGGCGGCACGACCCCGATCAGGAGCGCCAGGCCGATGGCCTCGAGCAAGAAGACGAACACCTGGCGGCGGCGGGCTCGCACCCTCGCTTGCTGTCGCTCATGCGGGCCGAGGAACCGCACGCCCTTGCGTGGGGTCACGATCCACCGGCCCCCCGTGCTCTGTACCTCGGCGTGCGCCAACAGTTCCATCCTTCGTTCGAAGTCTTCGACGCTCCGCGAATCGGACCTTTTCCGGCCGATGGGAACGAGGAACGCCGTCCACATGATGCCCAAGACTCCGAGCAGCAACCACTGCACCAGCCGGCCTCCTGCCTGTCGATCCCCGGTGGCGACACAACATCTAGGCTGGTCCGGGACCGTAGCACCACATGTAGTGCTCGAGAAGCACATCGATGTGATTTTCCCCCAGGTGTGGAGGTCGTGTGGAAAACGCCCGGGCAGCCTACGCGGTGGCGACGTAGTCGCCGCTGGCCCCGCCGGACTTCGCCAGCAGGCGGACCCCGTCGATCCGGGCGGCGCGATCGAAGGCCTTCGCCGTATCGTAGAGAGACAATGCGGCGGCCGCGGCGCCCGTGAGCGCCTCCATCTCGACCCCGGTCCGATCGATCGCCCGCACGGTGAGCTGGACGCGGATCCGACCCGTCAGTTCGTCGGGTTCGATCGCGACGTCGGCCCCGGTCACGCGGATCGGATGGCAATGCGGCAGCAGATCGGGCGTGCGCTTGACGCCACCGATGCCGGCGATCTTGGCGGTCTCGATCGGCGAGCCCTTCTTCGTGCCCGCCACGAGGTGCCTCACCGCCTCGGGGGTGGTGTGCAGCCACGCCTCGGCGGTCGCCTCGCGGGCGGTCTCCGGCTTTGCACCGACCTCCACGATCCGGGTGACGCCGTCGGCGCCCGCCTGATCCTTGCCGGCCACGCTCAGTCCTCGGATGCCCGGAATAACATGACCGAGACCTTCTCGCCCGCCGCGATGGACTCGACGCCGGACCGGATCACGGCAAGGCCGTTGGCACGCGCGACCGTCGCGATCAGGTTGGACCCGCGGCCGCCCGTGGGGGTCGCCGTCCAGCCATCGGCGCCGCGCACGACCTCGACCCGGATGAACACGGTCTTGGAACGAGGGCCGCGGATCTCCTCGCTCAGGATCGCGGACACTTCGGGACGCGAGAGCTGTGCGCGCCCCATCATCTTCAGGATCGCGGGGCGGACGAACATCTCGAAGCTCACGAAGACGCTCACGGGGTTCCCGGGCAGCCCGAAGAAGGGCTTGCCCTCGATGAACCCGAACCCCTGCGGCATCCCTGGCTGCATCGCAACCTTGAAGAAGTCGACGTCGCCGCGCCGGTAGAAGGCGGCCTTCACCACGTCGCGCTCTCCGACGCTCACGCCGCCCGAGGACACGAACCCGTCGGCCTGGATCTCATAATTGAAGACCGCTTCCTTCAACGCCTCCGGGTCGTCTCGCACGATGCCCGCGAGCACGGGGATCGCGCCGGCCTCCCGCAGCGCGCCGAAGATCGTGTACGCGTTGGAGTCGCGCACCTGTCCGAACTCCGGTGTCTCGGTCGGCGCGATCAGCTCGTCGCCCGTCGAGAACACGATCACGCGCGGTCGGGGATGCACGAGCGGGTGCGGCACGCCGGCGTTGGCGAGCAGCCCGAGCTCGGGGGCGCCCAGCCGCTTGCCGGCCGGCACGAGCACGTCGCCTTCCTGTACGTCCTCGCCACGCGGGCGAACGTGACGTCCGACGGGCACCGCCTCGAAGAGTCGGACCAGGTCCTCCGACGCGTCCGCGTTCTCCACGGGCACGACCGCATCGGCGCCGCTGGGGATCGGCGCCCCCGTCGCGATCTTGATGGCCTCACCCATGCCGACGGTGGCGTCCGGACGCTGCCCGATCATCGCGCGCCCGACGAGCTTGAGCTCGGTGGGCTCGGCGGGCGTCGCGCCCTCGACGTCGGCGGCTCGGACCGCGAACCCATCCATCCCGCTGGACGCGAACTCCGGGAGGTCGATGGCCGCGGCGATGTCGGCGGCCGCGACGCAGCCGTAGGCGTCGGTCAGCGGCAGCTCGATCGGGGGCAACGGTTTGACCTTCGAGAGCACACGTTCGCGGGCATCCTCCAGCGAGACGAGCCCCTCGGCGGAGTCGTGATCGTGCACAGACCGGGTCGCCATGCGTTCAGTCTATCGGGCCACTCGATCCCGACCGGCGGCTAGCCGAGCAGGGCGGCGAGCCAGGGTCGAAGGGCCGGGCCGATGTCATCGCGCGCCAAGGCGAGCTCGACCTGCGCTTTCATGGCATCGAGCGGATTGCCGACGTCGTAGCGCCCGCCCGCGAACGGCAGCGCGAACACCCGTTCTTCGGCAGCGAGCAGCCCGATCGCGTCGGTCAACTGGATCTCCCCGCCCGCCCCCGGCGTCGTTCGTCGCAAGGCGTCGAAGATCCGTGGCGTGAGCACGTACCGGCCGATCACCGCCAGGTCCGAGGGCGCGTCGCCGGGATCGGGCTTCTCGACGATCGAGAGGATGCGCACCAGTTCACCGTCGGCCTCCCCGGGGCCGACGCAGCCGTACATCGCGATCTCGCGCGGTCCCACGTGCATCGCGGCGATCACGGAGGCACCGGTGCGCCCGTTGGCGGCGATCATGTCGCGCAGGAGCGGCACCGCAGGGTCGATCAGATCGTCGCCGAGCAGGACCGCGAAGGGGGCGTCGCCGACGAACGGCTCGGCCACCGCCACCGCGTGCCCGAGCCCGAGCGCTTCGTCTTGTTGTGCGAAGCGCACCTGGGGGATCGTCGCCCGGCGGACGGCGGCAAGCGCCTCCGACTTCCCCCGAGCCTCCAGCTCGGCCTCGAGGGACGGATCGTGTGCGAAGTGCTCACGCAGCGCATCCTGTCCGGGGCCGAGCACCACGACGACGTCGTCGAGACCGCTCGCGAGGGCCTCCTCGACGACGAGCTGGATGGCGGGCACATCCACGACCGGCAGCAGGCCCTTGGGTTGTGCCTTCGTGGCGGGCAGGAACCGCGTCCCCAGCCCCGCCGCGGGGATCACCCCGGTGCGCACGGTCATGAGGGCGGAGTCTAGCCGGAGGCCGCCGGTACACTTGCCCGGCCATGCCAACCTACGAGTACCGCTGTCGCGACTGCGGCCATTCCTTCGACATCGTGCAGAAGATGAGCGACGACCCCCTGACGCATTGCCCCGAATGCGGCGGCCCGCTCCGGAAGGTCTTCACCGCTCCGGCCATCTCGTTCAAGGGCTCGGGGTTCTACGCGACGGACCACGGCTCGAAGGGCAAGAAGCCGCCGGCGGGTGCCGACAAGAAGGAAGGCTCAGACACGAAGAAGAGCGACACCGCCAAGAGCGAGGACTCGTCCTCATCGGGGTCATCGTCGTCGGGCTCGTCATCGTCGTCGGGCTCCTCCTCGTCGGGATCCTCGTCGTCGCGGAGCACGAAGGAGGAGGGATCGTCGTGAGCAGCGCCGAGATCGGAGTGTTCGGAGGATCCGGCTTCTACGCCTTCCTGGAGGACCCGGAAGAGGTCACGGTCGAGACGCCGTATGGGGCGCCCAGCGCGCCGGTGACGATCGGCACGGTCGGCGGCCGTCGCGTCGCGTTCATCCCGCGCCACGGCACCGACCACGAGTTCCCGCCACACCTGGTGCCGTATCGCGCGAACGTCTGGGCGATGAAGGAGCTGGGCGTGACGAGGCTGT
Source organism: uncultured Actinomycetes bacterium (assembly GCA_963794065.1). GTDB lineage: Bacteria > Actinomycetota > UBA4738 > UBA4738 > HRBIN12 > AC-51. The sequence goes on along the minus strand of CAWCDA010000042.1, from coordinate 44,946 downwards.
TCGGGCCGAGCGCGGCCGGATCGTTGCGTCGCGACATCCCACCGAAGACCTTCGTCGTGTCGGACCAGGCGATCGACTTCACGAAGACCCGCCCCTACACGTTTTTCGACGGGCCGGTGACGACACACGTGTCGTTCGCGGACCCGTACTGCCCAGAGTTGCGTCACGCGTTGGTTTCGTCGGCGGCCACGCTCGGCATCGAACATCGAGACGGCGGCACCATGGTGGTGATCGAGGGTCCGCGCTTCTCGACGCGCGCCGAGTCCAAGATGTTCACCCAGGTCGGCGGGGACGTGATCGGCATGACGCAGTTCCCGGAGGTGACCCTCGCGCGCGAGGCCGAGCTGTGCTTCGCGAACGTGGCGTTGGTGACCGACTACGACGTGGGCGTGGACGGCATCGCGCCGGTCTCGCACCACGAGGTGCTGAAGGTGTTCGGCGAGAACATCGAGGCGCTGCGCAACCTGTTGTTTTCGACGATCCCAACGGTGCCGGGCGAGCGCGGATGCACCTGCGGTCAGGCGCTCTCGGGAAGCCACTGATGAGCCGGCAACTCGTCCGCGTGGAGCTGTCGTTCGTGACCGAGGAAGATCCGGAACAGCTCGGCGACCGGATCCGCGAGGCCACGGCGTCGATCGTCGGGCGCGAAGCCCTCGACGAGTTCCGGATCCGCACCATGTCGCTGGACGCGACCAAGAAAGAGCACCTGCGTTCGGTCGACTGATGTGCGATCCATCACGGTGATGCGCGGCGACCGCGCCTAGCGTGGCTCTCATGCGTTGGCCGTCGTTCCGTCGCAAGCTTCCGATGGCGTCGAAGGTGCTGTTCGGCCTTGCCGGTGTGCTCGCGCTGTCGTCGTTCCTCGTGGTGCGGTCGGAGGTCGAACGGGGGGCGAACGCGCAGGCGGCGACGGGCCCTCGGATCGGTGTCGTGGCCGCCGCGCGCGACCTCGTCGCGGGCTCGACCCTGGCGGCCGCCGACCTGCGGTCGATCGAGGTACCGCGGGTCTACGCCCCGCCCGAGGCCGTCATGTCTCGCGACGATGCGATCGGGCTCGTCCTCGACGGTCCCGTGTCGGCTGGCGAGGTGCTTGTAAAGACCCGCCTGGCCACCAGTGCCTTCGCTCCGAGCGTGGCACCGGGCAACGTCGTCGTCACGGTTGCCTTCGCCTCGGTGCCCGTCGGCCTGTCGACGGCAGACCGGGTGGACGCGTTCGCCACCTACGCCGGCGCGCGGCCGTACACGACCGTCGTGGGCGAGGGTCTCCACGTGCTGTCGATCGCCCCCACCGACGCGGCGTTCGACGGACCCGACGCGACCCCGGTCACTTTGGACGTCGACCCCGAGACCGCTCGTCTGCTGTTGCAGGCGGCCGCGACCGCGACGCTTGGTCTCGCCGCACGTGCGCCGGTCACAGGAACACCATCCGTGAGTGCGTCGCCCACACCGGGGATCGCGATGGCCCCCGGGTAGACTCGCGGTCCGTGACCATCCTGCAGGCCATCATCCTGGGCATCGTCCAGGGGATCACCGAGTTCGCGCCTGTCTCGAGCAGCGGCCACTTGATCCTGGTGCCATGGGCCCTCGGCTGGGACATCGTGAACGATCCCGCGCTGAACAAGACGTTCGACGTGGCGCTGCACATGGGCACCTTCGTCGGCGCCGTGATCTATTTCCGGACCGACCTCTGGTCCTATCTGAAGGCGTTCGTGGCGTCCTGTCGTGCGCGCGCGATCCGAACCACCGACGAGCGTCTCGCGTGGGCGATCGTCGTCGGGACGATCCCAGGCATGATCGCGGGCGCGACATTGGAGTCTCTGATCGAGGACAAGCTCGGGCAACCGGTCCTGATCGCGGTCATGCTCGCCGTGATGGGGGTCGTGCTCTACATCGTGGACCGCGTCGCCCGCCAGGACCGGGGGCTGGAATCGATCCGCCCGCGGACCGGCTTGTACATCGGGACAGCACAGGCCCTCGCGCTGCAGCCCGGGGTCTCGCGCTCCGGGATCACGATCACCGCGGGACGGTTGATCGGTTTGGATCGCGCCACGGCCGCACGATTCTCGTTCCTCATGGCATTGCCGATCATCGCCGGCGCCGGCCTGTTCAAGGGCATCGATGTCGCGCAGACGGGATTCCAGGGCTATGGCGCGCAGTTCCTCGCCGGGTTCATCGCCGCCGCGGTCAGCGGATTCCTCGTGATCTGGTTCCTGCTGCGATACCTGCGACGGCACGACTTCCTGGTGTTCATGCTCTACCGCCTGGCTGTGGCAGCGCTCGTGATCGCACTGGTCGCCGGTAACGTCCGGTCCGCAACGATCTAGGCGTCGGGGTCGGGCACCTTGCCCATCGTGAGGATCACCCAGGGTCGGAAGCCCTCGCGCTCGTAGAGGCGCCTCGCCGGCTCGTTGGTCGCAAGCACGCCGATCACCATCTCCTCCACCCCGCGCTCGCGCACCCGGCGATACACCTCGTGGAGCAGGTCGGTGCCGAGCCCGCCGCCGCGGCGTTCGGGCGCCACCACCAAGGACTGCAGCTCCGCGAGGCGGTCGCCGGTCGTGTGCGAATCGTCGCGATCGTGGAACGACACGAGCGCGTAGCCGACGGGGAGATCCGCACCGTCCTCCTCGGCGAGCAGCACGAAGGCGTCGGGCTCGCGCAGCCAGGCCGTGTAGCGTTCGCGACGGATCGTCCACCAGGTGTCGACATCACGCGGCGGTATCCCTGGGATACCGGGGTCGACCGTTCGGTGATGCTCGTGCAGGGCGCGGGTCAGATGCTCGATGTCGGGGAGGCGATCCGCGCCGACCTCGGCGATGCGCACCGCCGGCATCACACGCCGGCGAGCGTCATCTCGCTGATCAAGATCGACGGGGTCCCCACGCTGGAGAAGAACCGCAGATCGCTGCCGACCGCGCCGACGCCGAGGAGCATCTCCGGCAGGGTCGATGCGATCGTCATCTCGCGGAGCGGCTCGGCCAGCGTGCCGTCCGCGGCGATCCGACGACCGGTGGCGCCCACGCTGAATTCGCCGCTGATCGGATTGGCCCCCGAATGCACGCCGGACACGTCCATGATCAGCACGCCGCCGCCCGCGTCGGCGAGCAACGCGTCGAAGGACCGGTCACCCGCCTCGAGGTAGAAGTTCGAGGTGCCGACGCCCGGCGTCGCCTTGTAGCCACCACGCTTCGCGTTGCCCGTCGAACGCTGCCCACCGCCGGCTCGACGGGCCGTGTAGGTGGAATGGAGGAACCCGTTCAAGACGCCGCGGGTGAACAGCTCGGTCCTGCCGGAGGGCACCCCCTCACCGTCGAACGGGCAGGCGCCCGGCCCATCGGCACGACGACCGTCATCGACGAGGGTGAACGCCGACGACCCGACCTGCTGGCCGACCATGTCGGCGAACAACGACCGTCCCTTCAAGACGTTGTCGGCGTTCAACGCCCCGGCGAGCACGCCCAAGAAGTTCGAGGCCGCGAACGGATCGAGGATCACCGGCATCTTCGCGGTCGAGGGCTTCTCCGCGCCGAGCATCTGCACGGCGCGATCGACCGCCTCATCGGCGACCGGCTGCCAGGCGAGATCGTCAAGCCCGCGGGTGATCGTGAACGAGAACCCCGTCTGCGTCTCGTCGCCGGCCACCGCCAAGGTGACCGCGACGACCCACGCGTCGGTGCGGGCGTACTCGAGATCGAGGCCCTCGGTGGTCGCGATCGCGACGCGGGACACCGCGTCGCCGACCTGGGCCAGATCGAGCTTCGTCACGCGCGGGTCGCGTGAGACCGTGTAGCGCTCGAGCTCGAGCGCCATCGCCACCTTGTCGTCGACGCTGATCGCGGCGCTCGCCTCGCGGAACAGCTCCGGCATCGGCTCGATGTCGCCGGCGCCCGGCAAGCCGTTGGACGAATCGGGCTCGGCCAGCGCGGCGTTCGCGCGGGCGCGCGCGACGGCGTCTCGGGCTTCCTCCTCGGACGGGTCCGCGGCCCAGGCGTAGCCGAGCCGTCCCTCGCGGATCACGCGAACACCGACCCCGCGCGACTCCGCGAAGGTCATGCCCTCAACCTCGCCCCGGTGGGCGCTGACCTCGGTCTGGCGCTCCTCCTCCGCATAGGCCTCGACCTGCTCGCCGGTGGTTGCCGCCGAGATCGCGACCCGCGCCAACGCGCGCAGATCAGACACCGGTGCCTCCCACGGTGATCCTCGAGATACGCACCGTGGGCGAGCCGCTGCCGACGGGCGCGCTCTGTCCGTCCTTGCCGCAGACGCCCTCCCAGGTCTCGAAGTCCGAGCCCACGGCGTCGACGGCGGACATCACGTCGATCGCACGGCCGATCAGGTTCGCACCGCGTACGGGTGTGGTGACCTCGCCGTGCTCGATCAGATACCCCTCCGAAACGCCGAACACGAAGTCACCGGTGGCTGGATTCACTTGGCCGCCCCCGAGACCCCGCACGTAGATGCCCCCGTCGGTGCCTCGGATGATTTCGGCGGGGTCGGTTGCACCCGGCAGGATGTTCGTGTTGGTCATGCGCACGACGGGGGGGTGGGCGTAGGACTCGCGTCGCGCGTTGCCCGTGGGCTCCACGCCCATCTTCGAGGCGCGCATGCGGTCCTGGAGGAACCCCTGCAACACGCCGTCGGTGAACAGCACCGTGCGCTGCGAGGGCGTGCCCTCGTCGTCGAAGTCATAGCTGCCCCAGCCGTTGGCGATCGTCGCGTCGTCGACCCCGTTGATCAGCGAGCTCGAGCACTGCTGGCCCACCAGCTCGCGGTACACGCTGGCCTCCTTGTCGACCGCGTCGGCTTCGAGCGGGTGGCCGACCGCCTCGTGGAACAGGACCCCGCCGCAGCCGTTGGCCACCACAACCGCCATCTCGCCGGCGGGCGCCGGGATCGAGTCGAGCATGGTGACGGCGCGTGAGGCGGCTTGGCGCCCGGTCTCGCTTGGCGTGTGTTGATCGAGGAATTCCACGCCCGCACACGCGGCCGGCCCGTGCCAACCGGTCTGGATCACCTCGCCGCGCTTCGCCACCACCTGGGCGAACAGACGGATGCGCGGGCGGTCCTCCTGTACCCAGCGGCCGTCGCTCGTCGCGATCAGCCGCCGCTGCAACGAGTCGAAGTAGACCCCGGTCACCTGTGCGACCTCTGGGCTCACGCCACGCGCCACCTCGTCGACCTCCCGGAGCCACCCGACCTTGGTCGCCGCGTCGACCTCGGCGGCGGGCCGCTCGGCCTTGTTGGTGCCGGGGCCGGTCCGCTCGGTCAGGTCGACCACCTGGCCCGGCGTCTCGCTCGCGAGCGCCGCGCTCGCCGCTGCCGCGGCCTCGAGCAGCGAGGCGCGGTCGAGTCGGTTGGAGTACGCGTAGCCGTACGTCGTGCCGCGGCACACGCGGACGCCGGCGCCGCGATCGAGGCCCGTCGTGAGCTCCTCGACCCGCCCGTCGTCGAGCCGGACCGACGTCGAGGATCGCTCCTCCACGAAGACCTCTGCGAAGTCGCCGCCGTGACGGCGGGCGGCGGCGAGCACGTCGGTGACGAGATCGCGGTCGAGCATGGCGGCGATGGTAACAGCGGTCGGTGATACGGTCGCCGCCCGAGTGGACACCACCGCGACCAACCCGCGCACCCGCGCCCGCCACCTGCGAACCGCAGCCGATCTCGCGCTCATCGCGGTGCTGGGAGCGGCGCTCCTGCGTCTGTTCCTGTGGCCCACCCTTCGACACGCCTACCCGTTCCCGGTGGGGCCCGATGTCCCGGTCTATCTCTGGTGGACCCGGGTGGCGACCGCCGGTGGGATCTCGCTCGCGAGCGAGCGTCCCGGCGCGCCGGCGCTGATCGCAACGGTCGGCGGCGCGCTGGACCAGGGTCTCGTCGCGGGCCTCGGCGGCCTCCAGTACGCGCTGGGCCCGGCGATCGGGCTCGCTGCCGCGGCGCTGGCCCGGGGACGCGGCCGGACGTTGCCGCGAGGCGGCTGGCTGGCCGCCGGCGTCCTGGTCGGCGCCTGGGCCACGTTCCTCGGCGGCGGCTACGTGTCGAACCTCGTGTTCGCGGCGGCCTTCATCGCGGCCGCCGCGGCGCTGGCGCGCCGAACTCGCCGCGGCACGATCGCGGCCGCGCTCCTGCTCGGCGGTGGCGCCTTGACGCACCCGGGGTTCTTCGTGGTCGGCGCCGCGGTGCTCGCGACCGCCGGCACCTGGGCCTGGGTCCACGAGGGCCGGTTCCGCTGGAACTCCGACGCCGGGCGCGTCATCGTGGCGTTGCTTGGCGGCGCCGGGATCGCCGGCGCCGGCTTGCTCGCCGCGACGGTCGGCGATCCCCGGATCGGCGGAGAAACCTCCACCGACGCCTTCCTGCGGACGACCGGTCAGCTGCACGCCCTGCGCCGCTCCTACCTGGACCGCTTCCTCGTCAACTGGCGCCGGTACTCCCCGTTTATGACGACTGCGCTCGCTGTGGCCGGCGCGTTCCGGGCCCACGGATTCGCGCGGCGGTTCCTCTTGTCGTGGGCCGGCGTGAGCGCCGTCGCCCTGGCGCTCGGGGCCGCCACCGGCTGGTTCCCGCCGGACCGGATCCTGATGTTTGCTTTCTGCTTGCCGATGCTTGCCGCCTTCGGTCTGGTAGCCCTTGGCGAGTACCTCGGCCGCTGGTGGCTGGCGTGGCCCATAGGGCTGATCCTGACCGCCCTGATCGTGGCGCCGGCCGTACGCGATTGGCGCGATCAGTTCCCCTACACCTCCCCGGATGAGGTCGCGCACCTGACGCTCGCCGGCCGGATCGCGACCGACCGTTCGCAACCGGGGACACCGCTGGTGTTCGTCGCCGATTCCCCGGACACATCAGAGGCGTTGTTCCTGTTGACGCACACCGCCAACGTCGCACGCGCCGCGCTGCCGCCCGAGCGCGCGGACGACGTCTACGTGTTCCTCGGCACGCCGGCCGACCTGGCCGCCGGCGTTCCAACCACGACCGGCGATCCCCGCTACGACATCGCCTCGGCGGCCTCGCTCGATCGCATCCCCGACGGCCCTCACCTCACCTTCGTCGTCGGCGAGGACATCCGGGATCCGGCGGAGCTCGATACGCCCGGCCTCACGAGGTGGGACACGTGGCTGGCCAGCAGCGAGGGTTCGCCGCGCACGCTGCCGCCGAACCCCGACGAGCTGTCCCCGGTCGCGCCGCGCAAGATCCTCGAGGCGACCTGGCGCACGTTCCTCCTGCTGATCGTTCTGGGCCTCGGGTGGTCCTGGTGGGCGCTGGGCGACGTGGCCTCCGGCGTGGCGGGCTCGGCCGCGTTCGGGGCGCCGATGCTCGCGTTGACGGCGTTCGTGCTGGAGCGGCTCGGTGCACCGCTCGGCACGATCGGAACCTCAACCCTCGCGTGCGCTCTCGCCGGCGGTTGCGGGTACGCGCTCTTGGCCGCCCGCCTGATCGGCCAGCGGCGGCGGGGGCTCCTCGATCCCGATCTCGTCCTCGAAGAGCGCCCCGTTGTCGATCCGTGAGCGGAGGTCGCGCAGCAGCACGACCAGCAGCCACACGATCACCGGCACCACGAGCCAATTGCCCACGAACACGTTGAGCGAGAAGGCGCCCGGATAGCGCAACGCCTCGGTCGACCACAGGGTGACGCCGAGCAGCGAGCTGACGGCGATCAGCGCCGTCCGCGGCGCCTTGGGGAGGACCCATGCGAGCGGCAGCACCCACACGACGTACCAGGGCATCAGCACGGGGCCGAGCAGCATCAGCAACATCAGCGCCCATCCCCATGTGGCGGCCTGCTCGCGCGGACTCATCACCGGGGCTCCGGCGACATCGGTGCCCGTCGTGCGGCGCCAGACGGCGCGGGTCAGCCGCCAGATCGCGACGCCGAGGATGGCCGCCGCAACGACGCGAACCAGCCAGCCCAACGTGTCGAAGGTCAGCAGGTCGACCAGCCGCTCGCCGACGGCGGCCGGCGCGAGCCACCCTTCGTGTCCCGCCAACGCGAGCATGCCCAGCGTCGGATCCTGCAGTTGGAAGAACGGCAGGGAGAACGCCGCGGTGATCGCGACGGCGAGGCCCACGTGGGTGATCCCTACGCGCCAGCGGTCCTCGGGTTTGCGGCGTGCGATGCACCACACGAGCAACAGAAGCAAGGGCAGGCCGGCGGTCGCCTTCACCAAGGCGCCGATCGTCAGGAGCCCGATCGCCGGCATCTCCTTGTGCGAGACGACGAGCGCGAAGGCGCCCGCCATCGTCAGTGCCACGAGCATGTCGTTGTGCCCGCTGGCGACCGCGTGGAACACGACGACGGGGTTCGCGCCGAACGCCACGAGTGCAAAGGCCGTGCGCTCCGGCCACAGGCGCCGGACGGTCCACACGATCACCGCGCAGGTCGCGAGGCTCGCGACGATCGCGATCATGCGGTAGGCCTCGACGTGTGCCTCGGGCCGGGCGCGCAGCCACGTCGAGAGCCAGCCGGACAACGAGGACCACACGGGCCCGTAGACCGCGGGGGTGTTCACCCAGATCGGCCCGACGAACTTCCAGAGGGCGTCGGTCGGATGGTCCAGCGGCGTCTGGACGTACGGATTGCCGCCGTAGACACCGGCGATCCGTCCGTAGAACGCGTAGGAGTACACGTCGCGCGAGAACAACAGCGGAAGCCCCAGCAGCAGCGCGTGCGCGGCCACCACGAGAGCCGCCACCGGTCCGACGCCGATCCGCCCGTGGAACGCCGCGCGCAGCAGCAAGAGGAAGCCGCCGATCGCCAGCATGGAGGCCGCGACACCGACCGCCAGGATCGGATTGCCGGGGATGCGCGACAGGCCGAGGCGCACGGCGAACTCGGTCAGCGGACCGTGGGGCTCTCCCGCCGGGGTGAGCAGCGGCTGGTAGGGCGACCCGGGCGCGGCCCCGACGAGGGCCATCGCGAGCAGACCGAGGGCGGCGAACGCGAGCGCGCGGGCACCGTCGGTGGTCATCGTTCGAGCTCGCGCGATCCTCTCCACGGTTGAACGAAGGTAACACCCGCGGACACAACTCGTCTGTGCAGGTCAGGGGTGCCGCGGGCGGGGGCGCTCGAAGCGTCCGAAGACGGCGATCAGTCCGAGCAGGAACACGCCGGACAGGCCCAGGATCAACGGCCGCTGCAACCACCACGCCGCCGTGCTGTCGTGCTCACGGGCCAGCCCCATCGGCCACAGCACCAATACCGCACACAGGTAGGCGGTCATGTGCCAGAGGAACAGCGTCATGATCACCGCGTTGACGGCGATCGTCGCCTTCCATGGGCGTCGTCCCTGCAACCAGCGCTGCAGGAACGGTCGAGCAAGCATGACCGCACCGATCGTCCAGATCCCACCGAGCAGGAAGCACAGGGTCGGCGGATAGGCGTTCGATACCAGCTCGACGTCGGTGCCGAGCAGGCTTTTGGGGTACGCGCCGATCCCCGGGAACCAGTCGAAGCGCACATCACCGAACAGCTTCCAGAGGGGTGGATTGGTCAGCACCAGTAAGCCGCCCAGACCCGCGGCCACCATGCCCCACAGCGCCGCCCTCGGCGCACGGTCGAACGTGCCGTCCGCGTAGAAGAACCCGAGCTGGTGAGGCAGCAACAGCACGAACGCGACGTTGCACCACCGCACCGGTGACAAGCCACCCTGAAACCCGATCACGTCCGCGCAGGCCGCGCCGAGCACGAGGACGATCGGCACCCGCCACCGGAACCGGCGGTGCAGCGCGATCATCCACGGCGCGAGCGCCACGACGATCAGGTAGATGCCGAGGAACCACAGCGGACCGAACGGCAGCGTGGCGCCCGGCGGCAGGAACAGACGCAGGAGCGTGGTATCACCGACGAGGCGTGGGCCCGTGGCGGCCCCGACATCCAGCAGATGCATCGCCACGTCGATCGTGCCCCAGACGGCGAAGAACACCAGGGAGGGGCGGAGCAAACGCATCGCGCGACTCCGGATGAACGACCCGTCGGTCTCTCCGCGTCGACGCGCGGCATCGAGCGCCACCATGTTCGAGAAACCGCCGACGAAGAAGAAGATCGGCATGACCTGCAGCACCCAGGTGGCGAGCCACAGCCACGAGGTGACGCCGATCGCGCTCGTCGTGCGTAGCACCCCGTCCTGCCACCAGACGATCCCGATCGTCCAGTGCCCCACGACGACCGCGCAGATGCTCGCCGCGCGCAGGAAGTCGACCACCCGATCGCGCGACGCGGGGGTCGCATCGACGAGCGCGTCGATGGAGGCTTCGCTCACGGTGCAGACGTACCCCGCCGCGTACGCCGGGTCAAGCAATGGGCCGCAGTGGCACGGACTGGCAGGATGGACGCGTGGGCAGGCGAGGGCGGATCGTGCTCGGGGTGGCGTTGGTGCTTGCGGGACTCGTCGCGACCGTCGCCGGGCTGGCGATCGTGCTCCTCGTCGGTGGGGACGGGTCGATCGGGCTCCCACCGACGCGCATCGTCGCTGCGGGCAGCGCGATCACGTTGCCACAGCTCGACGTCCCGGCCTTGCCGCGGCGCGCGTCCGTGGTCCTCGACGTCGCGCTGAATGCCGGCGATCGACCGATGTTCATCGGGGTGGGGCCCTCGAGTGCCGTCGACGCGTACCTGCGGGACGCCCCCTACGACGTGATCGAGCAGATCGATTGGCCCGGCGCCGCCCGGACCACGGCCGTTCCGGGAACCGCGAGCCCCGCACCGCCCGGGACCCAACGATTCTGGGTGGCCTCCTCGCGCGGGCTCGCGCCGCACCTGCACTGGCAGGCCGCGCCCGGTGACTGGACGCTCGTGATCATGGACGTCGAGCCGACGTCGCCGCTGGATGTCACGGTCACGGGATCGGTCACCATCTCGGCGCTCGGTCCGATCGGTTTCGCCGTGCTGGCGGTTGCGATCGCGCTGCTCGTCGCGGGCATCTGGGTCACGGCCCGCGCCGCCTCCCGCGCTCCGCCGCCGGTGGCGCCTGCCGCTAGCTGACCTTCTCCGCCGCCTGTTCCAGCCGTTCGGCGCGCGCGCTGCGAGCGTCGAGCGCGATCACGGCCATCGTGGCCCCGACGACGAGGGCGCCCCCGAGGATCGCCGCAGGTGGGATCTCCTCGCCGAGCAGCAGCCACGCCAGCACCACGGTGATCACCGGGGACACCTGCGTGATCAGCGCCGACAACCACGACGCCACGTGCTTGTGCGACCAGATGACGAGTGTGTGTCCGACGAAGCCGGGCAGGAGCGCGACCGCGACGACCGCCAGCAGGTCGCCCGTCGCCACGTCGGACGGCACGCCGTTCGTGAGCAGCGCCACCGGCGTCATGGTGAGCGCTCCCGCGAGCATCACGCAGGCGAAGTAGATGATCGGGTCATAGCGCTCCCGCACGTGACGCGAGAAGAACCAGTAGGTCGTCCACGTCCCGACGCCGAGCAACGCCATCACGTCGCCCGCGAGGCTCCAGCTCGGCAGGCCCGCGCTCGAGACTGCGACGATCACGATCCCCAGGAACGACGCGCCGACGAGCGACCACGATCGAAGCGTGACCCGCTCGCCGAGTCGGATCGAGGACAGCAGCACGATGACGACGGTCGCCAGCGTTCCGATCAGCGCGACATCGGCCACCGTCGTGAGCTTCACGGCGGTGAAGCCCAATCCGATGTCGGCCGCGAAGAGCACGCCGCCCGCCGCGCAGGCCCGGAACGCCGCCCAGGAGAACCGGCGCCGAGTCACGACGATCGCCGTGAACGAGATCACGACGCCCGTCCACAGTCGAAGCATCGCGAAGGTCGGTCCCGGCAGGTCGCTCCACTTCACGAGCACGGGGCCCCACGCCCACACGAACGTGGCAAGCCACACGGCCGCGATCCCGCGGCGACGGAGCGGATCGAGATCGGGCATGCGCTCATCTTCCCAGCGGCCGCGCACGCCGAGCGGGCCGGATTGCTAGGCTCGACGTCGATGCGTGAAAACACCGGTACCGCGGTTGCGATCGCCCTCGTGGCGACGATGGGCTACGCGGTGTGGGCGGGCGTGCTGGCCGTATCCATGTGGCTCAGCCTGACGATCTACACGATCGTGAAATGGATCGGTGGCCCGACGGATCACGCAAGCCCGCTCACGGTCCTACTGCTGATGGTCGCCAACGTCACGTTGTTCGTCGTCCTGCTGTACCTCGTGCTGTATCTGATCGGGAAGCCGATGCGCTATAGCAAGCGGACGCGACGCGAGGCCGAGCAGTTGGCCCTGGCACTCGAGGACCCGGCCGCGTAGTCACCCCGCCGCGACCGCGGCCCAGCGACCTCGGCGACGTTCGACGTGGATCCGCAGGCCGAAGCACGCCGACATCGGTTCGTCGGCGAGCACGTCGCCGATCGGGCCCGAGGCAACAACAAGCCCATCGCGGAGAAGAGCGGCGTGGGTCGAGGTCGGCGGGATCTCCTCGAGGTGGTGGGTCGCAAGGACACCGGTCGCACCGGTCGCCGCACCGGCGACCATCGCGTCCACCAGACGCTCCCGGGCGGGCAGATCGAGCCCGGCGGCAGGCTCGTCGAACAGGAGTAGCTCATGGTGGCCGTAGAGCGCGCGTGCGATCAGCACCCGCTGGCGTTCCCCGAGCGAACAGGACTCGAGCGGCCGCTCGGCCAACGCGCCGCAGCCGACGGCCGCCAACAGCCCGTGCGCATCCGCGAGGTCATCGTCGTCGAACGACTGCCACCACGTGACGAGCGTTGCCTCCCGGCCGGTGCAGACGGTCTCGAGGACCGAGCGTCGCCCGGGGAGGCGCTCCCCCAGCCGGTGCGACACGTGCCCGACCCGACGTCGAAGGGCGCGGACGTCGGTCCCGCCGAGTCGTTCGCCGAGGACGTCCACGGTGCCGGCGGAGGGCTGCCGCCACGCACCCATGAGCGTCAGCGCCGTCGTCTTGCCGCCGCCGTTGGGACCGAGCAAAACCCATTGTTCGCCCGCGCCGATCGACAGATCGATAGGTCCGAGGATCGAGCGGCCGCCGACGCGCACCTGCGCGCCGGCCAGCACGACCGCATCGGTCACCGCATCGCCAGGTCGTAGGGCGACGCGAGCAGTTCCCGCACCGTGCCGTCCTCGTCGAACCACAGGAACCGATCGAGCACCCGCATGAACCACCGGTCGTGGGTCACCGCGATGACCGTCCCCTCGTAGTGGTCCAGCGCGCGTTCGAGCGCGTCCGCGGAGGCGACGTCGAGGTTGTCGGTCGGCTCGTCCAACAGCAACATCGTCGGTGAATCCAGCTCCATCAGCAGGATCTGGAATCGAGCCTGCTGTCCGCCCGACAGCAGCTCGAACGGGTTGCCGCCCGCGCGGTCCAGCTCGTAGCGCCGCAGCGTCGAGTGCGCCCGCGACCGCTCGACCCCCCGCTTCAACAAGACGTCGAGGATCGGGCGATCGCCGATGTCGGGCCGCTCGTGAAGCTGCGCGAACAAGGCCGGGTCGACACGGGCGCCGAGCATCCACTCGCCGTCGTGCGCGATCTCCTCACCCGCGAGCAGTCGCAGGAAATGCGACTTGCCGGTGCCGTTCGGACCGATCACGCCGATCCGCTCGCCGAAGCGGACCTCCGCGTCGAACGGATCGATGATGCCCGCGATGGCCAGCCCGCGCGCCCGGAACGCGACCTTGCCCGTGCGGCCGCCGTCGACGCGCATGCGGACATGCTGCACCTCGGCCTTCTCGGGCGGCTGCTCGCGGTCCTCGAATCGCTCGAGCCGATGCTCCGCCGCGCGCGCCTTGGACGCCCAGCCGTCGTTGTAGGCGGCCTTCCGCTTCATCTCCTTGATCATGTCCTCGAGGCGTTTCCGCTCCTCCTCGTAGCGGCGATGCCGCTCATCGAGCCGGTCGACGCGCGCGTCGCGGGCGGCCGCGTACGTGGCGAAGCCGCCCGTGTGCGTCCACGTGGCCCGCCCCTCGAGCGTGACGATGTGCGTGGCGGCTCGCTCAAGCACGGTTCGATCGTGTGAGATGAACAGGATCGTGCGTGGATCCTGGATGATCCGCGCCTCGAGCCACTCCTTCCCCTCGATGTCGAGCGTGTTGTCCGGCTCGTCCAACAACACGACATCGAAGGAGGAACGGAACACGATCTCGAGCGCCAACCGCTTCCGCTCTCCGCCTGAGAGCGTCTCGATCGGCCGGTCCGCCGACTCCGGGAACCCGCCGCCGAACGCCTCGTGCGCGCATCGGTCCCACAGCACCTCTGCGCGGTAGCCGCCCGCCGACTCCCATGTCGCGAGCGCGTCGGCGTAGGCCAGTTGCGCCCGCTCGTCGGGGTCGGCGGACAACCGTTCCTCGGCACGACGCAGGCCGGCTGCCGCCACCCGCACCTCCGGTTCGCTGTAGGCGAGCAGGAACGCACGGACCGTCGTCGGTCGTTCGGCGGATCCGATGAACTGCCGCATCAGACCGACGCGTCCGTCGACACGGATGGAGCCCGCGGCGGGTTCCTCCTCGCCAGCGATAAGGCGCATCAGCGTGGTCTTGCCGATCCCGTTGGCCCCCACGAGAGCCGTGTGCGACCCGTCGGGCACACGAAAACTGACCCCATCGAACAGCGTCCAGCCGCCGGGCAGGCGGTAGGCCACGTCGGTGAGCTCGAGGAATCCCATCGATGCAGGATACGGGCCACATTCGGTCAGTGTTGCCAGGTTCGGCGACCCTGGTTACGGTGTCCGTCCAGGGGGGAAGGTCGCCAAGGTGATGGAGATACGGTTGCGTCGCTCCCCCGCGGTGGTCCTGCCGGCCCGGGCGTCCTCCCCGTCGGATAGATTCGCCTCACCCATGCGCCTGTCTTCCGGCCGGTCCGAACCCCTTGCGCCCAGCGCGCTTCGCGCTGTCGTGGCGTCGACCGTCGGCGTCCTGCTCGTCGCGATCGTCTCGGCCACACCGCGCTCTCCCTACTATCCGGTCCTTCCCGACGGCGTGGAAGCGCAGGGCCCCCTGCGGTGGATCGCCGACGCGATCGGCCTGCAGCACCTGAGCGACTCGGGTCTGATGCTGGTCGGGTTGATCGCGGTCGCGGCCGCCGCGTTCGGCTTCCTCTTGATCCTGCGCGAGGCGTGGAACCGTCGGATCTCGATGCGGCTCGCGTTCGTCCTGGCGATCGCGTTCCACGTGCTCGTGCTCACCCTGCCGCTGCTGTTCTCCCGCGACGTCTACAGCTACGCCTACTACGGGCGTATCGCGAGCACCTACGGTGGGAACCCCTACGTCCTCACCCCGCAGGACTTCCCGCTGAACTCGCTCTGGCATCTCACATGGCCCGGCTGGCGCGACACACCGTCGGTCTACGGCCCGTTGTTCACCTGGGTCTCCGTGCTGATGACCGGCCTGGCGCGCAGCGTGGACAGCACGATCCGAAGCTTCCAGCTGCTCGCGGCGCTCGCCAGCCTCGGCACGATGATCATCGTGGCCCGCCTCGTCCAGCGAGTGCGACCCGAGCGCGCCGTCTTCGCGGTCGCCGTGATCGGGCTGAATCCCATCGTCGTGTTCCACGTCGTCGGGGGCGGCCATAACGACATGCTCGTCGCGCTGTTCGTCGCGGCGGCGGTCTCGTGTCTGTTCGCCCGACGCGAGCTCGCCTCGGCGGTCTGCCTCGGGCTGGGCATGTCGGTGAAGGCAAGCGCGATCGTCCCGCTGGTCCTGTTGCTGGTGGCGATCGCCGCGACGGTCGAGCCCGAGCGCCGCACGCGCGTGATGGCGAAGTACGCGGCGGTGGTCGGGGGCATCTGGCTGGTCCTTGCCGCCCCGTACCTGCAATGGACGAACCCCACGCTGGGCTTGTTCGAGCTGTCGGGTCACGATTCCGGGAAGGCGCCGGGACAGCTGCTCGTGCACGCCCTCACCTGGGCCTTCACGGCGATCGGCGGCCCCGCCTTCGAGACCGCGGCAACGATCACCGCCCATGTGTTGCTGTTCGGTCTGTCGCTGGTGGCGGTATGGGTGATCGCGCGGCGCATCTGGACGGAACCGAGCGCGCGGACGCCGATGGCGCAGGCCGCCGCCTGGGGATGGGCTCTGTTGATCGTGATCCTGCTCGCCCCCATGCTCGGCACCTGGTACCTGGTCTGGGTCTTGCCGCTCGCGTGGGCGATGCCCCGGGTCGCGCGTCGCACCCTGGTGATCCTGTGCGTCGCGTTCACCGTCACCGAGCTCGTCACGGAGAACACGAACCTGCCGGACCTGATCCGCTCGGTACGGCTGCCGTTCGGCCACCCGATCGCGATCATCGTGTGTGTCTGGATCGCCGTGGACCTGATCCGGCGCCTCAGGCGCAACACGCCGCTGGACGCCGAGACCGGGGAGCGACAGTTCGGGGACGCCTTCGAGGCGGGTCCGTCGGAGCGGTCGTCGGTCGGCCCCGCGGCCCCGAGTAAACGACGGCTCGAGGAGGATGTCGTCGAGGTGCCGTCGGTCGCCCCTTCGGAGGAACCGCGCACGGGCGGCTCGCTGATCCCGCTCAGATTCGCCCGTCGTCGCTGACCTGCGGTCACTGAACGGCGCTTATTCTCCATTCCCCCCTCCGGCCTGCGGCTCTATCCTCGCTGACACATCCGCCGACCTCTCGTGATTGACCGTTGGTCAGTCCTGGAACCGGCGGGATCGCCGATTACCGAGGGCGAGAGCACCGCTGGCAAGGTAGCGCGGACATCCCCCACCCACCGACATCGGGAGCATTCAGTGAGCGAGATAGCGGAGACCGTCCTGCGATCGCACGCGGGCAGTGCGGTGACGATCGGTGATGCGCATCGCTTCGTGATCATCGGCGAGCGCATCAACCCGACCGGCCGCAAGAAACTGGCCGAAGAACTCAAGCAGGGCAACTACGACACCGTCCGGAGCGACGCCATCGCCCAAGTCGCGGCCGGAGCCCGCGTGCTTGACCTCAACGCGGGCATCCCGGGCTTCGACGAAGTGGCGATGCTGTGCGACATGGTGCGGATCGTCAACGATCTGGTCGACGCGCCGATCTGCATCGACTCCTCGACGCCCGAAGCGCTCGAGGCCGGCGTGCCGCTCGCGGGCGGCAAGGTACTGATCAACTCCGTCACGGCCGAACAGCACTCGATGGACCGCCTCCTGCCGCTCGTCGCCGCGCACGGCGCGGCCGTCATCGGCATGGCCAACGACGAGACGGGGATCTCGATGGACCCCGACGAGCGCTTCGCCGCGGCGGCGAAGGTCGTCGAGAACGCCGAGAAGCACGGGATCGACCGGGCCGATGTGATCATCGATCCGCTCGCGATGCCGATCGGCGCCGCACCCGACGCCGGGACGGCGATGCGGCGCACGATCCAGCGCATCCGCGACGAGCTCGGTGTGAACCTGTCCTGCGGGGCATCCAACATCAGCTTCGGCAT
Source organism: uncultured Actinomycetes bacterium (assembly GCA_963794065.1). Lineage (GTDB taxonomy): Bacteria > Actinomycetota > UBA4738 > UBA4738 > HRBIN12 > AC-51. The sequence continues at coordinate 27,572 of CAWCDA010000042.1, read as the reverse complement.
GCCCGGCCGCCACGAGATCGACGCGACGTTCCTCACGCTCATGATCGCAGCGGGTATGAACACGGCCATCACGAACCCGCTGCACCGCCCGGTGAAGAAGGCGATCCTCGCCTCCGACCTTCTCCTCGGGCACGACGAGTACGGCGTGGAATGGATCCGCGATCACCGGGCCGAGTTGGAGGCGGCGACCGTTTGATGGCGACGGAGACGGGCGCCAAGATCGAGGTCACCTATCTCCCGAGCGGCAAGACCGTTCGGGTGCCGGGCGGGACGACCCTGTTCAACGCGGCCCACTGGGCCGGGCTGCCGATCGAGTCGACCTGCGGCGGGCGCGGCACGTGTGGGAAGTGCAGCGTCCAGATCCTCGACGGCGAGGCCGAGTTGTCGCTTGCCGACTACCGCCATCTCGCGGACAAGCTCGAGGACGGCTGGCGTCTGTCGTGCCAGTGTCCGATCAACGGCCCCATGACGGTCGACGTGCCGCGGCTGCTGAAGATGCCGAAGGCCGCCACGATGGGGGTCGGCCGGTTCGTGTTGCTCGAACCGAACGTCGTCAAACTCTTCCTCGAACTGTCGCCCCCCTCGACTCGAGGACCACCGTTCCCATCTGCGCCGCGTCATGGATGCCATCGAGGAAGCGGGCTACACCCGCAACCACGACTGGGAGGTGCTCCCCAAGATCGCGGAGGCGTTCCGCAACGGCTCCACCGTGACGGCGACGCTGGTCGGCGAGTATCTCGTCGACTGCGAGGAGGGCGACACCCGCGAGCGCATGTTCGGCGCGAGCTTCGATATCGGGACGACGACGTGCGTGTGCACCCTGGTCGACCTCCGCAACGGGGCGACCGTCGCGGTCGCCTCCACGATCAACCACCAGGCCTCCTACGGCGCCGACGTGATCGCCCGGATGGCGAAGGCGATGCACGGGCAGGAGAACATCGACCAGCTCCAAACCGCCGCGCTCGAGACCGTGAACGAGCTCCTCGGCCGAGTCCAGGAAGAGGCCGAGGTCAAGCCGGAGGAGATCTACGAGGCCGTCGTCGCCGGCAACGCGACCATGATGTCCTTGCTGCTCGGCGTGAACCCCGAGTCGATCGCGCTCGCGCCCTACGTGGCCACGTTCACGGATCCACAGGATGTGCGCGCCGATCAGCTCGGCTTCTCGATGCACCCGCTCGGATGGGTCGCGATCTACCCCTCGATCGGCGCCTATGTGGGGGCGGACATCGTCGCGGACATCGTGGCGACCGGGCTCGTGCGCGACCCGGAGACGCGTCTGCTCGTCGACGTGGGCACGAACGGGGAGATCGCCTGCGGCAACGCCGAACGTTCCGTCGCGACTGCCGCGCCGGCCGGGCCCGCGTTCGAGGGCGGCGAGATCCTGTTCGGGATGCGCGCAACCGAAGGCGCGATCGAGGGTGTCGTGCTGACGAACGGGGAGATCGAGTTACAGGTGATCGGTGGAGACGTCGAGCCCCGCGGCATCTGCGGCTCCGGGCTGATCGACATCGTCGCGCAGCTCCGGCTCGTCGGACTGATCGATGACGGCGGCAAGATGGTGACGCGGAAGGACGCCGAAGCCACCGGGCACCCACTCGCCGAACACCTCGTGATGCGCGAGGAGGTTCGCGCGTTCCGGCTGTGCGGCGACGTCGTGCTCACGCAGTCCGACGTGCGGGCGTTGCAGTTCGCGAAGGGCGCGATCTCCACCGGGATCGAGACCGCGATGCGTGCGATGGGCCTCGTAGCCCAAGACCTCGACGAGGTCATGCTGGCCGGCTCGTTCGGCTCCTACATCAACCCTCGGAGCGCCCAGGTGATCGGGCTGGTGCCCCCGGTGACGGTCGACAAGATCAAGGCCGTCGGCAACACCGCCAGCGAGGGTGCCAAGATGGCCCTGATGTCGTTCCGCGAACGCGAGGTCGCCTGGGAGATCCCGGGCATCGTCGAGTACATCGAGCTGTCTGGCGTGGAGGATTTCAACGACCGGTTCATCGGAAACCTCGGGCTGCCCCCGCTCGAGACGCTGCCCGACCTCGACGTGGCGGTCCCCGCCGGGGAGGCGACGGGGTGACGCGCACGGACGCCCGCGTCGCAGTGATCGCGTGTGGCGCCGTCGCGAAGGACACCGCCGCGCTCGTCGCGCGGCACGGGTGGAACGCCGACGTGCACGGGATCTCCGCAGACCTGCACATGACTCCGATCGAGATCGGTCCGGCGGTCGAGGAGAAGATCCAGAAGCTGCTGCCGCTGTACGACCGGATCGTCGTCGTGTATGGGGACTGTGGCACCGGCGGCCGTCTGGACGCGGTGTTGGCTCGGTACCCCGCTGTCCGCCCGGCCGGCGTGCATTGCTTCCAGTGGTACGCCGGGGATCTCTTCAAGCGGTTCGACGAGGACTACGGGATCTACTTCTTGACCGACTGGCTCGTCATGAACTGGGATCGCGCCGTGATCAAGGGACTCGGTCTGGATCGGTTCCCGTGGCTCCGCGAGACCTACTTCGGCAATCTCACGAGGGTGCTGTTCGTGCGACAACACGCCGATCCGGAGCGCGAGGAGAAGGCCCGGGAGATCGCGACCTACATGGAGCTGCCCCTGGAGATCCACGACCTCGGGATCGCGCCGCTCGATGACCTGTTGACCCCGCTCCTCGAGCCGACGGACCTGGAGGACGCCCATGTTGTACGACCCTGAACGCGCTCCTCGTCTCATGAACGAGGAGCAGGAGGAGCAGGTGCACGCGTACGCGATGCGCATCCTCGAAAAGATCGGCCTCGACGTGATCCATGACGAGGGCCGGGCGCTGCTCGCCGCCGCCGGGCAGAAGGTGGACGGCAACCGCGTGTACTTCGACCGCGGCTTCGTGATGGAACAACTCGCGAAGGCGCCGCACACGTTCACGCTGCACGCGCGCAAGACCGCCAACACCGTGGAGGTCGGCGGAGGCACCCCCTTGTGGATGGGCGTCGGTGGGCCGCCGTTCTTCTCGGACCTGGATGAGGGGCGCCGCAACGGCTTCCTCGAGGGACACGATCAGATCATCAAGCTCACGCAGGCCGCCGCGCCACTGAACTGCGCCCAGACCGGTGCGTGCGAGCCCGTCAAGATGCCGGTGCACACCCGCCATCTCGACATGGAGTACTCCACGATCCGATGGTCGGACCTGCCGTATACGACCTACGGCACGAGCGGGCCGAAGGCGCGCGACGGGATCGAGATGGCGCGGATCCTGCATGGCGGCGACATCGAGGACCGCACGCTGTTGATGGGCGTCGTCAACTCGCTGAGCCCGCTGACGTGGGACTTCCGGATGGTCGACGCGATGATCGCCTGGGCGGAGTCCAACCAGGCGACGATCGTCACACCGTTCCTCCTCGGGGGGGCGACCGCGCCGGTCAGCGTTGCCGGCGGCCTGGCCCAGCAGGTTGCCGAGACATTGTCGGGCATCGCGATCGCACAGACCGTCCGCCCGGGAGCGCCATGTCTGTACGGATCGTTCTTCCAGGCCACCGACATGCGCACGGGGGCGCCGGCGCTGGGCACGCCGGAGTCGGTGTTCGGGGTCTTCGCGGGCGCCCAGCTGGCGCGCCGCTACGGGTTGCCGTTCCGCGGCGGCGGCGGGTTGTGTTCCTCGAACGCGGTCGACGCACAGGCCGCGGCCGAGTCGGCGTTCATGTTGTGGGCGACGGTCCTGGCAGGCACCGACGTCGTTTTGCACGCCGCCGGATGGCTGGAAGGCGGGCTGACGGCATCGCTGGAGAAGTTCGCACTCGACGTCGAGCTGTTGGAGCAACTCCAGGTGCATCAGCACGGGATCGGCTTCAGCGAGGAGGAGTTTGCCTTCGACGCGCTCTCGGAGGTCGGGCCGGGTGGGCTGTGGCTTGCCGCCGACCACACGATGCAGCACTTCAAGGAGTTCCAGTACATGTCCCCGCTGTTCACCACGAACGACTTCACGTCATGGACGGCGGCGGGTGGCGAGACGGCGGACATCCGGGCGAACCGCCGCTGGAAGCAGCTCCTTGACTCCTATGAGGATCCCGGCATCGACGAAGCCACGGACGAGGAGCTGCGATCCTTCATCGACCGACGCAAGGCCGAGCCCGAGCCCGAAGAGGAACACTGAACATGGAGCGGCCCGCGAGTGTCGAGGCGTATCTGGCCTCGCTCATGCCGGAGCAGCGAACGGCGCTCGACGCGTTGCGAACCGCGATCCACGCCGCAGCGCCGGATGCGACCGAAGGGATCAGCTACTCGATGGCCGCCTTCAAGCACGACGGCAAGGGCCTGGTGTGCTACGCGGCCTTCAAGGACCACTACAGCTTGTTCCCGATGAGCAAGCAGGTGGTCGCCGACAACCTCGAGGCGCTCGGAGCCCGCGCGACGGGGAAGGGCACGATCCGCTTCGCCTACGACGAGCGGCTGCCCGTTACCCTCGTCAAGCGGATCGTCAAGGCGCGCTTGGCGGAGGTCGAGGCGCGGAAACGCGACTGACTCAGGTCGTCGCCGCGAGCGCGAGCTGCCCACACGCGGCGTCGATCGAGCGGCCACGCGTGTCGCGGACGGTGACGTTCGCGCCGAGCAGCTCCAGGGTCTGCACGAACCGTTTGATCCGCGCCGGCGGCGACCCGAGCACGGGGTACCCGGGTGTCGGATTGAGCGGGATCAGATTGATGTGAGCGCCGAGACGTCGCGCGATCGGCGCGAGCAACTCCGCCTGCTCGGCCGTGTCGTTCACGCGGTCGATCAGCGCCCACTCGATCGAGGGACGCCGGTGGGTGATCGCGCGCCAGGCCGCGATCGCGTCCTCCAGCTTCGCGAGCGGATAGCGCTCGTTCGGCGGCACGAGCTGGTCGCGCAGCGAGTCGCTCGCGGCATGGAAGCTGACCGCAAGCCCCACCTGCGGGAACCGCTCGGCCAGGTGCCGGATCCCGGGGACGATGCCGACGGTCGAGAGCGTGATGTGCCGTGCGCCCAGCCCGAACGTCCCCGGGTCGATCAGCCGTGCGAGCGCGTCGAAGACGTGACGCTGGTTGGCGAACGGCTCCCCCATACCCATGAACACGACGTTCGTCAGGCGCTGCGGCGTCGAGTCGGGCAGGTTCGCGGCCTCGCGTCGCGCCCACACGGCCTGCGCCGCGATCTCACCGGCGGTCAGGTTGTTCTGTAAACCCATCTGGCCGGTCGCGCAGAACGTGCACCCCATCGCGCAGCCGGCCTGCGACGAGATGCAGACGGTGACGCGGTCGGGATACCCCATCAGCACCGCCTCGACGATGTGCTGGCCGCCAAGCTTGAGCAGTGCCTTGCGGGTCGCTCCGCGATCGGCCGTGCGCTCATCGAGGACCTCTACCCCGAGTGGGAGGTCTCCCGCGAGCCGTTCCCGCAACTCGGCGGGAACCTCGGGCATCTGCTCGTAGGTCGCTGCGCGAGTCCACAGCTGCCGCCACACCTGTTTGGCGCGGAAGGCCGGCTCGCCCCACGCGACCAGACGGTCGCTGAGCTGCTCGAGGCTGAGGTCATAGACGGTCGACACCTGCTCAGCGTAGACGGGAGGCGACGGCTCAACGCGGCCAGGGTAGGTAGGCTAGGTGTTCATGCGGGTCGCGTTCGTCTCCACCTATCCGCCGCGCCGGTGCGGCATCGCCACGTTCACCGCCGATCTGATCGGTGCCGTGCGCGAGGCCGACTCCGGCACGCAGGCCCGCGTCGCCGCGATCGATGAGCGCAACTCCGTGCGCGCCTACGGCAGCGAGGTCCGCTGGAGGATCAAGCAGGGCAGCGCTCTTCCCTACCGCGCCGCCGCACGCGAGATCGACCGATCCAACGCCGAGATCGTCTGCGTCCAACACGAGTTCGGCCTCTACGGCCTGTGGAAGGGCGGCGGCTTCGTCGGCGATCACTGGATCGAGGGCATGTACGAGGACCACCTCACGCCTTTCCTCGAGGAGCTGAAGAAGCCGGCGCTGGTCAACATGCACACGGTGCTGCCGGACCCCTCCCCGGCGATCCGCGAGGCGGTCCGCGCCATCGCGGAGACCGCCCACGGGTTGGTGGTGATGGCCGAGACCGCGGTCGACATCCTGGATCGGGACTACGGGATCAAGGAGCGGCCGCTCGTCATCCCACACGGGATGCCGCATATCGAGCCGAAGGGGCGCCGTCGCCTCAAGGCCAAGCTCGGCCTCGACGGACGCACGATCGTCTCCACGTTCGGTCTCGTCGGTCCGGGCAAGGGCCTCGAGTACGCGATCGAGGCGATGCCGGCGGTGGCCGCGCGCCATCCCGAGGCGCTGTACTTGATCGCGGGCCAGACCCACCCGGAGCTGCTGAAGCAACGCGGAGAGGAGTACCGCAACCGACTGCAATCTCTCGTGGACGAGCTCGAGCTGACCGATCACGTCTCGTTCGTGAACCAGTACCTCGATCAGAAGGACATCATCGAGTACCTGCTCGCGACCGACGTCTACGTGACGCCCTACCTCGATCCGAACCAGATCACGAGCGGCACCTTGTCCTACGCGCTCGGCGCCGGGAAGGCCGTGGTGTCGACCCCGTACCTCCACGCGCAGGAGGCGCTGGCCAAGGATCGCGGCATCTTGGTCGAGTTCCGCTCGGCCGAATCGATCGCCGAGGCAGTCAACGCGATCCTGGACGACCCCAAGCGTAAGGCGCGCCTGGAGAAGAACGCCTACACGTACGCCAACCAGGCGACGTGGCCAAAGACCGGGGCCCGGTTCCTGTCGGCGATGCAGGAGCTGGTCGACGAGCACGTCCCCAAGACCAAGAAGGGCAAGGACGACAAGGCGCCGCTGCAGATCGCCCACCGGCTCAAGTCCAACCCACTGATCAGCCCGGACGATCTGACGCCGTCGCAACCCGGGTTCGAGGTGATCTCCACGATCAACCCGGGCGTCGCGCAGGTTGGCGACGAAACCGTGCTGCTCGTGCGCGTCGCCGAGCGACCTCGCGCCGACGTGGAGCTCTCCTCCGAGGCGCAGATGATCGACCTCTCCGGCCCGGTGCCCCGCCTCGCGCCCATGCCGAGCGGACTGCATCGCGAGCAACTGATCGGCATGGCCTATTTCGACTGCGATCGGGAGCCGCCGCAGGTGGTGCTCGGCTACGTGCCACGCGATCTGCCCGGCCTCGACCTCTCCGACCCGCGGACGATCCGCTACCGCAACACCGCCGGCGGCTTCACCCCCGGCCAGGACGAGTTCACCGACTACCTGTCGCACATCTCGCACCTGCGCGTCGCGCGCAGCCCCGACGGCGTGCATTTCACGCTCGACCCGGACGTGGCGATCCACCCGATGGACTCGATGGAGGAATACGGCGTCGAAGACCCTCGGATCACCGAGATCGACGGTGTCTTCCACATCACGTACGTGGCCGCCAGCCGCCTAGGGATCACGACGGCCCGGATGACCACCACGGACTTCCGGACGTTCGACCGGCAGGGCACGATGCTGCATCCGGATCAGAAGGACGTGATCCTGTTCCCCGAAAAGGTGGGTGGGAAGTACCTGTCGTTCACCCGGCCGATGCCCGGTTCCTTCGGGCGGGTCTTGGGCATCTGGCTCGCCGAGAGCGAGGACCTGATCCATTGGGGGCGCCACCGCCCGGTGGCCGAGCCGCGGCATCGGATGTGGGACGAGATGCGTATCGGCGCGTCCCTCGTGCCGATCCGCACCGACGAGGGATGGCTCGAGCTCTACCACGGCGCCGACCGGATGAACCGCTACGGGATGGGGGCCTTGCTCCTGGACACAGGCGACCCCACGAAGGTGCTTGCGCGCTCGACACGCCCGCTGATGGTCCCTGAGCACCCCTACGAACACGACGGATTCCTGCACGACGTGGTCTTCCCCAGCGGCCATATCGACCTGGGCGACGGACACATCCGCGTCTTCTACGGCGCCGCGGACACCACCCTGTGCGCCGCGGACATGGCCCTGGACGACGTGTTCGCCACTCTGGCGCCGGTCTAAGGAACCCGTGCTTCGACAACTCTGGCGTCTCACCGAGCCGGTGCCGGCCGCCGGTCCGGAGGCCCTCGCGATCGCGATCTATGAGCACCCCGACGGCGTCGTGACGGCACGTGAGTCCGGCTTCGAGGGGGTGGCGTGCGTCGATGACACCGCACGCCTGCTCGACGTCCTCTGCTCGATCTACGAGACGACGAGGCTTCCCTGGGTCGATCGCTGGGCGCGCGGACTCCTGGACTTCGTGCTGTGGATGCAGGAGCCCGACGGCTCCTGGCTGAACTTCGTGCACGACTGGAACGGGGACAAGAACCGACGGGGCATCACCTCGCGCCCAGGGCAGAACTTCTGGCTCGCGCGAGCGCTCGTCGGTGTCGGGCATGCCGCCGAGGCCCTCGAGGACGAGCGAGCGCGGCCGGCGTTCCTGCGGGGCATCACCCGTGCGGCCGCCGAAGAGGCGCCGCCCGACATCCGATCGCTGCACCTGCTGGCGGCGCTCCGCTGCGCGGAGGCCGGGGATCGCGACGTGATCCGGTGGATCCGCACGTGGGCGCAGGAATTGGTCGACTGTCGAGATGGCGTCGTGCTCAAGAACTCGGCGTACGAGGTCGGGGAGCCCCACCTATGGGCCCACATCCAGGAGGGGGTGCTCGCGACCACCGGAGCGCTCCTGGGCGACGCCGCGTTGACCGCCGCGGCGATCGCGAGCGCGGAGGCGTTCGTCCTGCCGGCGATCGAGAAGGCGTTCGCGGGGACCCACTCGATGGCGTACGAGGTGTCCTCGTGCGTCGTCGTGGCCGATCGGCTGCACGCCGCGACCGGTGAGGATCGCTGGTCGGCCGCCGCGGTCGACGCTCGGGCCTGGTTCGACGGACGCAACGTGGCGAACGCTCCGACCTACGATCCGGTTCGCGGCCGGGTCGCCGACGGCGTCGACGAGAACCGCGTCTCGGCGAACTCTGGTGCGGAGTCGAACATCAGCGGGGCGGACGCCCTGCTCGATCGCGCCATCGCGGTCGCGCGCGCGATGCCCGATCCGTTCCACGCATGATCGCCGCGCTCCTTGCGGTCGTCCTGCTCACCGGGTTCGCGGCGGCCACCCAGTCGATCACGGGGTTCGGGTTCGCGTTGATCGTCGTACCGGGGCTCACGCTGCTGTTCGGTCCGAAGGTCGCCGTCGTCGCGATGAGCTCGGTCGGCGTGCCGCTCGTCGCCTGGAACGCTCTGCGCTGGCGCGCCGACATCCAGCGCCGCGAGGCCATCACGGTCACGGCCGCGGCGCTGCTCGGCATGCCGATCGGCATCCTGGTGCTCACGCGCGCCGACGATCAGGTGCTGACCGCGATCATCGGCGTGATCATCCTGGTGCTCACCGCATGGCTCTGGCGAGGGATGCGATTGCCGACGGGGCGGACGACCGAGCTCACCGCGGGGTTCGCCTCCGGCGCGTTGGCCTCGAGCGTGGGGACGAACGGCCCGCCGCTCGTGATCGCCTTCCAAGCGACCGGGATGGAGCCTGAGCCGTTCCGCGCCACCCTGCAGGCGTGCTTCTTCGTCGAGGGCGCGGTCGCGCTCTTGCTGTTCTGGTCGCAGGGCTTGTTCGTCCACGAGGTCGGGCCGATCGTGCTGGTCGGATTGCCTGCGGCGGCGCTCGGAGCGTTGCTGGGCGATCGGTTCGCCACGCGCGTGCACCAGGGCCCGTTCCGCGCGGCGGTCGCTGGCGCTGCTGGCGCTCTCCGGAGTCCTGGCGCTGATCACCGCGGTTCGCGGCGGCTGACGCTCAGCCGGCGATCTGTTCCGCCAGCGACGTCAGGCCCTGGCGCGTCAGGATCGAGAACCGCGCGGTCCAGGCGACCGGCCAGGTGGAGAACTTCGCGATCACGACCTTCGCCGGACCGTGCACGAATACCGTCTGGCCGTTGATCCCGGACCCCATGTAGATCGGTGCGGCCGGATCCACCACCCAGAACTGGTTGCGGTAGTACGAGCCGGCCGCGAGCTCGCGGGCGTCCGCGGTCGATGCGAAGGCCGCGACCGTGTCGTGGTCGGGCGTCAGCGTGTCTCGGATCCACGCACGCGGGATCACCCGCCTGCCGCCGTCGGCGAGCACCTGCCCGAACCGAGCAAGGTCGCGCAGGGTGCACGACACGCCGCCATCGGCCATCGCGTTGCCCCGTGCATCGACCGTGATCTCGGCGTCGAACTCCGCGCCCATCGGCTGCCACAGCTCGCGCGACATCAGCTCCGGCAGCCGCGCCCCCGCCGCTCGTTCCAGCACCCAACCGAGCACGTCGGTCAGCACCGAGCGGTAGTCGAAAGGCCCCCCGTGCGGACCCTTGTTCCGAAGGGTCGGGAAGTACGCGGTGATGTCGTCGGGCAGATGGCGACGCGTCTTTGGCCGCCATTGGTAGATCTGCTCGTAGACGCGCACGTCGGCCGCAAGATCGTCGTAGTCCTCGTTGAAGCGCGTGCCGGCGCGCATGTCGAGCAGGTGCCGCACCGTGCAGCCCTCCCATGAGGTGGCGGCGAGTTCCGGGATGTGCTCCGTGAGCAGATCGGAGGGTGCGAGGATCCCGCGGTCCACCAGCACGCCGCAGACCGCCGACGTGACCGACTTCGACACGGACATCAACAGATGCGGCGTGGCGGGGGTCATGCCGTTGGCGTAGCGCTCCGTTACCACGCGCCCCCGATGCAGGACGAGCAGCCCGTCGGTGTAGGTCTCTTCGAGGAATCGCTGGAGTCCCACGCTGCGCCGGCCGAGCTGGAGCCTGAGCCCACCGAGATCCCGCTCGGCGCGCGGGAACGCTCGCGAGCGCTCACCCCTGGCGATGCGCGAGGTCGGGATCAGGTCGCGCACGTGCTGGAACCCCCACCGGTTGAAGGGTGGGTCCTGCCAGTTGGCCAATGAGACGAGGCGCTCGGGCGGATACGGCGGTGGCCCGACCATGAGCCCGAGGTCTGCGGCGGTGCGCGGTCGCGACGGCATCGCAGAACGGTACCGCACCGGTCTACCCTGGGCGCATGACCGGCAACCGGCACCTCGAGATGACCGTGCACCCCGACGACACCGTGACCGTCACGAACAGGCATGGCACGCAGCTCACCGTGGACGTGAACGGGGTCTTGGGCCTGTCGCCGCTCGAGCTCATGCTCGCCGCGCTCGGCAGCTGCAGCGCCGTCGACTTCGCCCTTCTGATGCGCAAGCAGCGCGATCCCGTCGAGCCTCTGCGGATCGAGGTCGACGGCGACAAGGAAGACGCAAGGATGCAGTGGCTGCGGGTGCGCTACCACGTACATGGGGAACCGGACCCTGTCAAGGTCGAACGGGCCCGGTCCAAGACGGCCACCGATCTCTGCACGGTGTCCCGCACGCTCGCCGACGGCTGCCCCGTGGAACACGTGATCGCATGACGCACCGGTTGCTTCTGGACGTCTCCAGCCTGACCTATCGGGCGTACTTCGCGTTGAAGGAGCCGGGCGTCTTCGCCAAGGACGGGCGTCCCGTGGGGGCCGTTCACGGCTACCTCGACATGGTGACCAAGTTGATCGTCGATCGACGGCCCGACGAGGTCGTGCACGTCTACGACCACGATTGGCGCCCGATCACACGCACCGACATGTATCCCGGGTACAAGGCCGCGCGGCCGCCCGAGCCGGAGGACCTCACGCCGCAGTTCGCCCTGTTGCGCGAGGTGCTCGATCGCACCGGGATGCTCCAGGCCCAGACCGAGGGCTGGGAGGCCGAGGACGCGATCGGCGCGTTCTGCCTCGAAGCCACCGATGACGATCGGATCGACATCGTGAGCGGCGATCGGGACCTGATCCAGCTGGTGCGCGACCCGGTCGTGCGGCTCCTCTTCACGGTGCGCGGGGTCTCGGAGCTCGCGGAGTACGACGAGGCGGGCGTGCTCGCGAAGTACGGCGTTCCCGCGTCCCGCTACGGCGAGTTCGCGATCCTGCGCGGCGATCCCTCCGACGGGCTGCCCGGGGTGCGCGGCGTCGGTGAGAAGACCGCCCGCGATCTCGTGGTGGCGTACCCCTCGATCGACGCGATGCTCGACGCGGCGGCCGCCGGCACAACCGCGATCAAGCCGGCGGTGCGCGCGAAGCTCCTCGAGGCGCGCGACTATCTGGCCACGATGCAACAGCTGGTGCCCGTGAACGGCGTGGCCCCCCTCAGCCTGTGGGCGGGGGACCGCGACGACGCCGGTCTGGTGGCCGACGCGGCCGATCTTGGCCTGAAGGGGCCCATCCAGCGTGTCCTGGCCGCCCTGAACAGCGCCGAATCCGAGTGACCTCGGCCGTTCGGCCTCCCCCCCGTACGAAGGGCTGATGGCGCAGCCGCGCCCGGCCGGGTATGGTCGCTGGACGCCGTCGGCTCGCGGCGGACGCGGAGGACTTCCCCAGGATGGCGACAACAAGCGAAAACGTGAGCGCCGCAACCCGTTCGATGGCAGGAGATGTCTTCGAGGAACTGCTGGGTCGGTTCCGGACCGAGAACCCGACTTTCCGCATCTCCGACGACGTCATCCGCCGCTACCACCTGGCGACATCCACTCGTGGCTTCGTGATCCTGTGCGGCCCCAGCGGTACCGGCAAGACGTGGCTCGCCCAGGCCTACGCGAACACGATCCAGGCGAGGCAGAAGCTCGTGGCCGTCGACCCCAGCTGGTCGTCCAACGAGGACCTGCTCGGGTACCTCTCCCCGCTGGACGGTTTCTATCACCACACACCGTTCAGCGAGTTCGTCGCCGACTCCGCGCGCGAGTGGAACGCATCGAACCAGGCGGGTCGGCTCGCCCGCGAATTCCACGTGATCCTGGACGAGATGAACCTCGCGCGCGTCGAGCACTACTTCAGTCGCTTCTTGTCCGCGATGGAGGTCCGCACCCGCGAGGGCATCGCACGACTCGACCTCGCGCCCGGACACACGGTCGAGCTCACGCCCAACCTCAAGTTCTCCGGCACGGTCAACATCGACGAGACGACCCACGGCTTCGCCGACAAGGTGTACGACCGTGCGCAGATCTTGGAGCTCCCGCTGCCGCGCGACATGGTCGCCGCCCATATGGACGGCTACCCCTGGGCAGACATCGTGCTGAGGGTCTGGGACACGCTGGTCGAGGTCGCGCCCTTCGGGTTCCGCGTGCTCGACGAGATCAACGCCTACGTGATCGCCGCCGCGGAGATCGGCACCGACCCCGCGCACGCGATCGACGAGCAACTGGTCCAGAAGGTCTTGCCGCGCCTGCGTGGCGACGCCGACGCTGGCCCCGCGATCGACGCCTTCATCTCACTCACGAACACGACCTACCCCCTCGCGAATGCCAAGGCGCGGGCGATGCGCGCGGAGCTGAACGCGCATGGTTTCGTTTCCTACTTCTGAGCCGAACCGCGTTGCGCGTGGCGAGCTGACGCTCCTGCGCCGGATCGTGCGCGGCGATGTACACGCCGCCGGGCTCGCGACGGTGCTGCCCTTGCTGCAGAGCGCGCATCGGCGCGAGCTCCGCACGGAACCGCACTGGTCGAAAGAGGAGCTGGTCCGCCACCCCGAACCACGCGAGCTGATCCGTTCGATGCGCAAGGCCGGAAACCTGGACCAGCAGGGGCGGCCGATGTACACGTTGGACGAGCGGCGCTCGCTCACCGCCGACATCTACGAGAACCGCGTCGTGCGCAAGACGGTCGAGGCCGTCGAGGAGCGGCTGCGGGCGCTGCTTGACGACGATTCGCCAGAGGTGGCCTCGGAGGCCGCGTCGCTGCTGCTCTCGCTCGAAGGAGGGAGACGCCGCGCATCCTTCCTGGACGACGTCGGCGTCCTGGGGCGTACCGGCGTGCCGAGTGCAACGCTGACGCAGGATCCGCTGTATCGCCGGGTGATGATGATCCGCGCCGAGCTCGCCGGTTAGACGTGGGTTCCCTCGTAGGCGGCGATCAGCGCCTCCGACGGATCGGCCCCGGGCGAGAGATCCAGCGTCATCCCGACGCTCGCGTCCTCGCGCCACATGCATGCGACCGCATCGACCTGCCCCGCTGACAGGGGCAGGCATCGCCACTCGGCGCCCTGGTAGGAGCCGGTGCTCGCCCCGCGCCGATCGATCGTGACGCCCGCCTCGGCGATCCCGTCGAGGAACGAGTTGAAGAGCTCATCGGTGTTCTCCGAGGTCCGGCCGTTCACGAGCACCAGCAGCATGTCGGGCTGCCCACCCGTCCCGTAGGCGGCCGCCTCGATCGTCAACCCCTCCTTGTCGCCCTCCGCCTGCATGTCGGACTCGAAGCGGTCGGTGGTCGCGTCGTGCATCCTGGGCTGCGTGCCGATCGATTCGGGCACGTGATAGTGCGGCGCGAACAGGTTGCGGACGGACCCGCCAACGACGAGCGCGACGACAACGCCGACCACGATCTTGGCGACCCTGCCGCCGGATCGGGTCTGCGTCGGCATGGCAGCCGAGGGATCCGGGGCCGGTGTCCCGCTCGGCCGTCGTCCGGGGCTCGCCGCGGGGGGCGGCGGGATCGGGACGAAGCGCGCGTAGCACTGCCAGCAGAATTCCGCGTCGGACGGATTGTCGGCGCTGCACGACGGGCATGCGCGTCGTTCCTCGACCTGCATGGCAGTCTCCTCGGCCGGATCGATACCCCGGCCGCATCGGCACGTCGCCGACGAGACTGAACGACCAGACGCAGAAGCGGTGGCGCGCAGGCTCTATAGGTCGGCGTAGGTTTCGAAGGAAGCCTCGACGGCGGGCACGATCCCGATCACGTACTGACCCCCGGCGCACCCGTAGCACCAGCTCGAGGCCGCGATGGCGCGGGCAGTCTCGAGCGGATCGGCACAGTCACGCATCGACCGGATGATCGCGCCGTAGCGGTAGACGTCCCAGCCGTTCTCGATCGTCTCCTTCGAGGCCTGCAATCCCTGCGCAAGCGACAGGAAGTTCTGCACCCCGACGCTGTTGAAATCTGTGGAGCCCTCCATGCGATGCGTGGTCGCCAGCGGGTTCCACGCGGCCTGCGTTCCCTCCTGCGCCTGCCACGCGATGGTCACCACCAGATTCGCGTGACAGGTCGGCGCGCCCATCACCTCGAGGAACGCATGCGCCCACTCGCCGTAGGACACGTTGTTGGAGCCCTGGAACGCCTGTGCCACCGCGGCGACGTCGGCGGGCGCGAGGCGAGTGCGGAGGCGGTCGATGAGCGCCACGACGCTGTCGCGAGCGGTCGCGAGCCCGGCCAAAGCCTCCTGTTCCTGAGCGAGCGCGGCCTGCTGCTCCTCCAGGGAAGCCTCGCGGCGAGCGCGGATGTCCTCGGCGGCGGCGACCAGGGCATCCTGCGTTGCCACCTGGCCGGCGAGCCGATCGTGGAGGGCCGCGACCTGTTGGATCGCAGCCTCGCGATCGCGCGCGACGGCCTCACCGTAGGCGATGCGATCCTGGAGCTGCTCGAGGGATTGCGCCCCGAGCAGGGCGGCGAGGGTGTCGCCGCCCGGCACGGTTCCCGGTGAGGAGATGAACGCCTCGACCGCGGCGGCGTCGAGCTCGCTCTGCGCGGTCACGAGCTCGACCTGGGTGTCGGCGGCGCGCTGTGCCAGCTCGATCCGGTGCACCGTGAGCGGGATGAGGGCCTGACCGGCCTGCGCCGCTCGCGCGCCCGCCGCGTCCGCCCGAGCGCGGGCGTCCTCGACGGCCGCCGACTGGGCGACGACCTGCTCGCTGAGACCGCGCAGCTGGGCGCGGGCTCGATCGATCCGATCCGTGGTGCTCGCGTGCGTGATCGACGCGGAGGACGCCAGCACGGCCGCGGCCAGGCAGGCGATGACCACACGCACGCGAGCCCCTCGAGCGGACATGCCCCGGGTATCGACGCGCCCCGAGGCCCGGTTGAGGTGCGACCTCACGTGATGGCGCCGGCGCGGATGACGGTGTCGACGAGCGGAACCCCCGGGCGATACGACAGATGCACGTGGCTGGGCGCGTCGAGCAGCACCAGGTCGGCGCGAGCGCCGACCTTCAGTGTCCCGACGTCGTCGCGCTGCAGGGCGCGCGCGCCTCCCGCCGTGGCGGACCAGAGCGCCTCGGCCGGCGTCATCCGCATGGCCGTGACGGCGAGCGCCACGACGATCGGCATGTTCGTCGTGAAGCTCGTGCCGGGGTTGCAGTCGGTGGCCAGCGCGACGGTGGTACCGGCCTCGATCAAACCCCGCGCATCCGGCCATGGCTCTCGGGTCGAGAGGTCGGCGACCGGCAGCAGGGTTGCGACCACGCCGGCATCGGACAGGCTCCAGATGTCGTCTTCGCTGAGGTACGTCACGTGGTCCGCGCTCGCCGCACCGAGCTCCGCCGCGAGTCGAGCGCCGGGACCGGGGCCGAGTTGATTCGCATGGATCCGCAGACCCAGTCCTCGGTCTCGCGCCGCCACGAGGATGGCTCGCGATTGATCCTCGTCGAAGGCACCCTGCTCGCAGAACACATCCGCCCATCTCGCGAGTGGCGCGCACGCATCCAGCATCGGGCCGCGCACGTGATCGACATAGCCGTCGGGATCGTGCGCCCAATCCGTCGGCACGACGTGCGCCCCCAGGAACGTCGTGTCGTCGGTGAGCTCGCGGGCGAGCGTGAGGAGCCGCTGCTCGGGCACGGTCTGCAGCGCATACCCCGATTTGATCTCGAGATGCGTGGTCCCGGACCGCAGGGCCTCGTGCGTGAGCCGTCGGGCGTTCGCACGCAGGTCGTCGTCGCTCGCCGAGGACGTCGCCTTGACGGTGGCCTGGATCCCCCCGGCCGCGTACTTCCCACCGCGCATCCGCGCGTCGAACTCCTCCGTTCGGTCGCCCGCGAAGACCAGGTGTGTATGGCTGTCGACGAACCCTGGGATCATCGCTCGCCCTGCCGCGTCGATCCGCGGTCCTTCGACCCCCTCGGGCACCTCGCGGGTCGATCCGATCCAGGCGATGCGATCGCCGTCGAGGACCACGGCGGCGTCACGAACGATGCCGAGCATCCCGCCCCAGGACGAGTCGTTCGTCACAAGCTCCCCGATGCGATCGACGAGCACTAGGCCCCCGCCATCGGGATGTGCACGCCGCGTGCGGCGGCCACCGCCTCCGCCTCCTCGTAGCCCGCATCGACGTGGCGCAGGACGCCCATGCCCGGGTCGTTCGACAGGACGCGCTCCGCCTTGCTCGCGGCGAGCTCTGTGCCATCGACCACAACGACCTGTCCGGCATGGATCGAACGCCCGATCCCGACGCCGCCACCGTGGTGGATGCTCACCCACGACGCACCGCTTGCGGTATTGACCAGCGCGTTGAGCAGGGGCCAGTCGGCGATCGCGTCGGAGCCGTCGGCCATCGACTCGGTCTCGCGGTAGGGAGAGGCGACGCTGCCGCAATCGAGATGATCCCGACCGATCACGATCGGAGCCTGCACCTCGCCGCTGGCCACCAGCTCGTTGAACCGGACGCCCATCCGGTCGCGCTCGCCGTAGCCGAGCCAACAGATCCGTGCGGGCAACCCTTGGTAGGCCACCCGCTCCCCCGCCATCCGGATCCAGCGCGCGAGCGGCTCGTTGTCGGGGAACGCCTCGAGCACCGCGCGGTCGGTCGCCGCGATATCCGCGGGATCGCCCGAAAGCGCCGCCCATCGGAACGGCCCTTTTCCCTCGCAGAACAGCGGCCGGATGTAGGCGGGGATGAAGCCGGGGTAGGAGAACGCGCGGGCGAAACCACCCTGCTCGGCCTCCGCGCGCAAGCTGTTCCCGTAGTCGAAGACCTCCGCGCCCTTGTCCAGGAACGCCACCATCCCCTCGCAATGCGCCGCCATCGAGGCGCGGGCTCGAAGCGTGTATGCGGCCTCGTCGGCCGAGCGCAGGTCGGCCGCCGCCGACAGCGTCATGCCCTGTGGGATGTAGGCGAGCGGATCGTGCGCGCTCGTCTGGTCGGTGACGATGTCGATCGGCGCGTCCATCGCCGCGAGCCTCGGCACGACCTCGGCCGCGTTGCCGAGGATGCCGATCGACAGGCCCTCGCGGCGGTCGCGAGCGTCGACCGCGAGGCGCAAGGCCTCCTCGACGTCCTCGACGCCCACGTCAAGATAGCGGTGCTTGATGCGGCGCTCGATCCGGGTCGGGTCGACCTCCACGCAGAGGGCGACGCCATCGTTCATCGTGATGGCAAGCGGCTGGGCGCCGCCCATCCCCCCCAGCCCCGCGGTGAGCGAGATCGTGCCGGCCAGGGTTCCGCCGTACCGCTTCGCGGCGATCGCCGAGAATGTCTCGTAGGTGCCCTGCAGGATGCCCTGCGTGCCGATGTAGATCCACGAGCCCGCAGTCATCTGGCCGTACATCGTCAGGCCCATCCCCTCGAGGCGGCGGAACTCTTCCCAGGTCGCCCACTCGGGCACGAGGTTGGAGTTCGCGATCAGCACGCGGGGGGCCCATTCGTGGGTCTGGACGACGCCGACGGGCTTGCCCGACTGCACGAGCAGCGTCTCGTCGCCCTCGAGCTCCTGCAGCTCCCTGACGATCGCGTCGAACGCAGGCCATGAGCGCGCCGCACGACCGGTGCCACCGTAGACGACCAGGTCGTCGGGACGCTCGGCGACCTCGGGGTCGAGGTTGTTCATCAGCATCCGCATGGCGGCTTCCTGCTGCCAGCCCTTGCAGGTCAGCGCGGTGCCGCGCGGCGCACGCACCGCTCGCGGTCCCGACGTGGACATCGACATCTTCCGTCCCCCCGATGACTCTGGCCGGCTGCAGCCTACCTCGGCGCCCTCTCGCTCAGGTGGGTGCTGAGGCGGGTGCGTCCGTCGGAAGCATCGCCGGCGTGGCGTCGGCTCGGTGCACGCCGAGCAACCCGAGGGCGACGGGGAACACGAGGATGCCCCAGTACCCCCGGTTGGCGAAGAATCCAACCAGGGGGATGCCCACCACGAGCGGAAGCGTCAGCCACCACTCACTGGCGAACCGCGCCCGCCACAGCGCAACGACGATGACCGCCAGTCCGACGATCCCCAGCGCCGGCGCGCTCATCCAGAGCGCCGCCCGTATACCCCCGGTGCCGAGGAGAGATTCCTCCGAGCCGGACGGTACGACGATGGTTTGTCCCGCATGCCACATGTAGAAGGCCGCCCACCCTGCGGCGGCCAATCCCCACGTCCAGATCGGACGGCGGGCGATTGCCGCCGCGACTGCGCCGGATACGAGCAACGGAGCGCAGAGCTCTCGCGTGAGCGCCGCTGCCAGGACGGCTACGCACGCGAGCGCCCATCGATCCGAGCGCATCGCCAGCATCGCGGCGAGTACGAGCGGCAGAGCCCAGAACTCGACCCAGCCGTACTGCGCGGGAAGCCCCGGGGGTCGCGCAAGCGTCGCCAGGTAGGCGGCGCCGATCACGCCCACCACCGGATGCGCAAGCAACGCGAGCTCCCACCCCGTGAGCAGGATCACGGCCAGCACGAGCAGCCACGACAACCCTGTCCACCGCCACACCCAGAACAGGGTTGGGAGCCGGTAGGACCGAGGCTGTGTCGGAGGCGCCTGCACACTGACCAGCGCGTCGTACATCGCGGCGTAGTAGCCCTCACCGCCGCGCATCGCCGTGATCGTGTGCTGGTAGATGTCCAGGTCGATCCCGGGCTCTTCCGTCCGATGGGGAACGAGCGCGATCCACACCGTGAGGATCGCCACGGCGCCGATCCAGTACAGGCGAGGGCTCATGCCGCAGTCTAGGCGCCCCGTATAGCCTGGGATCTCGATATGAGTGACACGGCATCGGACACCCCGGGCATCGCTGCAGCTCGCGCATCGGGCGTCTCGTTCACGGTGATGCGCACGCACCGTGCGCGCGACGCCAAGGAGAGCGCCTCGTTGCAGGGCATCGAACTTCACCAACTGCTCCGCACGATCGTGGTCCGACTGTCTTCCGACGAGTACGTGTTCGTGCTCGTGCCCGGGGGTCGACGCATCGACTGGCCGAAGCTTCGGATCCACCTCGGCACCCGACGGCTGTCGCTTCCCGACGCCGAGGAGGCGCTGCGGGCAACCGGCTACGAGCGTGGCGCGATCACGCCGTTCGGCGCGTCCCATGCCTGGCCGGTGATCGCCGACGCGACCGTCGGTGCGGGCGAAGGCGTGATCGCGATCGGCGGCGGAGGGCACGGCGTGAACCTGCACCTGCACGCCAAGGACCTCCTGACGGCGACCGGCGCCGAGCTCGTCGATGTCACCGAGCCCGAGGGCTGATCAGCTCGGCGGGTTGCTCTGCGTCCATCGGGCGGGGCGCCAGGCAGTGACGATCTTGCCCATCGCGGTGATCAGGAACAGCTGACCCAGGATCATCTCGCTCACGGCCAGCGTCTGCCCGGGGTTCTGCGACGGCACGAGGTTCCCGTACCCGGTCGTCGTCAACGTCGTGAAACTGAAGAACAGCACCTGCTTCATGGTCGCCGGATTGGTCCCCCCCGCGAAGAACACGGTCGGCTCCTGGAGGAGTGCGATCTCGAAGTAGAAGAACGCGTAGAACATGCCGAACAGCAGGTACGCCGAGATCGCACCGAGCATCGTCTCCTGATCCACGTCGCGCCGGGTCACCAGATGCCGGATGATCGAGAACGGCGCGATGAAGTACAGCAGGCTGCCCAGCGCGAAAAGGAACCGTCGCGTGTCCTCGGGTGAGGCGACATTGAGGATGGCGGCCGCGGCGGCGATCACCAGCAAGACGGACGCGGCGCGACGCACGGGCCGCCGCGCCTGCGATGTGCGGAGCGCGAACCACACGGTGCCGATCTGGATGAACACGACCGCCGACGGGCCCCAGTCCGACGCGACCGACACCGACAGGATGTAGGACGCGATGATCAGCACAAGCACGAAGCCATAGCTGTCGGCGTTGACGAGCGCCAGCAGGAGGCGCCGTAAGACATGCCCCTTCGGGCGCTCCTCGGTCGGCGCGGGCTCGCTCACGGGCTGAGTCTATGCGGCGATCGGGGGCTCAATGGTGGAACCCGGATGCCTCCGTCGTGTGCACGGGCTCGGGCTGGGCCTGCAGGCGAGGCAGCTGGCGTTGCAGGTCGGCGATCAGCATGTCGGCCATGTCGTGCGTGAACCCGCGACGCACAACCACCCGGAGCGCCGCGAGATCGGTCCGGTTGGCCGGGAACGTGTACGCGGGCACCTGCCACCCGCGTTCGCGCATCGCGTTCGAGACGTCGAACACGGTGAAGTTGTCTACGGCATCGATCGTGGTGAAGGCGAAGACCGGCAACTCGTCGCCTCTCGTGAGCAACCGGAAGGGCCCGAGCGCCTCGATCTGACCGGACAGCTTCGTGGCCACGTCACGGGCGTATCCCTGGACACGTTGGTACCCCTGGAACCCGAGGCGCAGAAAGTTGTAGTACTGCGCCACGACCTGCGCGCCCGGCCGCGAGAAGTTCAACGCGAACGTCGGCATGTTGTCCCCCAGGTAGTTCACCCAGAAGATGAGGTCGTCGGGCAGCGCGGCGGCGTCGCGCCAGATCACCCAGCCGACGCCTGGGTAGACGAGGCCGTACTTGTGGCCGGAGGTGTTGATCGATGAGACGCGGGGCAACCGGAAGTCCCATTCGAGGTCGGGATCCAGGAACGGCGCGATGAACGCGCCCGACGCGCCGTCGACGTGGACGGGGATGTCGAGGCCCGAGCGCTCCTGCAGGTCGTCGAGCGCGTCGCAGATCTCCTTCACGGGCTCGTAGGCGCCGTCGTACGTGGAGCCGAGGATCGCGACGACCCCGATCGTGTTCTCGTCGCACCGCTTGACCGCCTCCTCGGCCGACAACGTGAACCGCTCACCCTCCATCGGGACGAGCCGCATCTCCACGTCCCAGTAGTTCGCGAACTTCTCCCAGCAGACCTGGACGTTGATGCCCATCACGATGTTCGGGGCATCAATCGGCTTGCCCTCGGCGCGACGGCGCTCTTGCCAGCGCCGCTTGAGCGCGAGCCCGCCGAGCATCGCCGCCTCGCTCGAGCCGGTGGTCGAGCAGCCGGTTGCCTGGTCCGCGTCGGGGGCGTTCCACAGGCGGCTCAAGATCGCGACGCACCGGGACTCGAGCTCCGCCGTCTGCGGATACTCGTCCTTGTCGATCATGTTCTTATCGGCGCACTCGGCCATCAGCCGCTCGGCCTGTGGCTCCATCCACGTTGTGACGAACGTCGCCACGTTGAGCCGTGCGTTGCCGTCGAGCATCAGCTCGTCGTGGACGATCTGGAAGGCCGTGTCCGGCGCGATCTCGCCATCGGAGATCTCGTGTCGCGGGATCGCTCGTTCGAGCGAGAAGAGCGGCGCGACGGCCAGGTTCGCGTTCCCGCGCCGCGGCTGCTTCGGGTGCTTCAGTCCCATCTCGATCCCCCTCGTATCGTCGGCGGACCGATCGGCCGCCCGCCAGGGGTATACCCGACGGGTCGCGATATGGCCAACCGGATACCATGAGCGCGGACAGCGATCCGAAGGGGGAAGCATGGGCATCGGACCAGTGGAGTACATGGTCGTGGCGTTCCCGGGGAACAAGTTCAAAGGGGAGATCCTGCCGGCGATCGCGGAGCAGGTCGAGGCCGGCGCGATCCGGATCATCGACCTCGCGTTCGTCAGCAAGGACGCCGACGGCAACGTGACCGCACTCGAAGCGAGCGACCTCGACTCGGACATCGGACAAGCGCTGCACGCGCTGCTCGGGGACGAAAAGGGCGGGCTCCTCAACGACGAAGACATCATGGCCGTGGCCGAGGAGATGGAGCCCAACTTCTCCGCCGGGCTCTTGGTGTGGGAAGACGTCTGGGCGACGAAGATCAAGAACGCGATCATCGATGCCGGCGGGGAACTCTGGGACCTCGAGCGCGTCCCGTATGAGGTCGTCGACGCCGCCATCGACTGGGCCGCAACCAACGTCTGAGGAGGCACGAACATGCGCAGAGGACCAGGATTGGTAGGCATGGCCGCTCGTACCGCGGTGGTCGCCGGAACGGCGACGGCCGTGTCGGGTCGGACGGCACGACGTCAGCAGCAGAAGTACGCGTCGCAGGACGCGGCCTACACGCAACAGCAGGCGGCGGCCGCCGAGCAGGGGATGGAGCAGGCCGCTGGCCCCCCGCCGCCGCCGGCGGTCGATCCGTTCGATCAGATCGAGAAGCTCTCGAAGCTCCACTCAGAGGGCGCGCTGACCGACGAGGAGTTCTCCGCGGCGAAAGCGAAGATCCTCGGCACCTGAGGCGCAGCGATGAAGTATCAGATGCGGCAGAAGCTCGCGGCGATCGGCGACGACTCGTGGATCGAGGACGAGCACGGCGACAAGGTGTACAAGGTCAACGGCAAGGCGATGCGGATGCGGGACACCTTCATCCTGGAAGACGTCGCCGGCGCCGAGGTCGCGAAGATCCAGGAGCGCAAGATGCACGTCCGCGACACGATGGCCATCGAGCGCGACGGCAAGAAGATCGCCGAGGTGCACAAGCGGCTCGTGGGGTTCCGCGATCGGTTGAAGGTGGACCTCGAAGGCGGTGACGAGCTCACGGTGAAGGGCAAGCTCGGGGACCACGAGTACACGATCAAGGGCGAGCACGGCAAGGTCGCCGAGGTCTCGAAGAAGTGGTTCCGGGTACGCGACACCTACGGGATCGATATCGAGCCCGACCAGGATGACGCGCTCATCATCGCGATCACGGTGGCGGTCGACTCGCTCAGCGAGGTGCGCGACTGATCCTCAGGTGCGTTTCGACATCGTCAGCATGAGCAGCAGGACCGCCGCCGCCATCGCCAAGGCGATCGCGAGGAACACGAACAGCTGGGCCGAGTTGCTGATCTGCAACTGCGACGACAGCTGGGAGGCCAGCGCTTCGTAGATCCCCGACAGCTCGCCGGCGGTCGCCGCGGTCGATTGGCTGCCCCCCGTCGTCGTGGCGATCTGTTCGAGCAGCGCGGCGTCGGCGCCATGGGTGCCCTCTTGTCCGAGGACGACCGTGTAGACGGGGATCCCAAGGGCCTTCGCCCGGTCCGCTGCTTCCTGCGGAGGCACGGTGCTGCCGGTGTCGCGACCGTCCGAGAGCAACACGATCGCCGCGGGCCCGGAGCCGGAATCCGACCACTGCGCCTCGATCTGATCCAACCCGGTGCTCAACCCGTCCCCGATGACGGTGCCCTCACCGCGGGGCAGGTCGCCGAGCGCGGATGAGACCTCCGCATGATCCGCCGTGGGCGCGACGAGCATGACCGGCTTGTCGGCGAAGCTCACGAGCGCGACCTCGAAGTCCGCCGGCAGCTGCGACACGAACGCTTGCGCGGCGTTCTGCGCGGCCACCAGACGGTTCGGCTGCACGTCCTCGGCATCCATCGACTTGGAGGCATCCAGGACGAGCGCGATCACCGGCGTCTTCTGCGCCTTGGCCACGCGGAACTGCGCCACCGCGATGACCAGACACACGACCGCGGCGATCACGAGGACGAGTGGCAAGCGGCGCACCCACGCCGGCGGCTGCCGGAAGGGAGAGCGCTTGGGGCCGGCGGCCCGGGCGGCCGCCTTGCCCGCGGTGGTGCGCGCCCGCCGCGCCGTCTTCTCCTTCTCCGCCTTCGAGGGCTGCGATCCGATGAAGTACACGACGACGAGGACCAGCCCCACGATGAGGACGGTGATCAGGATGGGAAGCATCCGAGAAGGCTAACCGCACTCCGGCCCCGACGACGCAGCGTAGGCTCGATCGATGCCGCGTCGGTTCGTCCTGCTCATGCTGGCCCTCGGGGTCGGCTGCACGTCGGCGACCGTCTCCGCAAACCCAGGTTCGGTGTCGGTTCCCGCATCCGTATCGGTCACCGCATCCACCCATCCGCCGCCCTCCCCGACCATCCCCTCGCCCCCGTCCGGGCCGGCGTTCACCCCAGCCGAGGGAGCGTGGGTCGACGCGATCGATGCGGCGATCGATGAACGCGACGTCTCGGTGGCGGTCGGGCTCGGCGCGAGCATCGTCTACCGGCACCGGGGGTCCACGCCTCGGGTGCTCGCGTCGAACGAGAAGTTGCTGACCTCCATGGCCGCGCTCGATCTGCTCGGCGCGGCGTATCGGTTCCGGACCGCGGCCGCGACGGACGGCCGCGTCCGCGGCGGCGTCCTCCGCGGCGACCTGTGGCTCGTCGGGGGCGGCGACCCGACCCTGACGACGACGGATCTGTCCGAACTCGCCCAGCGCCTCGCCGACGCCGGGGTCCACCGCGTGACCGGGCGCATCCTCGGAGACACCGGCGCGTTCGATCGCGGATGGTGGGCGCCGGGCTGGCTGCGAGGGATCTCGCGAGCCTTCGTGGCGCGTCCGACGGCTTTGCGCCTGTCCGGGGCGGCGTCCGGCCTCGAGGGCGCCGCCGCCGCCGCGTTCCGGGCGTCGCTTCTCGACGCCGGTATCGAGGTCGGCGGCGGCTCCGGCACGGGTGTCGCTCCGGCCGGCGTCGATCCGCTCGCGTCCGATCGCTCGGCACCCCTCGGAGCGCTGCTCGCACACCAGAACCACGAGTCCGACAACCTCTACGCCGAGCTGACGACGAAACTGCTGGGCGACACGGCCGAGGCGCCGGGGTCGACCGCGTCGGGGGCTCGCGCGATCCACACGTGGGCGGCCGACCGCGGCGTCGACGCATCGGTCAGGGACGGGAGCGGCCTGTCCGATCAAGATCGAACCTCCGCCGACGGGCTCGTGGCCCTCCTGCTTGCCGCCGAGCGAAGGCCGTGGTTCCCGGTGTTCTTCCGCTCGCTGCCGGCGGGTGGCGAGGGGACCCTCTCCGGCAGGCTGGTGGGGCTGCCCGTTCGGGCGAAGACCGGCACGTTGTTCGTGCGGCCGACCTCGACGCTCTCGGGCTACGTCACGACCCGCGACGGGCGCCACCTGGCCTTCTCGGTGCTGACCCACGATCTGCCGGAGGCCACGGCCGTCGCCATCGAGGACGCCGTCGTGCTGGCCCTCGCGGGCGCCTCGATCCCGCGTCCCTGAATGCCGTTCAGTCGAGGTTCGGGGTCGGTGCTGGCGTCGGGCATCTTCCGGTGCAACGATGCCCGCATTCGCCCGCGCCGCGACGCGAGATGCGTCGCCGGAAGGAGGATCCATGTCGTCGGATGGGACGTTCGCAACCGTCGTCGCCGCCTCGATGCTGTTGTTCCTCGGTGCCATCGTGGCGTTCTACGGCTACCGGCTCTTCTGGATCATCCTGCCGATCTGGGGCTTCTTCTTCGGGCTCGCGATCGGGGCCCAAGGCGTGCAGGCGCTCTTCGGCGACGGGTTCCTTTCGACCGGGTTGAGCTGGGTGGTCGCGTTCTTCATGGGATTGCTGTTCGCAGGGTTGTCCTACCTGTTCTGGTTCATCGCGGTGGCGCTGATGGGGGGCTATGTCGGGTACGGCCTCGTCGTCGGGCTCTTCGGCCTGTTCGGTGTCGAGCTCGGCCCGCTCGTATGGATCCTCGGCGTTGCGGTGGGCGTGATCTTCGCCGTCGCGACGTTGATGTTGAACCTGCAGAAATACGTGGTGGTCATCGGCAGCGGGATGCTCGGCGCGGCCGCGATCGTCGGCACGATCCTCACCCTGTTGAACCAGATCGACCCGGTGCAGATGGCCGATCACCCGGTGAAGGTCGTGACCGACGCGGGGTTCGGCTGGTCGCTGCTGTTCCTCGGGGTGGCGGTGATCGGCGTGCTCTTCCAGCTGGCGACCACCCGCTACTACGAGATCGAGCGCTACAACCGCTGGACGGAATACAACACCGCGAGCGCGGCTCCGTAGCGACACGCCTATACTCGGTACGTCCCACCGGGGAGCTCGGGCAACCGGGCTGAGAGGTCGGCACATCGCGCCGGCGACCCGTGAACCTGACCCAGGTAATGCTGGCGGAGGGAGCCGATGGTTCGTACCGCGATCGTGGTCTGTGCGGGAGGACCCGTGCGCGCGACGCTGCCCACGCTCGATGAGGACGCGATCGTCATCGCGGCCGACGCGGGTGTGCACGAGGCGGAGCGACTCGGCCTGCACGTCGACCTGCTGGTCGGCGACCTCGACTCGGCGGATCCCACCGCGGTCGAACGGGTGGAGGCCGCCGGCGCGCGCGTCGAACGCTACCCGGCGGACAAGGACGCCTCCGACCTGGAGCTGGCCTTGGTCGCGGCCGCCGTCGCAGACGC
This sequence comes from uncultured Actinomycetes bacterium, assembly GCA_963794065.1. Lineage (GTDB taxonomy): Bacteria > Actinomycetota > UBA4738 > UBA4738 > HRBIN12 > AC-51. The sequence goes on along the minus strand of CAWCDA010000042.1, from coordinate 402 downwards.
TCGGCAGGTGCTCGTGCTCGGCGGCGACGGCGGCCGCCTCGACCACCTCCTGGGGAACGCCTTCCTGCTCGCGTCGGCGCGATTCGCCGACCTCCGCATCGACGCCGTGCTCGGGATCGCCCGCATCCACGTCGTACGGGACGAACGCACGATGGAGGGAACCCCCGGCGAGCTCGTCAGCTTGTTCGCGGCCGGCGGTCCCGCCCGTGGCGTGCGCACCGAGGGACTCCGGTGGCGTCTCGACGGCGAAGAGCTCGTGGCAGGCACGACGCGAGGGCTCTCGAATGAATTCCTGGGCGCGATCCGCAAACGTTGGTGTCGACCAGGGCGTGGTCCTCGTGGTTCGGCCTGGAGCCGAGCGATGATGCGCCGAGCGATGACGCGCCGGGCGATCTTGGTCCC
>CAWCDA010000041.1:0-18029 GCA_963794065.1 uncultured Actinomycetes bacterium | reverse complement strand
TCGCCAGCGGTCTGCTCGTCGACGAGTTCGGTCAGCTGGTGCCCACGGAGCGCGGGATGCTGCTGCTCAACGAGCTGGTGCTCGGTCTCACGGGCTGAGACGTCTTACTGGGACGGGTCCCAGTCGACGCCACACGCCGTGCCCGACCCGTCGAACAAGATGAATCCCGACCACCTGCTGCTGGTGCAGCGCATCCACCGCGGCGAACGAGCCATCGGACTGCATCCTCAGCTTGGTCATCACCACGTCGCGCGGCGACCCGGACCCCCCATCCACGTTGTGGCTCGAGGCCCAAACGATCAACACCGGGTCATCCGGAACCCTTCGCAACTTCACCGCGCCGGAGAACCCCTCGTCGCCGCCCGCGAGAAACGTGAGCGGATCCCCTTCGGGGAACTGCTCGCTGCCCGAGCTGATGTGCGCGGGAAAGAGCCCGTTCTCGCGCCCGCTGCCCGCGAGGGCCGCCTCGTAGATCCCGTATTGGGGTGTCGATCCCTCTTGCAGGAGGATCGCGAGCTCGCTCGCTCCGTTGGCGTTGAAGTCGACCGCCGCGAACGCGCTGCAGCCGATGCAGTGCGGGAACGGCTCCGTCGCCCGCCCGTCGGCGAGGCCATCCCCGTTCGTATCGATCGCGGCGATCCCTCGATGCTCGGTGTCGGTCGGGCATCGGTCCTCAGTGGCGGTCGTCCCCACCCAGACGGTGTCCTCCTGGCCGTCGCCCGTGAAGTCGGCCCGCAGCCGAGAGACGTCGCAGATGTTGGTCTCGAGACCGATGTCCTGCCCGGGCTGCGACCCGAGACCCGCGGCCGACCCGAACAGGGGCGCACCGCACAGGTCCGCGCCCGGCATCGGCGCCTGATCCAACGGCATCGTGTCAGTCGACATCGACGTGACCGTCGCGGTTGCTCCCTGGAGGATCATGGACGTCGTCAGCACCTGCGCGGGGGTGAGCTTCTCGGTCCCGTAGAGCTCGAAGAGCGGTCCCGCATCTCCGGTCGTGCAGCCGGCGCTCGAGGCGTGCGTGGCGACATCGACCCACCCGAACTGGAGCTGATCGCCATCCGACGGTCCTTTGTCGGACGTACTCGAGACGACGATCGGCTCGATGGACGGCGCGGTTGGCGTCACCGCATACAGCGACACACCGAATCCGTCGGCGCCCTCGTTCGACACGGCGACCTCGGACACTCCGTCGGCGTTCACGTCGGGCGCCGCGAACGCCTCGCATCGGAAGTAGCAGTCCGGGATCGGCCCCCAGGTCGCGTCGAGCGCACCGTCCCCCGTCGTATCGACGCCGACACCTACGAAGCCGTCTCCGGCTTTGGGGCACCCGCCGTCAGCCTCTTTCGTGAAGACCGCGGCCGACCCCGTGACGACGCCCGCGACGATCGGCATCGAGGAGACCCGGCAGGTCGGGAACGACAGCCCGAGGTCGTATCCGGTCGTGGTCGCGTCGCCCGCGGGGACGGGCTGCCAAGCGTAGCTGGATGCAGGCGATATCGGGAAGGCGGTGTCGGCGCTCTCGGGCAGGGCGTAGACGCTGGAGGTGGAGGTGCCCTTGATCAGGAAGGTCAGGTTCCGGCCGTCCGGCGTCCAGGCCGGTCGAGCGAGCTCTGCCTCGTCCGGCTGCGGCGCGTTGACGACCCGCTCCGGTGCGCCCCCCACGCTTGGGATACGATCGATGCCGCGGTCGGTCCGATACGCGATCCAGCTGCTATCGGGTGACGCAGCGGGTGCGAGTTCCGTCGTGTCCGGCGTGTTCGTGAGGTTCACGAGCTGCGATCCGTCCGGTGTCACCGACCAGAGGTCGGTCTGCTCGCCGGCACTCACGGACCCGGCAAGCACGAGATGCGTGCCGTCGGCGCTCCACGACACGTCGGCGACCGAGCGGAGGCCGTCCACGTGCACCTGATGAAGGTCGGTGCCGTCGGGTCGCACGAGCCAGAAGCTGCCGTCGACCGGCCCACGCGCGGCCAACCAGTCGCCATTCGGCGACCAGGAGACGGTCGATGGATCGAGACCGGGCGTATCGAGGAAGCGCTGATGCTCGCCATCGATGCCGATGACCACGATCGCGGCCGCATCTGGGCAGTAGCCGGGGACCTGACACTCCACGCGCCGCACGAAGGCGACCCTGGTCCCATCCGGGCTCACCGTCGGCTGGTCGTCCACGACGCCTTTGCCTGTGGTTAGTTGCGTCAGGTTCGATCGGGCCGCTGTCGCCCCGTCGCTCGGGTCAAGATCCACCTGATCGGACGGCAACAGATAGAGGTGTGTGCCGGTGTCATCCGCCAAGCTCACGACCAAGCCGCCAGTGGAGACCGGCGCGACCAGCGGCTGCGGTGTTTGCTGGGACCGTTCGTTCAGTAACGCGAACACGCCGACGGTTCCCAAGAGAACGACCGCGACCGTGGCGATCGTGCCAACCTTCCGCCGCACCGCGTGCCGGCGTTTGCGTCGAGCGATCGTGTCGAGAAGGTCATCCCGTTGCTGTGGAGACGCCCCCGCTCCTCGGATCCGGTCGCGCAGTTCTTCGTCAAACGTCGGCATGGTGTGACTCCTCATTCGCTCCGTCGTGCGGCGCGAGCATGTCGGCGAGGTGCGCACGAGCCTTGAACAGCTGGCTCTTCACGGTGCCCTCGCTCGTGCCCATCGCCTCGGCGATCTCCTCGGTGCTGAGGTCGAGGTAGTAGCGCAGCACCGCCGTCTCGCGCTGTCGGCGCGGCAGCGATGCCAGCGCGAGACGAACGTCCACCGCGTCCTCGCTCGGCGAGTCGATCGTCGCCGCCTCGATCAGCTTGGGTCGCGCGAGTCGTTCGACCCGCAACCGTCGAAGTCCGCTTCGAGACAGGTTCAGGGCGACCGCCGCCACCCACCGATCGAGCGCAACGATCTGCTCGCCGCGATCCGATCGCTCCCAGGCCCGCACGACGGCCTCCTGCACGGCGTCCTCAGCGGTGGCTAGGTCGCCGGTGACGAGCGCGACGGCGCCCACCAACCGGGCGTACCCGTCTCGCAGGAACAACCGGATATCGGCCTCGTCCACGGACCCTCCTCGTCCGAGCCTAGGACGCTCGGGCGCCCCGTGGGGTTGCCTCGGCCCTTCGGTATGGTGGCGCGATGCCCCAGGTCACCTGTCCTCGGTGCGGCACGCGTCAGCCCTTGGAGGAGGGAGCCGACGGTTACACGTGCACGTCGTGCGGGGCATCCTGGATGTTCGCGGCCTGCGAGAACTGTGGCGTGCGGTTCCATATGCGCCCGGGCACCACCGACTGGACGTGTCCGGAATGCGGCCACGAACACGGCAGCGCCACGATGGGCGAGTTCGAGCCCGAGCCTGCTACGAGTGAGGAACCAGCGACAGCACCGGCTCCGTCGCACGCTCGGCCCACCGCAGCGCCCTCGACTGGGCGGCGTCCACCCTCACGTGCCCGTTTGGCGATCATCGCGGTCGTCGGGATCGTTGCCGTAGTCGCGATCGCGATCGGCCTGTCGTCCCTCGGGGAGGACACCGTCGCGCAATCGACGTCGCCCTCGCCGTCCACCTCGCTGACGACGACCCAGGCGCTCTGCCTGCATCTACGGGACGTCCTGATCCCGCGCGAGGACGCGTACACGCGTCTCGCGGACACCCTCAAGGCAGATGCCGTCGCGATCAAGGCTGAAGGGGACACCGAACTCACCGCTGCTGTGTTGCGCATGCGCAAGGCAGTGCTCGTCTATCGCGACGCGCTTGCGACGCAAGGAGATACGACCGCGGCTGCGGCCGGGATGGCCGACGCGCTCGACGCGATGCCGTGTTGATCGCGGTTCGTTAGCACTCTGTGCCCGAGAGTGCCAGCTATCATCGCGGCATGGCCGAACGACCCGAGCTCACGGCGCGCAAGGCGACCGTGCTGCACACGATCGTTGAGGCCTATGTCGCGACCGGGGAGCCGGTCGGCTCCGAGGCGATCGCCGATCGGGCCAAGCTGGGCGTCTCGAGCGCCACGATCCGCAACGAGATGGCCGCTCTCGAGGAGCAGGGGTACCTCTCGCACCCCCACACGTCCGCCGGCCGGATCCCGACCGACGCCGGGTACCGGCACTACGTCGACGCGCTCCCGGCGCCGACCCGGCTGAAAGATGCCCAACGCCGCCAGATCGCCTCGCACTTCGCCGAGGTGATCCTGGACCTCGAGGAAGTGCTGAAGGGCTCGGTCCATCTGCTCTCCCGACTCACGCAATACGCGGGTCTCGCGGTGCCGCCCGGCGCCTCGGATGAGCACCTGGTCCGGCTCGAGGTCATCGACATGGGACCCACCCTTCTCGTGCTCGTCGTGGGACAGCACGGTCGCGTCGACAAACAGATCATCGACCGGCCCGAGCACATCGACGCTCGGGCCCTCGCCGCCGCGGAACGTCGGCTCGACACGGTGCGCGGCACGACGTACATCGATGCGCAAGCCGCGCTCCTCCAGATGGCCGCGACCGAGGCGCCCGGGCCGCACGATGTCCTGTTGATCGCGGCCGACGTGCTTCGCATGGCGACCCAGGGCGAGCGGGCGGGGCACGTCGTGGTCGGGGGCGTCGCGAATCTGACCGACGACGCACAGGCGTGGCGTCGCGACACCCTACGCCGCCTCGTGGAGACGCTCGAGCGGGAGCAGGAGATGGTGCAGGTGTTGCAGGACGTCGCGCCCGCGGAGGATGTTCGTGTGACCATCGGTGACGAGCACCCGACCACCGGCGCGTGGGGCGCTTCGATCGTGGCCGCGCCATTCACCGCCGGGGACGCGACCGTGGGCACGATCGGCATCGTCGGACCGACGCGTATGGACTACTTCTCCGCGATGGCTGCCGTCCGGGCCGTCGCCAAACGCCTGTCCGACGCCGCAGAAGCGGAGCAGTAGTGGCGGTCCGCGACCTCTACGAGGTGCTCGGCGTCGGACGCGACGCGACCGACGACGATATCCGACGGGCCTACCGGCGCCTCGCGCGCGAGCATCATCCGGACGTGAACGGCGACCCCGCCGCCGAGGAGCGTTTCAAAGAGGTCGCCGGTGCCTATGAGATCCTGTCCGATCCCGAGAAACGCGCGCGCTACGACACGTTCGGCAGCGCGAACGGCCCCAGCACCGCCGGTTTCACCGACATCTCCGACATCTTCGAGATGTTCTTCGGAGGTGGAGGGTTCGGCGGCTTCGGCGGGCAATCCAGGCGTCGCGGACCGCGGGGGCGGGCCCAGCGCGGAGAGGATCTAGCGGTGCGCATGCGCATCGACTTCCGCGACGCCGCCTTTGGCATCCGACGCGACGTCGAGCTCGAACGGCTCGCCGTGTGCGCGACGTGCCTCGGCAACGGGGCGCAGCCGGGCACGGCGCCGATCGCCTGCACGACCTGCGGCGGCACCGGCGAGGTCCAGTCAGCTCGCCGCAGCGTGTTCGGCACTTTGATGACGAGCGCGCCCTGCCCGACGTGCGAGGGCACGGGGCAGGAGATCCCCGACAAGTGCGTCACGTGCGCAGGAGCGGGCCGTGTTCGCGAAACAAGTGCCGTGACCCTGGAGATCCCCGCTGGCGTGTCCGACGGCATGGAGTTGCGGGTCGGCGGGTCCGGCCACGCAGGGATCGCAGGAGCGGATTCTGGAGACCTGTACGTGCGGCTCGACGTCACGCCACCAACCGACTTCGAGCGGCGCAACCAGGATCTGTACGCGGTGCTCGACATCTCCATCACGCAGGCAACACTCGGTGCCGAGATCGTGTTTCCCGGATTGGACGGCGACGAGACGATCCGCGTCGAGCCGGGAACCCCGTCCGGAGCGGTCGTGCGGCTGAAGGGACGCGGCGTTCCGAACCTGCAGCGCCGTGGACGTGGCGACCTCTACGTCACCTTGCACGTCGTGACGCCGACCGAGCTGTCTCGCGAGGAGCGGAAGCTGCTCCAGCAGCTGGCCGATCTGCGCGGCGAGCCTCGCAAGGGCTCGGTTCCGGGCGCCGTGCGGCGTCCGGGGCATTAGGCTCGCTGCATGTCCGACTCGAGCTGTCTCTTCTGCAAGATCGCCGCCCGCGAGATCCCCGCCGAGATCCTCCGTGAGTCCGATCGCGTGATGGCGTTCCGCGATCTTGACCCGAAGGCGCCGACCCACATCCTGCTGATCCCGAAGGAGCACGTTGTGTCGCTCGCCGACGTGACGGACGATCACGGCGCGATGCTGGCCGACATCGCGCAGGCGGCGAGCCACTTGGCCCGAACCGAGGGGATCGACCAGACCGGGTGGCGCCTGGTCTCCAACGTCGGACCCGATGCGGGGCAGAGCGTCTTCCACCTGCATTTCCACCTGTTGGGCGGTCGACAGATGTTGTGGCCGCCCGGCTAGGACGGGGTACCATACAAGCGGCCGTCCACGAGGACGGCCATCGCCATCGGAGCAGGAGGGAACGGGGCCAGCGCCCCGGATCGACAAGAAACGTGGCAACCGCCACCACGCAAGTGAAGATCCTCGTCCCCGGGCACCAGTCGATGGTGACCCTGCTCGGCCAGCGCGACTCCTTCTTGAAGCAGATCGAGACGGCGTTTCCCGCCGACGTCCTGGTGCGGGGCAACGAGATCACGATCACCGGGCGACCCGACGTCACCGAACAGGTTGGTCGCGTGTTCGAGGAACTCCTCGAGTTGCTCGAGCAGGGGCTCGAGCTGAGCGAGGAGACCGTGACGCAGACGATCGCGATGGTGAGCGGTGCGGAGGTCGCTCCCGGCGAGCCCGGCGCGCCCCGCCCGTCCGAGGTGCTCGGCGACAATCTCCTGTCCGCACGGGGGAAGAAGATCGCGCCCAAGACGTTCGGGCAGAAGCGCTACGTCGATGCGATCCGACGCTCCACCGTGACGTTCGCGATCGGCCCGGCCGGGACCGGCAAGACGTACCTCGCCGTTGCCGTTGCCGTGCGCGCGCTCCAGGAACGCCAGGTGTCGCGGCTGATCCTGACCCGCCCGGCCGTCGAGGCGGGGGAGCGGCTCGGGTTCCTGCCCGGCACCCTGTACGAGAAGATCGACCCGTACATGCGCCCGCTCTATGACGCGCTCTACGAGATGACCGGCCCGGACACGCTACCGCGGCTGATGGAGCGCGGTGTGGTCGAGGTCGCGCCGCTGGCCTTCATGCGGGGCCGCACCTTGAACGATGCGTTCATCATCCTGGACGAGGCGCAGAACACGACGCCCGAGCAGATGAAGATGTTCCTGACCCGCCTGGGGTTCGGATCGAAGGCCGTGATCAACGGCGACGCGACGCAGATCGACCTGCAGGGCGGCGCGAGCGGCCTCGGCGTCGTCGAGGAGATCCTGACCGATATCGAGGGGATATCCTTCGTGCACCTTGGGGGCAAAGACGTGGTTCGTCACAAGATCGTGCAGGAGATCGTCGAGGCGTACGGCCGCTTCGGTCAGCAGCACCTCTCGGTCGACGACTGAACACCGATGAGCGACCACGACGAACCTCCGCCCACGAGTGCCTCGGTGCTGTTCAGCAACCGTCAGGCCACCGCCGTGGACGAGACGGCGCTCGCGGACCTCGCACGGTCTACGCTCGCGGGCGAGGGGCTCTTCGACGTCGAGCTGTCCGTGAGCTTCGTCGATCAAGCGGAGATCGAGGATCTACACGTTCGCTACATGGACGAGCCGGGCCCGACCGACGTACTGAGCTTCCCCCTCGACGACGTCGATGAGGGCGGCACGAGGCTCCTGGGCGATGTCGTGATCGCCCCCGCCGTCGCGGCGCGGAACAACCCCAATGCGCCCGAGGCCGAGCTCCGCTTGCTGCTGGTCCACGGCATCCTGCATCTGCTGGGGTACGACCACGAGGACGACGCGGAGAAGGCCGAGATGTGGGTGCGGCAGGAGCGGTACAGCGGGGTGCGCGCGCCGTGACGCCGGCCGATTGGCTGTCGATCCTCGTCGTGATCCTCTCGATCGCGCTGGTGGGCTTCTTCGCCGCCTCCGAGGTCGCGATCACGCGCACGAACCGGGTGCGCGCCGTGCGGCTCCGCGAGGACGGCAGGCGCGGCTCGATCCCGCTGGCCCGCATCGTCGAGAACCCCGCGCCGTATCTGAACGTGGTTCTGTTCCTCACCCTGTTGTTCACGATCGGTGGCTCGACGGTCGCGACATCCTTCGCCGTGCGCCACTACGAGAGCGCGGGGGAGATCGTGGCGACGATCGCCATGACCCTGCTGCTGTTCATCTTCGCGGAGGTCACACCGAAGACGTTCGCGATCAAGCGCACCGACAACGTGGCGCTGGTCATCGCGCCGGTGATCGGGTTCCTGGGCAGGGTGCTCGGACCGATCGCCAACGCGTTGCTCAAGTTGGCGAACGTGCTGATGCCGGGCAAGGGCCTGAAGGAGGGCCCCTACATCACCGAGCAGGAGCTCCGCGCCTCCGCCGAGGTCGCCTCATCCGAGGGCGAGATCGAGGAGGAGGAGAAGGAGCTGATCCACTCGATCTTCGAGTTCGGCGACACGATCACGCGGGAGGTGATGGTGCCCCGCCCCGACGTCGTCGCCGTGGAGGACACCGCGTCGCTCCGCGACGTCCAGGCGTTGGTGTTGGAGCATGGCTACTCGCGGATCCCGGTCTATCACGAGGACCTGGACGACGCGATCGGCGTCGTGTTCGCCAAGGACGTTTTGAAAGCCATGCACCAGGGCGCGATCGACATGCCGCTTGCCGACATCGTCCGCGCGGCCCACTTCGTGCCCGAGTCCAAGAAGGTGGCCGATTTGTTGCGCGAGATGCAGCGCGAGAAGTTCCATCAGGCCCTCGTGACGGACGAGTACGGCTCGGTCACGGGGATCGTCGCGTTGGAGGATCTGCTCGAGGAGCTCGTCGGCGAGATCACCGACGAGTACGACGTCGAGGAGCCCGAGATGGTGGAGGTCGGCGACGGCGTCTACCGCGTATCCGGCAAGACCTCGATCGACGATCTGAACGAGATGCTCGGCACCGAGCTTCCCGACGAGGAGTGGGACACGGTCGGTGGGCTCGTGCTCGACATCTTCGGCAAGATCCCGGAGACGGGCGAAGAGACCGATTTCCAGGGGCTGCGCTTCTGCGCCGACGAGGTCCAGGGCCGTCGGGTGGCGACCGTCGTGATCAGCCGCGTGCCGGTCGACGTCCTCGAGGACGACGTCACAGACGATGGCTGATTCCCGGCTCGACGCGTTGGTCGACGCCGCTCGGGCGGCGCGCACTCGCGCCTACGCGCCGTATTCGGGCTTCGCCGTCGGCGCCGCCGCGCTGGCGGTGGATCGGATCTTCACCGGCGGCAACCTCGAAAACGCGAGCTACCCCGTCTCGGTTTGCGCGGAGCGAAACGCGGTCGCGGCGATGCTCGACGGCGGGGCGAGCCGCCTGGACGCGATCGCCATCGTGACCGACGCTGCCTCGCCCACGCCGCCGTGCGGTGCGTGTCGCCAGGTGCTGTGGGAGTTCGGTCCCAGCGCGCTCGTCGTGGCCGAGACGCTGGACGGGGAGCGACTCGTGTGGGCGCTCGACGATCTTCTGCCGGCGCCGTTCGAACGGGGACCGCATTGAGCTGGCCCGCAGGGTTCCGCAGCGGGATCGTCGCGGTGGTCGGGCGGCCCAACGTCGGCAAGTCCACGCTCGTGAACGCGCTCGTCGGGCAGAAGGTCGCGATCGTGTCCAATAAGCCGCAGACGACCCAGCGCGACATCCGGGCGATCTGGAACACGGAGGGCGCGCAGATCGTGTTCACCGATACCCCCGGCTACCACAAGCCCAAGACGCTGCTCGGGTTCCGGCTGAACGACCTGGTCGGCGACGCGGTCGACGGCGTCGATCTCGTGGTGCAGGTGGTCGATGCCGCGGCCGGGATCGGCGGCGGCGACGGCTTCGTGTACCGGGAGAAGGTGGCGCCGACCGGTGCGCCGGCGATCTGCGCGGTGAACAAGGTCGACGCCGTCCAGAAACGAGCCGAGCTACCGCAGTTGCTGGCCGCCGCCGACCTCGGGGCGTTCGAGGAGATCGTGCCGATGTCGGCCAAGCTCGGCAAGGGGATCGGCCTGTTGCGCGATCTGATCGTCGCGCGGCTTCCCGAGGGTCCGCCGCTGTACCCGAGCGATGACGTGACCGACCAATCGCTCGAGTCGCGCCTCGCCGAGCTCGTCCGCGAGCAGGCGCTGCACGTCACGCATCAGGAGGTGCCGCACTCGATCGCCGTCGTGATCGAGGAGATGCGGCGAGAAGGCGAGCTCGTGACGATCCACGCATCATTGATCGTGGAGCGCGATTCGCAGAAGGGGATCGTGATCGGCAGCGGGGGCGGCACCCTCAAGAAGATCGGCACGCGGGCCCGCGAGGAGATGGAGCTGCTGCTCGACGCGAAGGTGTTCCTCGACCTCCGCGTCAAGGTCCTGCGTGACTGGCAGCGCGACCCGAAGGCGCTCGAGCGGCTCGGCTTCTAGGTCACCTGCAACGACGCGGTCATCTGCGGGTGGTAGAGGCAGCTGACCGCGTAGGTACCGGCGGCCACGCCCGCCAGCGACGCCTGGGCGGTCTGCCCGCCATCGATCTTCACGTCGACATCGGTCCCCTTGACCGTGAAGGTGTGCGGTGTGTCGTCGGCGTTGTGCAGCGCGAGGGTCTGCCCCGCGGTGGTGCTGAGGCAGGCCGGGGTGAAGGTCGAGTTCTGGATGTCGACCGTGGTCGCGGTGGTCGGGACGTCGCAGGACGCCGACGAGGAGGAGCCGCATCCGACCGTGCTCAGCGGAAGCGCGAGGAGAGCCACGGCGAGAAGCGTTCGGCGCATCGCGCGGCAGCGTAGCGACGATCGGGCGTCGACGACCACGTAGGCTCGCTCGGGTGGACGCTGATCGCGAGCTGTTGATCCGTTGCCTCGACCTGACTTCGCTCGGCGATGGAGACGACGAGGCGAGCGTCGATGCGTTGTGTGCGCGCGCGGTGGAACCGATCGTGGGCAGGCCGGATCTCACCGTGGCCGCGGTCTGCCTGTGGCCTCGGTTCGCATCGGTGGCCCGCACGCGTCTCGCGGGGCATCCGGTCCGTGTCGCCTGTGCGACGGGCGGGTTCCCGATGCCGGACGTGCCGCTCGCCCGGCGCCTCGACGAGATCCGCGCGTCGATCGACGACGGGGCCGAGGAGGTGGACGTGGTCGTCAACCGCCGGCTGATCGACGATCCGACGGCGCTCGCGACCGAGCTCGATGCCACGAGAGTGGCCGCCGGATCCGCGACCTGGAAGGCGATCCTGGAGACCGGGGCGCTGGATCCCGACGGGATCCGCCGACTCGCCGACGCGTCGGTCGCCGCGGGCGCGGACTTCCTGAAGACCTCGACCGGGAAAGGACCGCCCGGGGCGACGCCCGAGGCCGTGTCGATCCTGGCCGGCGCGCTCGCCGCCGCCGGGCGGCCGGTCGGGCTCAAGATCAGCGGTGGCGTCCGCCGGGTTGAGGAGGCGACCGCCTTCCTCGACCTCGTGCGCAGGACCCTCGGTCGGTCGTCGCCAACGCCTGCGAGCTTCCGGATCGGGGCATCCGCCCTGCTGGAGGCACTCGTGGCCGGCCCCTGACACCGAAAGAACACACCCCAGCCATCCCCGTCGGGGCAGGGCGGGCGCTACCATCCGCGCATGCCTCCCTATAAGGAGCAGGGGATCGTCCTGCGTTCGATGAAGCTCGGTGAGGCCGACAAGATCGTGACCATCCTCACCCAGGGCTCCGGGAAGGTGCGAGCGGTCGCCAAGGGGGTTCGCAAGACGACCTCCCGGTTCGGCGCCCGGCTTGAGCCATTCACGCACGTCAACCTGATGCTCTATCGAGGCCGAGGCTCCCTGGACACCATCACGCAGGCCGAGATCGTGTCGCCGCACCGACACATCCGCGACGACCTCTCGCTGTTTGCCGCTGCCGAGACGATGGTCGAGGCCGTCGACAAGGTCGCGGAGGAACACGAGCGCAACGTGCCCCTGGCGCTGTTGCTGTTGAACGGTTTGCGGGCGCTCGACGCCGGGCCGCAGGATCCGACGATCGTCGCCGAGTCGTTCCTGCTGAAGCTGCTGTCCCTGTCGGGGTTCCATCCTGCGCTCACCGCCTGCGCGGTCTGCGGCTCGCCCGACGTGCGGCTGTGGTCCGCCGGGCTCGGCGGCGCCGTCTGCGCGCGCTGTAGCGACGCCGAGGCGGGCGCCGTCTCGCCCGACGCCCTGCGTTTCCTCGCGCACCTGGCGGGTACGGATCTGTCGACGGTGGGCGCGACCGAGCGGCCCGATCCACGCCTGGCCACCGAGGCGCGCTCGATGCTCGTCGGGTTCACCGAGTACCACCTGGAGCGCCGCATGAAGTCGGTGCCGATGCTCGTGAGGACCGCCCGATGAGTAGCTATCTGCATGACATCGACCGCACGAAGGTGCCAGCCCACGTCGCGATCGTGATGGACGGCAACGGCCGGTGGGCCACGCAGCGTGGCCTGCCGCGCACCGAGGGCCACGGCGCGGGCGAGGAAGCGCTGTGGGACACGGTCAAGGGTGCGGTCGAGGTCGGGGTGCGGTGGCTGACCGTGTATGCGTTCTCCACCGAGAACTGGTCGCGGCCACCGGCCGAGGTCCTGTACCTGATGAACTTCAACCGTGGACTCTTGCGGCGTCGCCGTGACGAGCTCAACACGATGAACGTCCGGATCCGCTTCATCGGGCGCCGAGACTGGCGCGTGCCGCGAAGCGTCCTGAAGGAGATCGAGATCTCCGAGGAGCTCACCAGGCACAACACCGGCACGACGCTGACGATCGCGTTCAACTACGGCGGGCGCAAAGAAGTCGTCGACGCCGTCAAGCAACTGGCGCGCGAGGTGCAGGCGGGCACGCTGAAACCCTCCAAGATCGACGACGAGGCGATCGCGTCACGGCTGTACTCGCCCGACATGCCTGATCCGGACCTGTTGATCCGCACGAGCGGCGAGATGCGCACGTCCAATTTCCTCCTGTGGGAGCTGGCGTACTCCGAGCTGTGGTTCACGCCGGTGTTCTGGCCTGACTTCAATCGCGAGCATCTCTACGAGGCGATCCGCGACTTCCAGAAGCGCGAACGGCGCTTCGGCGGCCTGGCCGAGGACGCCTAGGCTCGGCCAAGCGGCCCGCGGAAGAAGGCGACGCAGCCCGCGACCACGGCCGCCGCGATGGCCGCGAACTTCACGACCGGGGGGCCGTACATGATCGAGCCCATCACCACGAGCCCGGCGAGGGTCAGCCAGACCGTTTGCTTGATGTCGGCGATGTCCTCGAGCCAGCTCGATGGGTGCTCATCGGGGAGCGCGTCGCGGAGCCGACCGCTCTCTGGGTCCTGCGGAACGACCCAGCCTTTGGCCCAGACCCCCTTGAGCACTACGACCGCGACCGGGAGCTCGAACAGGAGCAGGAACGGGTTCCCCGTCGCCGACGATAGGAGGAGCAAGGCGACGACACAGGTCCACGCGATGCGACCGACTGGTCCGAAGGTCGTGACCGACTTCTCCCAGCGCGACGAATGGGCAACCGAGGGGCCCGTCACCGTCGGTGCGTCGACGAACGAGCCCGGCTCCCAGACTGCCGCTCGAGGGGTGAGCTCTCGGGCCGGCTCGTAGCAGCGCAGGCACCAGCGGACGTCGCCCGAGAGCGGTGCCCCGCATGCGCGGCAGGTACGAGGCGCGGTCATACTCGAAGCATCGGTCGCGCGATCGTTGCGATTCAGCCTGAGGACCATCCGGGGAACCCCCTCACGAAACGAGACGCTCTCGGCAACCTAATCCATGGCCCGCAAACCTCAAGCACCCGAACGTATCGGCCTCCCAGCCCTACCGGAAATCGAGTACGAAATCGATCCCCCGTGGGCCTCGTTCGCGGTGTGGAGACTCCGCGACGATGGTCGCGAATCTCGAGAAGCTCTCCGGCGCCACGTACCATGGCCTTCACGCCAGCGGCCGCATCCGGCGGCCGGGAATCCGAAAGGAGCCACCAGGTGCCAGACCTGATGGATGAGATCGTCTCGCTCGCGAAACGCCGCGGCTTCGCCTTCCAGTCCTCCGAGATCTACGGCGGCCTCCGATCCTCGTGGGACTACGGCCCATTGGGTGTCGAACTCAAGAACAACATCAAGCAGTCGTGGTGGCGCACGATGGTGCAACATCGCGACGACGTCGTCGGTCTCGACGCCGCGGTGATCATGTCGCCCAAGGTCTGGGAGGCGAGCGGCCACCTGGAGGTGTTCGCCGATCCGCTCGTCGAATGCCTCAGCTGTCACCAGCGGTTCCGCGAGGACCATCTGCCGGAGCCACGCGTCTGCCCTAACTGCGGCGGCAAGGGGTTCACCGACCCGCGCAACTTCAACCTGATGTTCAAGACCCACATGGGCCCGGTCCCTGACGACGACAACGCCGTCTATCTGCGTCCCGAGACCGCGCAGGGGATGTTCGCCGACTTCGCGCTGGTGCAGACGACCTCCCGCAAGAAGATCCCGTTCGGGATCGCACAGATCGGGAAGTCGTTCCGAAACGAGATCACGCCTGGCAACTTCGTGTTCCGCATGCGTGAGTTCGAGCAGATGGAGCTCGAATTCTTCGTCGAGCCGGGAACCGATGAGGACTGGCATCAGTCCTGGATCGATATGCGCATGCAGTGGTACCTGGACCTCGGCCTGAAGGCCGAGCACCTTCGCGTCCGAGAGCATGAGCCCGACGAGCTCAGTCACTACGCCAAACGGACGGTCGACATCGAGTTCGCCTTCCCCTGGACCGACTGGGCAGAGCTCGAGGGCGTCGCGAACCGCACCGACTACGACCTGAAGGCGCACGAGGCGGCAAGCGGCCAAGATCTCTCTTACTTCGACCAGGAGAAGGAGATCCGCTATCACCCGTTCGTGATCGAGCCGGCGGTCAGCGTCGATCGGGCACTCCTCGCATTCCTCATCGACGCCTACACGGTCGACGAGGCCCGCACCGCGAAAGGCACGATCGAGAAGCGAACGGTGTTGCGCCTGCACAAGGATCTGGCGCCCGTGAAGGTCGCGGTCCTGCCGCTGTCGCGCAACGAGCGGCTCACCCCCGAGGCCAAGCGGGTGCACGGTCTGATCCGCCAGCGCTGGATCAGCCAGTTCGACGACGCCGGCGCGATCGGGCGTCGCTACCGCAGGCAGGACGAGATCGGCACACCGTACTGCGTCACCGTCGACTTCGATTCGCTCGATGATCAGGCGGTCACGGTGCGCGAGCGCGATTCGATGGCCCAGGAGCGTGTCGCGATCGCCGAGGTGACCGACTACTTGGGGGAGCGGCTGTGAGCGGCCGCACCGCCGGGTTCGGGCTGTACTTCGCGTCGTTCGCGTTGCTGGTGGCCGCCGGCGCCTTGATCGGCGGCGCGGCGGTCACGTTCCTTTCGTCGCTCACGCCGCTGTACGTGTCGATCGGGCTCTCGGTGGCGGCGATAGCCTGCGCGATGGCGGCGCTCGCCCGACACGTTCGGGACCACGACGCGTGACGCGCCGACTCGTCGTCGCGATCGGACTGCTCGTGGCGCTGACCGCCTGCACAGCCGCGACGACATCCCATGCGGGGCACGATGCCTCCACCCCGACAGGGGACGCGCTCCCGATCCCGTCGGTCTCACCCGGCGGGGCGGCGACCGCACGGGCGGCGATCCGCGACCTGTGCGTGCCGCTCTCGAGCCCGTCGGGGACGCCGGCCTCGGGCACGCTTCCCCCCGAACTGGCGCAGATCGCGGGCGCGGTCGAGACCGCGCGCGGTCACACGTTCACCACGCCGCCCAAGGCGGAGGGCATCTCGAACGAGGAGATGGACCGGCGTCTGCAGGAGAGTTTCCAGGCGTACTACCCGAAAGACCTCTACGACCGCCGGACGGTCGCGTGGCGGACGATCGGCGTGATCCCGACCGACGCGGATCTTCACGAGGCGTATCGCTCGTTTCTCACCGGAGAGGTCGTCGGGTTCTACGACCCGGAGACCGGCGAGCTCGTGTACCTGGGCTCCGGCGACCTGGGATTCAGCGAACGGCTGACCCTGGCCCACGAGCTCACGCACGCGCTGGACGATCAGACGTTCGATCTCACGCGACTCGACGCCCTCGTGGGCTCGTGTCAGGACGAGCGCGCCGCCGCAGCGCTCGGGTTGGTCGAGGGGAGCGCGCAGTACTTCTCGGCGGCTTCCATGGCCGAGAACCCCAACCTCAGCCTGTCGGATCTGATCGATGCGATCGCCCAGGCCGCAGCGGGTGGGACCCCGCCCGAGGGTGTGCCACCGTTCCTCTACGCGCTCAACGTCTGGCCCTACACCGATGGCATGGCCTACGTCGGCACCCTGGCCGGTACGGGCGGGACCGCGGCGGTGGACCGAGCGTTCGAGCGGTTCCCGGTTTCGACCGAGCAGGTGATCCACCCCGACCGATTTCCCGATGACCGACCGACCGCCGTCGACATCCCCGACCTGACCGAGGCGCTCGGGCCGAGCTGGGGCGATCTCGACGCGATGACGGTCGGGGAGGAATGGCTTCGTGCGATGTTTGCGCTCCGGCTCGACGACGGCATCGCCGACGATGCGGCCGCCGGTTGGGACGGCGGCGTCTATCGCGCCTTCACCGACGGAACCGACGTCGTCGTTGCGCTCCGCACCGCCTGGGACACGAACCAGGATGCCACCGCGTTTGCGTCCGCTCTCGAGCAGTGGGCGGCGGCGGGCGGGGCACATCCCACGATCACGCGGGACGGCGAGAAGGTGACCGCCGTGTTCGCGACCGCCAACGGCGCCAGGGACGCCGCAGCCGCCGCACTCCGGCCGTGAAACGGCGATGGCTTCGCTGGGCCGCGCCGCTGGCGCTGGTGCTGGTGGCCGCAGCGGTCGCCGTCCCCTTGAATGTGCACGGAAGCCCGGGGCCGCCGCACGGCCAGACCTGGGTCGCCACCTTGGGGACGATCCGAGCGCTGCATGACCAAGATGCAGACGTCGCCGGTCAATTCTTCGACCAACCGTCCTCGTTCGCGCTCGGCGGCTACAACGACGCCGTCTACGCCGTGAGTTGGGCGAGCGAGGCGCAGTTCGAGCTGGATCTGGCGGCCGGCGCGATCCCCGAGGGGGTCGCCGCTGTGATGTATGACCCGGAGCGCTGGGCGCACACGCCGGATCCGGAACAGCGCGACCCTGTCGCCGCCATTCATGCGTTCGCCTCCGCGGCGCGAACGGCCGGCTACGAGGTGATCGTTACGCCGCACCCCAACCTCGTCGGGGTGCCCGGGGCGACGTGCGGGCCGGATCCGGGAGAGTCCGCCGAGGACACCTTCCTGCGCTGCGGCATCACGGCGGATGCCGCACGCGTCGCCGACGTCGTCGAGGTGCAGGCTCAGTACCTTGAAACGGAACCCGCCCGCTACGCCGACGTGGTTGGTCGTGCCGCAGCGCAGGCGCGGGCGGCGAATCCGAAGGTGCAGGTGATCTCAGGCCTCTCCACGAGGTTCACGACCGACCCCCGGGTGCTCGTCGAGGCATGGACGGCGGTCCGCGACATCGTCGACGGGCACTACATGGCGGTTCCCGAGGGGATCCGACCCGAGATGGCTGCGGCCTTCCTCGCGCAGATTGCGGCGAGCGGAACGTAGACTGACGGCTCCGCGTTCGACCGACCCTGCCGGAGGCATGCAGTGACCAAGTACGTCTACGACTTCTCCGAAGGCAACAAGGACATGAAGGATCTGCTCGGTGGGAAGGGGCAAACCTCGCCGAGATGACGAACATGGGCATCCCGGTGCCGCCCGGCTTCACGATCACCACCGAGGCCTGCCTCACGTTCCTTCGGGAGGGCGGCGCCCCGCCCGAGATGCTCGAGGAGGCCGGGACGCATCTCGCGTCGCTGCAGGAGGCGATGGGTACGTCGCTGGGTGATCCCGAGGATCCTCTGTTGGTGAGCGTGCGGAGCGGCGCCAAGTTCTCCATGCCCGGCATGATGGACACGGTCCTGAACCTCGGGCTGAACGACGCGTCGGT
>CAWCDA010000040.1:0-38814 GCA_963794065.1 uncultured Actinomycetes bacterium | reverse complement strand
GACACCCGCCGCCACTCGACGTAGGCGGCCTTCGCGGCCTGGACCGCGGCGTCGACCTCCTCGACGGTGGCGAAGTCGACCGCGCCGCTCTGGCGGCCGGTCGCCGGGTTGTAGACGGGGCCGCTGCGGCCGGATTGCCCGGCGACGCTGCGCCCTCCGATCCAGTGGCTGATCCGCGTGACGCCCGTTTCTTGCTCGACGGGCGGGGTTGCGAGCTCGGTCATTTCGGCGCCTCCTCGATAGTCCGGGTCAGCCTAGCGCTAGGCTCTCGGCATGGCGACGATCGAGACGAATCCCCAGCTCGGAGAGCAGATCGTGGACGACGCGAAGCGCTACGTCCTCCACTCCTGGTCGGTGCAGAACGCGCTCAACCCGATCCCCGTCGCGGGCGCCGAGGGGCGCTACTTCTGGGACTACGAGGGCAAGCGCTACCTCGACTTCGCGTCGCAGCTCGTGAACGTGTCGATCGGCCACCAGCACCCGCGGCTCGTCGCCGCGATCAAGGAGCAGGCCGACAAGCTCTGCACGATCGGGCCGCCGATGGCGACGGAGCCGCGCTCGACGCTCGCGCGCCTGATCGCCGAGGTCACGCCCGGCGACCTCTCGATGGCGTTCTTCACGAACGGCGGCGCCGAGGCGAACGAGAACGCGATCAAGCTCGCGCGCTGGTACACCGGCCGCGACAAGATCATCGCCCGCTACCGGAGTTACCACGGCGCGACCGGCGGCGCGATCACGCTCACCGGCGACCCGCGCCGCTGGAACGCCGAGCCGGGCATCCCCGGCGTGGTGCGCATGTTCGACCCGTACACGTACCGCTGCCCCGCGGGCCACCCGGACCCGTGCCCCGTCTGCACGGGCGCGCCGCACCTCGAGGAGATCCTCCAGTACGAGGGCGCAGCACACCGTCGCCGCCGTGATCCTCGAGACGGTCACCGGAACGAACGGGATCATCGTCCCGCCCGACGGCTACCTCCAGTCGATCCGCGCGACCTGCGACAAGTACGGGATCCTCTTGATCGCCGACGAGGTGATGGCGGGCTTCGGCCGCACCGGCAAGTGGTTCGCCGTCGACCACTGGGACGTCGTCCCCGACATCCTCACGATGGCGAAGGGCATCAACTCGGGCTACGTGCCGCTCGGCGCGATGGCGATCCGCGAGCCGCTCGCCGCCTGGGTGCGCGACAAGTTCTTCTCCGGCGGGCTCACCTACAGCGGGCACCCGCTCGCGTGCGCGGTCGGCGTCGCGTCGATCGAGGCGTTCCGCGAGGAAGGCATCGTCGAGCACGCGGCCGAGATGGGCGACGTCTTCCGCGAGGCGCTCGACGGGCTTGCAGCGAAGCATCCGTCGATCGGAGACGTGCGCGGCCTCGGCTGCTTCTGGGGTCTCGAGCTCGTCAAGTCCCGCGCGACGCGCGAGCCGCTCGTGCCGTTCAACGGCGGCGGCGAAGACGCCGCACCGGTGGCGCGTCTCGACGAAGGCGGCGCTCGAGCGCGGCCTCTACCTGATGACGCACTGGAACATGATCATGGTCTGCCCGCCGCTCACGATCACGCGCGACGAGCTCGACGAGGGCGTCGCGATCCTCGACGACGTCCTCTCGATCGCCGACGAGTACTACGCCGACTGACGCGATCCGTACGCTCTCGGGCATGACCGTCGAGACGAGAGAGATCTGCCTGCGCTGCGGCGCCGAGATGGAGTGGCGCCAGGGAACCTGGCAGTGCGCGAAGTGCCACTTCAAGCTCGGCTGCTGCGAGGGCGAGGCGGGCGATTGTCGCGACCCCGGCTAGAGGCAGCTCGACGCCGCGGGCCTCGACCCGCACTCGCCCGAGCTGCTCGTGTCGCTCGCCTGGCTCGCGATCGGCTCCGTGCCGATCGACGACGGCGAGCTGAAAGCCGCGCGGCGGCGCGCGATGCTCGTCCTCGCCGCCGGCGGCGACCCGCACCGCGACCTCGACCTCGACTCCGTCGCCGTCGAGCGGCTCGCCTCCGAGCTCGACACGCCTGAGCGGCGCGATGCCCTTGCCGCCGCGCTCGCCGCGCTCGAGGCCGACGGCCTCCCGAACGTCGCCGGAGCCGTGGAATTGCTCCGAGTCCGAGCCCGGGGTCGCCTGGCGGATCTTCGCCCTCGCCCTGCTCGCGGACGAGCTGGCGGACGATTAGCGGGCCGCCGGAAGGTCCCTACACTGGCACATGGCCGTATCGCTCGACCAGCCGTAGCTGCCGTAGCCTTCTCGTCCCCCGAACCCAGGCGCAGGGTCACGCTCCCGCGCAACCTCACCGGCCGCCGCGGTGGGGCCTCGATCACGACCAGGAACGTCAGCACGACCTGCCCCCGTACGACCCGCCAGGACGTCGAGTGCACCATCTGGGGGGCAACCCCGATGTTCGCCACCGCGTCCACGATCGACTCGGCCGGGTCCAGATCCGGGTCCCACGGCGCGCGCAAGGTCGTGCCCCCGTGCGGGAACAGATGCCGGATCCCGTCGACGTCCAGATAGAGCACGATGGCCTCAAGGGACGGATCCACGCGCGAACCATAGCCCGCCCAGTGCGGCCTCCCCAGTGAGCTATCGCTCGGCCACCAGCGAGGGCTTCGACAGGAACGAGCCGTAGTCCAGCGTTCGGTACGGGGTCACGCACGGGTGCCCGTCGGCCACCCACATCGTCTTCGTGTCGAGGTCCATCAGGATCGACGCCACCGTCGTCCCTTGATCCAGCCTCGCGGAGCGCGCGTCCGGGTGGCAGCAGACGCCCGACGGGTAGTCGGCGTGATCGGCCAGCGCCTCACGGAAGGTGTCGAGCGACAGCATCGGCTCATCGGCGACCCGTGCGGCGAGCCGCTCAAGCCGGAAGGGACTGTCGGGCATGAGCCACTGTCCGACGTCGCTGCCGGTAAACCGCTCGGACCGGAAATGGTTCGTGTGCAACAGCACGCCGTCGGTCGGGAACGACGGGAACAACCGGTCGAAATCCCCGGGCATGCCCTCGACGTCCACCGCGAGCCCGTCGGCGGCCGCGATCAGATAGTTCGCCGAGGAGGATCGGAACCCTCGCTGCAGCACGGCGTACGCGTCGGAGATGTTCTCCGCGTCGAGGACGCCGCGTAGAGCCACGTGATACGGGATGCCGGGCTCACCGCGATCGGCGTCGCTGACAAGGGCGTTCGTCACCAACCCGATGCCGCTGGAGTTCAGCCCGGTCTTGGCGAGCAGACCCGCCTCGACGACCGTGACGTAGTCGGGCCGGTCGTCCTGGTGCACCTCGAGCACGACGCACGTGTCGGCGGCGTGCAGGAGCCAGTCCCAGTTCTGCCCGATCAGGGTGTGGCCGTCGGCGCTGCGATCCGGCGTGACGGCGAACGCGGAACACTCCCCAACACGGCGGGCCTCGGCTCCGGCCTGGCGCGCCTTCGCCGCGAACATGACCTCGGTGCGCACGTTGATCGCCAGCACGTCCGCGTCACGGAGGCCGGCCCCCTCGGCGATGCCGCGGATCTCTTCGAGGTAGCGTGGATCGAACCGCTCGATCGGCGCCTCGTAGGCGCGCGCCCGCTCGGTGACCGCGTCCCAATCCCAACCGGCATAGGCCGCGAACACCTCGCGGTAGGCCTCCACGGATCGGTGGACGCGGTCGCGCGCCTGTTCGCCGTAGGCGCGGCCGCGCTCGCGGGGGGTGCCCTCGACACGGATGTGCGGAAACGTGGTCACGGCACCCTCGCTGCGATCTCGCGGCAGGTCGCGACCCACGCGTCGTCGTGGCCGTGCACGAAGTCGATGAACCTCTCGAGCAGCTCCATCCGATAGGGGCGTCCGATGATCTGCGGGTGCATCGTCAGGACGAACGCGCCGCCCAGCCGATGGTAGCCCTGGAACTCCCCTTCCCAGATCTGACGGACCTCCTCCGCGGTGGAGATCTTCTTGTTCCAGCTGGCGGCGTCGAACCAGAAATGGGCGGCATCGTCCAGCGTCCATTGGATGGGCAGCTCAACGATCCTCGATCCTTCGCGCCGGTACGGCACGAGGTCGTCCATGAAGTTCGACGAGTAGACGAAGCCGTGACGCACAAGCAGTTCCTCCGTGTTCGCACTGAAGTCCCACGCGGGCGAGCGGTAACCGATGACGGCGGCGCCGAACGAACGGAGGACCTCGAGGCCCTTGGCGAGCTCGGTGTCTTCTTCCTCGCGGCTGAGCTCGCTCGGAGGGGTATGCGTGTAGCCGTGATGGGCGATCTCGTGTCCGGCGGCGACGATCCGCTCGACCCGATCGGGGTGTCGCTCGGCGACGCGACCCGGGATGAAGAAGGTCGCGGTGACGCCCTTTGCGGCCAGCAACTCCAGGATCAAGGGGACGGCGACCTTCGCACCGTACGTGCCCTGCGACAGCACGCCGGGCCGCTCGGCGTTCGCCGGGTCGTCGGCCAGGACCCCTTCTTCGGCATCGAAGTCGAACGAGAAGGCAACGGCACAGCGCTTCCCCTCAGGCCACATGCGACTCCCCGCGACGACGGACCTGGAGTGTAGGCGGACGAGATGCCGCCCGCAGCTGTGCGAACGCTAGTGTTGGCGGAGTGGACCTCCCCGTTGGATACGTGCTCCGAGCGGCGGCCGAAGCCGACTTCGACGCGTCGGTCGGCGTGTTGAACGCGGACGAGATCGACGAAGCCGGCGGGGTCGTGCTGGGCGCGGACTTCCTCCGGCGACAGTGGAACCGCGCTGGATTCGACGTCGGGACCGACGCGTGGATCATCGCCGACGGAGCGGGAACGATCGTCGCCTACGGGCAGGCCGTGCACGAGGAGCCCACCGTCGTGGGGTCCTGGGGGGTCGTTCACCCTGCGCACAGAGGTCGGGGGCTCGGCGCTCGCCTGTTGGACAGGATCGAGGAGCGGGCGGCGCAGCTGCTGGCCGGTGTGCCGGACCCCACCTTTCGGCACTCGATCAACGCCGGAGACCGTGCTGCGGCGGCGATGCTGGAGCTCCGAGGCCTTCGTCCCGTTCGCCATTTCTGGCACATGGGGATCGATCTCGAGGGACCGATCGAGCCGACTTCTGGGCCCGAAGGGATCGAGGTCGGCGGGATCGATCCCGCTGGTCAGGACCTCCGGGCGGTGCACGAGATCCTCACGGAGGCGTTCGCCGACGACTGGGGCTACCACCCGGAGCCGTTCGACGAGTGGGCCGACGACTATCGGCAGAGCCCGAACTACGATCCGCAGCTCTGGTTGCTCGCCAAGGACAGCGGCACTCCCGTCGGCGCATCGTGCGCGCACGTCGCGAGCGAGCACGGCTGGATCGATGAGGTCGGGGTCCTCCCGTCCCATCGTGGGCGCGGGATCGCGGCCACGCTGATCCGCCGGTCGTTCGCCTCCCTCGCCGAGCGCGGCGTGTCCAGCGTGGTGCTGAACGTCGACGCGGGAAACCCGACCGGCGCGACGGCGCTCTACGAGCGGTCCGGCATGCGCGTTATCAGGCGATGGGATCTGTGGGAGCGATCGGCTTGACGGGAGTCGCTGGGTTGGGCGGCGCGACACCTGGGTAGAGGGTCCTCACGACCCGAGGATGGGAGCTGGGCATGCAAGGGACCAAAGAGGTGGCGAAGACCGGCAAGCAGATGGGGAAGAAGGTCATGGCGACCGACACCGCTCAGGATGTGGTGGGGGCGGTTGTCGACGGTCTCGAAGACGTCGCGGTCGACAAGGCCGACGATGTCGCTGAGAACCTGAAGGCGCGCGCCGCACGGGCCGGCGGCCGCTCACCGAAGCGGGCGACGGCCAAGAAGTCCAGCACGAAGAAGTCGAGCCGGAAGAAGCCAACCGCCAAGAAGTCCACGGCGAAGAAGGCCACGGCGAAGCGAGCGGGCGCGAAGAAGTCGTCGGCCAAGAAGTCGACAAGCAAGAGGGCCACTGCCAAGAAGCGCACAGCGAAGAGGGCCACCGCCAAGAAGCGCACAGCGAAGAGGGCCACCGCAAAGACGCGCACAGCCAAGAAGGCCACCGCGAAGACGCGTGCGCGGAAGCCGGCGACCAAGAAATCGGCTGCTCGCAAGGTGACGGCGAAGGAGTCGACCGCGAAGCGGCGCTGATCAGCGGCCTACGAGATCGGGGTTACTCGTCCGTGACGTCGCGCACGACGTCGTACTGATCTTCAGCGATCCGACTGACGATCAGCGCGTCGCCGTCTGTCACATTGAGCGCCTTCATGTTCTCGATCGCCTGCTCGTTGACCTGCACGGCGGCCGGGCCCCCGCCCGTATCGAGGAACACCCGTGCGAGGGTTCGCTCCGGCTCGTCACCGAAGGCGGGGATCGTGTGCGTCTTCTCCCCTCGGTACGCCCCACGGACGTTCGCGCCGACCGCGATCTGCGAGATGTCCAAGTCTTCGTATTCCATTGTTTCGACCCTACCCCGAGCCGCCGAACCCGCGCCAGCGCCGATGCTTATGGCTCCTTGCCGGCTTTCCCGTCAAAGACGACCGTGAGCGTTTGGTCGCCGTCGATGTAGCTGAGTCGGGCCGGCACGGCGCCTGTTGCACGACCATCGAAAGTCAGATAACCGAAAACGTGCGAGTGCGGTGGGAGCTTGCCTGTCCGGGGCAGGAAGTTCGGCGGCGTCTCCGCCTTCGACCTGACGTTCACGGGGACGAAACTTCGGCCGTCTCGGGTGACGAGTGCGAAGTTGCGCAGATCGAAGCTCAGCGCATGACGCTGCACGTTCTTGAGGCCCACGTAGAAGATCGAGATGTCATACCCTTCCGATTCCCACGACTGGCACCTGGACCGGAAGGCACCACGGGTATTCCGGTCCACCGTATAGGTGTGCAACGTGCAGCCCTCGGCGTTGTGGATCTTGCCGCCGGCGAGACCGAGACGCTTGCCCTCGACCCAGTCATGTTCGCTGAACGCGCCTCTGACTTCCGGGCGCTCGCGCTCAGGGGTCGGCGTGGGCGACGGACTACTGATGACACCCGGCAGTGACGTCGAGCCTGAAGGAGCGGCGGTGATGGTCGTCGTGGTGGTGGTGCATGCGGTCAGCAGCACAAGCCCCGCGCCGATCAAGCGGCCCCTCGTCCTCATGGGCCGTCATCCTTGCACGACCCGGCTCATCCATCGCCGGAACCAGCTAGGCCACGTCGACCTGCGTGCCGAATCCGGCGGTGATGGGAGACGGCTTGAACCCCTTGACCATGAGGTAGATGCCGAGCGACAACTCCCAGAAGAACTCGGGGATAGTCGCGATCACCTGGGCGGAGGAGCCGGGCTCGATCGCGCCGAACAGGACGGCGGTCCCGGAGATGATGATCAGCGGGCCTCCAACAAGTCCGAGATACGTCATGCGTCTGGGCACCAGGCCTGACGCGTACATCAGATAGCCCAGGATCAGCCCGTTCCCCAGACCGACGATCCAGCCGGGGCCGAGCAGGAACGTCCAATCGTGGACCGCGACGAGGGACCTGCCCACAACGTCGAGCGAGGCCGCGTCCGCGCCCGTCCCCGCGAGGTCCTGCCGCAACGTGACGATCGCCATGAGGCTGAGGAGACCGACGGCGATGAACGTGGATTCCATGATGCGGGCGGCCACATAGCTCAGCGAGAGTGCCTCGTTCTGCCGCTTGAGGATCGGGAAGAGCACTACCGCCGTGCCGATGTTCGCGACGATGAGGATCATCTCGAGGAGCACTCCGAATGCGATGCGGTTGTCGGCGCCACTGCCGACGATGTAGTCGGTGTGATCCAACACCGGCGCGTACAAGAAC
This sequence comes from uncultured Actinomycetes bacterium, assembly GCA_963794065.1. Taxonomy (GTDB): domain Bacteria; phylum Actinomycetota; class UBA4738; order UBA4738; family HRBIN12; genus AC-51. The sequence goes on along the minus strand of CAWCDA010000040.1, from coordinate 31,057 downwards.
AACGCAGCGGGGATGGAGACGACGAATGTGACGATGAAGAGCAACCCGGCGATGAACGCGGTTCTTCTCAGTGGACTCACCACTGACTCCCCCCAGTAGACGCCTCGCCGAATCCGATCCGGCTGATGGCCACCAACCACCCTACCGACTTCACCTGCGATGAGCCCTCGGGTGACATCCTCAGACTGACGCGCAGGAGGATGAGATGATGCACTCAGTGCGGTCGCCACGGACGATATCGAGGTGCTCATGACAGGAGTGCCTCCGGTACTCGTCACCGGCGCGACAGGCCGGGTCGGACGGGTTGTGATCGACCTGCTCGTTCACGCGGGCGTCCCGGTTCGCGCGCTCACCCACGGTTCCGACGAGTCGGCGGAGTTCCCGGCAGAGGTCGAGGTCGTCAGCGGCGACCTCACCGTGCCTGAATCACTCGACGCAGGACTGCGGGGTGTGGGTGCCGTCTTCTTCGTCTGGACCGCTCCGCCAGAGACGGCTCCGGCGGTTGTCGACCGTATCGCGACCCACGCGCGGCGTGTTGTCTTCCTTTCAGCGCCGCACAACATCGACCACCCGTTCTTCCAGCAACCGAATCCGATGGCGGTGCTCTACGCCGATATCGAGCGGCGCATCGCGGACACCGGCCTCGAGTCGACCATCATCCGGCCGGGGATGTTCGCGTCGAACGTGCTGGCCTGGTGGGCACCCGCGATCCGCACGAACGGTGTCGTCCGCTGGCCGTACGGCGCTGCCGAAACGGCACCTGTCGATGACCGCGACGTGGCAGCGGTCGTGGCGCAGACCCTGTATCAGGACGGACACGCTGGAGGCGACTACGTCCTCACGGGCCCTGAGTCCCTGAGTCAAGCAGAGCAGGTCGATATCATCGGTGACGTTCTGGGGCGTCGGATCCCGTTCGAGGAGCTGACGCCGGACGAGTTTCGGAACGAGACCGAGGGAAGCTGGCCGCGCCCCGCCGTGGACATGCTGCTCGCCGCGTGGGGCGCAACGATGGGAACGCGGGCGTACACCACCTCGACGGTGTTCGACGTCCTCGGATCGCCGCCGCGCTCGTTCCGCGAGTGGGTGGCCGATCACGCCGCCGCGTTCGTGGATGGCCCGGCCAGTAACGGGGCATGAAACCCGTCAGCGGTCTCGTAGGTGGACCGATCGCCGGGCTGCCTGCAACCTTTCGCCGGAAGTGCTCAAGACGCCGATACAGCGATGAGGCGGTAGTGCTTCTCGGCTGCCATGGCTTCATCCTCGGCTCTGTCCCGGTGTCCGTCGCACGCGAGGGTACCGGTGTAGTTCCAGACATCCCAGTCGGAGGGATCGCCCTCTCGTGGCTGCTCGGATAACACCGCCCACGTGGCGGCGTTCTCGCATCCCGGGGAGCTACAGGGGTAGCCGCTCATGCCGCGAGGATACGCCACCTGTGGCGGCATGCCGTCTGAGCGATGCCGTCACTCGAAGACCTCCGCGGGTCGAACGCTGTGATCAGGTCGCTGGCTAAGGGGGGCGGAGGTCCGGCAGAGAGCCTGAGGAGCCATGCGCAAGGCTGTTCGCGATCGACTACTCGGATCCGTCGTCGTCAGGGGGCCGGTAGAGATAGTCGCTCTTGGAGAATCGGTACGCCTCATCACAGTGGGGACAGCACTCAAGCATCCTGCTCAATCTGATCTGCTCGAAGAGGCTGGGTGCCATCTGCATGGCAGATGCGAACGATCGCCCACAGCCAGGGCAGACCAGACTGAGCACGACCGGTCCAGACTCCATGCCTGTTCATCGAACGGCCATGGCCAGAATGAACGGTTCGCCGGAAGAATCGGTCACACGAAGCGCACAATGGCCCAAGGTGTCTACCCCGGCCACCGGGTGCCCGCCTCGAGTTCAAGCTGCCCCGAGAACGAATCCTCACAACGGATGTGCGAACCCAAGTCACCGGTCGGGAGCCTCGTCCGCCGAACGTTCACCGAATTTCGGTGAACCCTGATGCGCACCGCCCGTACTCCCCTGCACGGTGCGGGATGGTCCCGCTTCGACACAAGGGAGGGTCAGCATGCGGTTGAACAGAGTCACATCGAGGATCGGAGTCATCCTCGTCACCGGGGGGCTGTTCGTTGCCCTCACGGGCGGCGCGGCGCTCGCGCAGGGGAGCCCGAACGGCGCTTCGACTCAAAGGCCCGTCTTCTACGAGGGACAGCAAGTCACCGTCAACATGTTCGAGGTGCCGGCGTCTGGCCCGCTGCTCGCCCAGAACAAGGGCGTCAACACGATCTACGCCTCGAACGACCTCGACGAGGAGCAGGACTTCCTTTCGGTGATCGATGCCATCCAGGGTGAGGGGTTCAACCCCCTGTGGCACCAGGTGCTCATCGTCTTCAACGCGGGAGTCACTCCCCACCAGTTCACGTCTGAGGATGAGGTTCTGGCGGCTGCGGCTGGGGCCAATCCTGAGATCACGCTCGTGCTCGACGGACGAGGTCTACCGCTGTTCCATCGTTGGATCGAAGTAGAAGGACGACTGAGATACCCCGCCCCGCAAACAGCTCGTGGGGGCGGGGTATCTCTTTCAGTCGAGGCGGCGTTAGGACGAAGCGTTGATCCTCGGCCACAGAAGCTCGAACGTCTCCAAGACCACGGGGGTCTCGTCGTCGACCGGCTGGCCCTGGTTTGCGAAGAACCGGACGTGCTCCTCGCGCCAATACGCGAGGCTCCTGTCACCTTCGCCCTCTACCCACGCGAACGCTTCATCGACAAGCCCGAACGCGCGCACCTCCGCGCTGACCGTGCGGATCACGCAGAGAGCCTCGCCCCTTCCGTCGAGCACGACGCTCAGATCGCCCACCGTCGGCAATGGCTCGTCGTCGTCGTGGTAGGACGACAGGAGGCTAGCAGTGGCGCGTTTCGGTCCGTCGCGGACGAGTCTGCCCAACGAATCGGCCATCGCCGGATCGTTGCCGAACGCCCACGCTGTGTACGGACCGTCGATCCCGGTCACCGCGACGAACGAGCGCCAGAACTCCGCAACCGCTGGGTCGTTGCTCATCGATCGGCTCTCTCGCTTGGAATGGGTGCGGCCTCAGCCGTACGCATCGTGGCGGGGACGCAGGGCGAAGCCGATCAGCGCGAGAGTGATCCCGACGACCAGGGCCATGGCTGCCACCCCGAAGGCCACGACTGATGTGAACAACGACGCCTGCAGGAACGCGGAATCGGCCGCGACCGCTCGGTTCGGGTCTTCCTGGTCGAGTTGGGCGTAGGTCTTGCCTCCGGTGATCTCCTTGGTGTGCTTGTCGATCACCTGTGCCTGGCAGTAGGCCGAGAACGGATCGCGGACCTCCCATCCTGCCAGGCAGTCGGCGTCTTCGGAAACGACGATCTTCTGCTCCGAGAGTCTGGTGGAAACGACCCCCCAGGTGACCAACCCCGCGAGTCCCAGGATGATCCCGACCAGGATCGAGATGATCGACGCCGTCTTCCGCATCGCGGACCCCTTCCGTCGAGCCGACGGGTCGAGGCTAGGTCGCCCAGATGGAGCCTGCAACGTCCGGGCCCAGGGCCGCGACGACGTTAATCGTGTCCACTACCCGGCCAGGCCCTTCGTCGAGGGTGAGTCGACAATGGGGACGCAGTCAGCCGGACGCTTGCACGCGCACCGTGCGCCTCATGCTCCACGCCCGCATCCCGGCAAGCGCCACGAGGTCCAAGAGCACGGCCCCGACCAAACTGGCTGTACCGATCATCCACGCGTCCGTGTAGGTGCCCTGCATGAACTGCGGGAGCCGGTACCCGCTTACGTATGTCCCGCTACAGGTGTCAACGACAGGCTGTCGGCTGAGGTCGCATATGCGGGTTGACACGCCGAGAGCCAGCAGCGTGAGGACGCCGGCCACCGCCCCCACGATTGAAGCGCCGATGAGCACCACGACCCGGCGCGGGAGATGCGCTAGCAACACGATGCCGAAGGCAAGCGCGATCGCGATCAGCGCAAGCGTGACCTGAGTGTTGAGCATGCAGCCACTGTCGGTCGTACTCGGGGCAGAGTAAAGCTAGGCGTTTCGACCTGAAGAAATGGCTTCAGAGAACCTCCAAGCTGAGCAGAGGTCCCGGATAGGGCGTGCCAGGCGGCCCATCGCGCGGTTCGAGCTGTCTCTAAGACTGGGCGCAGAGGAGGGAGGACATCATGGCTACCTCGACGGTTCGCCCGCCAATCCCCCAGACGTCGACTCGTGTCCGACTGGCAGTCGTCGGCGCGGCAGGCTTCCTGGTGCTCGCGGTCTTTCAGCTCGCCTTGGCGCTCGGAACTCCACTTGGCGCAGCTGCCTATGGCGGCACGCGGACGGAGCTACCAACGGAATTGCGGATCGCGAGCGGCGTCGCCTTCATCGTGTATTGCTTCGCGGCGCTCGCAGTCTTGCGACGTGGTGGGTACCACGTCCCGATCGTCAGCGATCGCGTGGCTCGCGTCGCGACATGGGTGTTCGCCGGTATCTTGGTGCTGGGCGCGCTCATGAACTTCGGGTCGTCGAGTGAATGGGAACGCTTCGGTTGGGGTCCGTTCACCTTGGTTCTAGGAATCGTGTGCCTCTTGATCGCACGGTCGCACCCAGAACCCTAGCTGGCGGGCCGCGGCTCGCCCTCGGGGGCGCTTAGCTCGCGGCTTCGATCTCGGCTGGCATCCGCGTCAACTTGCGCCGAGGTCCGGGGGTGCATCGTGAGCGAGTCGATCACGATGGTGCACCTGTCGCCGCAGCGGAGCACCGGTTGAGCGCGCTGCGTGTCAGGAGGCGCGGGGTTGTCCCGTGGTGAGGGCGAGAGTTGCCGCAGCCGGTCGCGAAGGACGTCATGCACCTCCGTGACAAGGCCCGACTGCTCGGATGCCACCGGGCACCCCGCCGATGCGTGACGTGAGCACTCGGATATCAAGGTCGATTGTTAAGGAAGATCGAGCGAGCCTCGCCCAGGATTCCGCAGCCAAGCGCCGTCTCTCCTCAAACGGGTTGCCAATCAGGTGCCCCGGGGTCTGTATCGCGATCCGCTCCGCCAGCGTCGCCTCGAGCATCTCGACCTGAGGGCGGCCGGTAGAGCGCTCCAAGCTCCGCGCGTCGGAGGCGGCGAACCTGGGTACACCATGGGCATGTCCAGAGACCGGCTAGAGATCGTGCCCGCGGAAGCCCCTGGGACCTATGTCCTGCGCGGTGAGATCGACCTGGAGACTGCGCCCCAAATGACCGAGATTTCTGCTGGTCGCAACGGGACGATCATCCTCGACTTCACGGAGGTGACGTTCATCGACAGCATCGGCATCTGGGCGATCGTCAACCTTGTGCGCGGGCCTGACGGCGGCACCCTCGTCATCAAGAACCCATCGGAGAAAGTGAAGCGGACGCTCGACCTGATTGATCTCGCAGACGCGCCGGGCATCATCGTAGAGTGACCGAGCCAGGGGGACGGTCGCCATGTGGACCGGTCCAGGCGTCTCAATGACGAAGGAGCAGGTTCACCAACACGGTCAGGACGATGGAGGCCACAACCGAAATCAGGATCATCGCGAAGCAGCCGATGCCACCCCCTAGAGGCTGTACGTCCCACCGTCCTAACCGCACGAGATCACTCGGACTGCACCATGCCAGCGCCGCCCTCGGTCTTGGAACCGCCCGTACCCTCCGGGACGGACAGGTCCCCAGCATCACCGTGCTGCTCCTTCACATGCTGCTCGAGTTCCTCTTGCGTGGGAAAGACTTCCTCGCAAAAGTCGCATCTGTGATTGGCGTCACCGCCCTGAGCTTGTGGGTCCATGGTCAACCTCCTTCGGTCCGGACCGGCATACCCGGGTGGACGGTTTCGCACGCGTCTCGTGTAGTCGCCCTTGGTTGCTCACTATCCGCATCGATCCGTCCACGCTGCCCGGAGGGCATCGCTCAGGTCGGCCACCCGGTGAAGCCGAGCTGGGCACGATCTCGGGCCGTCATCGAAACGTAAACAGCCGAAATCGGCTGAGCGTAGCGAGCGGTGCCGACTCGGACGAACGCGGGCGGCGGCGCGACTGCTTACTCCCGGCGGTCCTGGGATGGATCCTTGCCGGCGTTGGGGACGTTCGATCCCGCTCGCGTGTGTCCTCGACCATCGCTGGGCTGATGGGGACCCGAATCGGCCTTGTCTTGCCCTTCATCCCCCTGAGCCCCTCGATCTTGTTCCTCCGGGCTCCGGCCTTCCTCTCCGTAGCCTCGGCTTTCGTCCTCGTCGTCCGTCATCATTTGATCTCGGATACCCCGACGGCTGGGCCGTAAACGAGACGGCAAAGGGCCCCGGTAACTCACAGGGTCCCTTTGCCTTTGCCTACTGAGGCCTGCCTCTGCGGGCCCTCAGTCCAAGCCTGTTACCCGCCGTGTCGGCACGGAAACCCTGCCAGGCGTTGTCACGCCAGGGGGCAACCGAACGCCTACTCCACGACTTGACCAGTGCCGTCCCTTCCCAAAGCAGCGCGGAGTGCCGCGCCAGTTAGTCAGTGGATGTCGGACGGGCGTGGCGGGAAGTCGGAAGGAGGCGATCCACGTCTCGGTCCCGCCCGCCCGAACAGCCAGACCTCCTAGGCCCTCGATATCGGCAGCCGGCGAACACCTCGTGCCGGAAGCCGCACTACCTGAAACTCCGGTATGTAGAGAGGACCATGTCGGTTTCGGTTTCGGTCACTGCGCTTAGCTCGAGCGCGGTCTTTTCCACGAAGCTCGCCGACACCCACTGGGCACACGGGCAACCGGTCTCGCTCAACGTCGTACGTCGCGACGAACCGCCTTCTGTTTGTCCAAACGAAGTCGTGGGTATCGGAGAACTGTCTGGATCGGGAGTGAGTTTTCCACGAGAGCTCCTCTAGACAGACAACGCGGAGGGGCCTTTAGGAGTGGGGGCCCTTCCGCATGCCCGGATGCCACCTAGGTTGAGGACCGGCTTTGATCGAACGTACGCGTGGTCTCTGGTCGAGTCAAACCGCTGAGTGTTTGTCCAACTGATCAGATGAGCAAAAGAGAGCTGTCTGAATCCAGAGCGAGGTTTCCACGAGCAAGCTTCCTCAGACAGACAACGCGGAAGGGCCTCGGGGGGAATGGAAGGCCCTTCCGCATGTCCGGAGCAAGCTTCTGGCTTGAAGTGAATCGGGTCGGAGCGGAGGACTAAGCGTGCAGACGATCGGCCTGTCTCGCGAAGAGGCTGACCAACTCGTGCAGTCGATCCCACTGTGACGTTAGCTAGGAAGCATCGTCATTTCTCGCGTCGATCTCGGCCGTCAGCCGAACCACCTCGCGCCGTACATCCGGCGTTCGACCTGAAGAACTGGCGCTAGAGGCGCGACCCCAAGCAAACATCTACCTTCGCACTGTGTCACCGAGCGAGATGGTTGCGGCATGATGGAAGCGTGAGCGTTCCACGAGTTGTGCTCGGCCTTTGCCTACTCGCCTCGGCTGCATGCGGATCGGACGCTCCGGTCGCCACCATCGACTACGCCCAGCCGATGCCGAGCGGCTGCCACCAAGACCACACGCGCCTGCTGCAGCGGAATCGCACGCCTGGCTTGCAGACCGTGCTGGTGCCCGGCGAACCGATTTCCCTCGTGCTATGCGGCAACGACACGCGAAGCGTCATCGAAGGCACGGATCAAGTCCTCCCCTTCGTCGATCGGCTGAACGGTCTTCGCCCGTACTCGTCCGATGTCTTGAAGGCGTGCCCGTTGGGTGGAACGGACGTTCCTGCCCTGTTCTTCAATTACCCGGACGGCGACGTCTTATTGGTCGACTTGCACGTCGGGTGTGACCTCGCGACCAACGGACACGTCTTTGCGCGGATCGACCAGGCAACTATGGACATGATTGGGTCACCTCTTCGCCAAGAAACGGCCGGGTAGGACGTTCATTGGTTCGCCGCGTCAATCTCAGCTAGCAGCCGCACCAACTTGCGGCGGACGTCCCGGGTCAGTGGCACAAGGTCAGCGGTGCGCGCGGCTCCGCATCTGGAGCCACCACTCACGCACCGTTGCGCTCGACAGGACTACGAAGATGGCCACACCGACCATCATCGCCACCACGCCGAGGATCCGCCATACGTTGTGCGCGTGTGAGAGAGCCACATTGCTGCCAACCATCAAGAAGGCGAAGCCCCACAATGCCAGAAGAGCCGATGTGGAGGGTACCTTCACCATGCTGCGCATCCTAAGGGACTGGCGCTAGGTTTCCGCGTCGATCTCGGCCAGGACCCGCACCACCTGTCGCCGTATGTCCGGGTACATCGTCAACGAGTCGATCACGTCGGCCCAGCCGTCGCCGTTGGCGTCACGACCGACAAGGGTCGGCTAGCCGCCCGCCCCACCCCTCCGCCGCCGTGTGGGTTCTCAAAGTAGGAGGGGTCGTGCTGGGCGGTATCGGGATCATCCTGGGGGTAGCGTGAAAGCCATTCCCAGAACTTGCTCGCGAGCGACTTCATCCAACGCATCCACGACGAGCATGTAGCTCGCCTGACCTAGACCGTAACGGCGCGACGGGGGTCGCCGTATCGCAGAAGCTCGGAGGAGATCTCGTCACGATCCTCGCGGATCAGGGCGGTGCGCAGGTGGTCCCGTCGCCGACGGCGAGAGTTGGAGCAGCAGCTCACGGAGGGCGTCGTCAGGCACCTATGACGTCCGAGCAGGACGACCGATCAATCTCCGGAACGCGTAGGCGAAATACGGCCAGCCGATCACGACGGCAGCGACGAGCAAGCCGAGACATGTCCACCACAGCACCGAATGTTCTCTGCCAGGCGCGGGGGGACATTCAGCTATGTGTCCGCAGTCGAACGAATGGCGAGCGATGTAGCCGTACCAGAGCACAAAGAGAGCTGCGGTGGCACCGATGATGACGCGTACGCGGCCGATGTTCGGACCTTCTGGAAGCGGTGGCGTCCCGAACTCGCCAGGGTGCCGATCGCGCCCCAGCCCGATGAATGCGCGTCCCGGCATGGCTCACACTCCGCAGTCGTGTCGAGGAAGACACTCTAGTTCCCAGAACGCCGCCACCCGTATAGCGCGACCATTCGCTCCCACAGATCCGACGTGGCCGGCCACTCGTAGCCAAACGAACGTTCCGCGCCAAGCGGATGTGTGAAAGGCTGACGTCATCCATGGTCCGGAAACTCTTTGCCGTGTCGTGTCTCGTGGTGCTCTTGACCAGCTGCGCCCAGGTCCGGAGAGAGTTCACAGGTGACCCGGTGATCACAGAGGGAATCTCCGTGATTGTCTCGACGGTGGACATCCCGGCCGGAGCGGCCTTCAATCCGTTGATCAAACGAGGGAAGTTCGCGTCGATCTCGGTGTCGAACAACGCAGTCGTACCCGGCGCGGTGGTCGACATCTCGCAGCTCCAAGGGAAGTACGCAACAGCGCCGATCTACGAGGAAGAGCAGATACCTCTGGCCCGCGTTGGCGATCGGTGTCCGGACCAGATCTGCATGTGAAGCCAACTCGCGGCACCCCAACCCTACCGACGCGTGGCGGACCTTAAGCCACCCGCCACGCCGGCGAGCGACTCAAGCCGCGCACGAGACCGCTCAATCACCAGACGGCAACCCAAGGGAACAATCCGAAAGGTCAAACCGAGCGAGCCCAGGTGATCGTTTTCGACTTGCCCCCGTGACACACATGCGGGGAAGAAGGGATTGGCCGCCGATGCACGCGGGCGTAGTACCTGCCCGAACGGAAAGGCACATGGACGGACCATCGCCTATGGTCGGCGCGAGCCCTCCCGATCAACTCGTTTGGACCGGATCGCACCCTGTACACCGCGACGCCGCGGTTATCCGTGCATTCACTTAGCACTGCCCGGACGTGTCCCTCAACCCTTACGTCGTAGCTGCGATCGTTACTTGATGCACCGTTACGTCGTGACCCTGCCCCCCTCACCACGATTCACGGGCGGTCGGAAGATGGAAGCGGAAGAAGTAGCCCAAGGGGCTGGGATAGGCTTCAGCCGTGACGGACTTGCACACGGAGCTGCAGCAGCTTCGAAAACGGCGTCGTGTTCGGCACATCGGCGTCGCCGTTCTCTCCGCGGGTGTGCTGATCCTCGCCGCGCTGTGGCTCAACCACTCAAAGCCGACGAGCGACGAGGCGTGTCAGGATTGGCAGGGCAACTACGCTTATGCGGTCGCGCACGACACTGGAAGCGGGATTGCGATCAACCAGGAGCTCCAACTTCGCCCCACAGATTGTTCGGTCCCTTTCGTACCGTATCCATCCCAGTAGTAGGGGCCACCGCGTGAGCATCGTGGGCCGTCTTGGTCCCGTGGCAGCGACGGTACAACGTCCTCAGGTTGGCGAGCTCGTGGCGTCCACCCCGTGACCAAGGCTGCACGTGGTCTACCTCGAGACGCACGGTGCTGCCGCTAACCACGCACGCCTCGTGATCGCGGGCCAGCACTCCGGCTTCGTGAGGTACCTGTGTGCCAAAAAGCTAGACAGCCCGATTAGGCCTTTGACCTGCGGAAGTGGACCCAAGGGGATTCGAACCCCTGACCTCATGGCTGCCAGCCATGCGCTCTACCAGCTGAGCTATGGGCCCGCGAGTGGCCAGTCTACCCGGCGCTCCTGGCCGCGCCCGCAGCGGCCCACGCCGGCCTTGGCGCGTCGCTCCACAACCGTTCGAGGTCGTAGTACTCGCGCGCTTCTTCGCCGAAGACGTGCACCACGACGTCGATGTAGTCCAGCAGGAGCCAACCACCGTCTGCATCGCCCTCACGCCGGACGGGCCGCCGATCGAGCTCGGTGCGGATCCGCTCCTCCACCCCTTCGATGACGGCCTTGAGCTGCGGCGCCGACGACACCGAGCAGATCACGAAGTAGTCGGTGATCGTGAGCAGAGCGGCGACGTCGAGCACGACGACGTCGGCCGCCTGCTTGTCGCGGGCGGCCTCGGCGGCGGCCGTCGCGATGGCCTGCGAGATCGTGGTGTCGTTCACGCGTGATAGTCCTTGCCGACCGTCACGGTGACGTCGGCAAGTCCCGATGCTATCGAAGACACGATGACCTTCCCGACGCCGAGCGCGTCCTTTGCCGTCTGGGCCGCCTGTTCGTTCTCGGTGCCGTCAGACACGATCACGGTGGTCTGGTGGTCGAACGTGTCGGCGTTCTCGGACAGTACGACGCGAAAACCCGCCGGGATCAACTGCGCGCCAACCGCCTCGCCGACCCCGGGCTCCCCGTTGCCGTTGAGGACCTCGGCTCGGATCGGCGCCGGCGTGCCGAACAGCTGGGCCATCAGGTCGTCGAAGCTCGGCTGGGCGGCGATCAGGACGGAACCGCCCACGACTTGGGTCGGCGCCATCTCGACGTGTGCCTCCCCCGAGCCCAGGATGTCGGCCGCCGCCTGGGCGTCGTCGGCATCGGCCAGATCGGTGGGCGACAGGCTCGGCTGCGCCGCGAGGAACGACGACAAGACGCTGGCCCAGCGCGCACCGGTGTCGTCGGCACGCTCCTGCAAGAGGGCAACGATCTGTTGCCCGCTCAGCTGGGTCAGCCCCGGGCCGAGCAGCGTCGCGCCCGCGGTGTACGCGTCCTGCAGGTCGACCGACAGCCCGCCGAGCCGGTCCACGATCGAGCCGAAGCGCTCGAGATCGATCTCGGCGTAGTGGTCGTTCCAGGCTCCGTCCGCATTCGAGACGCCGACGCGCATCGAGTTCCCCGGCAGGTCCTGGAGCGCTTCGGTCGTCACCTCGCCCGCGCCCGGCATGACGATCGTCATCCCGGGCGGCAGCACGACGGCGGCCGATGGTCGACCGCCCCCGGATCCGACCGTTGCCAGGAGCGCGTTCGGCGCGCCGGTGACCGACAGCGCCAACAGCTGCGCGGGCCCCTCCACGACCGTGGGGCTGCTCGAGTCGCTCGGCGCGGCCACGCCCGGCTCGTCGTCGCCGCCGCTGCGTGTGACCACGACGACCAACAGGATGGCCGCGACGACGACCCCCACGATGACACCCTGGGTCCGCCAGCGCTTCTGCACCTCGTTGGATCGCTGCGTGCGGGACGGCTGCCCGCCGTTCGGGTCGCTCATCGATACAGCCCTTCGTCCCGGATGTAGGTCTCGACGCCTCCGGGCACGAGGAAGCGGATCGGGCGATCTTCATGCACGCGGGAGCGGATGTCGGTTGAGCTGATCGCGAGCGCCGGGATCTGCATCACGGACACGTCGGGGTGCGCCGCGAAGGGCGCGACGTCGAACCCGGGCCGCGTAGCGGCGATGAAATGTGCGAGGTCGAACAAGGTGGCGGAATCCTTCCAGTCCATGATCTCGAGCATCGCGTCGGCGCCGGTGATGAAGGAGAGCTCGACGTCGGGGGACGCCTCGCGCATCGTTCGCAGCGTGTCGACGGTGTAGGTCGGGCCGCCGCGATCGACCTCGACCCGGGAGACGCGGAACCGCGGCTCCGGTGCGATCCCGATCTCGGTCATGTGATAGCGGTCCTCGGCCGAGGCGACGACCTCGTGCTCCTTCATCCAGGGCCGGCCCGTGGGCACGAACACGACCTCGTCCAATGTGAACTGGTGCAACGCTTCCTCGGCCGTCACGAGATGGCCGACGTGGATGGGATCGAAGGTGCCGCCCATCACGCCCAGGCGCGTTCCCATCGGTGGCGAGTCTAGGACACGGATCCGGCGGAACCGGTGAGGCGCCGAAGCATCGGCAGGTGCTCCTCGTAGTGATCGACGGTCGAGTCGTGGAACGCGCGCTTGGCCCGCTTGGCGGGCTCGGGCAGGCCGGTCAGCGCCGCACGCAGTCTCGATCGAGCCTCCTCGAGCGTCAGCCTGGTCTCGTCGAACGACAGCGTCTGCGACTCGGTCAGGAACGTCGCGTTCTGCGCGTCCAGGTCGAGCGGTCCCCAGCCGGTGTTCTGCTCGACCACATCGGCCGCCAGGCGCATCCAGCCCCCGAGGTGATGGCAGATGTCTGCCGTGCACCAGCCGTCGGCATCGCGAAGGGTCGGATCGAGCGCCTCCAGCAGCTGCGCGAACGGCACCCATGCCTCGGCGTCGGCCTGCAGCAACTCCCCCACCTCCGGGTCGGATGGGGTCCCGGCGAGCCAGGCGGTGAGGTCGTGGACGTGCTTGGCGTAGTGGTTCGGCCCGGATTCCTCGAACCAGCTCCACGCCTCGGGCGTCAGCTCGGGCAGCTCCTCCCACGCCGCTCGGGCCCGCGTGCGGGCGGCCGCGATGGCCTCCTCGGCCTCCGATCTGGTCAGCGCGGCCGCCCGGTCGGCCTGCTCGGCGTTCATCGCCGCGACGGAGTCGGGGGTCTCCTCGGCCTCGGCGGCCGGATCCCACGTGCCATCGGCCATCGCGGTCAGCACCCGAGTGCACTCGTCGAGCCAGGCGGCAATGTGGCCCGCCACGACGATCGGGGACCACCCATCCGGCGTCACCGACGGCTCGGCCCAACGAGCCTCGGGGATCTGGGCGAGCACCTCCGCGAGAACGACAGCGCTCGCCGACTCCTCGGCGAGCGGCCGTTCGCGATCAGGCATCGACGGGCTCCGTCGGCGTCGCCGGATCGGCGTCCGGCACGAATTCGAACACGCGACCCTTGATGTGCACGTCGTCGCCGGGCTTGGCGCCGAGCGCCGCCAGCTTCCGGTCGACGCCCTCCTTCTTCAGGCGTGTCTGGAGCTTGGCCACCTCACGGTCGTCCTCCAGGTCGGTCTCCTGGATCCAGCGCTCGACGGACCTGCCACTGACCTCCCAGGCGCCGTCCGAGCGCCGGACGACGGTGAACCGAGGGCGCCCGGGGCGCAGCACGACGGTCGGCTGATGTTGCGCCTCCGAGGCCGCCGCCTCCTTGGCTAGCAGCCCGAGCCGTTCGAGGAGGTCCTCGATCCCCTCCCCCGTCATCGACGACACCACCGCGACATCGTCGCCGAGCCCGGCGGCACGTTCTACCGGCTCATCGACCAGATCCGCCTTCGTAGCCGCGATCACGGCCGGTCGGGCCGCGAGCGTCTCGTCGTAGGCCGCGAGCTCTGCCCGCAGCACCCCCAGGTCGTCGGCCGGATCGGGGGCGGAGAGATCCACGACCAACACGAGCGCACGGCATCGCACGACGTGGCGGAGGAACCGATGACCCAGTCCCTTGCCCTCGGCGGCGCCGGCGATCAGCCCGGGAACGTCGGCGACGACGAACCGGTCGGCGTCCATACCCGCGACGCCGATGTTGGGCGTGAGCGTCGTGAAGGGGTAATCGGCGATCTTGGGCTTCGCGGCGGTCAACCGCGACAGCAGCGTTGACTTCCCGGCGTTCGGAAGCCCGACGAGCCCGACGTCGGCGACGGTGCGGAGCTCGAGGGCGATCGTGCGCTCTTCGGCGCTCTCCCCCGGCTCGGCGAAGCGCGGTGCCCGGTTGCGTGAACTTGCGAGCAGCGAAGTTCCCCCGGCCGCCGCGGCCGCCCGACGCGACCACCGCCCGCGAGCCGACGCCGGTCAGATCCGCGACGAACCCGTCCGCGTCGAAGACCACCGTCCCGTCGGGAACCGGCAGGATCAGATCCTTGCCGCTGGCCCCGTCGCGCCTCGTCGAGCGCCCCGGCGCGCCCGCCACCGCTCGCTGGTGTGGGTGCTCCGCCAGCCAGGACAGATCGTGGATGCCGGGAGTGACCTCGAGGATCACCGACCCGCCGTTGCCGCCGCTGCCCCCGTCGGGCCCGCCACGGGCCTTGTACGGCTCGGAATGCATCGACACGGAGCCGTCCCCACCGCGCCCGGACGAGACGTACAGCGTGCATTCGTCGACGAAAGCCATGGGCATAGGGTAGGTGGTCGCGGCCCGCCCGCACGAGGAAGATGGTGCCATGCCGTACCCGATGACCGTGTGGATGGTGGAACTCGAGCGCGGCCCCGCCGACGTCGAGGGCATGCTGATGCTCGACGAGCGCACGCTGCGGTTCGAACCGACCGAGGGATCCGGCGCGCGGACGATCGAGCTGGCCGAGGTCACGAAGGTCAAACGGGTGGTGGGCTCCCCGGTGCTCCTCGTCCACAGCTTCGAGGCAACGTCAAGCGCGCGACCGCGTTCTACCTGTCGAAGCCGCCGCCGCTCGCGCCGGCCGAGCCGGTGCCGGGTGGGGCACCCACCGACGCTGCTCTTCGGCAACCGCGGGTCGAAGCCGCCCTCCAGGCGCAAGCAGCGCCGGGCCAACGCGGGGTATCTGCGAGCGCCTCGACGGAGCTCGGGCCAACGGCGAAGGAATGGATGCTGGAGATCCGCGCCGCGGTGGCCGCGGCGAGAAGCGCACGGGGCGAGCTAGGCCGAGATCGGCTCGACGACGGCGATCTTGCGCCCGCGAGACTCGCGGAAGTTCACCGTGCCGGCGCCGAGTGGCGAACAGCGTGTCGTCGCCGCCTTTGCCCACACCCTCACCGGGATGGATCTTGGTACCACGCTGCCGCACGATGATCGAGCCCGCGGTGACCACCTGCCCACCGTAGACCTTCGTTCCGAGTCGCTTGGCGTTGGAATCGCGGCCGTTGCGAGACGAACCGCCGCCCTTCTTGTGTGCCATAAGACCTCCAGGCTACCAACGGTCAGCCGAGGCTGACCTCGCCGATCTCGATCAGCGTGTACTGCTGCCGATGCCCGTTCTTACGCGAGTACCCGGTCTTCGGCCGGTACTTCACGACCTTGACTTTGTCGCCCTTGGTCTCGCCCACGGCCTTCGCGGTGACGGTCGCCTTGGAGGCCGCCGCGCCCGCGTGGGTCTTCCCCGCGTCGTCGACGACGAGCAGCGGCGTGAAGGTCAGGGTCTCGTCGGGGCCGACCAGCTTCTCGACCTCGATGACATCGCCGGCCTGCACCTTGTGCTGCTTGCCGCCCGTCTTGATGACCGCGTACATGGGAGATCCTTTCAGTCCACGTCGTAGGTGAGGAGGATGCCCCGGCCTTCGCAGGTGGGGCAGGTCTCGGAGAACGATTCGACCAGGCCCGAGGATACCCGCTTGCGGGTGACCTGCATCAAGCCGAGCGGCCCGATCTCGAACACCTGCGACCGCGTCTTGTCGATCGCGAGCGCGTCGCGCATCGTGTCCTCGACCTGCTTCTTGTTCTTGTCCAAGAGCATGTCGATGAAAT
Organism: uncultured Actinomycetes bacterium; assembly: GCA_963794065.1. Lineage (GTDB taxonomy): Bacteria > Actinomycetota > UBA4738 > UBA4738 > HRBIN12 > AC-51. The sequence continues at coordinate 14,924 of CAWCDA010000040.1, read as the reverse complement.
CGATCACGATGATGCCGCCGATGTCGCGCAGCCGGAGCTGGCGCGCGACCTCCCGGGCGGCCTCGAGGTTCGTGTTCACGACCGTTTCCTCGAGGTTCGTCTTGCCCACGCGACTTGCCGGTGTTCACGTCGACGATCGTCATCGCCTCGGTCCGTTCGATGAACAGGTAGCCGCCCGAGGGGAGCCACACCTTCTTGTCGAGCGCCTTGTGGATCTGTTCGACGAGGCGGTGCTCCTCGAACGCCGGCAACGGGCCGGCGTGCAGGGAAACCTTCTGCGCCAGATCGGGGGCGACCTCGTTCAGGTAGCCGCTGATCTTGTCGTAGACGCGCTGGCTGTCGGTGACGAGGCCGCGGTACTCCTCGTCGGTGAACAGGTCGCGCACGACGCGCACCGTGAGCTCGGGCTCCTCGTACAGCCCGGTCGGCGCCTTGCCCTTCTTGGCCTTGGACTGGATCTCGTGCCAGATGTCGAGCAGGCGTCGCAGGTCGGTCTCGAGCTCCTCCTCCGTGGCTGCTTCTGCGGCCGTCCGCACGATCACGCCGTGCTCCGGCGGCTTGACGCGCTTGAGCATCGACTTCAGGCGCTTGCGCGCGTCGTCGCCGAGCCGACGGCTGATGCCCTGCAGGTTCTGGTTCGGGGCGAGCACGATGTAGCGGCCCGCGAGGCTCAGGTTGGCGGTCAGCCGGGCGCCTTTGCCGCCCATCGGATCCTTCGTGACCTGGACCATGACGGCCTGACCGGGCTTCAGCAGCTGCTCGATGCGGGGGGCCGGGCCCTCGATGTCCTCGGGGCTGTAGTTGACCTCGCCGGCGTAGAGCACGCCGTTGCGGCCACGCCCGACATCGACGAATGCGGCTTCCATCCCGGGGAGCACGTTCTGTACGCGTCCCAGGTACACGTTGCCGACCATCGAGGTGGCGCCGGCCCGCGTCACGTAGTGCTGGACCAACACGTCCTCTTCGAGCACGGCGATCTGATCGCGCTCGCCGTGCTCGGTGATGACCATCAGTTTGTCGGTGATGCGCGGCGGCGGCGTGATCGGCTCCCGACGACGGCGTCCATCGCGCCCGGTTCGGGTCCGCGTCGAGCGGATGCCGCGCGTCGGCCCGCCCGCGGCCACCTGCTCCTCGATCGTCTTGGGCTTCGACGGCTTCTTGGTCCCGGGCTCGCCGCCGCGTTGGCGGCGCTGCTGGCCATTCCTCGCCGCGTCGACATCCGGCGTGGCGTCGTCGCGTTGGGTCGCCGGGGTCTCACCGGCGAGGCCGTCGTCGCCGTCGACGTCGACGGTCGTGGGCTTCTTGCCCCCACGACCCCGGCCGCCCCGGCGCCGACGCCGCCTCTTCGGGCCGGTCGACGCATTCTCGCCGTCCGCTGCGTTGTCCGTGTCTCGGTCGGGCTCGCCGCCGTCCGTCGGAGCTGCGGGCTTCGGCTGCCGCTGGGCGGCTTTGGGTGTGGTCGCGGCCGATGACTTCGCACGGGACTCTCCGCCTCCCTCCGGCTCTCGCTCCGTGGCGTCCCGGTCCGCTCCATCGGCAGTGGTCGCAGCGGCGGGGCGGGATCCGGTGCCCCGACCTCGGCCGCCACGGCTGCGGCGGCGGCGCGGGGCGCCCGTGCCCGGTTCGCGGGCCTCTCCGTCGCCCGAAGACGGCCTCGACGCCGGCGCCGGGCTCGCCGCAGGCTCCTTCACGACGTCTGGGGCGACGTCGGACGTTGTGGCCCGCGCTGCCGATCGGGGTGGCGGCGCGGACTCGGGCTCGCGCTTCGGCCGATCGGGCTTCGCAGCCGGCGCCTCGGGCGCGGCCTTGGGCTTCACCTGAACCTTGCCCCACGTGGAGGTTCGCCGTGGCGGGTCCTCGGATGAGGTGGAAGGCGGTGCGGCGGGGGTCGCCGGTGTGGTGTCTTGATCCATCTGTTGGATCACTCCTCTCGCGTTGTGCGAGGGGCGGGTGCACCAGGGGACGTGACCGTAACCAGCGTCCGCCCATGGGCGGAACAGCCGGAATGTGCTGCATGAAGGCCCGCGCAGCGGAGGTTCCCGCGCGCCGGGCGACGTGCTGTCTGCACTCGGTACGTTCCTTCGGCCTGGCGCTCGCGAGCGGCCGCGGCGCCACGTTGGCTGCCTGCGGCGATCGCGCGCCACCTCGACGATTCGGATCGCTACTCCCGCGCGGGCGGAGGCTCCGGCCCGGCGGTCACATCTGGATCGAGGATACCAGCAGGGGTGCCCCCGACCGTGGAGGCGCGGCCGCTTCTCGCCGTCATGTGGGCCATCTGGCCCACACCACCGTCCCCTCAGGAACCCGGCATCGGTCGGATAGCCCCGCAGGGGATTCGCGCCGATGCTTCCCCCGTGAGCGCCACCCATCCCCTTGGCGTCCCGGAGCGCATCCGTGTGCTCGTGGTTGACGACAACGACGGCTTCCGCGAGTCCCTGGTGTTCCTGCTGAGTCGCGAGGAGCTCGAGGTGATCGGCCAGGCGTGCTCGGGCACGGAGGCGATCGAGATGGTCCGGCGCCTCGCTCCCGACGTCGTGCTGATGGACATCCGGATGCCGGAGATGGACGGCATCGAGGCCACCCGCCGCCTGAAGGCCGCCAGGCCCAGCGTCGGCGTGATCGCCCTCAGCAGCATGGAGGAGCAGCGCTCGGTCCGCGACATGCTGGTGGCCGGCGCCACCGGTTACGTCCTGAAGGGCTCGGACGCCGACGCGATCGTGCACGCGGTGCGCGAGGCGGCAAACGGCGGCGCCATGCTCTCCCCGGAGGTCACCCCCGTCGTGATCGAGGAGATGACCGACGCCCTCGAGCGCGAGCGCCGGCGGGCCCGCCAGCTGGAGCTCGCCCAGGAGGCTCTGTTGGAGCGGGCCGCGCACCGCCAGCAGCTGATCGGCCGCGTGGGCCACGAGCTCCGAACCCCGATCACCGTGATCCTGGGCATCGCCCAGACGATGCAACGGGGTCAGATGCCCCCGGGCGAGCTCGACGAGGCGCTGGAGGTCCTCGTGGAGCGGGCCGAGGGCCTCGCGCGGCTGGTCCAGCGGTTCGAGGCCGTGATCGAGGCCGGCCTCACCGAGTGGCTCAACGTGACCGACCTGGTGACGGAGGTGGCCGCGACCGACCCGCGCATCGTCGTCGAGGTGCCCCGGGCTCCGGCGATGACGACGCTGAACCGCACCGCGGGCCTGCGCATCCTCGAGGAGCTGGTGGACAACGCGCTCGCGTTCAGCCCGACCGACGGCGTCGTCACCCTGCGGGTCTCGACCAACGATGGCCTCGAGGTGCGCGTGATCGACCAGGGGCCCGGCATCGACCCGTCCGTCGCCACACGCATCTTCGAACCGCTCGAGCAGGCGGAGCACCTGCAGACCCGCATCCACCAAGGCATCGGGATCGGACTCTCGCTCGCCCGGATGTCGGCCCACGCGATGGACGGCGACGTGCTCCTCGAGGACTCAGGTCCGGACGGATCGACGTTCCTGTGGCGCGATCGGCGCCTGACGCGCTACGTGAACCGGCGCATGTGGATGCTCTCGAGCATCCCCACCCCGGCGAAGCTCACCAGGATCGAGGTCCCACCGTAGGACAGGAACGGCAAGGGATCCCGGTGATCGGCATGATCCCGATCACCATCCCGACGTTCACGAACATCTGGATCGCGAACATCGAGGCGATGCCCGCCGCCACGTAGGTGCCGAACGGGTCCTTCGCGAGCCACGCGATCGGATCGCCCGCCACAGCAACAGGGCGAACAACGCCAGCAGCGCGGCCGCCCCGAGGAACCCGAACTCCTCCCCCGCCACGGTGAAGATGAAGTCGGTGTGCTGCTCGGGCACGTAGTCCAGGTTCGTCTGGGTGCCGTTCAGATACCCCTTACCGGTGAGGCCGCCGGACCCGACGGCGATCAGCGACTGGTCGAGGTTGTAACGCACGTCGGCGGTCGCGTTCTGCGGGTCGAGGAACGCCGTCAGCCGGGCCCGCTGGTAGTTCTGGATCACGCCGGTCTGGAACACGAGCCCGATCAGGACGACGCCGACGGCGGTCAGGACCAGCAGGTGCTTCAGCCGCGTGCCCGCAACGATGAACATGCCCACGACGATCGCCGCGATGCCGATCGACGTGCCGATGTCGGGCTGCAGGAACACGAGCACGAGCGGCGCCGCCGCCAGCCCGAGCAGCTTGAGCAGATCGGCGAGGGTCGGCACGGGCGTCCGCAGTTCGGACAGCACGGCCGCGAGCATGATGATCAACGCGATCTTGCGAACTCCGACGGCGTGATCTGCACGCCGCCGAGCGCGAACCACCGCTGTGCCGTGCCGGTCGAGTCGGTCGAGCCGATCCCGGGGATCCGCACCAGCACGAGGGCCAGCAGCGACCCAAGGTAGATGAACCCGGCGTACACCTTGAAGAACCGGTAGTCGACGCTCGACATCACCAGCAGCACCACGAGGCCGAGGCCGATCGTGAACGCCTGCTTGCTCACGCGAGCGAAGGGATCGAACCCGTCCTGGCGCAGCGTCTGGTTCGTGGCCGAGTACAGGAGGAACAGACCGACCACCGACAGGCCCAGCGTGATCACGATCAGCACCCAGTCGACGTGCCTGATCGGCCGCCGTTCGTCCGCGAACGCCCGCCCCGCGACGACGTCCATCAGCGATCCGATGAGATGCAGCTCGGGGAGCTGGCGTCACCGATGCTCGGATAGAGCGCGTCGATCACCTGACGCGTGATCGGCGCGGCTGTCTGGCCGCCGAAGCCACCTTGCTCAACCATCGTGACGATTACGTACTGCGGGTGCGTCCGGGTCCGGACCCACCATCGAGGCGAACCACGACGTGTCCTGAAACCCGGTGCGTTCCGCGGTCCCCGTCTTGCCGGCAACGGCAACCTGCGAGGTCGGGAATCCGGCGAACGCGCACTGTGCGGTGCCGTCGGAGCACCACGCCGCGTAAAGCTCACGGATGTATGCGAGCTCCTGGGGCGTGTATGGCACAGTCCGGTCGCAATGGCTGTCGATCCGCTTCGCCGACAGATCCGTCCGGTGCGACGATCTGATCGACAAGTGCGGACGGCACAGATGGCCCGCCGTTGGCGATCGCGGCGTAGGCCTGCGCGAGCTGTAGGGGCGTGACCGCGACATAGCCAGAGCCGATCATTGTCAGGATGTCGCCGCCCGGAACCCATCCGTACGGGAAGAGCTTCGACCCATCGGCGGTCCGTGCCGTGGCTGCCCAGGCAGGATCGGGAACAAGGCCCGTGGCTTCCGCCGGCAAGTCGATACCGGTCGGCGACTCAAAGCCCCATTCGTGCAAGTCGCGCTCCAAGAGGTCCGCGTTGACCCCAATCGAGTTCTTCACGTACTGATCGTAGAAGTCGGCGCCGAACGCATCGAACACCGTGTCGCACGAGACGATGAGCGCGCGTTCGAATGGTCATAGGACCGAGGTTGGCGGTCGTCCAGTTGTTGAACTGTGTTCCTGATGTATCGCCTGGCTTCGTGTACTGCCCGTCGCAAGGGTAGTAACCGGCCATGGTCGCAAAGCCTTCTTTCATCGCTGTCAAGCCCGTAATCGACTTGAACGTCGACCCCGGTTGGTAGGTCAGTTGTGTCGCGCGGTTCGAGGAAGCCCCGACCTTCTCATTCAGGTTCAGGTACTTGTTCTGCTGCGGAGTTAGCCCGTGCACATACCAGCTGGGGTCGAAGCCGGGGTTCGAGGCCATCGCGACCACGCCGCCGGTGTTCGCATCCAACACGACGACTGCCCCGGCGTTTGCGCGCATCGCGTTGCCGTTGGCGTCGTGGTATGCGGCGCGTGTGTGCGCCATTCCCTCGGCCAGCGCCTTCTCGGCCAGTCGTTGCACCCGGGCGTCGAGCGACAGCTTGAGGTCGTCGCCTGGTGTGGGCTCGACCTTGCCGAGCGCCTGGATCGTCTCTCCGTCGGAGTTCACGATCAGCTTCTGCTTGCCGCGCTCCCCCCGCAGATAGGGCTCGTAGACGGCCTCGAGCCCTGCCTTCCCCACGATGTCGTTCGGGCCGTAGCCCTGCTTCTGCAGGTCGGCGTACTGCGCAGCGTCGATCAGGCCGGTCCAGCCGAGTACGTGCGCCGCGAGCCGCCCGAACGGGTAGGAGCGCACCGACGTCTCCTCCACATCGACGCCGGGGAATCGGGACGGATGCTCCGAGATGTAGAAGTCGACCTCTTTGGGGACGAACTCGGCGACCGGGATCGCCTGGGTGGGCAGATATCGCTTGTCCTGCAGCTTCGAGACGATGTCGGCGATCGGCACGTTCGTGAGCTTCGCGACCCGACCGACAACGGCCTCTGCCTGGTTGCCGAGCTCATCGGGTGTGATACGCAGCTCGAGGCTCCCCTGGTTGACGACGAGCAGGCGACCCTGCGCGTCGTAGATCTGCCCGCGGAGCGGATCCGTGTACACGAACCGCACGGAGTTGTCGCGGGCCTCTTTGTCGAACCGTTGCGTGGCAAGGACCTGCAGGAACCAGAGCCGCGTGGAGAGCGCGATGAACATCAACGCCACGAGCAACGCCAGGACGCGCAGACGCGACGAAGCCTTCTCCATCTAGAAACGCACCACCCTGCGAGGTCGGGATCCCTCAACTATGCGTCGCAGGAGGGGGTAAAGGATCGGTGTGAGCACCGCGTTGTACAGCGCGGTCAGCAAGGCGACCTTGACGGCGTAGGTCAGCGTCGCGGAGAACTCCCCCAGGAGGAACGCCACGACCTCGTAGAACGCCATACCGACCGCGGTCCCGATCGCGACCACGATCGTGGGAACGAGCGGCGACGGCGACACGATGTACTGGCGCGCCATGCCGACCGCGTAGCCCAGGAGGGTCAGCGTCAAGGCGGTGATCCCTTTCGGCTGGTTCAGCAACATATCCTGGGTCAGCCCGCACACGAATCCCGACCACCGCGCCCTCCGACGGACCCTCGAGCATGGCCAGCACGATCGTCACGAGGAACAGCAGCTCGGGCCGGATCCCCAAGAGCCGCAGTTGAGCGAACACGGTGGACTGGAGCAGCGCCGCCGTGATGACGATCGCCGCGATCGCGATGATGCGGCGGATCACGGAGTCGCGTCCTCCGTCGGCGACTGCAAAACCAGGACGAACTCCAACGCGGAGAAGTCCACCGCGGGACGGACCGACACATCGGTGTCCAGCGAGTTGGCGCCCTCGTGCACAGAGGAGACCTCGCCGATCAGGATGTTCGGCGGATACCGCCCGTGTTGCCCGCCGATGTCATAGGTGACCGTGAACACGTACTCCGGCTGCCCCTCGGGGAACTTCGTGCCGTTGGGGATGTTCTGCATGATCAAGTCCTGATCGCCCTGTCCCGTGACGAGCCCTGTCTCGCCAGAGGTCGCGAGGCCACCGGCCACGGAGAAGTTCCGATCGATCAGGAGCTGCACGTCGGACGAGATCGGCGTGACCGACACGATCTGGCCGACCAGCCGGGGCGAATCGGCGCTGCCGGTCACGACGGGCTGCCCCACCCTGATGCCGTCGTTCGACCCCTTGTCGATCGTGACCGAGTAGTCGAAGTTCGACAGGCCGTTGGCGATCACCACCGCGGGCACCGCCGCGGGATCTAGAGACGTCTGCAGGCCGAGGAGGTCGTACAACCGCTGCAGTTCCGCCTGGCGCTGCACGTCACCGGAGACCTGGGTCTGCAGCGTCGCGACCTGTTCCTTCAGATCCTGGTTCTCACGAGCCATGCTCGGGAGGTGCGCGAGCCCCGAGAAGAAGTCGCCCACCGGACGCGTAGCGGTCGTCACACCCTCCTGGAGAGGCGCCATGAAGGTCTGCGCCGCACGGCCCATGCTGGCAAGCGGGCCGGCGTCGCCCTGGCGGTAGTCAAGCGTGATGATCGCGAGGGAGGCGGCGACCAGACCGACGACCAGGAGTCGTGCGCTGCGGGAGCCCGAGCGGGAGGACACGCCGGGTTACCGCCGGCTGCTCGGGCTCACCAGGACGCGCTGGAGCACCTCGAACTCCTCGAGGCATTTGCCGGACCCGAGCACGACCGCCTGCAGCGGCATGTCGGAGATGCGGACCGGCATGCCGGTCTCGTGGCGAAGGCGCTTGTCGAGACCGCGGAGCAGCGCGCCGCCGCCGGTGAGCACGATGCCGCGGTCCATGATGTCCGCCGCCAATTCGGGCGGCGTGCGGTCCAGGGTCGTCTTGATCGAGTCGATGATCGCGTTCACCGGCTCCTCGATCGCGCGGCGGATCTCCTCCGCGCTGATCGTGATCGTCTTCGGGAGCCCGCTCACGAGGTCACGGCCCTTGATCTCGGCGACGAGCTCCTCGGGCATCGGGAACACCGACGCGATCGCGAGCTTGATCGCCTCGGACGTGCGCTCGCCGAGCAGCAGCGAGTACTCCTTCTTGACGTGCTGGATGATCGCCTCGTCCAGCTCGTCGCCGCCGATGCGGATCGAGGTCGACGTGACGATGCCGCCGAGCGAGATCACCGCGACCTCGGTCGTGCCACCGCCGATGTCCACGATCATGTTCCCGGTCGGCTCGTGGATCGGGAGCCCCGCGCCGATCGCGGCGGCCATCGGCTCCTCGATGATGTAGGCGCGGCGGCTGCCGGCGGCGATCGTGGCCTCTTCGACGGCGCGCTGTTCGACGCCGGTGATGCCGGAGGGCACGCACACGACGACGCGCGGCTTCGCCAGCAGGCGACGCTTGTGCACGCGCTGGATGAAGTAGCGGAGCATCTTCTCCGTGACGTCGAAGTCGGCGATGACCCCGTCCTTCAGAGGACGGACCGCCTGGATGTGGCTCGGGGTCCGGCCGATCATCCGCTTGGCCTCTGCGCCGACGGCGAGCACCGTGCCGGTCAGCGTGTTGATCGCCACGACCGAGGGCTCGTTCAGCACCACGCCGCGGCCCCGCACGTAGACAAGCGTGTTCGCGGTTCCAAGATCGACCGCCATATCGCGGCCAAGGAACCCGAGAACCCCTTCCGTCCCTTGGGAAGGTCGGGATGGAGAGGAAGAAGTGCGCTGCGCGCGTTCGGCCATGGGAACGGAGTCATTCAACAGGACCGGGCGTGACCCTGGCAACCGGACGCCGACGAAAGCACGGTTCCGCTACGTCGCGTCGGGGCGTTGCGACAGACCGATGCGACCCCTCCGTCGCGCGGTGCGGAACCCGATCACGGCGCCCGACAGCACTCCGACGAGCACCCACACCAGAGGGCCATGGATCAGAAGGCGTGCCCACCAGGCGTCGTCGTCATTCTCGAACACGAAGTAGAGCAGGAGGAAGCTCTGGACGAGCGTGATGATCAGCCCAGCCAGCAGACCCGCCGCCGCTCCGATCGCAGCCCCGATCAGCCCCCGGGACACCGGACGAGCCTCCGTGCCTGCCATCGCGCAAGCATCCGTCCCCGATCGGCGGAATGCAATCCATCGTGGGTCGTGGGTAGGCTGCGCCGCATGGCGTACGCGGTGATCTTCCCCGGGCAGGGATCGCAGTACCCGGGGATGGCCGACCCGTGGGCGGGCCATCCCGCCGGGCGTGCGGTGCTGGAGGAGGCATCGGACGCGCTGGGACGTTCGATCGCGGACGGCTGTCACGACGAGGCGGCCCTGGCGACGACCGCGTTCGTGCAGCCGGCCCTGTTGGCGTGTGACGTCGCGGCGTTCCGTGTGCTGACGGCCGAGGGCCTGAAGGACGTGGTCGGGGTTGCGGGGCATTCGCTCGGCGAGTTCGCGGCGCTGGTCGCCGCCGACGCCGTGGCCTTGCCGGACGCCCTGGAGCTGGTCCTGATCCGCGGAGCGGCCATGCAGCGGGCAGGCGAGGAGCGTCCGGGGACGATGACCGCGCTCCTGGGCCTCGGGGCCGACGACGCGGAGGCGTTGTGCGCGGAGGTTCGGGGCGACGACGTGTTGGTGGTGGCCAACCGCAACTCCCCCGCCCAGTCGGTGGCCAGCGGGTCGATCCCGGCGATCGAGCGGCTGGAGGCGGCCGCCAAGGAACGCAAGACCAGGGCCGTGCGGTTGCAGGTCGCCGGCGCCTTCCACTCGGAGCTGATGCGCCCGGCGGTGCAGCCGGTGCTGGACGTGCTCGAGCGCATCGAGATCCGCGACCCCGCGATCCCGATCGCCGAGAACGTCACGGGCGAGCTCGTGACCGAGGCTGGGCGACTCCGAGAGCTGGTCGGCCGACAGGTGGTCTCCCCCGTCTACTGGGAGACGGGGGTCCGCAACCTGGCCGCCGCCGGCACCACCGCGTTCCTGGAGGCCGGCCCGGGCGAGGTCCTCACGAAACTGATGAAACGGATCGACCCCGGACCGGCGGCGATCGCGATCGCCGAACCCGAGACCGCCCGAGACGCCTTCAAGGACTGAGCCCACCATTCCGATATCCTCGGGCCCGTGACCAGACACGCCACGATCACGGGCGTCGGCTCGGTCCTTCCTCCCCGCCTCGTACCGAATACGTGGTTCGAGGACAAGGTCGAGACGTCGGATGAGTGGATCCGCGAGCGCACGGGCATCGTGGGCCGCCACTTCGCCGACGATGGCGTCGTGACCTCCGATCTGGCCGTCGACGCGGCGCGGATCGCCCTCGAGACCGCTGGTATCGCTCCCGAACAGGTGGATCTGATCGTGTGTGCGACCGTGACAGGCGACACGCCCTTTCCCGCCACCGCGGTCTGGGTCCAGCAAAAGCTCGGACTGTCCTGCCCCGCCTTCGATGTGAACGCCGCGTGTGCCGGCTTCTCCTACGGATTGGCCACGGCGACCGGGTTCGTACAGGCCGGTATGGCCGACACCGTGCTGCTGATCGGCGCGGAGGTGTACAGCCGCATCCTGGATTTCCACGACCGCCAGACGTGCGTGCTGTTCGGCGACGGAGCGGGCGCCACGATCATCGAGGCGGCGGACCGCCCGGGGATCGAAGGCACCGTGCTGGGCGCGGACGGCACCGCGGCGGAGATCCTCATCATGCCCGGCGGCGGCTCGCGCGAACCGGCCACGCCTGAGTCCGTCGCGGCGCAGCGTCACAACATCCAGATGCCCAACGGACGCGAGGTCTTCAAGCGTGCGGTCGTCGAGATGGCAGCGGCCTGCCGCGAGGTCCTCGAGAAGAACGGGCACACGACCGAGGACGTCGATCTGCTGATCCCGCATCAAGCGAACGCGCGCATCATGACGGCCGTCGCCGAACGATTGCATATCCCACCCGAGAAGGCGGTGATCGACGTCTCCGACGTCGGCAACACGTCCGCCGCCTCGATCCCGATCGCGCTGGACCGCGCGTATCGAGCCGGCCGCATGCACGAGGGCGACCTGGTGGTGTTCACGTCATTCGGCGCCGGTCTCACCTGGGGCGCCACCGCGATGCGCTGGACGATGCCGGGGGTCACGACATGACATCGAAGATCGCCGTCGTCACGGGGGGCTCGCGCGGCATCGGCCGGGCGTGCGCCGTGGCGCTGGCCGAGGCAGGCTGGACCGTGGCGATCGGCTATCGCTCGAACGAGCAGGACGCGAAGGAGTCGCTCGAGGCGCTCGAGGCCGCGGGCACGCCGGGGCTGGCGGTCGTGCTCGACGTCACCGACGAGACCAGCATCACCGAGGCCTTCCGGCGGGTCACCGAGGAGGCGGGCCATGTCACCGGGCTCGTCAACAACGCCGGGTTCTCCAAGGACGGATTGCTGCTGCGATACCCGATGGACATCTACGAGCGGACGATGGACACGAACCTACGAGGCGCGTTCCTGTGCTCGAGCGCGGCGCTGCGCGGCATGCTCCGCCAGAAATGGGGCCGCATCGTCAACGTCTCCAGTGCCGTGGCGCTGCACGGCAACGCGGGTCAGACCGTCTACGCCGCGACGAAGGCCGGGCTCGTCGGGATGACCAGATCGCTCGCCCGCGAGGTCGCGATGAAGGGCGTCACCGTCAACGCGATCTGCCCCGGGTTGCTGGACACGGACATGACGTCGCACCTGGACGATGCGGCGCGCGCCTACTACATCGATCAGACCCCGCTGCAGCGGCCGGCGCACCTCGAGGAGGTGTCCGCCGTCGTGCGGTTCCTGATGTCCGAGGAAGCGTCCTACGTGAACGGCGCCGTGCTTCCCGTCGATGGCGGGCTCACGGCGTAGCAGGCAGGCAGACGGCCCGCTACCCTTGGCGGACCGCACGGAACGAGGAGGAAACCAACCATGACCGACCGCGCCGAGATCGAGACCCGCGTCCGCAAGGTGCTCGCCGAACAGCTCGCCGTCGACGAGGCACAGGTCGTGCCCGACGCGCGCTTCGCCGAGGACCTGAATGCCGACTCGCTCGACCTGGTGGAAGCCGTCCTTGCCCTCGAGGAGGAATGGGACATCGAGATCCCCGAGGACGAGATGGAGCAGATCAAGACCGTCGGCGCGGCCGTCGACATGGTCGCGACCAAGCTCGGAGTCAGCTGAGTCCGATGGGCGACCGCCGGCGCGTCGTCGTCACCGGCATCGGGCCGGTGACCCCGGTCGGTATCGGGGTGGACGACTTCTGGGCCGGCATGACGTCGGGCCGCAACGGCGTGCGCACGATCACGCAGTTCGACACCAGCGACCTGCCCGTTACGGTCGCCGGCGAGGTGGACTTCGAGCCGGCCGACTTCCTGGAGACGAAGGAGGCGCGTCGCACCGACCGGTTCTCGCAGTTCGCGATCGCGTCGGGCTCGCTCGCCTGGGCCGACGCGGGTACGCCCGAGGTCATCTCCGAACGGGCGGGCGTGATCTTCGCGACCGGCATCGGCGGGATCCAGACGATGCTGCAACAGCACCTCGTCCTCTTGGAGAAGGGCCCGGGGCGGGTTTCGCCGTTCATGGTGCCGATGCTGATGGCGAACGCCGCGGCCGGGCACCTGGCGATGCGGTACGGCCTGACCGGGCACAACATGGCCACGCTGTCGGCATGCGCGTCCTCCAACCATGCGATCGGCGAGGGCATGCGGCTGATCCGCGACGGCTACCTCGACCTGTGCATCGTGGGCGGCTCCGAGGCCGCCACCCATCCCTTGACGGTGGCCGCCTTCGCGCAGATGACCGCGCTCACGAAGAACCCCGATCCCGAGACGGCCTCGCGCCCCTTCGACGCCGACCGCAACGGCTTCGTCCTGTCCGAGGGTGGCGCGGCGATGATCCTGGAATCGGAGGCCCACGCGACGGCGCGCGGTGCGCGCATCTACGCCGAGGTCGCGGGCTACGGGGCATCGGACGACGCGCATCACATCACGGCGCCGGATCCGAAGGGCTCGGGTGCGACGCTCGCGATGCGCTGGGCGCTGCGAGACGCGGGCGCTGAGCCGGCGGACGTCAGCTACATCAACGCTCACGGCACCTCGACCCCGCTGAACGACGCCGCCGAGACCGTCGCGATCAAGGCCACGCTCGGGGAGGACATCGCGCACCGGGTCGCCGTCAGCTCGACCAAGTCCATGACGGGGCACATGCTCGGCGCCGCCGGCGCCGTGGAAGGCGCCGTCTGCGTGCTCGCGGTCACGAACGGCACGATCCCGCCCACGGTGCACTACGCGACGCCCGACCCCGACTGCGACCTGGACGTGACGCCGAACGAGGCGCGGGATCTCGATGTCAGCCTCGCGCTGTCGAACTCCTTCGGGTTCGGCGGCCAGAACGCCTGCGTGGCCTTTCGCGCGTTCGACTAGGAGGGTTCCCGAGACGAGCCGTCTCAGCCCTCGAACGATCGGTATGCGAGCCCGCCGTTCACGGCAAAGGACTGGAAGACCCCGTCGATCGGATCCCCGAACTTCGCCCGGCGCGGGGTTCGCGGATCGCCGACCGCGAACCAATCGTCCTCCAACGGTGTGAGCTCGAGCTCCTCGCCGTCGCTCGGCCACATCGCGAACAGCGATCCCTCCCGCTCGTAGACACGCACCGCGGCGCCCCACGGATCGTTCGATCGATAGAAGCCGATCTGCGAGGGCCAGCGAGCCTGGCCGGCGCCTTCCGAGCCGGCTGCGCCGTGGCGACGGAGCGAGGCCGGGCCGTGGGTGAGTGCGACCACGTCCCCGGCGTCGTTCCTGACGACCCGGAGGAGATACCGATCGAACGCCGGATGCGGCAGCGCGAACACGTCGCGCTCGGTCCCCCATCGCTCGAGCCGCACCGCCAGTGGACCGGCGCGAAGGACCACCCCGCCGTCCTGCGATTCGAGCTCCCAGCTGCGCTCCCCACCGGCGTAGGACCCCGCCAGTCCCTCGAACCCGTCGATCGCGTCGGGCGCGGGCGGGTGCTCGACCGGTGGGAGCGCCTCGCCGCGCAACGCCGCCGAGATCGCCGACAAGGCGTAGCGGGCCATCGCGTCCTTCGATCCCCCGCCATTCATCGTGATCGCGACGGCGATGCCCTCGTCGGGCCAGATCTCGAGGAGGCCCGTGAATCCCACGGTGCCGCCCGTGTGGCGGATCACGCGCCGCCCGGTCGTCGACACGTCCCAGCCGTAGCCGTAGCGCCACGCGTCCTCGTCGGTCGCAACGTGCGGGCCGATCCACCGTTGGAACCGGTCAGGGTCCAGCAGCTCGTCGTTCGCCACCCGGCCGTGGTTCAGGACGATCCGGGCGTACGCGCAGAGGTCGGGCGCGGTCGACACGATCGATCCATCGGCGGTGTTCGAGGGCTGCCATGGCGCCGGCGCGAGCGGGTGGTTGAGATGTGGCGGACGATCGTCCAGCAGCGGCTCGTAGCCCACCGCGGCGTCGGCACGGACGTCCTGGGTGATGGCGGCGAACGTGTCGGTGAGGGAGACCGGGCCGATCAGCCGCTCGGTGAGCAGGTCGTGGATCGGCATGCCGGTGACGTCCTCCAGCGCGAACCCGACCATCTTGTACGCGAGGTTCGAGTACCAGAAGCGCTCGCCGGGCTCCA
>CAWCDA010000039.1:0-4250 GCA_963794065.1 uncultured Actinomycetes bacterium | reverse complement strand
TCCCCACCTCGGCGAGCCGCTCCGGCGCCGGCTCGGTCATCACGATGTAGGTGCCGCGCGGCACGATGGCTCGACGAAACCGCGGCAACGAGGATGCCCAGGCGCCGAGCCCGAGCACCCCCCGCTCCGCCGTGACGACGCCCCCCGTTCGCGTTTCGACGGTGACCGGCGGCCCCTCGGCGAATCGCGCGACCGGGCTGGACTCGTGGATCCGGACGCCGCGGGCCAGCAGAGCCTGACGCAGACCGAGAGCGAGCCGTGCGGGCTGGAGGGTCGCGTTCTCGGGCTGCAACAGTCCGGATCGGAACACGGGCGCGTTGCATCGGGCCCGGACCGCGTCGGCGTCGAGCTCCACGAAGCGCCCGCCGGCCACGTCGAGGCGTTCCGCCTCGCGCAGCAGGGGTGCCCACGCGCCGTCCTGGGCCGCCGAGGTCGCGATCGTGAGGTGGCCTGCGCGGGTGAACCACGCGTCGACGTCGCTGGGCGGCGAGCCAGGCCTCGATCTCATCGACGCTGCGCTGCGCGGTGCGTGCGACCCGCAGCGCGCCCGCATCGCCGAACGTCGCGACGAGCGTCGCGAGGTCCTCCCACATGCCGTAGCAGAAACCTCCGTTGCGCCCGCTCGGACCGCTGCCGCACAGCTCGTCGCCCTCCAGCAGCACGATGTCGCACGAGGGGTCGTGCTCGGTCAGGAACCACGCGGTCCACAGGCCCGTGTAGCCACCGCCGAGGATCACGACCTCGGCCGATGTCGTGCCGAGAAGCGGCGGGCACGGCTCGGGTCCGAGTGCGGTCCGCGCCTCCTCCATCCACCACGAGACCCGGGCCCGGCGCGGCAGGCCGGAAGACGTCACGGGCCGAGGTTGTAGCCGAGTCGCCGGGGAAGCTTCGCCACGAAGTCGACGAAGGGGTTCGGCTCTCGCTCGTCGTCGAGCGATTGGTCACGGCGTTGGATCGCACGGTTCGCGACCGCCGCGCCCACGGAGCGGATCGGCTCGGGCGGGAACCGCCGCGGCTCCACGTCGACGATCGGCAGCGCGAGGACCTCGTCGTATTTCGACAGCGCGCGATGGGCGAGGATCTGCCCGCCGAGGTGGGCGGGGCCGACGCCGTTGCCCGTGAAGCCGAGGCCGTAGTGCACGCTGCCGTGCTCCGAGCGATCCGAAGAATGGGAGGTGATCGGCGCTGACGTCGATCGGCCCGCCCCACCCCGCTTCGATGGGCACCTCTCGGAAGGTCGGGAACATCCGATGCAGGTCTGCGATGGCGATCCGGATCGACTCCTCGTCGTAGGCGAAACGCGGGTCGATGTGCCGGGCAGGTCGGGCTGCATGCCGCCGATGCCGAAGGCGATCCGGCCGTCGGGGGTCGTGCGGACGTAGTGGAGCGCCTCGCGGTAGTCCCACAGGCCCATACCGTTGTCCCAGCCGAGATCAGCGAGCAGATCGGGCGCCGGCGCGGTGAGCACGATGTAGGAGCCGCGCACCGTGATCGCGCGGCTTGAATCGCTTCCAGTGCTGCGCCCAGGCGTTCATCGCCAGCACGCCGGCGTCGGCGGTGACGCGCCCCTCGGACGTCTCGGCGACGACCGGCGCGCCTGCGCCGAAGCGGGTCACGGGGGTGCGCTCGTAGATCCGCACGCCGCTCGCGAGGAGCGCGTTGCGCAGGCCGCGCGCCAGCCTCGCGGGGTGCACGGTGGCGCCGTAGGCGGAGAACACGCCGCCGCGCAGCACGGGCGAGTCGACGCGCGCGTGGACCTCCTGGGGGGTGAGCACGTCGAGGTGGTCGAGCCCCAGACGATCCGCCGTGATGACGGCGTCGCCCCATTCGCCGATCTGGGTTGCGCTGGAGGCAGCCCCGAGGTCGCCGTCGGCGCGGAACCACGCGTCGAACCCCTGCGCGTCGGCGAACGCCCCGATCGCGGCGACGCTCTGCTCGCCGGCGCGGCACAGACGGAGAGCGGCGTCGTCTCCGAAGCGTTCGCACAGCATCGTGAGATCGCCCCAGAACGAGTTGACGAACCCGCCGTTGCGTCCGCTCGGGCCGCCACCGCAGATGTCCTGTTCCAACAGGACGACGTCGACCCCGGGATCGAGCTGCCGGAGGAACCACGCCGTCCACATCCCGGTGTAGCCGCCGCCGAGGATCACGACGTCCGCGGTGGTCTCACCCACGAGCGGCGGGCACGGCTCGCCGGCGAACGCCGGCAGGGCGAGCACCTCTCGCAGCCACCAGCTGCGGCCGAGGTCGGGCGGGATCTGCGTCGTGCTCATCGTCGGCTCACGGTCGGGGGGCCCAGGTGGAAGCCGAGTCTACGTGGAAGGGTGGCGACGGTTCGCGTTGCCAGGTCGGGCATCCGACCCTCCGCCTCCCGGTCGTCCTTGCGCCTGATCGCGGCGTTGACGGCGTACATGCCCGGGGAGCGCAGCGGCTCGGGGCGGAACCGCTTCGGCTCACGGGTGACGACCGCGAGCCTCGAGAACCCGTCGTCGGCGTGGGCGGCGAGCGACGCGCAGATCTTGCCCCCCAGGTGCGACGGGCCGACGCCGTTGCCCGTGTAGCCGAGGCCGTAGTGGACGTTCCCCGGCTCGAGCGTGCCGAAGAACGGCATCGCCAGGCCGCTCACGTTGATCGGGCCGCCCCAGCCGGCGTCGATCCGGGTTCCGGCGAGCGCGGGGAACAGCCGGAACAGATCCTCGGCCACGCGCCGCACCGACGTCTCGTCGTAGGCGTAGCGATGGTCGATGTGCCGCGCCAGATCGGGCTGGAGCCCACCGAGACCCATCGCGATACGCCCGTCCGCGGTCGTGCGCAGGTAATGCACCGACGACCGCAGGTCCCGGACGTTCTCGCCGCCGGTCCAGCCGAGCTCCTCGAGCCGCTCGGGGATCGGCTCGGTCACCACCATGTAGGAGCCGCGTACGGTGAGCCGCGGCTTGAAAGCGTGCCACCACGTCGCCCAGGCCCCGAGCGCGACGACCGCGTCGCCCGCGCGGACCGTCCCTCCTGGTGTTTCGGCGACGGCGGGCGACCCGACGCCGAAGCGCGTGACGGCGGTGCCTTCGTAGATGCGAACGCCACGCGCGAGCAGGGCGTTGCGGAGTCCCCGAGCGAGGCGGGCCGGCTGGAGGTTTGCGGCATCGCGCATGAACAGCCCCTCGCCGAACATCGGGGACCGCACGCGCGCCTGGACCTCATCGGGGGCCAGCTCCCGGTACTCGTCGCCGACCCCAAGTCGTTCGGCCGCCTCCAGCGTTCGTCGCCAGCCACCGGCGTGCGCAGGTGCGGTGGCGACGGCGAGATCGCCGCGCATCCGGAACCATGCGTCGACGCCCTCGGTCTCGCACCACGCGCCGATCTCGCCGGGCGAACGCCCCACGTGCATCAACAGTTCGATCGCGTCCGCCTCGCCGTAGGTGTCGATCAGGTCCACGATGTGTCCCCACCAGCCGTCGCAGAAGCCGCCGTTGCGCCCGCTCGGCCCGCCACCGCAGATGTCCTGTTCGAGCAGCACGATGTCGAGCCCCGGATCGCGTTCCCGGAGGAACCAAGCGGTCCACATGCCGGTGTAGCCGCCCCCGAGGATCACGACGTCGGCGGTCGTGTCCGCGGCCAGCGGCGGTGCATCTGGTCCGGCGAACTCCTCGCGGGCGAGCGCCTCGCGCAGCCACCAACTGCGGCCGAGATCGGGGGGCGGCTCGTCGTGTCGCATGTCGCGGGGCATCCTATCGAGTCGGCCCGGAGCCCCTGTTGCTACCGTGAGGGTTTCCGCGCCGCTCCCGGAGGTCCGATCCGCATGGCAGGTCAGCCGAACCGTCCCCGCAGCTGGGAAGTCACCGACGGGCCGCAGCGCGCGCCGGCGCGTGCGTACCTCCGCGCGGTCGGCTTCTCCGAGGAGGATTTCGGGAAGCCGCAGGTGGCGGTGGCCTCCAGCTGGAACGAGGTCACGCCGTGCAACTACCACCTGGACAAGCTCGCCGCGCTGGCGAAAGAAGGGGTTCGGCAGGGCGACGCCGTCCCGATCGAGTTCACGACGATCGCCGTGTCCGACGGGATCGCGATGGGCCACGAGGGCATGAAGGCGTCGCTGATGAGCCGGGACCTGATCGCGGACTCGGTGGAGCTCGTGATGCACGCCGAGCGGCTGGACGCCCTCGTCGGGATCGCGGGGTGCGACAAGTCCGAGCCGGGCATGCTGATGGCGATGGCGCGGCTGGACCTGCCATCGGTCTATCTGTATGGAGGCACGA
>CAWCDA010000038.1:0-25697 GCA_963794065.1 uncultured Actinomycetes bacterium | reverse complement strand
CCCCGCGGCCGGGTAATCTCGGCGATCGGGATGGCCGGGCTGGCCATCCTGCTCTGGCTGATGGTGTACAAGCCGGGCACCTGAGCGACGACGCCCGTCGGTAGCCTGGTTCCGTGACCGAGCGCCTCGTCAACTTCGCCGCAGGGCCTGGCGTCCTGCCACTCTCCGTGCTGGAGCAAGCGCAGGCCGACCTGGTGGCGCTGCCGGCCGTCGGTGCTTCGCCGCTGGAGGTGTCGCACCGGGGTGCCTGGTTTACGGCGGTGATCGAAGAAGCAGAGGCGAACCTTCGATCGCTGCTCGCAATCCCGGGCACCCATCGCGTCCTGTTCCTCCAGGGCGGCGCGACGATGCAGTTCGCGATGGTCGCGATGAATCTGCTCCGCGATTCGGGGCGCTCCGCCGACTACGTCGTGACCGGCTCGTGGGGCGAAAAGGCGATCGCCGAGGCGACCTGCGCGGGCCCCACGCGTGTCGCCTGGTCCGGAGAGGACGACGGCTACGTGCGCGTGCCGAACGACGAAGAGCTGCGGGCGTCGATCGAGGCCGATCCGGCCTACGTGCACATCACGACGAACGAGACGATCCAGGGGGTCGAGTACGCGGACACCCCCACCGTGCCGGATCACGTGCGGCTCGTTGCGGACTGCTCGAGCGACTTCCTGTCGCGTCCGATCGACGTCGATCGATACGCGGTCCTGTATGCCGGTGCGCAGAAGAACGCCGGCCCGGCAGGGGTGACGGTCGCGATCGTGCGCGACGACGTGCTCGCGAGCGTCCCGGATGGCCTGCCGACGATGCTCGACTATCGCACCTACGCCGCGCATGGGTCGCTGTACAACACGCCACCGGTGTTCTCGATCTACGTGCTCATGCTGGTCACGAGATGGCTGCGCGACGAGGTCGGTGGGCTCACGGCGATGCTGGAGCGCAACCGCGCGAAGGCGGCGCTGCTCTACGACATCGTCGATGCGTTCTCCGACGTGTATCGGGGCCACGCGCAGCGCGAGGCGCGCTCGTTGATGAACGTCACGTTCCGCTTACCCAGCGAGGAGCTCGATCGTCGCTTCGTGGCGGAGGCCGCCGCGGCCGGCATGGTCGAGCTCAAGGGCCATCGCAGCGTCGGCGGCATCCGTGCCTCGATCTACAACGCCATGCCGGTGGCGGGCGTGGAGCAACTCGCCGTGTTCATGCGCGCCTTCGCGGCCGGCCTCTCCTGACGCGTCCCTAGTCGCCGAGCAGCTCGTCGGCCGCCTGTCCGAACACCTCGGTGTGCCGGTCGACGTCCTCAGCGGTCGTGGCGGGCGACATCAGCGCCATGTTGTGGAACGGCGTCATGAGGATGCCCCGGTTCAGTAGGTAGAGATGGATGAACGAGTCCAGGTCCTCGTCCTGGCCGGCGGCCGCCTCGCTGCCGTCGCGCGCCCGATCCGCCCGGAACAGGTACTCGACCCGGCAACCGAGCCGCACCACATGCCAGGGCAGCGCGCGCGTGTCGATCACGCCACGCACACCTGCTTCGAACCGCTCACCGAGCGCATCCATCCGCGCGAACGCATCGTCGGTCATCACCTCGCCGAGCGTCGCTCGCATGGCCGCCAGCGACAGCGCATTGCCCGCGAGCGTGCCGCCCACCCCGCCGACGTCGGCGTTCTTCCAATCGGTCTGCGCGTACACCCGATCGCTGAGCTCCTCGCTCATGCCGTACGCGGCGCTCGGGATGCCCGCGCCAAGCGTCTTGCCGATCGTCAAGATGTCCGGCTGCAACCCCCAGGCCTTCGTGCATCCACCGGGGCCCGCGCTGATCGTGTGGGTCTCGTCGATCAGCAGGAGCGTGCCGTATCTCGTGCACAGTTCCCGCACGCCCTCGTGGTAGCCGGGGTCCGGCAACACGATGCCGATGTTCGTCAGCGCGGGCTCGAACATGC
Source organism: uncultured Actinomycetes bacterium (assembly GCA_963794065.1). Classification (GTDB taxonomy): domain Bacteria; phylum Actinomycetota; class UBA4738; order UBA4738; family HRBIN12; genus AC-51. The sequence goes on along the minus strand of CAWCDA010000038.1, from coordinate 23,772 downwards.
AGACGGCGACGTCGCCGGTCGCGAGCGCCCGCTCGAGCCCCTCGAGGTCGTTGAACTCGACGACCCGGGTCGTCTCGGCCAGCGGCACCGGCTTGCCGACGTTGCCGTCGCGAGCCACGACCGCTCCGGCGTCGTCCAGCGTCGCGAACGACTCGTCGACCGAGCCGTGGTAGCACCAGTTGTGCACCACCACCTTCGACCGGCCGGTCACCTGTCGTGCCCACCGGATCGCGAATCGGTTCGCGTCGGTTGCGGTCAAGGTGAAGTTCCAGTAGGGAACACCGAACCGGCGCGCCATCTCGCGGCCGACCCAGGCCGCATCTTCCGTCGGCAGCATCAAGGTGATGCCCTTGGCCGCCTGCTCGGCGATCGCGTCGACCGCGACCTTCGGCGCGTGCCCCGCCATGCCGCCGGTGTCGCCCAGACAGAAGTCCACGAAGGCGTTCCCATCGACGTCCCAGAATGGGCGCCCTCGGCCCGGTCGACGAACACCGGATAGTCGCCCGGCCACCGGGTCATCCAGTTCATCGGCACGCCGAAGAGCAAGGAGCCCTTCGCGTCCTCCGCCAGCTCGCCCGAGCGGGGGTGCCGCTCGCGGAAGGTCGCCCGCTCGCGCTCCATGAGCTCGCCCAGACGGGCAGGGTCGATCTCGGTCACGATGAAGCCTCCCTCGTACGGCGTTCGGGCAGTCTACGTGGGCTTACCGGAGCCCGAGCGGGGTGCCGGTGTCCGCCGAGGGCAGCACGACGATCGCCGTGCGGGTCGCGCGCTCGCCGGTGCTCGGGGACGGGCGCTGCACAAGGCATCCGCCGACCGACGGGCTCGACTCGCAGTAGGCGGCATCCCGCTTCTTCACCCACATCGCGGTCGAGCCTCCCCCGTCAAGGTTGAGAGCCATCCAGGCGCCGGCGCGGATCTGCTCACTCGCCAAGAACGGCAGGCGGACGCCCTTGGACCAGTTGGTGGCGCTCTGCCGCCCGTCGACGGTGATGAGGTGCATACGACAGGCCGTCGTCGTGTCGGTGTCGGAGCATCCCTTCGCGATGCCGACCGACGTGCGCGGGTTGTAGTTCAAGATGTAGTCGGAGCCCGCCGTGTAGTCGGGCGCGACGTTCGCACCCCGGTCCACGAGGAGCTGCGACCCGCCCATCACATCGGTCACCCCCGGCCACCCGACGAACGTCCAACTGAGCTTCACGGTGTCACCTGCGGTGAGCGCCTGCACCTTGTTGGCCACGGTCGTGGAGAACTTCGATGCGACGACGACGGCGCCGGCACTCGGGCCCACACCCAGCGGCGTTCGCGGACAGGGCTCAGGCTGCGCCTCCACCGTGTACCTGCGGACGAGCGACCTCCGCGCGGAGCCGCTCCATCCGATCTCATGGCTCGGCACGAGTCGCGCGGCGCACCACTTCGGATCGGTGCTTGCGGGGTTCGTTTTGCCGGGCGGCGGCGTGGTGGAACCCCCGCGCGAGGTGTATGCCGCGATCGACGCCGCGGCGGGCGCGTGCGCGTTCCACTCCCGGATGTGGAACAGGGCTCCGGCCGATCCCATCGCCTTGATCCGCAGCGTCGGGTGCCCGATGTAGGCCCGCGACCCGTCACTCGACCACGCGACCGCCCGACCCCGCGCCTGACCGGTCGTCCACAATTCACCGTCGATCATCAGGGTGTGCACGGGCTGTCCGCGGCCGGTGCCAAAGTCGCCGTTGACGGCGGCGATGGCGCCGGCGTTGGCAGACATCGTGCTCGTCAGCGCCCACATCGGATATTGCTGTGTGGCGGGCGCGATGTCGGGAACCGCCCCCCGGGCCAGCGTGAGGATCCGAATCTCCTGAGGCCCGGAGGACAAGCGCACCGTCTTCAGGCCGAGCTTGGTGGCGAGCGTGAAGTCCGCCGCCGTCCGCGTCCCCGCGAGGGCAGGGGCACCGACGCCCGCGACGATCACGATGCACCCGATCACCGCCGTGGCGCCCTTGCGGCACATCGCCTGACGAAACCCGATGGACACTGACCCCCTCCCTGCACACCGTTTCAACGATTGCGACGAACGGAATGAGTGGCGAAGGCTAGCGAAGAAGAACTAGATCCGGAAGCCCTCATGTCGCGCAACGAGCGTTCGGCCTGTACAGGAGATCGATCCATTCGATGACGCGGGCGGCTCGATCCGGCGGGTATGGTGACCGCCGATGCGATCACGCTCCTTCCCCTGCGCGCTCCTCGTCGCTGCGTTCGTGCTGGTCACAGGCGTCACGTCGGCCCAGGCCGCCACGCCCCGATGGGTGTCGCGGCTGAACGGGATCGTGGCCGGACACCCGATGTCGGTGATGGTTGGCAACGACGGTGAGGCTTGGTACCGACATCGTGCGGGGCGGGCACGCGCCCCCGCGTCCAACGAGAAACTGCTGCTCTCGATGGCCCTTTTCAACCAGCTCGGACCCACTCGGACCTTCCAGCTTCGAGCCATGTCGCTCGGCGTGGATCCGACCGGGACTATCGCGGGCGACCTGTTCCTGCGCGGGCAGGGTGACCCGGAGGTCAGCGAGGCCCGGATCACGCACCTGGCGCATCTGGTTTGGGTTGCTGGTGTGCGCCACATCGGCGGGCGCGTGATCGGCGTCACCGGACCGTTCCACCACGACTGGTTCGCTCCCGGATGGAAGGACTACTTCCCCGCCGACTACATCCCGCTGCCGACCGCGCTGACGTTCCAGGGCAACGTTGCGCCGAACGGCGTCCACATCGACGACCCGGAGCGTCGCGCGGCTGCCTCACTGACGCACGCCCTCCGCGACCTCGGCGTCTCGGTGGGCGACCCGGCTGCGGCCGGTAACGCGGTCACCGGTCTCACCGAGGTCGCGACGCTGACCTCCCAACCGTTGCGCACCCTCGTGCGGCACATGGATCGCCGGTCGCTCAACTTCTCCGCCGAGGTGCTCGGCAAGGCGCTCGCGGTCGACGGAGGCGCGGCCGGCACGATCGCGAACGCGGCCGCGGCGATCTGTGCCTTCGAGGCGACGCACGGTGTCGCGGGCACATGCCACGACTCCTCGGGTTTGTCGTATGCGAACCGGCAGACCCCGACCGGGATGGTGCGCATGCTGTGGGTCGCGGATGCGCAGCCCTGGGTGGGCACGCTGCGGATGGCCTTGCCCGACGGCGGTCAGGGCACGCTGAAGGACAGGCTCGCGAAGGTGCGCATCCGCGCGAAGACCGGCACCCTCGACAACGTGTCCGCCCTCACCGGGTGGGTGTGGAGCGATGTCTCGGGCACCTGGATCGAGTTCTCGCTGCTGACCAGCGGCATGGACGAATACAAGGCCAAGGACATCGAAGATCGAGTCGTCCGTGTGCTCGCAGCGCACGCGAGCGACCCGACTCCCTAGAGATCAGCTCCGTCGCGCACCATCGGATGCGCGAAGCGCGCTAGTCCTCCACGTGCTCCCGCGGATGCAGCAGGCCGTACGTGTAGCCGTCCACGAGCGCCTCCCACGAGGCCTCGATGATGTTCTCGCTCACGCCGACGGTGGTCCATTCGCCCTCGCCGTTGGACATGTCGATCAGCACGCGCACGACCGCGCCTGTTCCCACGCTGCGATCGAGCACCCGGACACGGAAGTCCTCGAGCTCCATGTCATCGAGCTGTGGATAGTCGTTGGTCAGCGCCTTCCGCAGTGCGTTGTCCAAGGCGCCCACGGGCCCCTGGCCCTCGGCGCTCTCGATATGCCGCGTCCCCTCGGTGACGACCTTGACCGTCGCCTCGGCCAAGGGTTCGTCGCCGGCGCGCTCCTCCACGTGGACCCGGTAGCTCTCGACCTCGAAGAACGATTGCGCCCAGCCGTCGGCGCGACGCAACAACAGCTCCAAGGACGCCTCTGCGATGTCGAAGGTGTAGCCGCGGGCCTCTCGTTCCTTCAGCTGCTCGACCGCGGCGGGGATCGCTGCCTCCCCCAGATCGAGGCCGAACTCCTCGGCCTTCATCCGGATCGACGCGCCGCCGCTGTAGTCCGACGCCACCACGCCGCGCCGGTTGCCGACCGACTCGGGGGCGACGTGCTCATAGGCCCGGGACACGCGGGCGACGCCGCTGGTGTGCAGGCCCGCCTTGTGCGTGAAGGCGTATCTGCCCGCGTAGGGCTGCCGTGCCTCCGGCGACAGGTTCGCGATCTCCGCGACGTAGCGCGCCAGCTCGGTCAGGTGCGCGACCGCCCCGTCTGGGAGCGCGTCGGTCGCGCCCATCTTCAGGATGAGATCGGCCGTGATCGGGACGATGTCGGCGTTCCCGGTCCGCTCGCCGTAGCCGTTGACGGTGCCCTGCACCTGGAGCACGCCGGCGTCGACGGCCACCAGCGAGTTCGCCACCGCGCAGCCGGCGTCGTTGTGCACGTGGATCCCCAGGGGCGTCGACGCCTGGTCGCCGACCGCTCGCACGATCGCCGCGATGTCGAAGGGCAGCATGCCCCCGTTCGTGTCGCACAGCACGAGCCGTTCGGCACCCGCCTCTTCCGCCGCGGCGACCACCTGCATCGCGAAGGCGGTATCGCTTCGGTACCCGTCGAAGAAGTGCTCCGCGTCGAAGAACACCCGCCGGCCCTGTGCGCGAAGGAACGCCACCGAGTCGCGCACCATCGCGACGCCCTCGACGAGGTCGGTGCGCAGGGCCTCGGTCACGTGCAGGTCCCACGCCTTCCCCACCAGGCAGACGACCTCGGTGCCGGCCTCGAGCAGATCGCGAAGGGCCTGCGACGCGTCCGCTCGCTCCCCGGCGCGCCGGGTCATGCCGAACGCGGTCAGCTCCGCATGCTGCAGCGTTTCCTTCATCGCGAGTTGGAAGAACTCCGTGTCGCGCGGGTTGGCGCCGGGCCATCCCCCTCGATGAAGGGGAAGCCGACCTGGTCGAGCTTGTGCAGGATGCGCAGCCGATCCTCGACCGTGTACGACAGGTCCGCCTGTTGGGCGCCGTCGCGCAGCGTCGTGTCGTAGAGCTCGACGCGGACGGCGCTCACCTCGCTCATGCCGTCGCGCCCTCCACGACGAGATCGCCGACCTGAGCCGTGGTGAACCCCATCTCGCCCGCGCGCATGCTCTTCATCCGGCCGGTCGCCGCGCGGATGCCGCGGTCGATCTTTTGCGGCCGCCTCCCGCTCGCCCAGCTGGCGCAGCAGCATCTCCATCGCGCCGATCGCTGCCAGCGGGTTGATCGTGCCCTTGCCCGTCTCGCTCGGCGCGGTGCCGCCGATCGGCTCGAACATGGACACGCCGTCGGGGTTGATGTTGCCGCCTGCCGCAATGCCCATCCCGCCCTGGATCATCGCCCCCAGGTCCGTGATGATGTCGCCGAACATGTTGTCGGTGACGATCACATCGAACCGCCCCGGCGAGTCCAGGAAGTAGATACACGCGGCGTCGACGTGCACGTAGTCGGTCTCGACCTGCGGGAACTCCCCCGCGACCTCGTCGACCACCCGCTGATAGAATCGCCGGCGAACGTCAGCACGTTGGTCTTGTGCACGAGCGTGAGCATGCCGCGACGGGCCGGGGAGGCCGCCAGCTCGAACGCGTACCGGACGATCCGTTCGACACCATGGCGCGTGTTGATCGATTCCTGCACCGCCACCTCGTGCGGCGTGCCCTTCCGGTGGAACCCGCCCGCGCCGCTGTAGAGCCCTTCGGAGTTCTCTCGCACCACGACGAAGTTCACGTCCTCCTCGGTGTGGCTCGGCACGAGGGTGGCCACGCCCGGATAGCGCACGACCGGGCGCAGGTTCACCCACTCGTCGAGCTCGAACCGGATCTTGAGCAACAGGTCTCGCTCCAGGATGCCGGGTCGCACCCGCGGATCCCCGACGGCGCCCAGGAAGACCGCGTCCATCTCGGCGATCCTCGCGAGCTCCTCGTCGGGAAGCACGTCCCCCGTGCGCAAGTACCGATCGGCGCCCAGATCGAAGTCCACGGGCGTCACGCCGAAGTCGCGGACGGCGTCGAGCACCTTCGAGACCCTCTCCGACGACCTCCGGGCCGGTGCCGTCGCCACGGATGATCCCGATCGTGTGCAAGCGGTCCGTCACGGCGTGACCTCGTTGGTCTGCCCGGCGTCCTTCGCCTGGACCTGCAGGGCCCGGTTCACCGCGGCGAGGTAGGCGCGGGCGCTCGCCTCGACGACATCGGTGGCAACGCCGCGGCCCGTCACGCGGCGACCGTCGATGTCCAGCTGCACGACCACGTCACCGAGCGCGTCGGTGCCCTCGGTGACCCCGGACACGTGGAAGCTCGCGAGTCGGCCCTCGATCTCGGCGGCACGCGCGATGGCTCCCATCGCCGCGTCGATCAAGCCGTCGCCGATCGCGGATTCCTCGATCACCTCCTCGCCTCTGCGCAACCGGACCGTGGCCCGAGGCTGGAGGTGCGTCCCGCCGCCCATCTGCAGCGACTCGAGCACCAACGCGTCCTCGTCGGTCGCCCCCAGCTCCTCCGCGACGATCGCGGACAGATCCTGGTCGGTCAGCTGCACCTTGCGATCGGCCAGGTCCTTGAAGCGCGTGAACGCGCGATTGAGCGCTGCGTCGTCCAGCGTGATGCCGAGCTTGTCCAGCGCGTCGACGAACGCGTGCCGGCCGCTGTGCTTGCCGAGCACCAGCTGGTTCCCCTCGAGCCCGATCTCGACGGGATCCATGATCTCGTAGGTCTCCCGGTTGGCGAGCACGCCGTGCTGATGGATGCCGCTCTCGTGTGCGAACGCGCTCGTGCCGACGACCGCCTTGTTCCGCTGCACGCTGTAGCCGGTGGTCATCGCGACCAGCCGCGAGGTGCGCGTGATCTCTTTGACGTTCAGCCCGTGCTGGACGCCGAGGTGCGCGCGACGGGTTCGCACGATCATCGCGATCTCTTCGAGCGAACAGTTCCCGGCCCGCTCGCCGATCCCGTTGACCGCCACCTCCACCTGGCGGGCGCCGTTCTCGATGCCGGCCAGCGCGTTGGCCACGGCCAGCCCGAGATCGTTGTGGCAGTGGGTCGAGATCACGACGTCGTCGGGCACTTCCTGACGCACGATCCGGATCAGCTCGCCGAACTCTGTCGGGGTCGCGTAGCCGACCGTGTCTGGCACGTTGATCGTCGTCGCGCCGCACCGCACCGCGAGGCGGTAGCACTCGAGCAGGAACTCCAGCTCGGTACGGGTCGCATCCTGCGCGCTGAACTCGACATCCTCCGTGTAGCCCTTGGCGAGGGTCACGTTCGCCTCGATGGCGTCGAGCACTTGCTGGTAACTCATCTTCAACATCGACTCGCGTTGGACGTCGCTGGTCGAGATGAACGTGTGGATCCGCCAATGCTCGGCGCCCTTGAGCGCCTCGGCGGCGCGCTCGATGTCGCCGGTCGCGGTGCGCGCGAGCGCCGCGATCACCGGCCCGCGCACGGAATCGGCGATCTCGCGGACGGCCTCGAACTCGCCCTGTCCGGAGATCGGGAACCCCGCCTCGAGGATGTCGACGTTCAGCCGCGCGAGCTGCTCGGCGATCTCGACTTTCTCGGGACGTGTGAGCGCGATCCCGGGCGCCTGCTCCCCGTCGCGCAGGGTGGTGTCGAAGATCCTTACGACCTCTTCATGGGCTACCGCTTCGCTGCTTGAGCCCGGTACGTCAGGGTCCGTGGTCATCAGCTCGGCACTTTCTCCTCGGATTCCAGCCAGGGCATCATCTGGCGTAGCTGCCGTCCCACCTGCTCGAGCTGGGAGGTCTGCGCCTGCTGGCGAAGTCGGAGGAACTCCGGGAAGCCTGCGTCCGCCTCGGCGATCCACCGCTTGGCGAACGTGCCGTCCTGGATCTCGGCCAGCACCTGCCGCATCTGGTCGCGGGCGTGCGCGTCCACTACCCGAGGGCCGCTCTGGTAGTCGCCCCACTCGGCCGTGTCGGACACCGAGTAGCGCATCCAGGAGAGACCGCCCTCATAGATCAGGTCGATGATCAGCTTCAACTCGTGCAAGCATTCGAAGTAGGCGATCTCGGGCTGATAGCCCGCCTCGACCAGCGTCTCGAACCCGTTGCGGATCAACTCCGAGATGCCGCCGCACAGGACCGACTGCTCGCCGAACAGATCGGTCTCGGTCTCCTCCTTGAAGGTGGTCTCGATGATGCCGGCGCGAGCGCAACCGATCCCTGCGCCGTAAGCCAACGCGCGTTGCTTCGCGGTGCCGGTCGCGTCCTGCTGCACCGCGACCAGCCCGGGCGTGCCGATCCCCTGCTCGTAGGTCCGGCGCACGAGGTGGCCCGGCCCCTTCGGCGCGATCATCGTGACGTCGACGCCGGCCGGCGGTGTCACCGTGCCGAAATGCACGGAGAAGCCGTGGGCGAACATCAGCATGTTGCCGTCGGCGAGGTTCGGCGCGATGTCTGAGGCATAGACGGCGCCGTGCGAGGTGTCGGGCAGCAAGCACATGATCACGTCCGCCTCGGCGGCCGCGTCGGCCGTGTCGCGCACCCGAAGGCCGGCCTCCTCGGCCTTGGCGCGGCTCGCGGAGCCCGGCCGGAGCCCGACCCGCACGTCGTGGCCGCTGTCCTGCAGGTTCTGCGCGTGCGCGTGGCCCTGCGAGCCGAAGCCGAGCACGGCGATCGCCTGCCCGGTCAGGACCGCCGGGTCGGTGTCCTTCTCGTAGTAGATCGTGGCCATCTCGTCGGTTCCTTCCTGGTGCGTCGGATGGGTCGAGAGCTCAGGCGTTGGCGACCTTGAGCGAACGGTCCTTGATGCCGCGATCGCCGCGGCCGAGCGCGATCCGCCCGGTGCGCGAGAGCTCGACGATCCCGAAGTCGCGGAGCAGCGACGAGCAGCGCCTCCAGCTTCTCGGGCTTGCCGGCGGCCTCGAGCGTCAGCGTGCCGCTCGTCACATCGACGACGTTGACGCGGAACACGTCGGCCACCTCCATGATGCGCGCGCGGTTGTCGCCCTCGGATCGGACCTTCACCAGCATCAACTCGCGCTCCACGGCCGAGCCCTGATCGTGCTCGAGGATCTTGATCACGTTGATCAGCTTGTTGAGCTGCTTCGTCACCTGTTCGAGCGGCTTGTCCTCGACGTCGACGACGATCGTCATGCGCGAGACGCCCGGGGACTCGGTGGCGCCGACCGCCAGCGACTCGATGTTGTAGCCGCGCGCGGCGAACAGCCCGGCGATCCGGGTGAGCACGCCCGGCCGGTCCTCGACCAGCACGGAGATGGTGTGCAAGAAGTTCGTCATACGATCGGTGCCTCCCCCGGAACCTCGTGCGGCGCGAACTCCGGCCCGAGGATGATGTCGTCGTTCGATGCGCCCGCCGGCACCATCGGGAAGACGCCCTCGCGCGGGTCGGTGCGGAAGTCGATCACGACGCTTCGATCTTCGATCGCGTAGGCCTTCTCGATCGCCGCGTCGACCTCCTCGGGGGAATCGACGCGCAATCCGACGGCGCCGTACGCCTCCGCGAGCTTCACGTAGTTCGGCACGTCGGGATCGAGGTAGACCCCCGAATACCGTTCGTCGAAGAACAGCTCCTGCCACTGGCGCACCATGCCGAGGTACCCGTTGTTCAAGATCGCGGTCACGAACGGGATGTGCTCCGTGTTGCTGGTCGCGAGCTCCTGGGCGGTCATCTGGAAGCAGCCGTCCCCGTCGATCGCCACGACGCGCTTGTCGGGCTGACCCGCCTTGGCACCCATGGCGGCCGGCACCGCGAAGCCCATCGTGCCGAGGCCACCGGAGTTGATCCAGTGGCGCGGGCGCTCGAACCGCCAGTACTGGGCCGCGTACATCTGGTGTTGCCCGACCCCTGCGACGAGGATCGTGTCGTCGTCGGCGAAATGCCGCAGGCGCTCCACGCAGTACTGCGGCTTCAGCGCGTCGGACTCCTGGCCGTAGCGAAGGGGGTACTTCGTCTGCCAGTCCGCGAGCTGCGCGAGCCAGGCCGACCGATCCGGCGCACCCGCGCCTTCCTGGCGCTTGCCGAGCTCGACGGCCAGCTTCGCGATCACGTCCTTGCAATCGCCGACGATCGGCACATCGACGAACCGGTTCTTCCCGATCTCGGCCGGATCGACGTCGACGTGCACGATCTTGGCGTCGGGGGCGAACGCCGACAGCTTGCCCGTGACCCGGTCGTCGAAGCGCGACGCCGAGCGCGACCAGCAGGTCGGCGCGTTGCATCGCCGTGACGGCCGTGTAGTTCCCGTGCATGCCCGGCATGCCCAGGCACAGCTCGTGGGAGTCCGGGAAGGCGCCGCGCGCCATCAGCGTGGTGACGACCGGGAGCTTGCCGATCGTCGCCAGCTGCATCAGCTCCTCGGAGGCGTTCGCCTTGATCACGCCGCCGCCGACGTAGAGCACCGGTCGCGAGGCGGCCAGGATCAGCTTCACTGCCTCGCTCACCTGGCGGTTGTTGCCCTTCGTCGTGGGCTTGTAGCCCGGCAGGTTGATCTTCTCGGGCCAGACATAGGTGGTCTCGGCGTTCAACACGTCCTTGGGAAGGTCGACCAGCACCGGGCCCGGGCCGGCCCGAGCGTGCGATATGGAACGCCTCGCGGATCGTTCTCCACGATGTCGGCGGCGTCCTTGATCAGGAAGTTGTGCTTCGTGACGGGCATCGTGATGCCGGTGATGTCGGCCTCCTGGAAGGCGTCGTTGCCGACCACCGGCGTCGGCACCTGCCCCGTGATCGCGACGATCGGCACCGAATCCATCTTCGCGTCGGCGAGCGGCGTGACCAGGTTCGTCGCGCCGGGACCGCTCGTCGCCATGCACACGCCCACCTTGCCGGTCGCCCACGCGTAGCCCTCGGCGGCGTGTCCGGCGCCCTGCTCGTGCCTGCACAGCACATGCCGGATCGGCGAGCGGTCGACGAGCGGGTCGTAGATCGGCATGCTGGCGCCGCCGGGGATGCCGAAGATGACCTCGACGCCCTCCTGCTCGAGGGCCTTGAGGACGGCGTCCGCTCCCTTGAACGTCATCCCGCGACCACCTCGCGCGCCTCCACGGGGCCGGTCTCGACACGACGCACCTGCGCCTGCAGGCGATGTGCGAGGTTGCGACACGCCCGCTCGAACTCCCAGGGGGTCCAGTCGCGCCGACGCATCTGCAGCACGTCGGGAACCTCGTCGTCGCCGACATCGAACCCGCCGCCCAGGTACACCACCTCGGACGAGAGATAGCGGTCCACCGTCGCGCGGGTGCTGTTGTCGATCGCGTCGACGCTGACCTGACCGGGCCCCTCCCACAGGACGCTGGCGACGACGGTGCCGTCTCGTTCGAACTCGTATCGCATCGGTGGTTCTCCTCTCTGTCTGGGTCCCCGGCTGGTCGAGGCCCGGTGGCACGGTACGGGGATACAAAAAGCCCCCCGCTGGGCGGAGGGCATCTGGCGCGGGGGTCTGCGGGCCCGTGGGCCCCCCGCGCCTAGGCGATAAGTACGAGGACGCTGCGTCCGAGCACAGCTGCGTTCGTCATAGCCACACCAGTGTGCGGGCGCCGCGGCCGGGTGTCAACCTCCGGGCTTGTCCCGCAGCGGGTCTATGCCGCCTGGGGCGTGACGAAGAAGTCCTGGTGCATGCCCATCGCGTAGTGCCCGGGCAGGTTGCACACCACGGCGTAGTGGCCCGGAGCGAGGTCCAGGGTCAGCATCATCACCGCGCCCGGTTCCATGTCCCCGGTCTCTCCGACGTTGGTCACACCCTTGGCGTCTTCATCGATCCGGTTGGCCTCACCTTCGAAGCTCACGATCGGGAACGCGGCCGCAGGTGTGTCGGTGGCAAGCACCACGAACTCGTGCTTCTTGGTCCCGTTGTTGGTCACGAGGAACGACACCTTGCCCTGAGGGGCAAAGGGCTGGGACAGGTCGATCGCCATATGGGTGGCGTCGGTCTCGGAGAGCCCGACGCTGACGGGCGTGGACCCGGTGGGCGTGACGAAGAAGTCCTGGTGCATGCCCATCGCGTAGTGCCCGGGCAGGTTGCACACCACGGCGTAGTGGCCCGGCGCGAGGTCCAGGGTCAGCATCATCACCGCGCCCGGTTCCATGTCCCCGGTCTCTCCGACGTTGGTCACACCCTTGGCGTCTTCATCGATCCGGTTGGCCTCACCTTCGAAGCTCACGATCGGGAACGCGGCCGCAGGTGTGTCGGTGGCAAGCACCACGAACTCGTGCTTCTTGGTCCCGTTGTTGGTCACGAGGAACGACACCTTGCCCTGAGGGGCAAAGGGCTGGGACAGGTCGATCGCCATATGGGTGGCGTCGGTCTCGGAGAGCCCGACGCTGACGGGCGTGGACCCGGTGGGCGTGACGAAGAAGTCCTGGTGCATGCCCATCGCGTAGTGCCCGGGCAGGTTGCACACCACGGCGTAGTGGCCCGGCGCGAGGTCCAGGGTCAGCATCATCACCGCGCCCGGTTCCATGTCCCCGGTCTCTCCGACGTTGGTCACACCCTTGGCGTCTTCATCGATCCGGTTGGCCTCACCTTCGAAGCTCACGATCGGGAACGCGGCCGCAGGTGTGTCGGTGGCAAGCACCACGAACTCGTGCTTCTTGGTCCCGTTGTTGGTCACGAGGAACGACACCTTGCCCTGAGGGGCAAAGGGCTGGGACAGGTCGATCGCCATATGGGTGGCGTCGGTCTCGGAGAGCCCGACGCTGACGGGCGTGGACCCGGTGGGCGTGACGAAGAAGTCCTGGTGCATGCCCATCGCGTAGTGCCCGGGCAGGTTGCACACCACGGCGTAGTGGCCCGGCGCGAGGTCCAGGGTCAGCATCATCACCGCGCCCGGTTCCATGTCCCCGGTCTCTCCGACGTTGGTCACACCCTTGGCGTCTTCATCGATCCGGTTGGCCTCACCTTCGAAGCTCACGATCGGGAACGCGGCCGCAGGTGTGTCGGTGGCAAGCACCACGAACTCGTGCTTCTTGGTCCCGTTGTTGGTCACGAGGAACGACACCTTGCCCTGAGGGGCAAAGGGCTGGGACAGGTCGATCGCCATATGGGTGGCGTCGGTCTCGGAGAGCCCGACGCTGACGGGCGTGGACCCGGTGGGCGTGACGAAGAAGTCCTGGTGCATGCCCATCGCGTAGTGCCCGGGCAGGTTGCACACCACGGCGTAGTGGCCCGGCGCGAGGTCCAGGGTCAGCATCATCACCGCGCCCGGTTCCATGTCCCCGGTCTCTCCGACGTTGGTCACACCCTTGGCGTCTTCATCGATCCGGTTGGCCTCACCTTCGAAGCTCACGATCGGGAACGCGGCCGCAGGTGTGTCGGTGGCAAGCACCACGAACTCGTGCTTCTTGGTCCCGTTGTTCGTCACGAGGAACGACACCTTGCCCTGAGGGGCAAAGGGCTGGGACAGGTCGATCGCCATATGGGTGGCGTCGGTCTCGGAGAGCCCGACCTGGATGACGGGGATCGGCGCGTCGTAGCCCTGGATCGGGGGCCCGCTCGGAGCCGCTCCGCCTCCCGCGTAGCCCGGGATCATCGCGACCGTCTCGCCGATCCCCTGCGACTGCACGGAGCAGCTCCCCAGGGCGAGGACGGCCGCGAGCATCACGATGCCGCGAGCTCGCATGCGCAGCCGGGATCCGCGTGCCATCCTCGATCTCCTATCCGCCGCTCGGGGTGCGCCAGTCCGGGCGCGCCGGCGCCGTCGCCTCCCACGAGCGGATGTACACGACGAGTGCCTGGATCTGCTCCTCGGTCAGCGGACCGCCGTAGTCGTTGAGCCAGGCGGGCATCTCGGTGCCCGGGATGCCGCCGCGCATGATGTCGCGGATCTGCGCGTCGGTGACCGTCGTGAGGAACTCTTGGGAGTTCAGCGCGGGGGCGCTGACGCCCTCTCCCATGGGCGCCGTGACAGACGGCGCAGTTCGCGGCCCACAACTGCGTGCCCGACCGCGATCTGCGCCTGTTGCTGCTGCGTCGCGGCGGTCGCTCGCCGCGACCCCTCCGTCAGCTTGTAGAGCGGGAACGACATCACGAGGATCAGGAGCAGCCAGCACACCGACCCGCTGCCACCTCCGGGTCGAGCGAACGAGGACCGGATCGTCGGCCGGAGCCTTGCTCACGGCGCACCACCAGATGGCGAGGGGCTCGCATCGGAGGCGTTCGGCGTGGCGCTCGGCGTCGCCGCAGCCTCGCCCTCCGCCGACGTGCACGACGGGCCCGCTGCGTCGGCGGGCCCGGTCAGGACGCCCTTCGCGGGCCCGGGCAGGACGGTCGCGGTGTCGACCAGCACCCGTCCGTCGTCACTGATCGAGATCTTGAACCGATCCATCCCGCGCGGCGCGGGTCCCTGGATGTACTCCCCGATCACGTTGTAGTAGCTGCCGTGGCACGGGCATTCGAACCGGCCGGAGCTGTCGCAGAAGGGCACGCGGCACCCGAGGTGCGGGCACTTCTGATACAGCGCGCGGAGCCCGCCTTGGAACTGCGTGACGTAGAAACGTCCGCTGAGGAAGTACTTGACCGTGCCTTCCTCTGCGTAGTCGCTCACTGGCCCCGCATCGATCACCGAGCCTGCCCCTTGGCTGGTGTCAGGGCGCAGGATGTCGTAGCTCGTCCACGCGCCCTCGGCGATCAACACCACGCCGAGCGCCTTCCACGTGCCGTTCAGGAAGCGTCGGCGGTCGACCGGTGCATCGCCCGCTGCGTCGTGTTCGTCGGTGTGCTCGTCCATCTCAGAACTCCGCGTAGGAGTGCTGCCACGGCGGGACCCAGCTCCAACCGGGTCCTCGGAAGAAGGTGCCGATGATCGTGAGCACCAGCGCGAGCACGGCGACGATCGTGAACACCGTGACGACGAACTTCCTGCTGCGCGCGCGGTAGTCCGACGCCCGGTCGATGTACGGCAGGGCGAAGAGCCAGACGAGGGCGGCGCCCGGGATCAGGATGCCCGCCACCATCGGCGCGAAGTGGGACAGCAGTTCCTGCAGGCCCGCGAAGTACCACGGGGCCTTCGCCACCTCCGGGGTGGCGTTCGGATTCGCGATCTCCTTCAGCGGAGCGTCGAACAGGATGGCGAGCAGGAACACGACCGCGATCGTGCCGGCCGCGACGACCACGTGGCGCACGAGCAGGTGCGGCCACGTGAAGACCTCGTCGTGCGGGTCCAGCCGGTCTTTCTGCTCGACCTCCTTCTCGACGACCCCGAGGAGTCGGTAGCGAGGCTCCGGTTCATTCGTGGGCATCGGCGTGCTCCTGTCCGGACTGGGCGGCCGACACCTTCGTGCGGTCGCTGACGGCGAATCCGTCCTTCCGAACCCGCCAGATGTGCACCGCGACGAGCACGGTGATCAGGGCGGGCAAGAAGTAGATGTGCAAGACGTAGAACCGCAGCAGTGCGGCGCTCGAGACCTCGGGACCGCCGAGCAGCAGGTTGCGTACCTGGGTGCCGATCACCGGCACGTACCCGGCGATGTTGGTGCCCACCGTGATCGCCCAGAACGCGAGCTGATCCCATGGAAGCAGATAGCCGGTGAACGACAACAGCAGCGTCAGCACCAGCAGCACGACCCCGATCACCCAGTTGAACTGGCGCGGCCGCCGATACGCCCCGGCATAGAAGACCCGGATCAGGTGCGCGAGCACCACGACCACCATCAGGTGCGCCGACCACCGGTGGACGTTGCGGACGAAGCTGCCGAACGCCACCGTCGTCGACAGGTCGTGCATGCTGAAGTACGCATCGGGCACGGTCGGCCGGTAGAAGAACATCAAGTACGTCCCCGAGATGAACAGGATGCCGTACAGGACCGCCGCGATGAAGCCGAGCCGAAGCGTTGTCCGCCCTTTGATCACCTCGCGGGGCACTTTCACCGGGTAGATGTGGAGGAAGAAGTTCTGGAACGAGGTCATCGCCCGCCCGCGCGGCGTCGTGAGGGGTGGGTGCCGGATCGCCGACCGGTAGATCTCGCCACCGTAGAGCTTGCCCGGGTGCACGATCGCCCGATACCACGCGCTGTCGCGCACCGTGCGTTCCTTCGAACTCATCGCGGCGCTCCGCTCATGCCGGCAGCACCTCCAGCGCGATGGGGGCGGTCGAAGCCTCCGACCATCCCTCGAGCGTCAACGCGTTCGTCGGACACCGCTCGACGCACAAGGCGCAACGGATGCACCGTTCCTCCTGGAGCACGAGCACGGCCGACGGCGTCTCAGGCTTCAGACCCTCGATCTCCTCAGCCGGCAGGATCGAGATGCAGCGCTCCGGACAGACGTCGGCGCAGCCGCGACACAGGATGCAGCGCTCCGGGTCCAACATGATGTTGAGGAAGCACTGCAGGCACCGCCCGGCCTCCAGCCGCGCCTCCTCCTCGGTGAACCCCAGCTCGACCTCGGGGGAACCGATGCGTCTGCCCGTCGGCTCCGATGGAACCGGCACGCGGGCGCGCTCGGTGTACTCGTCGGCGCGCGGACCACGGTTCACCTCGACGATCGGCAGCATGCGCCGGCCCTCGAGACGCGGCCGCGGCGCCTCCTCGCCGCTCAGGAGGCGATAGATCGAGGCGGCCGCACGTCGACCGTCGGCGATCGCATCGATCAGGTTCCGGGGGCCGAACGCTAGGTCACCGCCCGCGTACACGCCGGCCGCCGTCGTCCCCAACGTCTCGCGATCGACCACCACCGTGCCGCGCGGCGACGTCTCGATCCCGTCGGCGTCGTCGATCCACGAGAGATCGGACGTCTGTCCCACGGCGAGGATCACCGAGTCGCAGTCGAGCGTGTGCTCGGTGCCCGCGATCAGATCGGGTGCGAACCGGCCGTTCTCGTCGAAGACGGATGCCACGTCCAGCGTCTCGAGTCCTTCCACATGGTCGGTCCCGACGATCGCCTCCGGGCCGCGACGATGGAGGAATTCGATGCCCTCGATCTCGGCTTCCTCGATCTCGAACTCGCTCGCCGGCATCTCGGCACGGCTCTCGAGCATCACGCAGCGGACGCGACGGGCTCCCTGTCGCATCGCCGTCCGCGCGACGTCCAGCGTCGCCGTCGCGACGGACCCCATCGCCTCCGCCTCCCCGACGCCCTCGACGTCGAAGGAGCCCTCGGTGCCGGGCGTCCTGCCCGCGCGCAGAGAGGAGCGCGCAGCGTCCAGCGCCACGTTGCCCCCGCCGACGATCAAGACGTCCTCGCCGAGGTTGACCTCGTACCCGAGGTTGACGTTCAGCAGGAAGTCCACGGCCTTGAGCACGCCGTCGAGCTCGACACCGGGGATCTGCAGGTCCCGGCTGCGCGTCGCGCCGACGGCGACGAAGATCGCGGCGAAGCCTTCGTCGCGTAGCGACGAGATCGTGAAGTCCAGACCGAGCCGCTGGCCCGTGCGTAGCTCGACTCCCATCTCGAGGATCGCCGCGATCTCCAGGTCGAGCAGGTCGCGGCGGAGTCGGTACGGCGGGATCCCGAGCACCATCATGCCGCCCGCCTCGCGCTGCGCTTCGAAGACGACGGATCGGTAGCCGTAGCCGGCGAGATCGTGCGCCGCGGCGAGCCCCGCGGGCCCTGCCCCAACGATCGCGATGCGCTCGTCTCGCGTCGGGAGCTGCATGACGGCTCGCCGGTAGGCGTCGGTGCCCGCGGCGCTCTCGACACCGAAGCTCTCGCACACGAAGCGCTTGAGCGCCCGGATCGCGATCGGCTGATCGATCGTGCCGCGGCGGCACGCCAGCTCGCACGGCGCCGCGCACACGCGACCGCAGATCGAGGGGAACGGGTTGGGCAGTCGCGCGATGTCGTAGGCGAGCTCGTCGTCGCCGGCGGCGATCGCGGCGACGTAGCGGCCCGCGTTCGTCAAGACCGGACAGGCGCGCGTGCACGGGACATTCGCATCGAACCAATCCCCATCCACGGTATGCGGGCGGAACACGCTCACGCGGTCGACTCCCGCGTGCGTTGCAGCCGAACGAAAAGCCACAGGGCGAAGAGCACGCCGACGGTCCACCAGCCCATGACCAGCAGGTCGCGCGCCGTCGCGCTCGTCCGGATGGTGAGGTACGTCAGCAGATACCCGGGGACGACGGCGAACAGCACCACGCAGACGGCGAGCATCACGATCGCTCGTACGACCGCATTGCCCCAGGTCATCCGCGTTGCTCCCTCCGGATGGGTTCTATCACGCTGCAGCCTGGCACGCAGGTCACCGCTCGGAAGGTGGGAAGGTCCCGGCGCCCACGGGCCGTTCGGCAGGACACGTCAGCACGGATCCGCCGACCGGTATACCCTCGCCGCGGACGGGCCGACAGGGCCCTCGGGGAGGGGAATGACGATGAAGAAGAAGCCGCTGTTCATCGGGGCGATGGCGCTGGTCGTGATCGGGACTGCGCTGACGGTCTCGTTCGCGGGCACGCGCGCGGTCACGCAGCCGACGACGTTGCACGTGGTGGAGCACTCGCTCACCGACAAGGTGACCGACACCGGCAAGCCAGGGGACTCCGTCGGGAGACCTGTACTCCTGGTACAACCCGGTGTTCGACGCCGCGGATAAGAACAAGGTCGGGCACGATCAGGGCGACTGCGTCCGTGTGTCCGTGAAGGCGGGCTCGTGGGAGTGCCGCTGGTTGACCTACATCGCGGGGCGGGGCGCGATCATGGTCGAAGGAGCGTTCTACGATGCGCGCAACAGCACGCTGGCGATCACCGGAGGCACCGGTGAGTTCCGCAACGCCCGCGGTTCGATGAAACTGACGACCCGCAAGGGCGGCAACTACAACTTCGTCTTCATGCTGCTGCCGTAGCGACACCCGGTCTCGGCATCGAAGGGGCGGCCATCCGGCCGCCCCTTCTGGATACTGAGCCGCATGTCCGACGTGTTCGACGCGGGCGGGATCGCTTGCCGTGTGCTGGTCGATGGTGGCCGAGCCGTCTCGCCGAGGTTCGTGTTCCGCGGCTACGACGACGACATCCAGGGTCCCTTCGTGCGCCCGCACCTGGACGACGACGGCAAGCTGTACGGCCGCTTCGCAGGCCTGCTGATCGAAGCGCCCGAGGGGATGATCCTCGTCGACGCGGGGGTCGGCGGCTTCGCCGGTGATCTCGACGCCGGACACCTGCACGAGGAACTCGCGACGCTCGGCGTTCGACCCGTGGGACATCCGGATCGTCGTGATCACGCACGGGCACGCGGACCACGTCGGCGGTTTGCTCGGACCCAGGCGGCGAGCCCGCGTTCCCCGACGCGCGACACGTGATCCATCGGCATGAGGCCGACTACTGGGCATCCGACACGGCCGGGCGAGCTTCCCGACGACGCCGGCCAGCCCGCGCTCCTGGCGCTGCATGCCCTGCTGGCCGCCGACCTCCTCGACGTGATCGCCGAGGACATCGACATCGTTCCCCGGGTGCGCGCGATCGCGGCGCCCGGGCACACGCCCGGGCACCTCGCCGTGGTGATCGGCGACTCGCTGTTGTGGGCCGGCGATGCGATCGTCTCCCCGCTGAACGCCCCACACCCGGAGTGGGTGAGCGCCGCCGACATGGACCCGTCGGGCAGCGAGGCCACGCGGCGCGCCCTGTTGGCTCGAGCGGCCGACGAGGAGCTGACGCTCGCGGCGTCGCACCTGCCGATCGCCGGTTCGGTCGCCCGGGACGGCGACGCCTTCGAGATCCGCGAACGCTAGTCCGGCGTGTGCGTCCGCCGGCGTTCGGCGGAGATATCGTGTGCGGCCTTGGCCGCCTGCGGCAGGCCGGTGACGGTCGCCAGGAACTCCTCCTGATCCAGCGCCCACACGCCACCATCCGCGATCGCGCGCACAGTGGCGGTCCGTGGCACGTCGTGCAACAGGGCGATCTCGCCGAAGTAGCCGCCCGCCTCAGCTGTGTCGATCCGAACACCGTCGCGCACGATCTCGAAGGTGCCCGCGTCGACGATGTAGAACCGGTCGCCGACATCGCCTTGCCGGATCACCTCGGTGCCGGCCGGCATCGCCAGCAGATCGAGCTGGCGCCCGATGCGCTCCAGATCCAGGTGCGGTAACGGCGCGAACATCGGGATGCCCGAAAGCAGCTCGAGCTGGCGCACCGGCACAACCGCGGCCGCATCCACACGCCGGAGACCAGCGAAGGACGCGAGACCCGCGACGGTCATCGTGCAACCGAGCAGGGCGAAGGAGATCGGCAGCCCGATCCGCGACTCGAGCGCCGGCGCGATCGCCGCCCCCACCGCGTAGGCGAGCAGCCACAGCGCCTCCACGGCGCCGAACACCCTCGTCAGGAGGTCGTCGCTCGTCGTCCGTTGCAGCAGCGTCCGCGCGAGCACATCGAGCAGCGTGATCGAGGCCCCGTACGCCACGGCGGCGATCACCGCGATCGCGGTCGTCGTCGCGAGGCCGAACAGCACGCCGCCGACGGTGTACAGCGCCGCCGCGGCCAGGATGCCGCCCGCCAGTCGTCGACGTGTCGCGAACGCCACCGAGATCCCGGCGCCCACGAACAACCCCACGCTCTGGATGGTGGCGAGGAAGCCCACGCCGGAATCGCCGAGCCCGAGCCGATCGATCGCGAGCGGCACCAACAGCACGCCGATCGCTCCGGTCGCGATCGCCAGCGCGCCCGCGATCAACACGAGGATCCTCGTGCCCGGCGCCGTCGCGATCCGGCGGACCCCGTCGACCGCGTCGACCGCCAGCGTCCACGCGCGGAACGTGCCCCGGTCGACCTCGTCCGGAGGGGCGTGGATGCCCAGCGTCAGGAGGAAGGCCAGCCCGAGGGCTGCAGCCGCCACGGCGACGATCGCACCGGGGCCGATCGTGGCGAGGATCGCGGCCGTCAAGGCCCCGAGCGCGTACCCGATCCCCTCTGTGAGGGCCGAGACGGAGTTGGCCGCGGCGACCTCGTCGGGTGCGTGACTCAGCGAGGGAAGCAGCGCGTGATGGTTCGGCCGGCCAGCCGTGTAGGGGATGCACGACACCATCGCGATCAGATACACGGCGATCGGCGGGGCGCCGGCGACAAGCGCCAACGCGAGGATGCCGGTGACGACCGCCTGCGTCAGGTAGCCGAACCGCACCACGCGCTCGCGCGGGAACCGATCGCCCAGCCCGGCCGCGAGCGGGGCCAGCAACCCGGCGGGCACCAGACACAGGATCGAGACGAAGCCCACCGCCCGGGTGCCGCCTTCGTCGAAGGCGTAGACGAGGATCGCCACCCACATCGCCGGCTCGGCCACGTTGAACAACAGGAACGCGAGCTGCATCCGGCGGATCGCACGGTTCCGGAAGACGCCACGAAGCGCCCGCATCGGAGGCCCGAGATGGGAGAGCAAACGATTCATGCGGCAGGGACGCTACCCCAGGAGGATTCGCCGCTGCAGGACTCAGGCGTTCAGTGCAGCGAGGAACTCGTCGAGGTCCGGCGCGACGTGGTAGGTCGGTTCCACGAAACCCTCGAGGGCCTCGATCGTCTTGAAGCCGTTGCCCGTCACGTACGCGACGGTCTCCTCGTCGGGCTTGATGATCCCCTGGTCGCACATCCGCTTGAGGTTGGCGATGGTGACGCCGCCCGCGGTCTCGGTGAACACACCCTCGGTCTCGGCGAGCAGCGCGATGCCCTCGCGGATCTCGCCCTCGGTGCACCACTCGATGTGGCCGCCGGTCTCGCGCGCCACCTGCATCGCGAACATGCCGTCGGCGGGCGAGCCGATCGCCAACGATCGGGCGATCGTGTCGGGCTTCATCGGCGCCACGGTCTCGTCGCCGTCCTGGAACGCCTGGGCGACGGGGCGGCATCCCTCCGGCTGCGCACCGGAGACGCGATAGGGCTTGTCCTGCACGGCGCCGATCGCGGTCAGCTCCTGGAAGGCTCGGTGCACCTTCGTGAGTAGTGCGCCGCTCGCGATCGGCACAACCACATGGTCGGGCAGGCGCCAGCCGAGCTGTTCGGCGGTCTCGAACCCCAGGGACTTCGACCCCTCCGCGTAGAACGGGCGCATGTTCACGTTGACGAACGCCCACGGGAGCGCCTCGGCGACCTCCGAGCACAGCCGGTTCACGGCGTCGTAGTTGCCCTTCACGGTGACGACCTTGGCGCCGTACACCTCGGTTGCCAGGATCTTGGCGCGCTCCAGGTCGTCGGGCACGAAGACGTAGCAGGGCATGCCGGCCTTGGCCGCGTGCGCCGCGGTGGCGTTGGCGAGGTTGCCGGTCGAGGCGCAGCTGATCGCCTCGAACCCGAACGCCCGCGCCATCGTGATCGCGACGCTCACCACGCGGTCCTTGAATGAGTTCGACGGATTGACGGAGTCGTCCTTGATCCACAGGCGCTCCAAGCCGAGCCGCGCGGCGAGGTTGTCCGCTTGTCGCAGCGGCGTGAACCCCGCGCCGAGGTCGATCCGCTCCAGATCGGGGCCGCCCGGCAGCAACGGCTGGTACCGCCACATCGACGCCGGACCGGCCTCCACCTCGTCGCGGAACGCGGCGCCGTCGATCGCCGCGAGGTCGTACGCGGGCTCGAGCGGACCGAAGCACTCCTCGCAGATCGTCAGCGGCTCGACGGGATAGCGCGCATGGCAGATACGGCACTCGAGCGCGGCGGGTGCGACGATGTTCGCGGGGGTCACCACGTGGTCGCCCCCGTATCGGCGGATCCGACCGTCCGCGCGTACTTCGCCAGCGCGCCCTGCGTGTATTTCGGCGCGGGCTCGACCCACGACGTGCGACGCCGATCGAGCTCCGCGTCCTCGACGAGCACCTCGAGCGTCCGACCGTCGGTGTCGATCCGGATGCGGTCCCCCTCCGCGACGAGCGCGATCGGGCCGCCGACGAACGCCTCGGGCGCGATATGGCCGACGCTGATGCCCTTGGTGGCGCCGCTGAACCTCCCGTCGGTGATCAGCGCGACGTCCTTGCCGAGGCCGGCGCCCGCGACGGCCGCCGTGACCGCCAGCATCTCGGGCATGCCCGGCGAGCCCTTCGGCCCCTCGTAGCGGATCACGACGACGTCGCCCGCCGCGATGGTGCCGGCCGTGAGCGCGTCGAACGCCGCCTGCTCGGAGTCGAACACCCGCGCGCTGCCCTCGAACACCGAGCCCTCCATGCCGGCAGCCTTGATCACGGCACCGTTGGGCGCGAGGTTGCCGCGCAGGATCGCGATGCCGCCCCACGGGTGGATCGGGTCGTCCGAGGCGTGCACGATCGAGCCGTCAGGGGCGGGGGGCGGCGACGCCAGAAGGTTTTCGGCCTGGGTGGCGCCGGTGACGGTCATGCAGTCGCCGTGGAGCAGCCCGAGACCGAGCAGCTCCTGCATCACGACCGGCACGCCGCCCACACGGTCGAGGTCGCTCATCACGAACCGCCCGGCCGGGCGCACGTCGACGAGGTGCGGCGTGCGGCGGGAGATCCGATCGAAGTCAGCCAGCGTCAGTTCGACGTGGGCCTCGCGGGCGATCGCCAGCAGGTGCAGCACCGCGTTCGTGGAGCCAGCCACCGCCATCACAACGGTGATCGCGTTCTCGAAGGCCTCCTTCGTAAGGATCTGGCGCGGCCGCAGGTCGAGCTCGAGGACCTTCGTGACCGCGATGCCGCTCTCACGGGCGGCGACCTCCCGCCGGTAGTCGACCGCGGGCGGGCTGGCCGAGCCCGGCAGCGACATGCCGAGGGCCTCGCCGACGCAGGCCATCGTGTTGGCCGTGTACATGCCGGCGCACGAGCCGGTGGTCGGACAGGCCGCGCGCTCGAGGCCGAGCAGGTCCTCGTCGCTCACGGTGCCCTTCGCGTGGCCGCCCACCGCCTCAAACACGTCCTGGATCGTGACGTCGCGTCCCTGATAGGTGCCGGGAAGGATCC
>CAWCDA010000037.1:0-4455 GCA_963794065.1 uncultured Actinomycetes bacterium | reverse complement strand
AAACCTCGGTTGCCATCAGCGTCACCATGTCCGCATCGTCGTACAGCTCATGGTTCAAGAAGATCCGTTGGACGCCGGCGGCGGCGAGCGCGTTGAGTCGCTCGATCGCCTGTGCCGGTGTGCCGACGATGCAATCCGCCTCGATATCCGCGCGGTATGCATCGAACGGTCCGGCGGCCGGGTCGATCCCATGCGCCGGTGGAGGCGGTCGAGATACTCGGCCTCCGTGCGACCGATGAAGAACCACGTCATCAACGAGGTCACGAGCGAGTCCTGATCGCGCCCGGCAGCGGTGACCGCCGCCGCGCTCGACCGAAACGCTCGGCGACGTCGGCCGGCGTGCCGCCGACGGTATTGAACTCATCGGCGTAGGAGCCGATCAGCGCCTGCATCCGAGGGCCGACCGCCCGACCGCCGAGGATCAACGGCGGTCGCGGCCGCTGGACGGTCGCGGCAGCTGGTCGGCGTCGTCCAGCCGATAGTGCTTGCCGCGAAACGAGAATCGATCCTCCGTGAACAGCCCGTGCACGATCGGAACCTGCTCCTCGAGCATCTCCCAGCGGCGATCGACGTCGTGGAAGGGGATTCCGAAACGTGTGTGCTCCTCCTCCCACCACCCGGCGCCCATGCCTATCTCGACGCGACCGTCGCTGATGAGGTCGACGGTGAGCGCGGCCCGCGCCAAGACGGCGGGCTCGCGGAACGTGACCGGGGAGACGAGCGTGCCGAGCCGAAGGGTCGAGGTTCGCGCGGCGAGCGCGCCGAGCACCGTCCACGCATCGGTGGCACCGATGCCCGAGACGCCGTCGCCACTGAAGTAGTGATCCGAGCGGAACAGTCCTTCGAAGCCGCTGCGCTCGGCGAGGTCGGCGAGCGCGCACCAGTCGCTCCAGGTGACGCCCTGCTGACCCTCGATCATCAGACACGCGCGCATGTCGGTAGCCTATCCGCCATGAACACGCAGGCCGACGGGCACGCACCTCGTTCCTCACGGAGCGGGAGCGCGTGTTGCGCGCCGCAGTCCTCGGCGCGGTGTTCGCCGTGGTGCTCGCCCTGCTTGGCCGGCGACGCTAATCCCTCGAAGAACCGCCGCGACGCCCTCGGCGATCGCGCGGGCGCGGGGTGTGGCTTCGCCAGTCGCGTGGCGGCCGGGCCCGGTCTCGGTAGCCGAGGCATCTACCTGCACTGCAGGCATCCTGGTCTCGCGGAGCATCGAGACGGTCAGTCGCTGCAGGCGTCCGCGCAGGCGCAGTTCGTGCTCGAGCTCATCGAGGATCACCTCGGCGAGATGCCGCCCGGCGGGGGAGTGCGTCGCCTGCGACCCGTAGTACGAACACGTGGGGCCGCCCGTCTCCGCGCTCCCCTCATCGAGATGCAACGACACGCACACGGCGGCGTCGAGCGTGTTGGCCATCGACGCCCGCGACGACGGGCTTGTGGCGACCGTTCCTCGCGCAGGACCTCGGGGGCGGCACCGAGCCGCGCGAGCTCCGCGGCGACGGCGAGCGCGAGCCCGAGGCATGCGTCGGGGTCGGCGTTTCGACCTGCGCCTGGCCGGGGTCGATCGCGATCACCTGTCCATCGAGCCGGCCACGGATCAAGCGAAGCTCCTCCGTTTCGCGCACGACCCCTCGACCGGGAACGTCATCCAGCGGCCGCATGCGCTCGAGGGTGGCGATCGTGTGGAGACCGACCACGCCGTCCGCCTCGTCACCGACGTTGCGCTGGAACTCGCGCAGTGCTGCGTCGGTGGCCGGACCATACACTCCGTCTTGCTTGCCGGGGTCGAACCCGAGCGCGTCCAGCTTGCGCTGCAAGGCACGCACGTCGTCTCCGCGGAGGAACGGGGCGTGCAGGTACAGCGTCCGGTCACCGAGCCGGAACCCGGCTTCGACGAGTTGCGCCCAGGTATCGGGGCCGACGATCCCGTCGGCCCGCAGACTCCGTTGCGATTGGAACGCCCGAACGGCCTCGCGCATCTCCTCGTCGTACGCGCCGCGATCGCCGTCGGGCAGGACGAAGCCGAGTTCGGTCAGCCGCTGTCGGATGTCCAGGATCTCGGGGCCCTCGTCGCCGAGGCGATAGATCTGCACACCTGCAGTCTGCGGCCGCCCCGAGGCGGCGGCAACGTCAAGCGATGTGCGAACCGATGTCGCGCAGGATCGCGTCCTTCGGCTTGGCGCCCACGACGCGGGCAACCTCCTGGCCACCCTTGAACAGGATCAGCGACGGGATCGACATCACGCCGTAGGTGCGCGTGGCCTGGGGGTTGTCGTCGATGTTGAGCTTCGCGACCTTGAGGGACTCCCCCTGCTCGGTGCCGATCTCCTCGACGACCGGGGACACCATGTGGCACGGCACGCACCACTCCGCCCAGAAGTCCACCAGGACCGGGGTCTCGGAGTCCAAGACCGTTGTCTGGAAGTCGTTGTCGCCCACTTCGCCGATGTTCGCCATCTCAAGAGCTCCTTCAGATCGTCAACGCACCTCGAACGGTGTCACTAGGTTCCCAGAACGCCCACGGGGGCGTTCGCATTCCTGCTCACAGTCCGTGCTGTTCCTCGCCGAGGAGCCGCTCCGCGTCGATCGCAGCCTTGCATCCTTGGCCGGCGGCGGTCACGGCCTGGCGGTAGGTGTGGTCGGTCACGTCGCCCGCCGCGAAGACCCCGTGAACGTTCGTCTCGGTCGAGGGCTCGCCGACGACGAGATACCCCTCCTCGTCGGTGTCCAACTGACCGTCGAACAGGGAGGTCGACGGGTCGTGGCCGATCGCCATGAACACGCCGTCGGTCGGCATCGACATGGTCTCGCCCGTCTTGACGTTGCGGACCGTGACGCCGGTCACCGCCTGCTCGCCGACGATCTCGTCCAGCACGCTGTCCCACACCACCTCGATCTTCGGGTGAGCGAACACGCGGTCCTGCATCACCTTCGACGCGCGGAACTGGTCGCGTCGATGGACGATCGTCACCTTCGACGCGAACTTCGTGAGGAATGTGGCCTCTTCCATCGCGGTGTCGCCGCCGCCGACCACGACGAGCTCGCGGTCCCGGAAGAAGAACCCGTCGCAGGTGGCGCAGGCGCTCACGCCGCGACCCCGGAGCCGCTCCTCACCGGGGATGTCGAGCCAGCGAGCCGTGGCGCCGGTCGCGACGATCAGGGTCCGAGCGCGCCACGCCTGGTCGCCCGCCTTCACGAGGAACGGACGGGACGACAGATCGACCTCGGTGACGTGCACGGCCAGGATCTCGGCGCCGAAGCGCTGCGCCTGTTTCTCCATCTGCTCCATCAACTCGGGGCCCATGATCCCGTCGGCGAACCCCGGGTAGTTCTCGACGTCGGTCGTCAGCATCAGCTGCCCGCCGGCGTCGAGGCCCTTCAAGCACGAGGGGCTCGAGGTCGGCTCTCGCGGCGTAGAGGGCGGCGGTGAAACCGGCCGGCCCCGACCCGATCACGATCACATTGCGAAGCTGCTCGGCCATCGTGGGCATCCTCCCACACCGGAAAACGCACGCCTATTCCCGCTCAGGGCAGCTTGAACTGACCGGTCGACAGCGGGTCGCAGCCGCGGACCGACGCAACGACGACGAGGACCACGTTCGGCGCCAGACCGGCGCCGGGGCTCTGCACATAGACGCCGAGGTAGGCGGGCTGCCCCTCGTAGCGGGCGAGGATCACGCGGGTCAGCGTGCCGCCCTGGTTGTCGTAGGCGCTGTCCAGACAGCGCGTCGCACGTGGAAGCTTCTCGGGCGACAACTTGACCGCTGTATCGGGAGCGGCGATCGGCGAGATGGGCGCCGACGTTCCAGACGCCGCGGCTTCCCCTGTGGCCCCGTTCGCCGCACCCGGGACCGCGGCGGCGTCGAAGGTGGCCATCACCCGCGCGAGCATGTCCGATCCATAGTCCGCGTGTTGCACTTCCACCGCCGTCGCGTGCGGATACGAGGCCTCCGCGGCCGCGCCGGCCGCCGCCGGGGAGGACGAGCCCCCGGCTGGCCGAGCTTGGGCACGAGCAACGCGATCAACGCGATGACGGCCGCGGCCCCGAGGATCGCCAACCACCGTGGTGAGGCGGGCCGCGGCCGTTGCGAGGCCGAGGGGTCGAGGGATCGGACCTCCGGGGAGCGAGCCGCCGCGATCCCGGCGGCCTCGGCGATCGCGGCATCCGCGAGCCCTGGTGGTGGCGTGGGCTCGGCGGCCGCGCGCGCGGTGAATCGGGCCGCGGTCGCCAGGTCCACCTCCCGTCGGCAGGTGGCGCAGGTCCGGAGATGATCCTGCACGCGTCCGGCGGCCGAGGCCGGCAGCGTGCCGTCGACGTAGTCGGTCAGCTCGGGTCCTGGGTGCGTCATGGTTTCTCCTGTGACGTCGTGGAGGGCTGTTCCGGTTCCCGATGCTCACCCGCGAGGCCCATCGCCCGCGCGAGCGCCACCCGCCCCCGATGGACCCGCGACTTGA
>CAWCDA010000036.1:0-21335 GCA_963794065.1 uncultured Actinomycetes bacterium | reverse complement strand
TGGCGCGCTCGGCGGTCGCGAACGCGTGCGCGAGGTCGCGGATCTCCTCGGCGGGGACCCCGGTCACCTCGGCGCCGCGAGACAGCGTCCATTCCTCCACGCTCGCGGCGTGATTCGTCGAAGTGCTGGGTCGCTCCCTCGATGAACGCGGTGTGCGCCAGGCCGGCGTGGATGATCTCGCGGGCGATCGTGTTGGACAGGGCGACGTCGGTCCCGACGTCGATGCCGAGCCACTGATCGGCGAAGGCCGCCGACTCGGTTCGGCGAGGGTCCACCACGACGAGCTTCGCCCCGCGTTGCATCCCCTTCAGGACATGGTGGAAGAAGATCGGATGCGCGGCGCGCGCATTCGACCCCCACAGCACGATGAGGTCGGTCTGCTCGACCTCCTCGTACGAGCTGGTACCGCCACCGGCACCGAACACGGTCGCCAGACCGACGACCGACGGTGCGTGTCAGGTGCGGTTGCAGCTATCGATGTTGTTCGTTCGAAGGACCTGGCGCGCGAACTTTCCGGCGAGGAAGTTCATCTCGTTCGTCGCCTTCGAACAGCTGAAGATCCCTGCCCCACGCCCCGGGTTCCGCTCGATCGAGCGGCGCAGCCCCTCGGCGGCCCGGTCGAGGGCCTCATCCCAGGTGGCTGCGCGGAGCGCCCCGTTCTCGCGGACCATGGGCTCGGTGAGCCGGGTCATCGTTGCCGACATCGGCGGGTTCCCCTTACCTCCGGAGGGTCCGGATGCGTTCCATCGTACGTCCCGCGGGCGCCCGAGCGAGAAGGTCCGGTCGGCAGACAGGGCTCAGAGCGAGCGGACGATCTCGCGGTACCGGTAGCAGCTCGTCACGTGGTCGTTCACCAACCCCGTGGCTTGCATGAACGCGTAGCTGACCGTCGGACCCACGAAGCGGAACCCTCGACGCTTCAGCTCCTTGGACATCGCGATCGACGCCGGGCTTTCGGCGGGGACCTCGCCGAGCTCGCGCCAGCGGTTGAGCGTGGGCGATCCATCGACGAAACGCCACAGGAGTCGGTCGAGGGTCAGTCCCTCGTCGGCGAGCTCCACCACCGCCCGGGCGTTCGCGACCGTTGACTCCACCTTAAGCCGGTTGCGCACGATCGAGGCATCGTTCAGGAGACGCTCGATGTGCGCCGGCGTGAACCGCGCGACTTTGGCCGCGTCGAATCCCGCGAACGCCCGCCGGTACCCCTCCCGCTTGTAGAGGATCGTTCGCCACGACAGGCCCGCCTGCGCGCCCTCGAGGGTGAGCATCTCGAACAGGTGCCCGTCGTCGTGGACGGGCACGCCCCACTCCTCGTCGTGGTAGGCGAGGTACCGGGGGTCGTCGAGCGGCACCCATTGGCATCGGCGAGGCACCGGCACACGCTACGACGAGCCTCCGACATCGGCAGGTGGACCCTCGGCGCCCCGGGGGTCCATGATGTCCCGATGCACGAGCCGACGCCGATCCCGATCCACGACCTGTCAGCCGGAGACCCGTCCGTGGTGGAGGACGAAGCGTCCGAGGAGGATCCGAGGACGCCGAAGACGACGGGCTCCGGCATCGAGCAGGCGATCGACATCCTGATCGGGCTGGTGACCCTTGGCGCTTCGGCCACCTCCTCGGTTGTGCGCGGCTCCGACGAGCCCACACCGACCACGGACAACGCCGCGCTGGTCACGGGCGCCGCCGCCGGATTCCTGATCGAAGGGTTGCGCGCGGCCGGCGCGATGCTCACCGCGTTGGAACGCACCGTCGTCGCGCCGGCGGCCTCGGCCGCGGGGACCGCGGCCGAGCGTCCCGAGGTGCGCGAGCTCCTCCAGCACTGGCAGCGGTCCTGGGACGAGCAGCGCGAGCGCAGCGATCCCGCGGCCTCGGAGGCCCTTCGGCGCGGCATCGGGCGCGCCGCCGACGCGGTCATGGAGCAGCTCGATGTGACCGCGCTCGTCCTCGACCACGTGGACATCCAGCGGATCGCCGAGACCGTCGACATCAATCCCCTGGTCGAACGGATGGACATGGAGCGCCTCACGGATCGCATCGACATGGACGCGCTCGTCGCGCGACTCGACATCCAGGCGCTCATCGGCCGCCTGGACATCGCGGCGATCGCCGCAGACGTGATCGACCAGCTCGACATCCCAGATCTGATCCGCGAGGTCACCGCCGAGACGACCTCGGAGAGCGTGCGGAACGTCCGCCTCCGCGGGGTGGGCGCCGACCGCGCGATCACGAAGGTGGCGAACCGTCTGCTTCGACGCGCCGACGATGCCGGAGCCGGATCGTGAGTGCGCCCCGGATCCACGTCGAGACGATCCCGGTGGAGGCCCGCAGCTTCCAGGGGGAGGCGGCGGGCCTGGTCACCCGTGTCGCGGCCAATGTCATGGATGTGGCGGTGGTGGTCCTCGGCCTCGTGGCCGTGTACTTGGGCATCGCGGGGGTCATGTTCCTGCGGCAGGGGGCCCGATTCACCTTCCCGATCGTGAGCTACCGGGCCGCGTACATCGCAGGGTTCGTCGCGCTCGTCGCGTATTTCACGGTGTCGTGGGCCGTCGCGGGTCGTACCTACGGTGACCGGGTGCTCGGTCTGCGGGTGCAGACGGCGAGCGGCGGGGACGTGGCATTCATGCGTGCCGGCGTACGCGCGGTCCTCTGTGCACTGTTCCCGCTGCTGCTCGTCTGGGTCGCCGTCAACCGTCACAACCGGTCCGTGCAGGACCTCGTCGTGGGAACGTCCGTGATCTATGACTGGAGCGTCACGCGACGACTCGCGTCCTCAGACGATCCGGCCGGCGTGGCTGTAGACGTTGCACCGGCCGTCGCGGACGAACCCGAGCACGGTGACCCCGAGCCGCTCCCCCGCCTCGACCGCGAGGGATGAGGGCGCACCGACCGCGCTGAGCACGGGGACCCCCGCGACGGCCGCTTTCTGGACGATCTCGAACGACACCCGCCCCGAGACCTGCAGCACGAGGTCATCGAGGGGCAGCCGGCCCGCAAGGAGCTGTTCCCCGATCACCTTGTCGACGGCGTTGTGCCTCCCCACGTCCTCGCGGACCGCGACCGGCTCCCCCGCCGACGTGAAGAGACCGGCCGCATGGAGGCCGCCCGTGCGCTCGAAGACCCGCTGTGCAGCGCGGAGGCGATCCGGCAGCCCGACCACGACGTCGGCGGCCACCGCGAAGCCCATCGGCACAACCGGACACCGCACCGTGATGTCCTCCAGCGAGGCCTTCCCGCAGACGCCGCACGACGACGTGGCGAAGAAGTTCCGGTGCAGCTGCTCCGCATCGAACGGCGCCGCCAGGGTCACGGTGACGACGTTGTAGCGCTGCTCCTCGTCGTCGAGGTCGTCGCAATACGCCACCCGTCGCACGTCGCCCGGTCCCACGAGCCCCTCGGTGAACAGGAAGCCCGCAGCGAGCTCGAAGTCGCCGCCGGGCGTGCGCATCGTGACGGCTACGCGGGCCGCCTCCTGCCCGGGACCTTGGGCGCGGATCTCCAGCGGCTCCTCGGTCGCAAGCGTGTCGGCCCGTTGTCCGCGGGCGCCATCGCGGACCGTGATCACCCGGACAGGGGTCACGTTGCGACGAATCTGCTCGGGTGCGGCCATGGCACCCAGCCTATCCCTCCTGCACACGAGCGCCGCCGGTCGGGCATGATGCACGCATGGCGACACCGGACGAACACGATTTCGGCGACCCAACACGGCGCACGTACCTCGCCGAGGAGCGCACGTTGCTTGCGTGGTGGCGCTCGGGGCTCGCCGCGCTCGCGGTCGCCCTCGCCGTCGGGCGGCTCCTGCCGGCGCTGCTCGATGAGCGCAACGCAACCGGGTTCGTCGCGCTCGGCACGGGCTTCGCCCTCGTGGGCGTCGCGTTGATCCTGCTGGGCGCGCTCCGTCACCGGGCCGTCGAGCGCGCGCTCGCCGAGGGGCGGTTCCACGCCATGCCCACCGCGGTGACCTGGGGCATCACGATCTCCATGCTCGTGCTCGCCGCCGGCACGCTGGTCCTCGTCATCACCGAGACCTGACCTGCGGTCAGTTCCTTGTCGGATCCACTGACCGGTCCGAGGACCCCTGCGCTATGGTCGCAGGCGCCCGGCCCACCTCGCCTGCGAAGGAGTCCATCGCCGTCATGAAGTCCGGTCTCGAGATCGCCCAGGAAGCCGTCCTCCGCCCGATCGCCGACGTCGCCGCCGATGCGGGGATCGAGCCGGACGAGCTCAAGCCGTACGGCTCGACGCGGGCGAAGGTGTCGCTGTCGATCCTGGATCGCCTCGCGGACCGGCCCGACGGCAAGCTGGTCATCACGACGGCCATCACGCCCACGAAGGCGGGTGAGGGCAAGACGACGACGTCGGTGTCCCTGACCCAGGGACTCGGCGCGATCGGCAAGCGGGTCGTGCTTGCCCTGCGCGAGCCGAGCATGGGCCCCGTCTTCGGGATCAAGGGCGGCGGGACCGGCGGGGGCTACGCCCAGGTCGTGCCGATGGAGGAGATCAACCTGCACTTCAACGGCGACTTCCATGCGATCACCGCCGCGCACAACCTGTTGTCGGCCGCGCTGGACGCCTCGATCTACCACGGGAACCCGCTCGGCATCGACCCGTTATCGATCACCTGGCCGCGCACCCTCGACGTCAACGATCGGGAACTTCGGAACACGGTCATCGGGCTGGGCGGCAAGGCGCACGGTGTGCCGCGGCAGGAGGGCTTCGTGATCACCGCCGCGTCCGAGATCATGGCGATCCTGGCGCTGGCCGGCGATCTGCAAGACCTGCGCGCACGACTCGGACGGATCATCGTGGCATCGACCGCCGAGGGCATGCCGGTGACGGCCGACGATCTCCGGGTCGCGGGTGCGATGACCGTCATCATGCGCGACGCGATCGAACCGAACCTCGTGCAGACGCTGGAGCATCAGCCAACACTGTTGCACGCGGGGCCGTTCGGGAACATCGCCCACGCGAACAACTCGATCATCGAGGACCGCGTCGCGCTCAAGCTCGCCGACTACGTCGTGACGGAAGCGGGGTTCGCGAGCGACCTCGGGTTCCAGAAGTTCTGTGACATCGTGTGCCGCTTCGGCGGGTTCGCGCCAAGCGCCGGCGTTCTGGTCACCACCGTGCGCGCGACGAAGTCGCACGGCGGGATGCCCTTCGCGGACCTGGCGAACGAGGACCTCGACGCCCTGCGGCGCGGCGTCGACAACCTCGCGGCCCACGTGGGCATCCTGCGCGAGTACGGCCTGCCGTGCGTGGTCTCGATCAACAATTTCCCGACGGACACCGACGCCGAGATCGAGCTGATCCGCGAGCTCGCCGTGGGTGCGGGCGCCGAGACCGTCGTCGTGAACCGCGGGTTCGCCCTCGGTGGCCAGGGAGCGATCGAGCTTGCGGAGGCGGTGGTGACGGCCTGCGACCGGCCCAACACCTTCCACCAGCTCACGCCCGACGGGACCTCGCTGCGAGACCAGATCGAGGCGATCGCCACGAAGCTCTACGGCGCCGAGGGGGTCGACTACCTCCCCCAGGCGGTGAAGGACCTCGCCCGGATGGACGAGCTGGGGTTCGGCAGCGTTCCGGTCTGCATGGCCAAGACCCACCTCTCGCTGAGCCACGACCCGCTCGCGCTCAACCGGCCCACGGGGTTCCGGCTGCCGGTCCGCGGGGTCGTGCCGAGCGCGGGCGCGGGATTCGTCGTCGTGCTCTGCGGCGACATGCAGCGGATGCCCGGCCTCGGCACGACGCCCAACTACATGGGCGTCGACATCGATGCGAACGGCACCACGATCGGCCTGTTCTGAGCTAGGCCACGTCGTCGTCCGGCGGCATCACGCAGAACTCGTTGCCCTCCGGGTCGCGCATGACGCACCAGATCCCGGAATCGCCCTCGGCCCAGTTGTGGATCGAGGCGCCGAGCGTCTCCAATCGCTCGACCTCCGCCTCGAGATCCTCCTCGGCCACCACGTCGAGATGCAGCCGATTCTTCGCCACTTTGGACTCCGGGACCTCGGTGAAGAACAGCATCGGGAGGTCCTCGCCACCGGGCGGCTCGACCATCACCGTCGGGTCCTCCTCCGGGTCGGTGATGCCGTTGGCGGCCAAGCGCGAGAGCTCGACCTCGTCGTAGGGCGCGACGGTCCAGCCGAGCGCCGCGGCCCAGAACCGAGCCAGCGGCGCCGCGTCGCGGCAATCGAAGACGATCGCGTCGATCCGCACCCCGCGAGCCTGAAGCGGTGCGGCCCGCCGCGCAAGACCCGTGGGCTCGGATCAGACGTGGAGCGCGATCATGAACGCCTCGCTCACGTCGCGGAGGATCGACTGCGCCCGATGCCGCAGCGAGTTCGCGGAGTCGGCGAGTTCCTGCTGCCGCGTCTTGTCCAAAAAGGTGATGGCGTTGATGTCGACGTTCGCCAGCGCCGACAGGGTCGCTGCGTGCAGGGAGGTCGCGGCGCTCAGCGCGTCGGATGCGGCGTTCGGGTTGCCGCTGGCGAGCGCCTCCTCGGCGAGACTCATGAGGTAGACGGACCGTCGCGCGACCTCGAGAGGGATGTCCGCCGCCCGTTCCAAGGCGGTCTGCAGCGTCGATGCCCAGGCGCGCTCCTCCTCGGGCGTGGCCTTGGGTAGTTTGTAGGCGGCCATCACCCCCTGGTAGGCCTCCGCGTCGCGGTCGGCCAGCGCCAGCAGCGTCCAACGCTCGTCATCGCACTCGTCGGCGATGGCGCGCATGCGCTCGGCGACGTCTTCGAACCCCTTCTTCTTCACGGTCAGGCGAGCCACCATCGCGATCAGCGAGGCACCGGCGGCGGCGGACACCGCCGCCCAGGCGCCACCACCGGGGGTCGGTGTATCGGACGCCAGATCTTCCAGGTACGCGCCGATGCGCGTCCCGGCCGTCGGCATCTCGACGATCGGTACCTTCGTCGGCTTCGGCGAGGCAGCCGACGGTGTCGCCGCCCATGCGCTGCCGGACGCCTCCGTGGACAGGTCGGGCACGGTGGGCGGCGTCGGTTGCGACCGGCGCTCCGGCGGCAACCATTGGTCACTCATGACGCCTCCTCGATCAGCCGTTCCAACACCTGCGTGCGACGGTCGAACCCCTGCAGCTTGACGTGCGCCGCGTCCTCGGCCGAGAGGGCCGCCTCGGGCACCAGACCCACGATCTCGGAATCGGTGACCTCCAACCCGCGCGCGGTCGCCTCTGCGACAACGGCATCGTAGGCGGTTCGCACCCCGGTGACCTCGAAGTCGACGAGGTTCATCGACAAGGTCGTGCACCCGCGCTCCGGGACGAGGAAACCGATCGCGCGCACGGCGGGCAGACCCCCGCTCGATTCGCGGATCGTCCGCGCGATGTCCTTGGCGCGCGGCTCGTCCTCGCCGGTGAGGTACACGTTGAAGGCGACGAGCGGCGCCCGGGCTCCCACCGCGGTCGCGCCCGCTTTCCCGATCGCGTGCGGGCCCAGATCGGGGAGACGCTCGCCGCGGCGCACCGCCTCGCGCAGACCTTCGTATTCGCCCTTCCTGACCTCGGCGAGGGACGTGCGGTCGGGGGTGCGGGCGGCCCGGTCGTACAGGTAGACCGGAAGCTCAAGCTCGCGTGCCAACGTCTCGCCCACGTCGACCGCCAGGGACACGCATTCCTCCATCGAGACATCGCGCACCGGCATGAACGGGATCACGTCGACCGCGCCCATGCGGGGGTGGCCCCCGTGGTGGCGGTCCATGTCGATCAGGCCCACGGCGACACGGGCGCCGGCGACGGCGGAACGGCGCACGGCCTCGCGGTCACCGAGCACCGTGGTGTCGAGGCGATGGTGATCGGGGTCGGCCTGGCGATAGACCAGGTGGGCCCCCGGCACCGTCAGCGCGTCACAGATCGCGTCCATCACGTCCACGCGTCGTCCCTCGGAGAAGTTCGGCACGACGCCGTAGATCGGAACGCTCACGGCCGACAGGATAGTGGAGGATCGGCCGCCGCCGACCTCCAGACATCCGGTGCCGCTCAGGCGCGCGGCTTCTGTTTCTGCGGGTCGAGCAGCGCCAGCGCGGCGACGGTCGCCTTCCCGTCACCGACCTCCAGCGTGGTGCCCTCGTCGGCGAACGCCGTCTCCAGGATCGCGAGCCCGATCGACCCGAGTCGCGGACTCTCGACCGGCGAGGTCACGATCCCCACCTCGGCGCCGTCCTTCGTCACGGCCGCGCCCGCCTCCGGCATCGCCCCGCCGAACTCGAGCGTCTTGAACCGCTTCGGCGGCGTGCCGCCGTAGGTCGCGAGCGCCTCCGCGCCGACGCATTCCGTGTCGGTCTTGATGAATCGATCCATCGACAGATCCCACGGCGACCGCTCGCCGGGCATGTAGTCGACCCCGATGATGATCAGACCCACCTCGATGCGAGCGAGATCGACGGCGGTCAGGCCGAACGGCACGCCGCCCGCGTCGACCAAGGCGTCCCACACGATCTGGGCGTCGGACGGGTCCAGCACGATCTCGTAGCCGTGCTCGCCGCTGAAACCGGTGCGGAGCACATGCGCGGGCACGCCGGCGACGGTCGTCATCGAGGGCCAGAACCGGAAGTACGACAGCTCGCCGAGGTCGCGCCCGGCAAGCGGCTGCAGGGTGCTCTGCGACGTGGGGCCCTGCACGGCGATCATCGCGAGGTCGAGCGTCTTGTGCGCGATGGAGGCGTCGAGATCCTCGGCCGTCTCGCGGAACCAACCGTCGATCCCCGGCGAGTTGATCATCATCCAGAACCGATCGTCCGCGAACTTGTAGACGTTGCCGTCGTCGATCATGAGCCCGTCGGCGTTCACGAAGGCGCCGTACCGGACCGAACCGTCGGCCATGCCGGCGAGGCTGTTCGTGAAGCGCCGCTGGATCAGCCGAGCTGCATCCGGCCCCGTCACCTCGTACTTGCAGGTGGAGAAGAGATCCCAGATACCGGTGCCGGTCCGGATCGCCTCGTACTCCGCCATCGGGTCGCCACCCTGGTCCATGTTCCAGGGGAAGCCGTCCTCCCACATGATGTCGGCGCCGTGAGCGACGTGCCAGTCATGCAGCGGAGATCGCGCGTCCTCGGTCATCCGTGACTCCTTCCCGCCGGGCGCCTCGGGCGCGCGGCCGCCGTTGTCCTACGCATCGTAGATGTCCTGCGGTCCGACGGTACCGGGGAACGACGCCTCAGCGGTAACCCGACAGGGGCGCCGAAAGACCGACGAGGTCGCGGACGGTGGGATCGCCGAGGTCCGGGACCTTCCCGACAAGGACGAGGAAGAGCTGCGCGGTGACCAGCGCGTCGTCCAATGCATCGTGCGGGCTCGCCACCGGCACCCCGTACCGATCGGCGATCGCACCGAGCGCGTAGCCGCGCTCGCGCTGCGCGGTGACGGGGGCGTCGTCGACGGCGATCGCGAGGTCGCGCACGTCGATCACCCGGCGGCGCCACCAGCGTTCCGTGCCTCCGAACAGCCCGCGGAGGAACGCGATCTCGACCTCGGCGAACCACGCGAGCACGTACCGCCGGAACAGTCCCTCGCGGAGCGCTCCCGCGGCGGTCGCGGCATCCGGCGCGTCGGCCAGGTCGACGGGGCGCAGCAGGTGGATGGTTTGGGACCGCGGCGAGGGCGCGAGAGCAGGGCGGATCAGTTGATGCCGCGCCTCGCCGAGATGGATGCGACCGCGATCGATCGGCACCAGGCCGTAGGACACGATGTGATCGGTGGCGTAGTCGAGGCCCGTGGTCTCGAAGTCGAGCGCCACGTATGCCCCGTCTCGCCAGGGCAGACCGCGGGCACGGGCCGGGCGCGCGGGCCTGCGTCCACCTACCGCGGACAACGCCAGACCTCGTCGGGCGTCACGATCACGTGGACGGGCAGATCAAACGCGCCGGCGGGCAAGGGCTCATCGAGGAGCTGCAGCCCTGCGCCGAGGCCGACCCGAAGCGCGTCGGTTCGCGTCGTCAAGAGGAATCGATCGTAGAACCCTCCGCCGTAGCCGACGCGACGCCCGGCCCGGTCGTAGGCGACCGCCGGCGTGATGATCACGTCGATCGCCATGGGTTGGATCGCGGCTCCGTCGCTGGGCTCGCGGGCGCCGAACGACGTGACGGTGGTCGGGTCGCCGGGGCGAAAGGCACGCACATCGAGATTCCCGCCCACGATCCGCGGCAGCCCGACACGGACGCCGCGGGCGACGAGTTCCTCGATGATCGGATCGACCGGCAACTCCGAGCCGAACGAGGAGAAGCCCATCACCGTCTGCGCGTCCACGACCTCGGGCAGCGCGAGGAACCGCTTCGCGACCTCGATCGCCATCGCCGCGCGCACGGTCGGATCGATGGCGTCGCGCGCGGTCAGCACGCGCCTGCGCACCTCGCGCTTGGCGCCCTTCAACGCCTGGGCGTTCACGAGCGGAGCGTCTCGAGGATCAGGTCGAGCCGGTCGGCCGGACCTGCGGCCAAGGAGATCATCCACGTGGCGCCGGCGGCGACGACCCGGTCGCGGAGGCGCCGCAGATCGTCGACCGTGCCCCGCCAGATGTCCAGCGACCCGCCGCCCGCCTCGCGGTCTCGCTCCAGGGACGCCAGCGCCTCGGCGTCCTCGCCGACCAGGACGATGCCGGCCCACGTCGGCGGCACCTCGGCCGGATCCCGCCCGGCAGCTCGCGCCCAGCTCGCGAGGTCCGCGGCTCGGGCCTCGAACGCCTCCAGCCTCATCCCCCACCCGTTCCACGCGTTCCCGACGCGCGCCGCCGCCCGCACGACCCGTTCGGATGTTCCTCCGATCCACACATCGGCCGAGGCTGCGGGCAACAGCGGACCGGCGATCGGCGGGATCGCCTGCCCGCCGGGCCACGGCTCGCCGCGGAACAACGCTTGGAGCGCCAACGACGTCTCCTCCAGCCGTACGGTCCGCTCATCCGGCGGCGGATACGGCAGGCCGAGCACCGCGTGCTCCGCCTTGCCGAACTTGTCGCCGAGCCCCAGGCCGATCACCGCGGGCCGCCCGCTGAGCAGGGACAGCGCCGCCGACTCCTTGGCCAGGATCCCGAAGGGGCGGTACCCCGGCCGCGTGACGAGCACGCCCACCCCCAACCCGGGGTTCCCCGCCGCAGCGGCGGACAGCAGGGTGAACGGCTCGACGGATGCCCCGTGCGGCGATCCGGGCGGGAACAGATGGTCGTACACGAAGACCGCGTCGTAGCCCGCACCCGCGGCACGACCCGCGACATCCAGCGGACGACGCGGGGCCGACGTGAATGCGGAGAGGAAGAGCCCGTAGTTCACGCGACCACCTGACCCAGTGACCACAGCCCGCCGCCGATCGCGGCGCCATCGCTGCCGAGCGCGGCTCGCACGAGCGGGACCTCGGGGC
The DNA here is from genome assembly GCA_963794065.1 of uncultured Actinomycetes bacterium. Classification (GTDB taxonomy): domain Bacteria; phylum Actinomycetota; class UBA4738; order UBA4738; family HRBIN12; genus AC-51. The sequence continues at coordinate 9,958 of CAWCDA010000036.1, read as the reverse complement.
GATGTCCCGCGCCCTCGACAGCTCGCGCGGACGCCGCCCGGGCGGGCTCCAGGAGCAGGTCGCCTGCGCCGGCCGCCGCGCCGCCGCCGACGATCACGAGTTCGGGATCGAGCACGTTGACCAGGCCCGCGATACCTTCGCCCAGCCGCGTGCCGACGTCCTCCAGTATCGACAGCGCCACGGCGTCTCCCGTGCGCGCCGCCTCGACCACCGCTCGACCGTCGGCCCCCGGGGCGAGCCGCTCGCGACCGAGCCTGGAGATGGCGGAGCCGCTCGCCACGGTTTCCCAGCAACCGACGTTGCCGCAACCGCACCTCGTGCCGCCGGGCTCGACGATGATGTGGCCGATCTCCCCCGCGAACCCGTGCGCACCCCGCATCGCCTCACCGCGGTACACGATGCCGCCGCCGATCCCCGTCCCGACTCCGACGTAGAGGAACGTCTCGATGCCGCGCCCGGCGCCGACCAGCCGTTCCCCGATCGACGCCACCGTGCAGTCGTTGTCGATCGCCACGGGCACGCCGAAGCCGGCCAAGAGGGCTCGCAGATCCACCTCGCGCCAGGCGATGTTCGGGGCGTACCGGACGCGCCCGGTCCCCTCCTCGACGAGACCGGCGGCGCCAACTCCGATCGCGACCACGTCGGGCGTGTGGACCGCCGCCGTCACGTCGAGCATCGCTCCCAGCAGCGCGGGGACGTCATCGGCCGGGGTGTCGACCACCTCGCGGCGATGCACGTGGCCCTCGCCGTCGACCAGGACCGCCGCAGCCTTCGTGCCACCGACGTCGATCCCGATGGCGAGGTGGGTCATCCGACGTCGATCTTCTCCAGACGGACGGGCGCGGCCGGGGTCTCGCCGGCCAGATCATCGGCGCGGCCGTCGATCGCAGACCGGAACGCAAGGAACAACTCACTGCCGGCCTTGAGGAGGTGCCCGACCACCTCCGGAGAGATCGGTTGCACCGCCGAGGCGGCCATGCAGAACGGACACCACGCGACAGAGCAGACACCTGCGCCGGCTCCCTCGTTGTCGTGCGCCGACGCCTCGGTGTGCTCTTCGGGTCCCTGCATGGTCTACCCCTTCCGCTCCAGTGGTTCGGGCGGGCGCTCGAAGACGATCTCCAGCCGATCCTCGACGAGGTTGGCTCCGCGCACCGTCATACGTTTCAACGTCTGTGGCAACAGCATGTTGCGTTTGTACGGGCCGACGCGAACCACGAGCTCGTCGCCCCGGCGATGCACGTCGAGATCGCCGCCCGTGACGAACGGCAGCCGCATCCGCAGCAGGTACCCGTCGCCCCGCTTCTCGACGTGGATCGGATCGTCGAGGAACAGGATCGCGGTCGCCTCGCGGTTGCCGTAGACCTCGCCGGCCATCTCGCCGAGGAGCCCGACACCGACCATCTCGCGATCGAACAGCCGGGCCTCCAGGATCGGCACCGGTTCGAACGACTCGTGCACGGTGGCGAGGTGCTCGGCCTGGATGTCCTTCCACTTGCCGAAGTACGGGTCGGTCACATCGGTCGGCAGGATCCGGTTCACGATGATGGCGTCGACGCGATAGCCGAACAGCGCGAGATACGTGTATGTGCGCCGGGCCTCGGAGATCACCATCTTCTCGGGGTTGACGACCAGCCGCACCGACGACATCTCCTCGTCGGACAGGATCTTGCGAACGGCGTCGAGGTTGCCGTGCAGGCGCTCGACCGCCTCGAACACCTTGTCGCCCGCGATCGGCAGGCTGGTCGTTCGCGACACGAGGGGCCGCACCACTTTCACGACGCGGCGCTGGACAGGGAAGATCCGCTCGATGTACCAGGTCATGATGTCCGGCAGACTGAGCAGGCGCAGCGTCTCGGCGGTCGGCGCGCAATCGACGATCAGCACGTCGTACACGCCCGACTCCACATGCGTCTTCACGTCGATGAGCGCGAAGATCTCATCGATCCCGGGGATGACCGTGAGCTCCTCGGCCTGGATCGTCTCGGTGCCCGCCCAGTTCATGACCTGCACCATGTAGTCCTGGATCTCGCGCCAGTTGTCCTCGAGGCGTTCCTGCGCGTCCACCTGCTGCGCCCAGAGGTTGGGCACGATCTCGCTCGGATCGTTGCCGATCACGACCTCGAAGGCATCGGCGAGGGAATGCGCGGGGTCGGTGCTCATGATGAGCGTGCGCTTGCCCGCGCGGGCGGCGCGGACCGCGGTGGCGGCGGCGATCGTCGTCTTGCCGACGCCCCCCTTGCCGGTGAACAGGATGACCCGCATCGCGCAAGCTTAGCCGCGGGCAGCGGAACCGGCCCGACTACCCCATCTCGACGCGGCGTTTGAGGCGCTCGAGCGCGTTCTCGATCACGCGTTTGGCGCCCTCGGTCCGCAGGAAACCGGGCACCAACGGCCGAGCTCGACCGCGAGCCGGTACGTGACCTCGGTCGCGTCGGGCTCGGAGTCATCGAGCAGGTACTCGCCGCGGATCTCCCGCACGGCGCCGTGTGCCTCGATCGATTCCCACGAGATGCCCGTGCCGCCGGGCGCGTAGCGATACCGCAGGGTGTAGGAAGCCTTCCCGAGGACGGGCACATCGACCTCGAACGCCACCTCCGTCGGACGGCCACCCTCCCCGCGCTGGCGAACCTCCACGCGGCGCACCTCCGCCCAGTCGGGATAGGCCTCGTAGTCCTCGATCACGTCGACGACATCGTCGAGCGGCGCGTCGATATGGATGGTCCCCTCCGCGTGCTCCATACGCTGCGGATACTACCGTCGGGCACTGGTCGCGACGGACAGCGCGATCGCCCCGACGACGAGGAACATCACACCCACCGACACCCAGAGCAGGTATTTGGACGGCACGATGAGCCGGCCGCGCGCCGCCAGGTCCTTGATCTCGAGCGCGGACAGCACATACACCCCGATCGCCAGTCCCAACGTCAACAGGATCGCCAGCAGCATCGGACCGGACCTCGGGGCCGCGATCGACAGGAAGATCGCGATGCCCAACGACAGCACGAACAGCACGCCGCGGGCGAACCCGTCGATCTGATAGCCGAGCATCGCGTGGCCGGCGCCGGGGAACACGAGCGAGCGGGTGACGGCGGCTTGGGGATCGACGTCTCGTCGTGTCACGCCGCGCATGACCGCGGCGAACGGCGTGCCGCACGTCTCGCACACCTCCAACACGATCGGGTTGTGCGCGCCGCAGACGCTGCAGGGCCAGAACGGCTCGCCCTTGGGGCCCTCGCCCTCGGCGGCGACGTGAACGGGCGCGACATCCTCCCCGCGGGGGGGCGGCGTGGCGGGCGGCGGCGTCGCCGACGGAGGAGGCGGCGGCGGAGGCGGCGGACGCAGGTCGGTGAAGCACTGGCCGCACCAGTCCGCATCCTCGCTGACGAGGGCGTCGCACTGGGGGCATCGGCGTTCCACGAGGCTCACGCTCGGCAGGGTACCCCCCACCCATCGTCGGGGGAACGAAGCCCTCGCCCTTATGGATGCGCCGTCGCGTCGGCGGCCTCGAGCAACCAGACGGCCAGGCGCTCCGCGATCCGGGGCCAGGTATGGGCCGCGAGGACGCGTTCCCGCCCCGCCGCTCCCATCGCCCCGGCACGATCGGGCTCGGCCAGCAGGCCTGCGACGGCCTCGGCCACCTCGGTCAGGCTCGTGCCGTCCACGAGGAGGCCGGTCTGTCCGTCGATGAGCGACTCGCGCGCGCCGCCCGAATCGCCGACCACGACGGGCCGGCCGCAGGCGGCGGCCTCGATGAACACGTTGCCCCACCCTTCGACCTCGAGACCCGCGAGCCGCGTCCTGCATGGCATCGCGAACACGTCACCCGCGGCGTAGTAGCGCGGAAGGTCCTCCTCCGCCACCTCCCGGCGAACGAGACGACGCCGGTGGGAAGGTCGGCGGCCAGCGACCGCAGCCGATCCTCGTACGGGCCGCCGCCGACGATCGCGAGCGCGGCGTCGGGCACCCGTCGGCGGATCGCCGGCATCGCTTGGATCAGCATGTCCTGGCCCTTGCGCGCCACGAGCCTGCTCACGCACACCACCAGGGGTCGGTCGCCGACCCCCAGCGCGGCGCGGATGTCGGCCGTCTCAAGGTCCGGTCGGAAGCGCTCGACGTCCGCGCCCGGGTAGAGCACAGAGACGGGCACGGATCGCGGCACGGCGGTCCGCACTGTGCGCGCGATGAACGCCGAACAGAGCACGGGCACGCGCGCCGCCCGGGAGGTCGCGTGTCGAAGCAGGGCGTGCGTGCCAGGTGCGATCGAGAGCCAGTACTCGAACCCATGCGCGGCGCTCAGGTAGGGAAGACCGCGCTCGGCCAGCCGGGGACCCAAGAGCGCGAGCGGGTAGGTCGCGCCGAAGAGCAGCACCTCGGCCCCCATCGCGCGCGCCGCTGCCTCGATGCGATCGGCGACCTGCGATGTCGGCCACAGGAACCGTTCGGGCTGACGGAACATGCGCCACGGCACGGCGCCGTCGTAGGCGGCTGCATCTTCCCAATCCGGACAGAACACCCCGACGCGATCCGGCGGCAGCTCGCGCCACAGCGCCTCGAGCGTCCGTTGGATCCCCCCGACGCGGGGCGGAAAGTCGTTGGTGACCAGGAGCGTGCTCGGAACGTTCACGACGCCGATAATGGCCGACGAGGGGGATGTCCGACCACGCTGCCTTCGCGCACGATCTCGCCGCGCTGCTCCAGGGCCGCGGGTTCGTCGACCTGTCCGATTGGCGCAAGGTGCGCGTCCAAGGCGCCGACGCGATCCCGTGGCTGCACGATCTCCTCACCGCCGATGTCGCCGGACTTTCACCGGGTCGCTCCTGCCGCTCCTTGCTCCTGACGCCCACCGGCCGGATCCGCGCCGACGTCCAGGTGCTCCGCCGCGACGACGACGTGGTCCTCGTGCAGTCGCCCGCTCAGCCCGAGCACATCGGGCTCCTGCTCTCGCCCTACGTGCTGTCCTCCGACGTCCTGCTCGAAGACGCGACCGCCTCGCTCGATCTGTTCGCGATCCCCGGCGCGGGGGCGTCCGCGGTCGGGCTGCCGGGGACCGTTCCTTCGGTGCTCGGCCCGGGCGTCGACCTCCTCGCGACGAGCGGCAAGCCCGCCTGGCGCGCGGAGGACGCGCTCGTCAAGGCCGATCTGGTCGAGGTGAGCCACCGTGCGTCGGACGCGTGGCGAATCTTGATCGGCGTCCCCCGGATGGGAGCGGACTTCCAGGAGGGCTCGCTACCGGCCGAGGCCGGGCTCGAGGACACGATCGATGCCACCAAGGGGTGCTTCCTCGGGCAAGAGGCCGTGGCGAAGATCCGGAACCTCGGCCATCCGCCGCGGGTCCTCCGCCACGTGCAGAGCGCGGCGCCGTTCGTACCCGGCGGCGAGGTCTTCGCCGGCGGCGAGGTGGTGGGCGAGGTCACCAGCGCAGCACCCTTGCCCGATGCGTGCGTCGGATTCGTCCGGGTCGTGTGGTCCGCGGCGACCGCCCAGTTGACCGACACGCAGGCGCATCCGCTGCAGGACGTCCCGAGGGCGGGCTAGTCCTTCCGTGTCATTTCGACGCCCCGAGGCCATCATCCGGCCATCACCTGGCGCAGACCCCTTCCGTTCGCGCCATGGCATCTGCTATGAAACGGTTCCCTGGAAATGCCCGGGGGGACACGAGGGGGATGCGGTGCGGATCGAGCGGTTCCCGGAAGTCGATTTGTCTACGTTGCCGAGCCACCCCACACCCCCCGACTACTGGCAGGATCGCGCGGCATGTTTCGGGGTCGAACCCGACGTCTTCTTCCCGATCTCCGAAGAGGAAGCGGGCCCCGCGCTCACCTTCTGCGGCTCCTGCCGGATCCGTGAGGAATGCCTGTCGTGGGCCCTCAAGAACGGCGAGCGCTACGGCGTCTGGGGCGGCACCACGGAGCAGCAACGGCGTCGCCTGCAGCGCCACGTGGCGTAAGTCCTCCCCCTAGACTGTCGCGATGCCTCCCGTCGGATCGATCGATGCCGTCGCCCCGCTGCGGATCAGCTTCGTCGGTGGCGGCACGGACTTCCCGCATTGGTACGAGGAGCACGGCGGCGCCGTGGTGTCCGCAACGATCGATCACGTGGTGCGCGTCCGAATCACGCCGCGCCACGACCGCCTGGTCGAGGTGCGGTCGCTCGATCTGGATCGACTCGTCGCCTATCACCTCGACGAGGGGCCGGTGTATGACGGCGCGCTCGATCTCGTCAAGGCCGCGATCGCCGACGCCGGGACCGATCTCGGGATCTCGGTCGAGATCCACAGCGAAGCGCCGCCCGGCAGCGGCCTCGGCGGCTCCTCGGCGTTGGTCACGGCCCTGGTGGCTGGGCTCGCGATGCTCGGCGATCGGGAGATGGACGCCGGGACGCTCGCCCGCACCGCGTATCGCATCGAGCGTGAGGACCTGGGCATCAGCGGCGGCTGGCAGGATCAATACGCCGCCGCGTTCGGGGGGTGCAACTTGATCGAGTTCTCGCGCAGCGGCGTTGGCGTGGAGCCGGTCGCCGACGCCGCGGCGATGGATCGGCTCGCGCATGGGCTCCTCCTGTGCTACACGGGCCGCGTGCGCCGCAACGTCGGACTGATCGATCGCCAGATCGCCATGCACCGCGAAGGTCGAGAGGAGACGTTGCTCGGCATGAAGCGTCTCCACGAGATGGCCTACGCGATGCGTGACGTGATCGAACGCGCCGATCTTCCCGGGCTGGGCGCCCTGCTCCACGAGGCCTTCCTCGCGAAGAAGCAGATGAACCCGCACATCGCCGAGCACACGCCGATCGAGGCCATGCTCGCCGCGGCGCGCGACGCCGGCGCGTACGGCGGCAAGGTCTGCGGCGCAGGTGGCGGCGGCTACCTGCTGCTGGCCGCGCCGCCGGATCGACACCGGGCGATCCGCTCCGAGCTCGCGGGGCTCGACGCGCAGTTCGCACCGTTCGGGTTCACGCACGCGGGGGTGCGCGCCACGCGCGCTGGTGAGTCCTGGACCCCGCGCGCGTGACCCGCCGATTCGCGCTGGTCGATCGGGACGGGACGATCAACGAGGAGCGACATCACCTCAGCGACCCCGCGGACCTGGCGTTGATCCCGGGCGCCGCCGACGCCTTGATCCGTCTACGCGAGGAGCTCGACATGGGCATCGTGGTGATCACGAATCAAGCAGAGGTTGGGCGGGGCAACCTCTCCATCTCCGAGCTCGACAGGATCCATGCGCGACTGCGATCCCTGCTGGGAACGGCAGGCGCGAGCGTCGAAGCGATCGAGGTCTGCCCCCATCGACCCGAGGACGCGTGCGCGTGCCGCAAGCCGGCCCCCGGCATGGCACTGGCGGCGGCCGACCGGTTCGGCTTCGCGCTCGAGGACAGCTTCGTGATCGGCGACCATGCGAGCGATATGGGCCTCGGGCGGGCGATCGGCGCCACCACGGTGTTCGTGCGCACGGGCCATGGTCTCGAGGAAGAACGCGCGGCGTCCCCGCTCGCCGATCATCGCGCCGACGACCTGGCCGGCGCCGTGGCTATCATCGCTGGGCTCGTCGAACCGGGAGGGATGGGTGGATCCGATGGACGCGCGTGACCGAGCACGCACCTACCTCACGGATGCGGCCGAAGTGATGGCGACGGCGATCGAGGTCTGCCTCGAGGACATCCTCGCCGCGTCGAACGTCCTGATCGAGGCCTTCCGTGCGGGCGGCGCGCTGCTCATCTGCGGCAACGGCGGCAGCGCGGCCGACGCCCAGCATCTGGCGACGGAGTTCGTGAGCGCGCTCACGCTCGACCGCGCCCGACCCGCCATGCGCGCGATCGCGCTGACCACCGACACGTCGGCGTTGACCGCGATCGCGAACGATTTCGGCGTCGAGCGGATGTTCGCACGACAGATCGAAGCGATCGGGAACCCCGGCGACGTCCTCCTCGCCATCTCGACGAGTGGCAACTCCCCCAACGTCCTGGCCGCTGCCGAGACCGCGCGCACGTTGTCGATGCGTGTCATCGCGCTGACCGGCGCCTCCGGCGGTGGCCTCGCGTCTCGCGCCGATGTGGCCGTGCGTGTGCCCTCGACCGAGACCGCGCACATCCAGGAGTGCCACCTGGCGATCGAGCAACTCCTCGCGCTCCTGGCCGAGCGCGCGATCCACCCCAGTCCCGCCTGACCGATCGGGTGTCAGAGCCGGGAGGCACCATGCTCGTCATGGTGCCCGGCGACCCCCCGCCACGGCTCGACATTCGAACACCTGTTCGATATGGTTCTCCCTTGCCGATGTCTCCGCTGTTCCAGCCGGTGCAGACAGCGTTGGGCGACGCGCTCCCCTTGACCGAGATCGACTTCGTTGTCGTCGACCTCGAAACGACCGGGGGCTCGCCCGTGGACGACGCGATCACCGAGATCGGCGCCGTGCGGTTCCACGGGCTCGAGCGCGTCGGCTCGTTCCAGTCCCTCGTCGATCCGGAACGCCCGATCCCGCCCTACATCGCCCACCTCACCGGCATCGACGACCGGGTCGTTGCGGGCGCGCCCGCCCTGCCGCAGATCCTGCCGAGCTTCCTGGAGTTCGCTCGCGGCGCCGTCATCGTGGCGCACAACGCGTCGTTCGACGTTGGCTTCCTGAATGCCAACCTGCTGCGGCTTGACTACGAGGTCTTGCCGACGCCTGCGATCTGCACCGCCAAGCTCGCACGGCGTCTGGTCTGGCCCGACGTCCCCAACGTCAGGCTGCAGACGCTCGCGACGTATTTCCGGACGCGCACGAGACCGATCCACCGCGCCCTCGAGGACGCAGAGGCCACCGGCGAGGTCCTCCAGGGTCTGCTCGATGTCGGTCAGCACCTCGGCATCCTGACGCTCGGTGAGCTCGCGCATGCCTGCAGTGCTCGCGGCCGGCCGCACTACGCGAAGATCGCGTTGGCGCAAGAGCTTCCCCGTTCCCCGGGCGTCTACGTGTTCCGTGACCGCACCGACCAGATCCTGTACGTCGGCAAGGCGAACGATCTGCGCGCGCGGGTGAAGTCGTACTTCTACGGGGACGAGCGCAAGAAGGTCCAGGATCTGGTGGCCTCGGTGACCCGGATCGAGGCCCTGGAGACGGCGGCGAGCTTGAAGCGCTCGTGCTGGAGATCCGCTTGATCGCCGAGCACCTCCCCCGCTTCAACGCACATGGGAAGCGCTGGCGACGGTTCGCGTATCTGAAGCTGGATCCCGGCGAGGCCTGGCCGCGGCTGAAGATGGCTCGGTCCGTCGACCCCGCAGACGGCGCAACCTACCTGGGCCCCTTCGCCACCTCGGGTCGCGCGACCCTTGCGAAAGAGGCCCTCGAGGAGGCGTTCCGCATCCGGCGGTGCACCCGTTCCATGGGACGTGGCACTCGCTTCGCGCCCTGCGCGTTGGCGGATATGGGCCGCTGCCAGGCGCCGTGCGACGGCCGTACCGACGCGGATCGGTACGGAGCGATGATCGCGCACCTTCGAGCGTCGATCCGGGCCCCTGGGGCGCTCTTGCGCGGTCTCGAGATCCGGATGCTCGACCTCGCGGCGCAGGAGCGATTCGAGGAAGCCGGCGCTGGCGCGCGACCGTGTGCGCGCGCTCGCCGATGTCCTTGCGCGCATGCGCACCGATCGGTGGCTCACGGCCGGGCGCCACTGGTGGTCGCCGGCCCCGGTGGCGAGCGCCTCGAACTCAACGGCGGCGCGCTTGTTCGGCCCCACGGGGGGTTCGGGTTCGGGGGGCCGATCGGCGCTCCGGCGCCTCGTGAACGCGCCGATGAGCTCTCCGTCGTTCGGTCCTGGATGCGGCGCAACCGCGTCCGGGTGCTCGAGGCGGACGCCGCGCCCGCAGAGCCCGTCGACGGGGGCGCCGAGCTCGCCCGACTCCTCGGCCAGATCCGGGCGGCCGAGGAACCCGGCCACGGCAGCGCACGACGCGCCCGACCCGCGCGCACACCCGTGCCTG
>CAWCDA010000035.1:0-108527 GCA_963794065.1 uncultured Actinomycetes bacterium | reverse complement strand
GATCAAACCGCTAGATTGCATTCGCCGTTGCCAAGCAGCAACGACGTCTGCCTCGGAAATGCCCATCAATTTCGCCAGCCGCGACGCGTTGAACAGTACATCTGTAAGCGCCACTAAACTGATCAGCGCTTCCTCGCGTGCGTCGCCTGCCAATTGCCCACGGCGAATCTGTTGAGCGTAAATATCGGTTGTTCTTCTCAACGACTCGTCAAACGACTGGTCGCGCACTGGATCTCGGCGTCGAGGCTCGGGCTCGCGACCTCGCGATCCAGGGCAACGGCCAGACGTCGTCGCGATCGACGACAGCTGGACCTCTCCGTCCCCGGCTGAGCCGAACCGGCACGTTGAACACCGCGTTCGGAGATGGCGGCATCGCGAGCAAAGACTTCTCGGCCGGCAGTCGACGGGGTTCGAGCCGTCGCGCTCGACGGTGCCGGTGGCATCCTGCTCGGCGGACTCGTTGTTCCGGTCGGTGGGACGACACACGACGATTGGGGACTCGCCCGATTCAACCGTCGGAGCGGCGCGCTCGACACCGGATTCGGAGACGGTGGTCTGACGACCACCGACTTCGCAGGCTCGGGCCCGATGTGCTCGAGGACCTTGTGGTGCAGCCCGATGGCATGATCGTGGCGGCCGGTCAGTCCTCGGAGGGACCCGGTGATTTCATTCACTCTCCGACGTGACCGTCGCGCGTTACGACGCACAGGGCGTGCTCTGTACTCCGACTTCGGCGAGCACGGCTGGGTCCGGACCGACCTGGGGTCCGTCTTCGACACGGGACGTTCGGTGGCGCTGGGACCCGATGGTGTTATCCTAGTCGCCTCTGATGTCTATGAGGATGCGAACGCACAGGCGGCGGCGGTCCGCTACACGGCGGGCGGCGTGCTGGACACGACGTTCGGTGGCGACGGCGTGGCGGTCGTCGACACGCCCAGCTCGTCGATGAAGCGTTCGGCGTCATCGTCCAGCCGCACGGCCGGGTTGTGATCGCCGGCAGCCACGCCACCGTCGATCAGAACGGCACGGGCTTCGAGTTCCTCGTCGCGCGTTTCCAGGGCTGAGGCGGCGCGGGCGCCGCGAAGAGCCGGAAGGGGAATTCAAAGACTAAGCCTCATCGCCATCGGACACGCGGCTCACGGGACGGGTGTGCGGCGGTCACGTGCGGGAGGCCGCCGTCCTGATCGCGTCGATGGCCGATGGATCCTCAAGGGTTGAGAGATCGCCGGGATCCTCGCCGGTCACGGCCGCCCGCACGGCTCGCCGGACGATCTTGGCGCTCCGTGTCTTGGGGAGTGCGGCGGCGACCACGACCCGCGATGGCGCGAAGGACCCGCCGAGGTGCTCACGGACGAGGCCTTCGGATCTCGCCTCGAGATCCTCGAGGTCGTCGACGCGCGGGTTTCGGAACGACGATCACCCACACGCTCTCCCCCTTCACCGGATCGGGGATGCCCACCGCCGCGCACTCGGCGACAGACGCGTGCATCCCGACCACCGACTCGACCTCGGCGGGTCCGATGCGCTTGCCGGCGATATTGAGTGTGTCGTCGCTGCGCCCGTGCAGATACCAGTAGCCGTCGGCGTCCCGGCTGGCCCAGTCGCCGTGCACCCACACGTCGGGGAACCGGCGCCAGTACGCGTCGAGGTAACGCTCCGGATCGCCCCAGATCCCCCGAGTCATCGACGGCCACGGCTGCCGACACACGAGTTCTCCCACCGCTCCAACGGGGATCGACGTTCCCGCTGCATCGACGATGTCGAGATCCATGCCGAGCGCCGGCCCGCCAAGGGACAACAGCTTCGTCGGGACGACCGGGTGCGGGGAGAGGAAGCAAGCGCCGACCTCGGTCCCGCCCGAGAGGTTCACGATCGGCAGCCGCTCGTTGCCGACCTCGCGGTGCAACCAGAGGTAGGCGTCGGGGTTCCACGGCTCGCCGGTGGAGGCCAGCACGCGCAGCGTGTCCCGGTTCTGCCGACGAGGCTGCGACCCTGCCGCGATCAGGGCCCGCACGAGTGTGGGCGAGACGCCGAGCGTCGTGACCCCGTGGCGCTCGACCTGTTCCCACAGCCGGTCGGGCCCCGGATGCGTCGGCGCTCCCTCGGTCAAGAACACGGTGGCGCCGAGCGCGAGGGCGCCGACGATCTCCCACGGACCCATGATCCAGCCAAGGTCGGTCGACCAGTGCAAGACCTCACCGGCGCGCAGGTCGACCTGGTAGGCCACCTCCTCGGCGATCTTCACCAGGAACCCGCCGTGGACGTGAACCGCGCCCTTCGGCCGACCGGTCGTACCGCTCGTGTAGGCGATGAACAGCGGGTGCTCGGCGTCGAGCGGTCTCGCGTCGACCGGCTCGCCGCCCACAACCACGACGTCGGACCAGCGGTGGTCCCGGCTGGGCTGCAGCTCGCCGGAGGAAGGCAGGCGCTCCCAGACGAGCACATGATCGACGCCGCCGGCCATCTCGATCGCTCGGTCTGCGATCGCCTTCATCGGTACCGGAGCGCCCTTGCGGAGGGATCCGTTCGCCGTGACCAGGACCCGGCACCCCGCGTCCGTCAGTCGCGCGGCGACCGCGTCGGGCCCGAAGCCGCTGAAGATCGGCACCCAGATGGCGCCCAGCTTCGAGCACGCCATCACGGTCGCGACCGTCTCGATCGCCATCGGCAGAAAGATCCCGACGGTGTCGCCACCGTCCACGCCGAATGACATGAGCGCCCGTGCGACCGCGTCGGTGCGTTCGCGGAGCTCCCGGTACGTCGCGGTGCGAACCTCATCGTCTTCGCCCTCCCACACGACGGCGAGAGCCGTGGGCGTCCGCTCCGCCCACCGATCGACGCACTGACGGGCGACGTTCGTCCTGCCACCGAGAAACCACGTCGCCCACGCCGGGCCGCGGGACAGGTCGACGATCTGGTCGTAGGGCGTCGAGAACTCGAGATCGAGGTCGTGCACGACGGCATCCCAGAACCACACGGGATCGTCGATGGATCGGCGCACCAGTTCGTCGAAGCGCTCGATGCCGTGCGCCCGCATGAGCCGGGTGACGTTCGCCGCCTCGACCTGCTCGTCCGTCGGGCGCCAGACCTCGTTCTGTGGCGCGCTCATCGATCGAGGCCGGTCAGCTCCCGCCCGATCAGCATCCGGCGGATCTCGTTCGTGCCGGCACCGATGGTGTAGAGCTTCGCATCGCGCAACAGCCGACCGGCGTCGCTCTCGTTCAGATACCCCGCGCCGCCGAGCGCCTGGATCGCCTCGAGCGCGACATCCACCGCGCGCTCGGATGCGTGCAGCAATGCCCCGGCCGCCTCCGCGGATCGATACGTGACCTGTGCTTGGTCGACCGCCGACGCGACCCGATACGCGAACGCGCGCGACGATTCGAGCGCGACGTACATGTCGGCGAGTTTGCCCTGCATCAGCTCGAAGGACCCGATCGGCACGCCGAACTGTCGCCGTTCCCGCACGTAGGGCAGTACGAGGTCGAGCGCTGCCTGCATGATCCCGATCGGGCCGCCGCAGAGCACGAGCCGCTCCGTGTTCAGGCCGGACATCAGCACGCGCACGCCGTCACCCGGCTGGCCGAGCACGTGGTCCTCGGGGATCAGACAGTCCTCGAAGAGCAATTCGCACGTGCCGGAACCGCGCATCCCGAGCTTGTCCAGGTGCTGGGCCGCGCTGAATCCGTGCATGCCGCGTTCGACCACGAAGGCGGTGATCGGCGACTGGCCGCCTGCATCCTCCGTGCGCATGTAGACGACCAGCACGTCGGCCTGCGGACCGTTCGTGATCCACATCTTCGAGCCGTTCGCGAGCCAGCCGCCGTCGACGCGTCGCGCACGACAGCGCATCGACCCGAGGACGTCGGAGCCCGCCTCGGCCTCACTCATCGCGAGGGCGCCGACGTGCTCGCCGGACAGCAGCGGTGGGAGCCATCGGGCCCGCTGTTGAGGGCTGCCGTTCGCCCACAGGTTGTGGACGCACAGGTTCGAGTGCGCCGCGTACGACAACCCCACCGACGCCGATGCGCGCGACACCTCCTCGACGATCACGAGGTGCTCGAGGAAGCCGAGCCCTGCGCCGCCGTCGGCGCCGGCCACCGTCGGACCGAGCACGCCGAGGTCGCCAAGCATCGGCCAGAGCTGCCGGGGGAACGAGTCCGAGAGCGTCGATGTCGGCCGCCAACGGGGCGATCTCGCGCTCCGCGAACACGCGGACGGCCGCCCGCAGCTCCTCGAGCGCGATCCCATCCGTGGCAGTCTCCGGCGCATCCATCCGCAGGTCGTTCCCACCCTACGCCGCAGTGAACCTTGCCGCTCGCGCCGCGGTAAGGTGGCCGGACGGCGCCCGTCCGACGGGCGTCGCGGAGGAGCGATGCCCCGACTGTCCACACACGTCGACACCGGCGCCCAGACCTTCCGTGACAATGCGGCGTCGATGCGGGCGCTGGTGGAAGATCTGCAGGTCCGCCTCGATCGGGTGCGCCGCGGCGGCGGCGAGGACGCGGTCGCGAAGCATGAAGCACGGGGCAAGCTCACGGCCCGCGCGCGCATCGATCGGCTGATCGACCCTGGCGCGACGTTCCTCGAGCTCTCCCCGCTGGCTGCGGAGGATCTCTACGACGGCGTCGCACCCGGCGCCGGCATCCTCACCGGCATCGGCCCGGTGCACGGCGAGCCGTGCGTCGTGATCGCGAACGACGCCACCGTCAAAGGCGGGACGTATTTCCCGATGACGGTGAAGAAGCACCTGCGGGCGCAGGAGATCGCCGAGGGCAACCATCTGCCGTGTATCTACTTGGTCGATTCGGGCGGCGCGTTCCTGCCGTTGCAGGCCGACGTCTTCCCCGATCGGGACCACTTCGGTCGGATCTTCTTCAACCAGGCGCGGATGTCGGCTGCCGGCATCCCGCAGATCGCCGCGGTCATGGGCTCGTGTACGGCCGGCGGCGCGTACGTGCCGGCGATGTCGGACGAGACGGTGATCGTGCGTGGAACGGGCACGATCTTCCTCGGCGGACCGCCGCTCGTGAAGGCGGCGACCGGCGAGGACGTGACCGCGGAGGAACTCGGCGGCGCCGACGTGCATGCGCGGGTCAGCGGCGTGGCCGACCACGAGGCGCGTGACGACGAGCACGCCCTGCGGCTCGTTCGTGAGATCGTCGCGAACCTGAACCGGTCCTCCACGCGGGCCTGGCATGTCGCCGATCCGGCCGATCCCCTGGTGGACCCCGCGGACCTGTACGGCGTCATCCCCCGGGACCTGCGCGAGCCCTACGACATCCGCGAGGTGATCGCCCGGCTCGTCGACGGCTCGGTGCTGCACGAGTTCAAGGCGCTCTACGGCGACACGCTCGTCTGTGGCTTCGCGCGCATCTTCGGTCATCCGGTCGCGATCCTCGCGAACAACGGGATCCTGTTCTCCCAGTCTGCGCTGAAAGGGGCGCACTTCGTCCAGCTGGCCTGCGAACGGGGCGTGCCCCTGCTGTTCCTGCAGAACATCACGGGGTTCATGGTGGGTCGCGACTACGAGGCCGGCGGGATCGCGAAGGACGGCGCCAAGCTCGTGACCGCCGTGGCGTGCGCGCAGGTGCCGAAGTTCACCGTGATCGTCGGTGGGTCGTTCGGGGCCGGCAACTACGCGATGTGCGGGCGCGCCTACGGTCCCAGGCAGCTCTGGATGTGGCCCAACGCCCGGATCTCGGTGATGGGCGGCGTGCAGGCCGCGAGAGTGCTCACGACGGTCGGCGGGGACCCCGCCCTCGAGGACGAGACCATCGAGCGCTACGAGCAGGAGGGGAATCCATATCACTCCACTGCGCGGCTGTGGGACGACGGCGTGATCGACCCGGCCGACACGCGGAAGGTGCTCGCACTCGGTCTCGACGCGGCGTCGCGCACCCCGATCGAACCGACACGGTTCGGGGTCTTCCGGATGTGAGCGCGACTCGAGGTCGTCCGGGAGGGCGCGGTCGCGACCGTGACCCTGAACCGTCCCGATCGCCGGAACGCGCTGGATCCGGCGCTCTTCGAGGCGCTGACGGATGCCTTCGGCGACCTGGCAACCGACCCGGCTACCCGGATCGTCGTCTTGCGCGGGGCGGGCCCCGCGTTCTGCGCCGGCGCCGATCTCGACTGGATGGCGGCGAGTCGCGAGCTCTCGCGGGAGGAGAACGTCGCGGACGCGGAACGGATGGCGGCTGCCTTCGACGCCGTCGACTCGTGCCCGAAGGCGGTCGTGGCGGGAGTCCACGGCGCGGCGTTCGGCGGCGGCGCGGGGCTCGTCGCGTGCGCCGACGTCGCGATCGCCGCCGAGGGCACGACGTTCGCGTTCTCCGAGGTACGGCTCGGCCTGATCCCGGCGACGATCTCGCCCTTCGTGTTGCGGGCGATCGGTCCGGGCGCGACCCGCGCCCTGTTCACCACCGGGCGAAGATTCGACGCCGACGAGGCGCTTCGGCTGGGGCTCGTGCACCAGGTGTCCTCGGAGAGCCGGCTGGAGGACGCGCTGGCCGAGGTCGTTCGCTCGCTGCTCGCGTCCGGGCCCGAGGCGATCGCCGCGTGCAAGCGGTTGGTGCGCGAGGCAGCGGCATGGACGCTGGACGACCTCCCGGAGCGGATCGCGCTCGCCCGCACCGGGGCGGAGGGCCGCGAGGGTGTCACGGCCTTCCTCGAGCGCCGGAGTCCATCGTGGTTCGTCGACTCCTGATCGCGAACCGCGGCGAGATCGCGGTGCGGCTGATCCATGCCGCTCGCGAACTGGGGATCGAAAGCGTCGTGGCTTGTACCGAGGGCGAGCGGGGCTCGATGGCTGCCGAGATGGCCGACGTCGTCGCGCCAGTCACCTCCTACCTGGACGCGTCGGCGCTCGTCGCGGCCGGCGTCGAGGCCGGCGCCGACGCGATCCATCCCGGGTACGGGTTCCTGTCCGAGGATGCCCGATTCGCGGAGGCGAGCATCGCCGCGGGCCTGGTGTGGGTCGGGCCGCCGCCCGAGGCGATGCGCGCGCTCGGCGACAAGGAGCGAGCGCGCGTGCTCGCCGAACAGGCCGGCGTGCCGGTCGTCCCCGGAGCGACCGGCGACGACGACACGCTGCGCGCGGCGGGGGACGAGCTCGGGGTCCCATTGCTCGTCAAGGCGGCGGCGGGAGGCGGGGGGCGAGGGATGCGGTCCGTCGAGCTCCTCGAGGACCTGCGGCCGGCGATCGCCGCCGCGCGTCGGGAGGCGGCCGCGGCGTTCGGAGACGATCGGGTGTTCCTCGAGCGGCGACTCGACGGAGCGCGGCACGTCGAGGTCCAGATCCTTGCGGACACCCACGGCGACGTGATCAGCCTCGGTGAGCGGGACTGCTCGCTGCAGCGCCGCCATCAGAAGGTGGTTGAGGAGTCGCCCGCGCCCGCGGTGTCCCCCGATCTTCGGATTCGTCTCGGAGAGGCAGCCAGCTCGATCGCACGGGCTGCCGGCTACGTGGGCGCCGGGACCGTCGAGTTCCTGCTGCTCCCCGACGGCTCGTTCCGATTCCTGGAGATGAACGCGCGACTCCAGGTGGAGCATCCTGTCACGGAGGCCGTCACCGGCGTCGACATCGTCCATGCACAGCTCGCGATCGCGGCCGGCGATCGCGTGCCTGCCGATATGGGTCTGCGGGGGCATGCGATCGAGGCACGCGTCTATGCCGAGGACCCCGCGAACAGTTTCCTCCCGACGGGGGGGCGTGTGGAGCGACTGGTGCTCCCACGCTGGCCCGGCATCAGGATCGACACGGCGCTTCGAGAGGGGGACGTGATCACGATCGACTTCGATCCGCTCCTCGCAAAGGTGATCGCGTCCGCGTCGGATCGAGCGACGTGCCTCCGCCGGCTCCGCGCCGCCCTCGCGGCGACGACGTTGATCGGTGTGCCGACGAACATCGGGTTCCTCCTCGACATCCTCGGCCATCCCGACGTCGTCGAAGCGCGGGCGGACACCGACTGGATCGAGCGGACGTGGCGCGGTCGCCCACCGCATGTGCCCGAGGGCGTGGGCAGCCGGGACCCCGCGCCGGACGACCCATGGCATGCCTTCGGGACGACACCTTCCCCGCCTCGCGATGTCGCCGTCGCCGGCGGGTGGGCGCAATACCGCGGCTGGGGATACCGTCTGGCCGACGACGAGCTCGACCCAGTGAGCCTCGCGCCACCCGGCGGATCCCTCACGGCCCCGATGCCTGCCAGCGTGCGGACGGTGCATGTCGCCGAGGGCGACCGGGTCGTCATCGGCGATGCGATGGTGGTCTTGGAAGCGATGAAGATGCAGATGAGCGTCCGGACGCCGACGGCAGGCACGGTCGCGGCGGTTCGCGTGCGCGAGGGCGACGTCGTTGCCGCCGGTCAGGTTCTGGTGGACATCGAGGAGGACGGCGAGTGAGCGCGACCGGGGTCGACCGTGCCGTTCGTATCGTCGAGGTTGGTCCGCGCGACGGCCTGCAGAACGAGGAGGCGATCGTGCCGGCCGACGCGAAGGTCGCGTTCATCGAGGCGCTCGCCGACACCGGCCTCCAGGTCGTGGAGGCGACCTCGTTCGTCTCGCCGCGCGCCATCCCGCAGCTCGCCGACGCGGACGAGGTGCTCCCACGCGTGCGGCGGCGACCCGGCGTGCGCTACCCGGTGCTGGTCCCAAACGTGCGCGGTCTCGAGCGCGCAGAGGCCGCCGGAGCCGATGCGGTGGCCGTCTTCACGGCCGCCTCGGAGGCCTTCACCCAGGCGAACATCGGCATGACGATCGAGGAGTCGCTCGCCGCCTTCGAGCCGGTGCTCGAGCGGGCGGGCGCGGCCGGATGGTGGCGACGAGGCTATGTCTCGACGGCGTTCGGCTGCCCATACAGCGGCGACGTCGCGACGGAGGAGGTGGTGCGCGTCTCGGTCGAGCTCCTCGAACTCGGGTGCGACGAGATCTCGATCGGCGACACGATCGGCGTCGCCCATCCGGACGACGTACGTCGTGTCGTGTCGGCGCTGCTGGAGCGGACCGCCGTGGACCGGCTGGCGCTCCATTTCCACGACACCTACGGCCGCGCGCTCGCGAACGTCGAGGCCGGACTCGAGCTCGGCGTTCGGACGTTCGATTCGTCGGCGGGCGGGACCGGGGGCTGCCCGTACGCACCCGGAGCGCCCGGCAACCTCGCCACCGAGGCCCTGTGCGGACTCCTGGACGAGCTTGGGTTCCAGCACGGGGTCGACGCCGCGGCTGTTGCTCGCGCTGCGAGCTCGGTCCGAGCGTCCTTCGTCGGTCTGTAGCGAGTTTGGACCCTTGGACCCTCGACGCCGAGGCGCTCTCCATGGCAAGATTCCTGGCTGCACCCCCCGGTCCATGCAGATCCAAGGAGGAGTTCCGTGCGTCGTTCCCTAACGCTCATGGTGGTCGGGCTCGCGCTGCTCGCGATGGCAGTTCCCGCGCAGGCGACCACCCGGGTTCCGTTCGTGGGGCCCGCCCGCAGCTATGAGCTGGTCGGTGTCTGCCCGTTCACGATCTCCGCGCAGGAACGCGACGGTCACCCGGGCTACCTGATCCTCGACGACAACGGCGAGGTCGTGCAGGTGCAGTTCCAGGGCTCCTTCGACACGGTCTTGTCGAGCTCGCACGGTTCGCTCACCTTCGGGTCGGTCGGCTCCACGGTCGTCACCGCCAACGGCGACGGCACCTGGACGATGGTCCAGAAGGGATCGGGTCTCGCCGTCGTCCCGAGTGGCGACCCCGAGGGCCCCAAGCTCGTGTGGTTCACAGGTGTCGTGACCTCCGTCGGCGTCTTCGACGCGAAGACCCTCACGTTCGTCCCTGAAACGCAGGTCCGCTCGGGCATCTCCAGCAACATCTGCGAGATGCTCGTGACGGGTCTGAAGGCCCGCCACGACGCCCGCTAGGCAGGCTGGCGCCGTTCCGCGATGGTCTTGAGCCTCGCGAGATCGGCCGCGACGGCGTTCGCGTCGCGCTCGAACTCCTCGTCGCTCATACCGGCCATCCTCCGGAGCGTGAACACGACCTCGCATCCGTCTCCGTCGCGGATCACTCGCATCGGGTTGTAGATCACCTCGCCCGAGGGCAGCCTGACCTCGTGGTCGAGCACGCCGTACGTGTTGCGGTCGGCGAACGCGAGCCCGACCCGACCCATCGGCGTCTCGACAAACCAGCGGCCGTCCACGTTCTCGACGGCGCTGCCGAGCCCCGGAGCCCACGCGGGCACGTTCGCCGGATCCGAGACGTACGCGTACACCTCGTCCACCGGCCGGTCGATCCGTTCGCTGAGGTGGAGCGATCCCGACGTCATGGGGCTCATGGTCGCAGACTGCAAGAGCTGCCGGTGAGCCCGCGATCCTTCCTCCGGCTACGATGCAGCCATGGCGTACGACGAGGCTCTCGCCGAACGGATCCGCGCACTGGTAGTCGGCCAGAAGGGCATCAGAGAGCAGCGGATGTTCGGTGGGTTGGCCTTCCTGCTCCGCGGAAATATGGCCGTCGCGGCGAGTGGGGAGGGCGGCATCCTTGTACGGGTCGATCCCGAGGCTTCGAGCAAGCTCGTCGCCACCACGAAGGCGCGCCCGATGATCATGCGGGGCAAGACCATGGAGGGCTGGCTCCGCGTCGATGCAGCAGACGTCCGAGAGAAGCGACAGCTCGCGCGCTGGATCGAGCGCGGCATCGCGTACGCCGGAAGCCTGCCCGCCAAGGCGTAGGGCTGCCTTGCGCGTGGTGCCCGCCACAACGTCGATCAGGGACACGTTTAGGCTGACCCGATGACCACCTGGTACTCACGCGACGACGCGGCCGAGCGGGCCGGGGTCGAGGTTCCGTACCTCTCCCGACTCGTCGAACTCGGCATTCTGACTCCCGACTCGCAGGGTGGGTTCTCGGGCGGCGACGTTCGACGGGCACTCATGGCCACGTCGCTCGAGCGTGCAGGGATCCCGCTCGACGCGGTGGCGGCCGCTGTGGAGCGCGGCGCCGTGTCGCTCGACTTCCTCGACTCCCCCGCCTACGAGCGGTTCTCGGCCCTCTCCGGTGAGACCTTCGGACAGGTCAGCGATCGAACCGGGATCCCGTTCGAGCTCTTGACGGTGATCCGTGAGTCGATCGGCATGGCCGAACCCTCGCCCGACGACCGTTTGCGCGAGGACGAGGCCGCGATCCTGCCGTTCGTGGAGCTGCAGCTCGCCTCTGGATTCCGCCCCACCGCGATCGAGCGCTTGCTCCGCGTCCAGGGCGACAGCACACGCCGGATCGCCGAACAGGAGGCTGCATGGTGGCGCTCCGAGGTCATCGATCCCGGCTTGGCGGCGGGCGAGTCGACGGAGGCGATCGCGAACCCCGAGTTCGCGGAACACATCTCGCCGATGTCGGAACAGACGATGCTGGCCATGTATCACGCGCAGCAGGCGCGCTCCTGGACGGCAAACATCATCGACGGATTCGAGCAGCTCTTGGCGACGGCGGGGATCCACAGCCGGCTGGAACGACAGCCGGCGATCTGCTTCCTCGACATCTCGGGGTACACGCGGCTCACCCAGGAGCTCGGCGACGACGCCGCGGCCGAGCTCGCATCCACGGTCGCGCGGCTTGTGCAGCGGACCTCGGTCCAGCACGGCGGCAAGCCCATCAAGTGGCTCGGCGACGGCGTGATGTTCCACTTCGAGGATCCGGGCCCCGGCGTGCGTGCAGCCCTCGAGATGGTGAGCGCGTTGGCGACCGAGGGACTTCCCCCGGCCCACGTCGGCTTGCACGCGGGTCCGGTGCTCTTCCAACAGGGTGATTACTTCGGCCAGACCGTGAACCTCTCGGCCAGGATCGCCGACTACGCGCGGCAGGGCGAGGTACTCGTGAGCATGGCGGTCGCCGAAGCGTCGAACGAACGAGACCTCCGATTCGCCGACATCGGATCCGTGGACCTCAAAGGCGTGTCGGGAGCGGTGCACCTGCTGCGTGCCGAGCTCGTATGAACCCGGTCACCTGGCATCACGGGCTCATGGCGCGCTGGTGGGCCGAGTTCAATCAGGCCGAACCGGCTGAGCTCGCGTTCTACCGCGCCGCGATCGAACGCTTCGGCGAGCCGGCGCTCGATCTGGCATGCGGCGCCGGCCGCCTGCTGGTGCCGCTGCTCGTGGCCGGGCTCGACGTCGACGGCGCCGACGTCTCACCCGACATGCTTGCGCAAGCCCAACGGCTCGCCGCTGCGCAAGGCACGCACCCAACGCTCACCCCGCAGGCAATCCGAGAGCTCGATTTGCCTCGCCACTACCGCACGGTCTTCATCTGTGACTCGTTCGGGATCGGCGGATCACGCGCAGACGATCTCGAGGGCCTCCGCCGTATCCACGCCCACCTCGAACCGGGAGGGGCCCTTGTCTTCAGTCACCACCTGCCCTATGGAGACGAGGAGAGCGAGTGGCTCCGCTGGCTCCCCCACAGGCACGGCGAGGCCGAGCCATGGCCTGAGACCGGGGATCGTCGGCAGGCCGCCGACGGTGACGAACTCGAACTCGTCTTCCGAGAACGGTCGTGGGACCCGCTGCTGCAGCGGTCGATCCTCGAGGTACGGGCACGGCAGTGGCACGACGACCGCTTGATGCTCGAGGAAGAGCGCGACATCGTCCTCTCGGCGTACTTCCCGCAAGAGGTCGTGACGATCCTCGAGATCGTCGGCTTCGCCGACGTCGAGATCCAGAACGCCTATTCGGGGGAGCCGGCGACCTCCGACGACACGCACGTGGTCTTCATCGCGCGGCGCGCTGCTTGACGCAGCCGATCCCGGTCAGGTGCGGCGTCTCGCCTCGGCCTCGAACCACCACGGGTCGAACCCGCGATCTTCCTCGTCGACGATCGTGCCGGGCGGCACGAGCTCGTCGATCGCATCCAAGGTCTCGGCGTCGAGCCTGACATCAGCCGCCGAGAGGAGGTCGTCGAGCTGCACCCTCGTCCGCGGGCCGATGATGGTCGAGGTCACCGCCGGGTGCGCGAGCGTGAACGCGATCGCCATATGCGTCAGCGAGATGCTCGCCTTGTTGGCAACGAGGATCAGCTCCTCGACCAGGTCGAACTTCCGCTGGACCTCTCGACGCGACTCGTCGTACAGCGCCGCGAGCCAGTCGGCACGTTGCGCCCCACGAACCGCGCGTGACTCCGGCGACCGATCGAAGTCCTCCCGGCGATACCGCCCGGTCAGCCAACCGCGACACAGCGGGCTCCAGACCAACACGCCCATCCCGTACCGCTCGGCCACGGGGAGGACGTCGTGCTCGATCTGCCGCACGAAGATCGAATACGGCGGCTGCTCGGTCCGGAACCGCGAGAGCCCGCGACGCTCCGCGGTCCACTGCGCCTCCACCATCTGCCACCCCGGGTACGTCGAGGACCCGAAGTAGCGGATCTTCCCTTGGCGCTGCAGATCGGTCAGCGCCCCGAGCGTCTCCTCGACCTCCGTCTCGCCGTCGGGACGATGGATCTGATACAGGTCGATGTGATCGGTGCCGAGGCGGCGGAGGCTGTTCTCGACCTCGCGCATGATCCAGACGCGAGAGTTGCCCTCGTCGTTGTGTCCCGGACCCATCTGACCGTGCACCTTCGTGGCGAGGATCACCTCGTCGCGCCGTCCCTTCAGCGCCTTGCCGACGATCTCCTCGGACTCGCCCTCCGAGTAGACATCGGCCGTGTCCACGAAGTTGATCCCGCCGTCGATCGCCGCGTTGATGGTGCCGACGCAGTCCTCGACGTCGGCGTTGCCCCACGCGCCGAACATCATGGTGCCGAGGCAATGCGTGCTGACCTTCAGACCCGTGCCGCCGAGCGTCCTGTATTCCATGCGCGCCTCTCTCGTCTCGCTGCTCGGAACGCTATCACCGCGCGTTTTCAGCACCACATCGATCCGGCGCCCGCCTCGAGCGCGATCCTCAGCAGGCCGACGAACGCGGCGTCGAATGCCGGCCGATCCCTCTGCGTGAGTGCGTTGCGCTGGTCGATCCAGGCGATCGCGCGGGCCGATCCCGCGATACGAAGAGCAAGATCGAACGTCTCGACGTGGCCCGGTCCCCACGGCTCCAGGTATGCGTCGCGCAGCCGGCCGAACCAGGCGTCACCCAGGTCGAGCCGGTTCAACTCGACGAGGAACCGGAACGTCTCGAACAGTGAGAAGAACGGGTGGCCGATCGACGCGTCGCCCCAATCGAGCACGCGAATCGAGTCACCCTTCACGTAGACGTTGTTCATATGCAGATCGTCGTGTTGCACCGTGGAGCCGATCCCTCTGCTGTCGAGCTCGGCGCACAGCTCTGCGAAAGGCTGACGGAACGCCTCGAGGGCCGCGGCCTCGTTGGGCGCAAGCGGAAGCCCGATGGCAAGCAGCTCTTCGTAACGCGCGGACAACAGCTCGAGCCGGAGATCGGGAACGCCTGCGTCGACGGTGCTCGGCCGCATGCTCCGTCTCTCCGATCTGCAGCTGCGCGTACGCGGGCAAGACCTCGAGCCAACGCTCGGGAGGGTTGCGGAGCGTGCGGAGGGGTTCACCGGCGTCCGCCATCAGCAGCCACCTTCGCTCGGCGTCGTACGCAAGCACCTCGCCGACCGTCGTCGGCCACCGCGCCGAAAGAGACGTCGTGAACGGCACCTCGAAGGCTTGATGGGGCGCGCACGCTTTGAACCAGTAGACCTCGGCGCTTTGGCCGGTTGCGCGGAAGACCGAGGCCCACGGCTCCGTTTGCACGTGCTCGAGGCCGCCGATGATCGGCGCGTGTCCGGCGATCCACGACTCCGCTTCGCGAACGTCATCCTCGCCGTGCATAAGGCCGTTTGGATCCGCTTTACGCAGGGCCGACTCCGGTGGGACCGCGAGCAAGCCGAACCAGTTGGGCGAAGTTCATCGTCCAACCCACGCCGAAGACCTGTGGAACGAACAGCCGGGGCTCGTCGGGGTTCCACCAGCGGCTGCGGGCTCGTTCGATCGTCGGCAAACGGAAGTCATACGGGACGAAACCGACGACCTTCCCCTCCCACGTTCGGTCCTCCGACGGGCGCCGGAGCTGCTCCGCGATCGCCATGATTGCCAGGGCGAACGCCGTCCACTTGATGAGTTTCCGCAGGCCACGCATACCGCCATGTTCCCACCGCCGCCGGAGATCAACATCGAGCCGGATCGTGTGGAGGTTCTGTCGCAGGCCTTCCGCGGGCCGGCATGCCTCCCGATACTGCATCCATGCCCTTCGTCGTGATGCTGTCGTTCGTGCTGATCGGCGCGGCTGCCTGCGCTGCCGGGGTCGTCGCGCTGCTGCTCCCCGTGAGTCGAGCGCTCCAGGCGGGGCTCACACTTGTGCTCGGGGCGGGCGTGGGCGTCGCTATCCTGGCGCTCGGCTTGTTCACAACGAGTGAATCGGCACCCGACAATGCTCAGAACGTCTTTCTGGTCGCGTCTGCGTGCGGCTTCGCGGCCGTCCTCACCGGGCTCTGGCTGGTGTGGCAGCGCGCCCATATCGAGAGCGGCCCCGAAGAACCGCGACCCACGACGTAGGTATCGCGTCGCCAGATCCCGTTCCGCAAGGGTCAGTGCAGCCTTGGGACCAGGCCGCTCAATTGTTCGAGGTAGTCGTCGAGGATCGATGTTGCGGCCGGGTACGAGCCGATGAGCGGGTGCGCGAGCAGCGCCTCGAGCGCCGCCCCGTACGAACCCTCCGTCGCTGCCTGCACCGTGAGCCGCTCGTAAAGCTTCACCTGGCGGATCAACGCGAGTGCTCCCTCGGGCACCGACCCCTGCGCGATCGGGTGCGCGCCGTGCTCGTCCACCAAACACGTCACCTCGACCACGTCGTCGTTCCGCAATCCGCCGATGGCGCCGCGATTCGCCACGTTGAGGATCAACGGGGACTTCCGCCGCTGGACGGAGGCGGCCATGACCGCCGTCGCAACCCCCTCGTAGCCCTCACCCTCGAACGGGTCGCCCGTCGCTTCGTGGTCCTCGTCGAGGATCTCGCCGCGCTCGCGGGCGAAGTATGTGGCGTCGCGCTCGGCCATCGCACGCTCCCACGCCCGGCGCGCCGCCACCAGGTCGCCCGCGTCGATCGCGACGCGCAGCTGCGGCCACAACGCGTCGTTCAGGGCCTGCAACTGCCGTCCTCGAGAGCTCCCGGATCCCTGGATATGCCCCACCGCGACGTCGCGGTAGTAGTAGAAGTAGAGGTACTCCATCGGCAGCATCCCAAGCGTGCGCACGAGCGCCGGATCGAAAAGCCCCCACTGTTCGTCGCTCGCCTGCAACTCCTCGAACCGGTCGATGATCTCGGGCAGCCGGTCGACGCCGTCGACGAGCACGCGATGGATCCAGCCGCAGTGGTTCAGCCCGAAGTAGTCGGCGTGCACACGCTCCCGGGACTCCCCAAGGAAATCCGCAACGCTTCGCTGCATCGACACCGGACCGTCGCAGATGCCGACCGCTCGCACGCCCGTGTGATCGTGCAGGGCCTGCATCACGATCCCCACCGGGTTCGTGAAGTTGATCAGGAGCGCCTGGGGAGCCACCTCCTCGATCAGCCGCCCGTACTCGATCATCGCGGGGATCGTCCGAAGCGCCATCGCGAAGCCACCCGGTCCGGTGGTCTCTTGCCCCAGCACGCCGTGCTTCAGCGGCACCTCTTCGTCGACCGCTCGCGCCCGCTCCTGCCCGGGGCGGATCGCGGCGAAGATGAACCTCGCTCCCTCGATCGCGGCGCGCGAGTCGGGCTCGCCACGCACCGTGAACCGAGCACCCCACTCCTGACAGAAGGACGCGCCGAGCGCGGCCATCAGCTCGAGCCGCTCCCCGTCGACGTCGTGCAGAACGACTTCATCGAGGCCCAGGTCTTCTTGCGCCGCGGCGAGTCCCCGCAGCACGAAGGGCGCTCGCACTCCTGAACCGAGCAACGTCATCTTCATGTCGCACCTCTCCGTCCTGGCGTCGTCGTGTGAAGGCACCTAGAGTCGGACCATAGCTCGGCTGGAAGGAACATCGTTCGATGGCCACGCGCCCCCGCACACGAGGCGGCCTCCTCCTGACGGCCCTGGTGCTGGCTGCGATCGCGGCGGCGTGTACCCCCGGTGGGTCTGCCAGCCAGGTCTCCGCTCCCCCCGCCCCGGCGAGCACCGGCGTCACGGAGACCGGACCCGTCACGCTCACGGTCTGGGACCAAGAATGCTGTGCGGTCAGCAAGGTCTGGGACCAGCTGAACGCGGAGTTCGAGGCCAAGTACCCGAACGTGACGATCGAGCGCGTCAACCGCGACTTCGGTGAGCTCAAGACACTCCTGAAGCTCTCGATGCAGGGACCCCACGGCCCCGATGTCGTGGAGGCGAATCAGGGTTGGCCCGACATGGGGCAGCTCGTCAAGGCGGGGCTGCTGCTCCCCCTCGACAACTACGCGCAGGCGTACGGCTGGACCAATCGCGTGTCGGACAACGTGATGGCCGTCAGCCGCTGGAGTCCGGACGGCGCGCAGTTCGGCACCGGAAACCTCTACGGGTTCACGACGATGGGCGAGATCATCGGCGTCTACTACAACAAGCAGAAGCTGTCCGACCTCGGCCTCAAAGTCCCGACCACGCTCGCCGAGTTCGAGAGCGATCTGCAGGTGGCGAAAGACGCGGGCGAGATCCCGATCCAGTTCGGCAACAACGACGCGTTCGCCGGCATCCACGAATACGCGGTGATCCAGGACCAGCTCGCCGCGAAACAGACGCTCACCGACATGATCTTCGGCACCCAGGGCAACGCGCTGCGGTTCGACACGCCGGAGAACATCCAGGCCGCGCAGACGCTGCAGGACTGGGCCACGAAGGGGTACTTCACGCCGGGTTTCGGCGGCGCGGGCTACCAGACCGTGGTGAACGACTTCGCGAACGGCAACGGCCTGTTCAACATCACAGGCAACTGGATCGTCGGCGACCTCGGGGCCGACAACACCAACTACGGGTTCTTCCTGATGCCGCCGGCCAACCAAGGCGATCCGCCGGTGTCGACAGGCGGCGCCGGATTCCCCCTGTCGATCGCCGCGGGAACCGAGCATGCCGACACAGCCGCGGCGTACATCGATTGGATGACGAGCGACCACGCCAGCGAGTTGCTCGTGCCGACCGGCCAACTCCCGCTCAGCAAGAGCGAGACGGCGTCCGTCGAGCCGGGCACGGTACTCGCCGATGTCGTCGACGCCGCACGACAGGTGTCGCAGAGCAACGGCGTCGTGCCGTACGAGGACTGGGCCACACCCACCTTCTACGACACGATGACCGCGGCGATCCAGGAGCTGATGGTGAATCGCATCAGCGCGGAGGAATTCGCCGCCAAGGTGCAGGCCGACTACGAAGCGTTCCAGAGCTCGCGGAGCTGATGGACGCCCAGCCCATCACGCCGACCTCGCGGGCGGTCGCGCTCGGCGGGCGCCGCGCGAGGCGTGAGGCCCGTCGCACGGATCGGCTCCCCGGCGAGGCGCGACGGATCGCCTACCTCTACATCGCCCCCGCTTTCCTCCTGTACGCGGCCTTCAACCTTCTCCCGCTCGGGCAGGGCGTGAACGTCTCGTTCTATGACTGGGACGGGGTCACCACCGGCACGTGGGTGGGATTGGGCAATTACCGCGAGTTCTTCACCGAGCCGGCGATCCGCGAGGGCTACCTGCACGTGCTGCAGCTGATGGTGTTCTACTCCTTCCTGCCGATCTGCCTCGGGCTGTTCCTGGCGGCGGTCCTCTCGCGGATCCGGATCCGCGGGTTGACGGTGTTCCGGATGCTGCTGTTCCTGCCGCTCGTCATCACCGACGTCGTCACCTCCGTGGCCTGGGTATGGGTCTACGACGTCAACGGCCCGCTGAGCACCGCGATGCGAGCCGTTGGACTCGGGCGGCTCGTGCCGTCGCAGGGCTGGCTCGGTGACTTCAACACCGCGCTGCCCGCAGTCGGGATCTTCGGGCTGTGGGGACAGTTCGGATTCTGTCTGATCCTGTTCCTGGCCGGCGTGATGAAGATCCCGGCGAGCCTCTACGAGGCCGCGCGGGTCGACGGGGCGAACGCGATCCACGAGTTCTTCACTGTGACGCTGCCCGGTCTCCGCTACGAGCTCCAGGTCGTGCTGGTGCTCTCGGTGATCGGCACGCTCGGCACGTTCGACGAGATCTACGTGATGACCGGCGGAGGCCCGGGAACCGCCACGTCGGTGCCCGCGTACCTCGTGTGGCGCCGCATGTTCCAAACGAGCCAGGTCGGTTCGGCCGCGGCGCTCGGCATCGTGCTGATGCTGATCGTGTTCGCGGTCACCTGGGGCTTGAACCGCCTGATGGAACGGGGCGCCGACACGTGAGCTCGTCCACCACCTCTCGCGCGCAGGTGACGCTGAACTACGCGTTAATCGTGCTCTGCACACTGATCGCCGTCTATCCGCTGGTCGGCGTCTTCCTCGCAAGCCTGTATCCAACCGGGCCGGGGGTCGCCCCCTCGGGGTTCGCGCTCCCCCCATCACTGCACTGGCACAACTACATCGACGCGTGGAATCAAGGGGGGTTCGGTACCAGCTTCAAGACCAGCATCGTCGTGGCCGCCGTGATGGTCCCTGCCTCGGTGCTGCTGTCGATCCTCGCCGGCTACGCCTTCGCCACGATGCGCTTCTGGGGATCGAACGTGCTGTTCTACCTGTTCATCCTGGGGCTGATCATCCCG
The DNA here is from genome assembly GCA_963794065.1 of uncultured Actinomycetes bacterium. GTDB lineage: Bacteria > Actinomycetota > UBA4738 > UBA4738 > HRBIN12 > AC-51. The sequence goes on along the minus strand of CAWCDA010000035.1, from coordinate 88,835 downwards.
ACCGAAGCCACGATCGTGCCGCTGTACTACGACATGCGCGCGGTGGGATTGCTCGACACGTACTGGGTGCTGATCCTGCTCGAGACGTCGGGCGAGGTCGCGTTCGGCATCTTCTGGATGCGGGCGGCGTTCCTGTCTGCGCCACAGTCGCTCCTGGAGGCAGCGCGCATCGACGGGGCTTCCAGTTGGAAGACGCTGTGGCAGATCATGGTGCCCTTCGCGAAGCCCGCGATCCTGACGCTGACAGTGCTGACCTTCGCCGACAGTTGGAACGAGTTCTTCCTCGCGCTGGTCTTCACGATCAACCACGTGACCGCCCCCGCAGGCCTCGCGAGCTTCTCGGGGCGCTACACGACGGAGATCGCGCTCGTTTCCGCAGCGGCGGTGATCGTCGCGGTGCCGATCGTGGTCGTCTTCATCATCTTCCAGCGCGAGTTCCTGCGCGGGATGCTGACCGGCGCGGTGAAGGGCTGATCGATGGGACGGGTGATCTTCGACGGTGTCACGAAACGATTCGGCGAGGTCACCGCCCTCGACGAGCTTTCCATCGAAGTCCAGGACGGCGAGTTCATGGTGCTCGTCGGACCGTCGGGGTCCGGCAAGACGACGGCGCTGCGGTTGCTCGCTGGTCTCGACGTGGCCTCACAAGGGCACATCACGATCGGCGATCGCGTTGTCGATCGGCTGGCGCCGCGGGACCGGGACATCGCGATGGTGTTCCAGGACTACGCGCTGTACCCGCAGATGACCGTCCACCGGAACCTCGCGTTCGCGCTGCGGATGCGCAAGATGCCGAAGCAAGAGATCGAGGAGCGCGTGCGCCGGGCGGCCGACATGCTCGATATCGAGGAACTGCTCGAGCGCAAGCCTCGAGAGCTGTCGGGCGGCCAACGTCAGCGAGTCGCGCTCGGACGGGCGCTCGTGCGCGAGCCAGAGGTGTTCCTGATGGACGAGCCGCTGTCCAACCTCGATGCAAAGCTTCGCGTGCAGACCCGCAGCGAGATCAAGCGCCTCCAACAGCAGGTCGGCACGACGACCGTCTACGTCACCCACGATCAAGTTGAGGCGATGACGATGGGCGACCGCGTCGCGGTGATGAACGACGGCGTTCTCGAGCAGGTCGCGGACACGCGAACGATCTACGAACGGCCCGCGAACGTGTTCGTGGCCGGATTCATCGGGAGCCCCGCGATGAGCTTCGCCACGCTCGAGGCCTCGCACGACGGCTCGAGACTGACCCTGCGGAAGGGCGAGCTGTCGTTGTCGGTTCCGGCCAACGGGGACGCACCGACGGGCGACGTGACCGTCGGGATCCGGCCGGAGCACGCGCACATGTGGAGCGGTGACGCTGGCCTAGTCGGCCCGATCAGCGGACGGGCTACCTTCGTCGAGATGCTGGGTCGCGAAACGCTCGTCGGCATCGAAGCCGACGGCGAGCATTTCGCGGTGCTCGCGGACGCCGACTCCCGTGTGGTTCCAGGCGAAGGGGTCAGCTTCGGCGTGGAGCCCAGGAAGCTCTACCTCTTCGATCCGTCGACGAGCAGATCGATCGCGATCGTCTAGCGACCGGCCGGCGACATTTGACCACGTCGACGGATCGCTGTCATGATTCAACCGTTCGGTTGAATACACACGTCAAAGGGGATCGGAGTGGAGGCGGATCAGCTCGATCGCACGTTCTCGGCCCTCGCCGACCCCACACGGCGAGCCATCCTGGCTCGGCTCGCCGAGGGCGAGGCCACGGTCAACGAGCTGGCCGAGCCATTCCCCATCAGCCTGCAGGCCGTTTCGAAACACCTCAAGGTGTTGGAACGCGCCGGCCTGATCTCCCGGGGACGCAGCGCCCAATGGCGGCCCTGCCGGTTGCGGGCCACCCCGCTCGGGGAGGTCAGCGGTTGGATCGAGAACTACCGGCGGTTCTGGGAATCCAGCTTCGACCGTCTCGAGGAACACCTTCGACGGACACAGGAGGGAGCAGAGCATGAGTGACCGCACGCCCCCGGCAGGAGTGGTCTCCGCGTCGAGCGACGCCGACGGGATCCTGATCGTCCGGATCTTCGACGCACCACGCGAGTTGGTCTTCAAGGCGTGGACGGAACCGGAGCGGTTCGCGACGTGGTTCGGAGAACACGGATCCTCGATCCCGCTCGAGCGGCTCGAGATGGACGCTCGGCCGGGCGGCAGATGGAGCGCGGTGATGCTCCACGGTCCCGACAAGATCGAGATCCCGTTCGCCGGCGAATTCCGCGAGGTCGTGGCACCGGAGCGCGTGGTGCTCACGATCGTCGATCCCACGAACCCGGACAGCGGCAACGTCGAGGTCTTGACCGCGGCGTTCGAGGATCTTGGCGGCGGTCGAACCCGGATGACCTTCACGCAGCGTGGCGGCAACCTTGGGGCCGACGAGTACTCGCGAGCGATGCGCGGCTCGCTCATCTTCTTCGACCGTCTCGCCGAGCACCTATCGAAGGAACTCAAGGCCCGACACGATGCGATGGGCGACCCGAGAACGGGGAAGGACACCTGAGCGCCAGGGCTCGTCAATCGGGAAGCAGCGGCACGCGGAGGCCTTCGCGACGCCCGAGGAGCACGCCTCTCGTGACCGCGGCGGATCCGAAACGGTCGTGCAGGCTGTCGAGGGTCGTGTCGATCGCCGAGGCGGGCGGGCCGTCGAACGGCAGCGCCAGCTGAACCGCGTCGTCGCCGAACAGGTTGCCGAAGGTGATGCCGATCAGCGTGATGCCCCGCTGCTCGATCTCGGGCAACGCGTTGACGAGCAGGGTCCGGCCCGCATCCAGCAATGTCACCGTGTCTCCGGTCGCCTCGGGGAAGGTGTGCGACCGCGTCGCTCGTGTGAAGTCGTCGAAGCGTAGGCGCAGCGTCACCGTCCGGCAGACGCGGTGCGCTTTCCGCAAGCGCCGGGCCAGCCGATCGACCAGCGCGAGCAGGTCCGCATCGAGCAGCTCGGGCGACCGGCGCCGCCGACCGAGGGCTCGCTGGGTGCCCATCGAGCGACGGCGGCGACCGACCTCCACCCGTCGCGGATCGCGATTGTGCGCGAGGGCGTGGAGATGCCGTCCGGTCCCCTGTCCGAGGATCCGCACGAGCGCGGGCTCGCCGAGCTCCGCCACCTGCGCGACTGTGGTGATCGAGCGCTCCCGGAGCTTCCGCGAGGTCACGGGCCCCACGCCCCACAGTCGCTCGACCGGCAAGCCGTGCAGGAATGCGATCTCGCCGTCGATCGGAACGACGAGCAGGCCGTCGGGCTTGGCCACGCCGCTTGCCACCTTTGCCAGGAACTTCGTCCGCGCCACCCCAACCGTCACGCGGATGCCGACCCGCTCGAGCACGGCTGCACGCAGGCGTACCGCGATCTCGGTGGGCGTGCCGGAGATCCGGCGAAGCCCGCCGACGTCCAGGAACGCCTCGTCGATCGAGAGCCCCTCGACGAACGGCGTGGTGTCGTTGAAGACCGCGAACATCGCCTTGCTTGCCTCGCTGTAGGCCTCCATCCGTGGGCGGACGACGATCGCCTGTGGGCACAGCCGACGCGCTTGGATCTCGCCCATCGGCGTTCGGACGCCGAACGCCTTTGCCTCGTAGCTGGCCGCCAGCACGACGCCGCCCCCGACGATGACGGGACGGCCGCGCAGAGCGGGGTCGTCCCGCTGCTCCACCGACGCGTAGAAGGAGTCGGCGTCCGCATGCAGGATCGTGCCCTCGTGCCCCACCTGTCGATGGTCGCACCGGCCACCGACATCCGGACTCCGGCCTTGTCCGATCTGGCGCTTGTTCGTAGGGTCGAAGGGTTACCGGTCGTCCCCGGATGAAGGAGGCAACGATGTTCGTGCCCCGTTCGCGAACACGTCGTTGGGCAGTGCCATTCGTGGCCGCTTTGGCGCTCGTCGTGATGGCGGCGGGCTCGGCGCAGGCGCAGGCGTCCGTCCAGGTCGTCGCTTCGTTCGACGAATCGCAGGGTCAGAACCCGGAGGGGATCGCCATCGATCGCACCGGGGCGATCTTCGTGAGCGTCTCGCCGCTCGGCGACGTCTGGCGTTTCCCGCCGGGCTCCGAAGATCCGCAACCCTTCGGCCACGTTGGCGGGATCACGCCGGGTACGGATTTCGGACTCCTCGGACTCGCGGTCGACGTGTTCGGGAACGTCTACGGGGCCGTGCAGTCGGCGAACCCCGCGGCCAACGGGGTCTGGCGCTTCGACCGGGTTACCGGCGATGCGACACGGCTGCCGGGCACCGAGGGGATCGGCATCGCGAACGGTCTCGCGTTCGACAAGCAGGCGAACCTCTACGTGACCGATTCGGCGCGAGGTGCGATCTGGCGGATCCCGTGGGGCGGCGAGGCCGCGATCTGGCTTCAGGACCCGGCGCTGACCGGCGACGGGAGCCTCGGGCTGGGCCTCGGCGCGAACGGGATCGCCGTGCAGCGGGGCGTCTTCACGGTCACCAACACCGAGCGGCGAACCATCTTGCGCATCCCGAAGGTCGGCGGCCAGCCCGGCGCGATCTCCGTGCTGACGACGCTGCCGATCGGGGACAATCCCGACGGCGTCACGATGGACGTGTTCGGTGACGCGTTCGTCGCGATGAACCTCGCGAACTCGATCGGCAAGGTGCAACCCTCCGGCTCGATGAGCGTCGTCGCGAGTGGCGATCCGCTCGACTTCCCGTCGAGTGTGGTGTTCGGCACCGCACGAGGGCAGCGAACGACGATCTACGGGGTCAACTTCTCGATCAGCGAGCTGTTCCAGCTGCCGAACGGCGACGGGCCGGGCGTCTTCCGCTTCGCCGCCGGCGTGCCGGGGATGCCGGTCCCCTAGAGGATCGCCTGGAAGAACTTCATCTGATCGGTCGGTCGGGTACGTTGCCCGTATGACCTTCGACGTCGATGCGGCTGCCTACGATGCGTTCATGGGCAGGTACTCGGTCCTGCTCGCCCCGAAGTTCGCCGATCTCGCCGAGGTCTCAGAAGGTCAACGCGCGCTCGACGTCGGCTGTGGCACCGGCACGCTGACCGGCGAGTTGGTCGGCCGGTTGGGCGCCTCGTCGGTGTCGGCGGTCGACCCCTCCGCGCCGTTCGTCGCGTCCGTGCGAGATCGCTACCCCGAGCTCAACGTGCAACAGGCGCCAGCTGAACTCCTTCCGTTCTCGGACGACTCGTTCGACGCGGCCCTCGCGCAACTCGTCGTTCTCTTCATGACCGAGCCCGCCGCGGGCCTGGGCGAAATGGCGCGGGTGACGCGTTCCGACGGCGTCGTTGCGGCCTGCGTGTGGGATCACGCCGGGGGGGAAGGACCGCTCTCGCTGTTCTGGGACGCGGCGCGAGACCTCGACTCCCAGGTCGAGGATGAGTCAAGGCTCGCCGGCACCCGCGCAGGTGATCTCGCCGCGTTGCTGGCGGCCGCCGGCCTGCGCCAGATCGAGGAGCTGCCGCTGTCTGTCGCCGTTACACACCCGAGCTTCGAGGAGTGGTGGGATCCGTTCACGTTGGGTGTTGGTCCGGCGGGCGCACACGTCGTCGGCCTCTCGGAGAAGGAACGCGTTGCGCTTCGTGAGCGATGTCGTGAAGCATTGCCGGAAGCTCCGTTCGTCGTAACCGCCAAGGCGTGGGCCGCTCGCGGCTTCGTTCGGTAGAGGGGAGCTCGATGAACCCGCTGCTCGAGAGACTCGATCCGGACGACCGGAAGCCGCTGCGGCGAGCCGCCATGCCGGCGTTCACGCCGCCGATGCTCGCCACTCTGACCAAAGACGTCTTCTCCGATCCGGCGTGGGTGTATGAGCCGAAGCTCGACGGGCAGCGGTCGCTCTTGTGGAGGCGCGGGTCCACCGTTCGGTTGCTCACTCGCAACGAGAAGGATCGCACATCGGCCTACCCCGACTTGAGCGAAGCGATCCTGCGCGACGAAACGCCGGCGCTCATCGCGGACGGCGAGATCGTTGCGTTCGACGGCGATGTGACGTCGTTCTCCCGCCTGCAAGGACGGATGCAGAACGCGAGACCGAGCGCCGCACACGTCGCCGCGGTGCCCGTGTACTACTACCTCTTCGACCTGATCTGGTTCGACGGTTACGACCTCTCCGCCCTGTCGCTGCTCGCGCGCAAGTCGCTCCTTCGCGAAGCCATCACCTTCGACGATCCCATCCGCTTCTCGGAGCATCTGGACGAGGACGGGGAGTCGGCGTTCCGCGCCGCGTGCGAGAAGGGGTGGGAGGGCCTCGTCGCCAAGCGAGCCGCGTCTCCCTACACGCACGCCCGATCCAAGGACTGGCTCAAGCTCAAGTGCAGCAACGAACAGGAGTTCATCGTGATCGGCTGGACCGAGCCCCGCGGCGCCCGCTCGGGATTTGGGGCGCTGCTCGTCGGCTACCACGAGGATGGCGATCTCCGGTTCGGCGGGAAGGTGGGCACGGGGTTCGGAGAGCAAGAGCTGACGAGGCTCAGCACCAAGCTCCGCCGGCTGGAGCGATCGACGTCGCCGCTGCGGGACACGAAGGGGATCGCCCTGAAGGGTGTGCACTGGGTACGACCGGAGCTCGTCGCGCAGGTTGGGTTCGCGGAATGGACCCCGGACGGCAAGCTACGACACCCCCGCTACCTCGGTCTGCGTGACGACAAGTCGCCGGCACAGATCGTTCGAGAGCGAAGCTGACTACGAAGGCAGCTTCGCCGCGATCACGTCCGCCGGCTTGATCTCCGGCGCTTCCGCGAATAGCTCAGGTGCTTGCGCCATCAGCGCTTCCGCGACCTTTCCCGAGAGATGGGCCTGTCGGCCGGCGTCGTCCGGGAAGAAGTCGACGATGGCGAAGTCCGCCGGTCCGAGACGGATCGCGAACCACGCGATCGTCGCCGGTTCGTCCTCAACCAGCGACAGGCCGCCCTCCAGGAAGCGCTCCACCTCAGCTTCCTTGCCCGGCTTGGCCTTGAGTGGCACGAGCAAGCCAACGTTCACTGCCATGCGACACGCCCCTTTCACAGACCGATACGTCGTCCGAGAGACGTGCTTGCTCTACCCCGTGATCGGTGCGCGGAACCCTCTGGAGCCGTCTCAGTTCGCGTTCACGAGGAACGAGACCTGCCACACCTGTACGGCGTCGTTCGACAGCGAGACGAGCGTGGACCGGTAGGGGCTGCTTGCGGGAGCGAGGCCGCGGATCCGGAGTCGGTTCCAGGCCATCGCCTCGGCGCGCTCTTCCGACACTCCCGGATCCTTGAGGATGCAGACCGTTTCCGTCGTCATGGAAGACGTATCGGCTCCAGGGCTCCTCGCCTGTGGGGAACCGGCGGGCCAACTTCGAGACCAACAAGGACTAGTCGATCCGAGGTAGGGGGTGCACGCTCGCCCTACACTCACGCCGTGAAGATCGGCGTTGACCTCCCCGCTGCAGAAGAGGTGAGGGGGGTTTCGCCATCGTGGGGCGACGTGCGTGCCTACGCGCTTGCCGCGGAGGCAGCGGACCTCGATTCCGTCTGGATGTTCGATCACTTCTTTACGCGACGGGACGACGGAAGCGTCCAAGCCATGTTCGAGTCCTGGACGATCCTGTCGGCCGTGGCCTCCATCACGGATCGGATCCTCCTGGGCACCATGGTGATGTGCGGTAGCTTCCGGAACCCGGGCCTCCTCGCGAAGATGGCCGCGACGCTCGACGACGTGAGCGGCGGACGATTGATCCTGGGGATCGGGGCGGGCTGGCACGACCCGGAATACGAGGCGTTCGGCTACCCGACCGATCGACGTGGCTCTCGCTACGAGGAGACGCTTGCCATCGTTCGTCGTCTGCTTGACGGCGAGCGGGTCACCTTCTCCGGTGAGTTCAACCAACTTCGCGACGCGGTGCTCGCGCCGGCACCATCTCGGCGGATCCCGTTGCTGATCGCGGGAGACGGACCCCGCGTGCTCCGTCTGGCCGGACGCTACGGGGACGCCTGGAACATCAACGCATTCGGGCTCCCCGACGCCCCAAACTATTTCGGAACGGAGCTCCGCACGGTGCTCCAGAGCCTCGACGAGGCGCTCGAGGCGGAGGGGCGCGACCCGACGACCATCGAACGAACGATCGGTGTGACGGTTCGCCACCCAGACGTGGGGATCGACCCCGATGACGAACCCGCCTTCCAGGGCACGTCCCGGGAGATGGCGGCGATGTTCGATGCCTATGCGGATCTCGGGGTGGATCATCTGATCCTGGAGGTCGGCCCGAAGACCGTCGCATCGATCGGTTGGGTCGCCGAAGCGATCGAGCTGTTCCGTCGCTGAGCGGCCTAGGGGCCGGTGGGAGGCGGCAGGCCATCGATCTGCGTCCCCGCCGCAAAGGTTCGGCGCTCGGTGTGGGTGATGAGAGTGACGCCGCCGGCTCCGAGTGTTCGCCAGGAACCCTCGGTCCACACGGCGCCCGTGCGCTCGTCGAGACCGACCAGCGTCGTGCCTGCCGGCGCCCGCTCGAGCGCGCTTTCGACCCACGCCTTCCCGAACGTGTCGAAGTGCGGCAGCACCGCGATCCCCGGAACGAGGTTCAACGCGTCCCCGTAGCGCCGCTTGCTGTCCCCCGGCATCCGCTCGCGGATCAGCGTCCATCCGCCCAATGCCATCGCGCCGGCAGACGAGCCGCCGAGCGCCGCTCCGCCTCGCCAGGCATCGACGATCGCGTCCCACAACGGCGAACCCCGGAGGATCTTCGGGACCAGACCCGGGTCGCCGCCCACCAGGTAGAAGAACGTCCCCGCCCGTGCTCGGGCCACGACGTCCGGATCGCGGACGTGGGCTGCCTTTGTCGCCGGAAGCTCCTCGACAGTGAGACCGAGACCCCGGAACCATCGCTGCGCGTTCTCGACCGCCCGCGCGGCGCCCTGTCGGGCGGCCGCCGTCGCAAGGACGAACGCGTCACCACCGGCCGCGGCCTGCGCCAAGACGCGGTCGATCGGCTCGTTCCCCGGGTTGAGTTCATCGCCCCCAACGAGCGCCAACGGACCTTCGATCCCCACCGGGCTCACGTCAGCTCCCACACGGTTCGGGGTCCCACGTCGGTTGCGAGCATCTCGAGCGCTCGCTCGACGATCCGGACGCGAAGTTCGTGCTCCTCACCGACGGCGAGCGTCGGATCGCCAGTCGGGTGCGTGATGGACACGCCGTGCAGGATCCGGTTCGCGCCCACCATCTGGGCGATCGTCGGCAACGCCGTGATGAAGACAGTCGGAATACCTTGGCTCTCGAACTCCCGACAGAGCGTTGCCCCGCAACGCGTTCCTGTGCCTCAGGTGCCGGTGAGAATCACCGCCCCGATCTTCGCCTCGAGGAGTTCCGCGGCGATCTCCTGGCCGAACTTGGCGGCGGTCGCGACTGGCGTATCGACACCGGATGTCGTGTAGAACGTGTCGTGCAGCTTCCCGAGCTTGCCGTTGGACTCCAACTCGCGGACGGCGTCGAGCGGCACGAGCCGGTTCGGATCGGCGTTCGCATCGGTTGTGTCGAAGCCGGCGTGCACCGTCTCGTACCGCTCCGCCGACATCGAAGCGACACCCGTGAGCGGGTACCGCAACCACACGTTCGCGTGACGGGTCGGCAGACGATCCGGGTTGCCCTGCGGCACGCACCCCGCTTCCGTGACGAGCGCAAGGATGACCGACGTCGGGTCGACGATCGGCGGGGGCACGGGCACCGATCGGTCGGAGGCCTCGATCTCGGTCGCGATCGATCCATCCAACTTCGAGAGCACTAGGTCGATGGCCCGCGCGGCACCGGTGCGCCCGGTATGCACGTTCGTGCGGAGGCCCCGCGGCAGATATCCCTCTTCCCCGGGCCCCCCGACCGGCTCTCGGGCCGCGAGTCGGCTCGCCAGCGACGCGATCGTCGGCAGGATCGTCCGCATGCTGGCGACGTTCGACCCCGTGGGCACGACGTAGGCCGCGCCCTCGCTCGCAAGGACGCCGGGCGAATCGGGGGTCATCGCCGCGACGACCGGGATCCCCCGCCGGCCGACCTCCCGCGCCAACACGCCGCATGCGTATCCGTACCGGCCGGAACCGAACGACGGACCGCAGACCAGCACCTCCGGGTCGAGCTCGCCGATCCACGCGAGCAGCACGCTGAGCGCCTCGGCTTCGTGCTGCCCGAAGTAGTCGTCGCCGCAGCCGATGGTGACGTCGGGAGCGAGCCCGGCGGCCGCCAGGGCGTTCCCCGGCCCCACCGGACCGTCGATCTTGAACGGCTCGGTATCGGCGGCTTCCTCGCCACCGAACCCGCCGAAGAACTGGTTGAGGTAATGGACGACGGTCATGCCGGCACCGCCCGAAGGTCGAAATCGCCGGTCTCGCCGGTCGATCCGAGATAGGACCGTAGGGCCACAGGTTGGCCGACCATCGCATCTCGTTCACCGCCAACGACGCGGTCGGTGTCCACGGCTCGAGCAACTCGTCCTCGTTGCCGACGCTCACGAGGCAGTCCGCCTCGGGGACGTGATCGGTCAGTCCGCCGTTGGTCTCGGCGAGCATCGCGCAGGTGCGGATGCCGAGGCGCTCGAGCGCCCGCACCGTGAGCATCGTGTCCGTGTGCGAGTTCCCCGATGAGAACGTCGTGCACACGGCGGCATCCGCGCCGATCTGCTGTGCGAGCGCGGCCGACTGCAGTGCGGAGCGGAGCTTGTCCTCCGCCGTGTCCAGATACCCCAGTGCAAGGATCAGGCCGGCAAAGCGGAAGCGGTGCCCGTCGCCCGCGATCAGCTCCTCCAGCAGCGGGCTGTCCTGGTAGGACGCGGTCGTGTTGCGGACGCCCGGCCAATCGTAGGCGCCGTTCGTGAGGGCTCCATCGAGGACTTCGAGTGGATCGATCAGCGTGGGCACGAGCCCGTCCGTGGGCGCTCCATAGAGGTATGTGTCGAGCAGCGGACCTTCGGAGGCGATCTGAAGGACGGCGCAGACGGCCTTGAGATCCGACCGGCCGCCGGGCGCCGTCCGCACATCGATGCGGTCGGGCTCTGCGCCGAGCGTCGTGGTGGCCAGCTCCTTGGCGACGCGGAGACCGGCGCGACGAACAGCACGATCCGCCTCACGGGTTCCCACGTCGGGAGCCGGAACACACTCCACAACGATGTTCGTCGAGGCGGCCAACGGCGTGCGATCGGCGCCGGGGCCTGCCATATCCACGAACGACGGAGGGAACTCGTCGGCGGACACGTGGCCCGCCTGCTCCCAGTCACAGGTCACGAGGACGCGCGTCCTCTCCAGCCGGTTGCTGCGACCGCGGCCGGCGGTCGCAAGGCGGCCGAGGGCGCCGGGGAACGTGGTCGCGGGGTCGTTAGCGTTCACGCTCGGGAGGATGGCGTCCAGCACGTTGGTGATCCGGACCGAATCGCCGGGATGCACCACACCGATGGTTACGCGTGCGAGAGCGGTCTCCGTTGCCTGCTCGGCGAGGGCACTCGGCGATACCTGGAGGGATCGGGACGACCAGCGCGTCTCCGGTCCCTCGACGACCTCGTCCACTTCGAATCGAGCGATCTCGAGAACCAATCTCTTGCCCCTCGCCCTCGTGCGATTGGTCGACAGTCTACGGTTCGGCCGGAGGCAGAGGCGGTGGCACGGAGCCGGTCGGAGGAAGCGGCGGCTTCCCCGCCGACGTCTCCCACGTTCGATTCAGGTGCTCCTGCGCATACGCGAGGTAGCCGATCGAGAGGATGAAGAAGAGCAGCAAGGCCAGGACGGACTCGATGGTTTGCGACACGCCGGTTCGTCGCTCCATGTCCTCGATGTGCTTGGCGGTGTTGTAGACCGCGATGAACGGCGGCACGATGATGATCCAGCCGAAGAGCACCGCCATCAGCGACCGGGTCGGGCTGATCGTGTCGTCCTGCTCGAACGTCCGGATCTCGTCGTTGATCTTGTAGTACCAGACGAAGAAGTAGATACCGAGCGTGACGAGCGCCAACCCCATCACGCCGATCGGGCTCCGTTTCAAGTACTGGCGATCGCCGATCGTCACAAGCTCTGCCATCAGATCCCCCTATCCCCGCGGAGTCTAGAGCGGCGGCTCCATGACAGGGCTGACATGGATAGCGGCCGCGTCGAGCGTCCTACCGCGGGACCTTGGTGACAGTCCTGTCATGAAGCTTGCCCCCCAAGCCACGCAGCAGCATCGTTCGATCGTCGGCTGCGCCAGCAGTCGAGTGTGTCGATGGGTAGGGGGGACGATGGCGGGCGCGACGCTTCGCGGTTGGCGACTCACGGCAACGGTCTTCTCCGTATTCCTCGTGGCCGCGGTGGTCACATCGTGCTCGAACGACTCGAGCTCGGGCGGGGGTGGGGTCTCGACCCCGACCGCCACGATCTTCGTGCAGAACTTCAAGTACAACGGCGTGCCTGGGACGGTCACGTCCGGGGTCAACGAGTTCCTGTTCCAGAACCAGGAGTCGTTCCCGATCACCCACGAGATGATCCCGATCCAGCTGCCGGCAGGAAAGACGGCGCAGGACGTGATCGATGACGCCAAGGCGAACGGGGCCGTCGTCCGAAGACAACTGGCTGCACATCGGGGGCGACTTCGGCGCCGTCGACACGGGTGCCGGGATCATCGAGATCCTGAACCTGCCCCCGGGCAACTACGCGTTCGCCTGTTGGCAGACGGGAACGCAGTCCGGCGGCGACAACGGACCTCCGCACGCTGCCAAGGGCATGGTCCAGGAATTCACCGTGACCTGACCCCCGATGCGGGTTCGCGCCAGCCAGCGGAAACGAGCACACCGGTGGATGACCGGGGTGCTCGCCACGCTGCTGCTCGCGAGCTGCGCGAAACAGGGGATCTCCCCCACCGGCAAAGACGTCCACCAGCTGTACCTCGTGATCATGGCGCTCGCGCTGCCCGTCTTCATCGGGGTGGAGGCGCTCCTGATCTGGTGCATCGTCCGCTACCGGAAGCGCGACGATTCACCGCCGAAGCAGTCGGTCGGCGGCAATAAGTCACTCGCCGTGTTCTTCGCGATCCCCGCGGTGATCGTGGCCGTGCTGTTCCCCTTCGGCGAGCAGACACTGATGAAGCTGGAGAATCAGCCGCTGCCACAGGTGCACATCAAGGTCGAGGGCTTCCAGTGGGAGTGGACGTTCCTGTATCTGAGCGAGGGGATCTTCGTCGCCGGGCAGACGGCCGCGGTGGACAAACCGCAGGTCCCGGCCGTCATGGAGCTTCCGGTCGGTGAGACGGTGCAGATCGAGCTGACGTCGCGCGACGTGATCCACTCGTTCTTCGTTCCCGACCTGCTGTTCAAACGCGATGCGATTCCGGGCCGCACGACCACGTTCGAGTTCACGCCGACGACGATCGGGACATTCCATGCCCAATGCGCGGAGTTCTGCGGGCTGTGGCACTCGAAGATGACGTTCGAGGTGCACGTCGTGTCTGCGGTCGACTACCAGGCGTGGATCCTGCAGCAACGCAAGGAGGCCAAGAGCGTCACGTGCGATCCGACCGGTACGGACCTGTCCCTCGTGGCACACAACATCTCGTGGGATCAGTACTGCCTGGCCGTGCCGGCGAACACCGATTTCACCGTGAACATCACGAACCTCGATAGCGGGATCGAGCACAACTTCTCGATCTACGACAGCTTCTTCGAGAACAAGCAGTACTTCACGTCGCCCAAGATCACGGGCGTCGCGAACGAAGTGCTGAACGCCTCGGGGCTGCCCCCCGGGCACTACTACTTCCAGTGCGATGTGCACGGCCCCGCCATGTCGGGCGCGTTCATCGTCGCGCCCCCGCAATGAGCACGGAGGATCAGCGATGGCGATAACCGAAGCCCCCGCCGCCGAGCTGGCCCCCGAGCCGGAGCGCGGGTGGAAGACATGGCTCACCACGACCGATCACAAGAAGATCGGGATCCTCTACCTGATCAACAGCTTCGCGTTCTTCGTGATCGCGGGTGTGTTCGCCCTACTTATGCGCACCGAGCTCGCCCGCCCGGGCACGCAGATCTTCGCGCCGCACGCCTACAACCAGCTCTTCACGTTGCACGGCACGCTGATGATCTTCCTCGTGATCTTCCCCTTGCTCGCCGGCTTCGGGAACTACTTCGTGCCGCTGCAGATCGGCGCGCTCGACATGGCGTTCCCGCGGATCAACGCGCTGTCGTTCTGGCTGCTGCCGGTCGGCGGGCTGACGATCCTGTCGGGCTTCATCGCGAAAGGTGGCGGCGCCGCGTGCGGCTGGACGTGTTACGCCCCGCTGTCCGAGCAACTCGGGACGGGCGAGGACCTCTGGCTGATCGGGCTGATGATCGTTGGAACCGCGTCGATCCTCGGGGGCATCAACTTCATCGTGACGATCCTTCGCATGCGCACGCCGGGCATGACGATGATGCGGATGCCGGTGTTCACGTGGAGCATCCTGGCGACGTCGCTGCTCGTCGTGCTTGCCGCGCCAGTGCTGACGGCGGGTCTGCTGATGGTCTTTGCCGACCGCCAACTCGGCACGGTGTTCTTCGACCCGAGCCGTGGCGGAGTTGTGATCTTGTGGCAGCACGTGTTCTGGTTCTTCGGGCACCCCGAGGTGTACATGCTCATCCTCGGCGCCTGGGGGATCGTCACCGAGATCGTCTCGGTATTCTCCGGACGGCCGATCTTCAGTTACCGCGGGGTCGTGTTGTCGTTCCTGCTGATCACGGCGCTGTCTTTCAGCGTGTGGGCGCACCACATGTTCGCGACCGGCGCCGTGGAGCTGCCGTTCTTCAGCGTCACGACCGAGATGATTTCGATCCCCACGGGCGTGCTGTTCTTCATCTGGCTGGGAACGCTGTGGCGGGGGCGTCTGCGGTTCGAGCCACCGATGCTGTTCGCGCTCGGGTTCATCGCGATGTTCCTGATCGGCGGGATCGACGGGGTGTGGGCCGCGTCGCCGGCGATGGACTTCGCGATCCACGACACCTACTGGGTGGTGGCGCACCTGCACTACGTCTTGTTCGGCGGCACCTTGTTCGGCGTGTTCGCCGGCATGTTCTATTGGTTCCCGAAGATGACGGGGCGGATGCTGTCGCGGCGTCTCGGCATCTGGCAGTTCTGGCTGCAGCTGATCGGGTTCAACCTCACCTTCTTCCCGATGCACATCCTGGGCCTGCGCGGGATGCCGCGGCGCATCGCGGACTACCCGCCGGACCTCGGATGGAGCTTCCTGAACCTGCTCGCGACGGTCGGGGCGTTCGTGATCGCGCGTCGCGATGCTGCTGTTCTTCATCAACTTGTTCGTGACGCTCCGCAAGCCCCGGACCGCGCCGGACGATCCGTGGGGCGCGAACACCCTCGAGTGGGCGACCACCTCGCCCCCGCCGGTACACAACTTCGATTCGGTGCCGCCGATCCACTCGGATCGCCCGGTCTATGACCTCCGGATGGCGGGGAAGGAGCCGACGGCATGAGCGACGTCGCCGCGCCGAAGCAGCGGATCCGCCCCGAGATGAGTGGCCCGGTGCTCGGGATGGTCCTGTTCGTGGCCTCCGAGGCCATGTTCTTCGCCGCGTTCTTCGGCGGGTACTTCACGATCAAAGCCAACGCGCCGGAGTGGCCACCGGCGGGCACGCCCCACCTGAAGATCGACATCGCCACGATCCTGACCGTGATCCTGATCGTCAGCAGCATCACCGTGCAGCTGTCGCTGCGATCGATCCGGGGTGGCGACCGGGGTCGATCGACGATGTGGCTCGGCATTACCATCCTGCTCGGCATCTGCTTCCTGGGGCTGCAGCTCTACGACTACTCGCAGCTGGGCTTCGGTCTGAAGGACGGGGTCTTCGGCACGCTGTTCTACGTGATGACGGGCATCCACATGGCTCACGTGATCGGCGGCGTCGTGTTCCTGGCGCTGGTGTTCGGCCAGGCCAGGCGGGGGCGGCTGTCGTCCACCCATCACGATCCCCTGGCGGCCGGCGCCATCTATTGGGACTTCGTCGATGTCGTCTGGCTCTGCCTGTTCACCGTCTTCTACCTGCTGACTCCGAGGTGATCGCGTGAGCACGTTCTCCCGGATCTGTATGTGGCTCGGCGGTTTCCTGCTCGTCGCGGGTGGTGTGTACGGTCTCACCAGCCATGAGCCCGCCGGCACGACGCTGCTCCTGGTCGCCTCCGTGACCTTCTGGTTCCTCGCCCTCGTCGCTCGACACGTGGCGCGCCAAGAGGCGGCGCACCCCGATCAGGAGGAGCCCGAACTCCACATCGCGCCGACGATCTGGCCCTTCGGATTCGCGATCGCGGCCGTGCTCATCGGGCTCGGCTTCGTTGTCAGCAAGTGGATCCTGATCCCCGGCGCGATCGCATTCGTCGCGTGTGCCGCGGGATGGCTGCGCGACGTGACGCGCTCACACGCCGCGCTCAACGCGGAGCACTGATCGGCCCGGCTCAGCCGTGCGCGATCAGGATCGCCACCGCGAGCACCATGCTCACGACCACGACCAGGAACACCGTGCCGTGATATTGCGTCGCGCTCGGCGCTGGCAGCCCGGCCGGGTTGCAGCGGGAACAGACGGCCACACCCTCGGCGGCCGGTCCGCCGCACCGCAGACACCGATCTTTCGTAGGCATCAGGCACTCCCCTCCATCGCTTCGACCGCTACCGCTCTCTCCAACCGCGCGTCGACCCTGCGGGCCTCCCGCTCGTCGGCCGCCATCCAGTCCCACAGCACGATGCCGAGCGCCGGCACGATCAGCAGCATCGTCCCGGCCCACATGATGGCGCCCGCCGTCCGCTGATCGGCGAGCGCGCGCGCCACGCCCTCCGCCTGCGCATACGTCGGGTACAGCACGTGGCGCGCGCTCACGATCGCGAGGCCGAGGAGCGCCATGGCCGGCATCGCGACGAACAGGTACAGGATCTTTGCCGGGTAGGACAGCACGGAAGGCGTCGGATCCGCATGCACGATGGGCGCCCAGAACAACAGCGCGGTCGCAAGGAACGCCACGTGCTCGAGCGCATGCATCCCACTACTCCGAAGAGCCGACTCGTAGAACCCGGTTAGGTGCGCCGCCCAGAGGACGGCGAAGAACGCCGACCACGCGACCAGCGGGTGCGACAGGAAGCGGGCGGGTCCGCTGTGCAGCACGCCGGCGAACGCCCGCCGCGACCCCTTCGGCCACGCCGCAAGCGCGAGCGTGAGCGGCGCACCCAACAGCAGCAGGGGCGCCGCCACCATCGTCAGCAGCAGGTGCTGGACCATGTGCATCGAGAACGAGGTCTCGACCGATGCATCGATCGGTCCGGTCAGGGCGAGCACCACGATCGCGAGACCACCGAAGAACGCCCCCCGATGCGCGCGCGGCGCGCGGCGGCCACGCTCCCGGCGAACGCGCTGGTCGGCGCTCGCATACACGACGCCCGCCACCGCCACGCAGGCGACGATCGGATCAGCCGACGGGATCGCGAGCATCCTCGTCCACCACCACGATGCCACCCGACTCCGGCGCGGTTCCCGCTCGTGCGAGCCACTGGCAGCGCGATCTCGAACGTCGTCCACGCGCCTTCGACGCTGTCGACCTGCACGGAGCCGCCGTGGCCCTCGCGCGATCGCCTGCACGATCGGCAGCCCGAGTCCGAACCCGCCCGTATGCCGGCTGCGGCCCGGATCGGAGCGAGCGAACCGATCGAAGATGGGTCGAGGTCCGCCGTCGCGATCCCCGTGCCAGTGTCGCGGATCCAGATCACGGCCTCGCGACCGCGGCGTTGTACGCCGGCCTCGATCGTGTCCGACTCACCGGTGTGCTGCACAGCGTTCTCGATCACCGCGTCGAGCGCAACCGCGAGCCGGTCGGCGTCGGCCAGCACCGTCGCCTCCTCCGTGGTGCCCAGCTGCCACCGCCGCGGCGTTGCCGTCCATCGGCGGACGGCCTCCACCACCAGCGACTCCACGTCGACGGGCACCATGTGCCCCTCGAGATCCGCCGAGCTCGCGAGGAGCAGGAGCCGGTCGACGAGCCGGCGGAGCCGCATCAACTCGTCGGTGATCACCGCGGCGTCCTCCGCTATCGTCGGGTCCGCGGCCCGTCGCTGGATCAGCTCGGCGTGGCCGAGCGCGACTGTGATCGGCGTGCGAAGCTCGTGCGACGCGTCTTGCACGAAACGGCGCTCGCGCTCGAGCAGGCGCGCGTTGTCCATCGACACGCGCTCCACTTCCTCGGTGGCCGTCAGGCGACGCCGCGCGTGCCACACCATCGCGGCGAACATCGCGGCCATGAGCGGCACCTCGGTGAGCTCATCCAGCTGCTGCCCTCCCCTGACGACGTCCTCATAGATCAGCGCCCCCGTGGTCACCATGACCAGCGCGAGGATCACCACCGTCGGGCGGGTCCGCCAGACGCGGAACCCGTACAGGATGGTCAGGCTCACCCAGATGAAATGGAACGGGACCGTCTCCCACTCCGGGACGAGCGCCATCGCGGCGAGGTTCGCGAGCGTGAACAGGACCCACGCGACGTCGATCCAGCGATCTCGCTTGGGCCACTCCAGGTGTTCAGTCCGCATCGACGCGGTACCCCACTCCCCGGTCCGTGACGATCGTCGCGGCGCCGAGCTTGGCCCGCAACCGACGGACATACACGTCGACGACGTTGGATCCCGGATCGAAGTGATAGCCCCACACCGATGACAGCAGCCGCTCCTTCGAGACGGTGCGGCCCGCGTTGCACATCAGTTCGCGTAACAACAGGAACTCGCGATCCGCCAGGGGCACCGGGCCCGCACCCGCATCGGCCTGGCGGCGGATCACATCCAAGGACAAGGCCCCGGCGACCAGACGGGTCTGGTTCGTCCGCTGCGCCGTTCGTAGCCGGGCGCCGACCCGCGCGAGCAGCTCCTCCAGGGAGAATGGCTTGGAGATGTAGTCCTCTGCGCCCCGCTCGAGGCAACGCACCTTCGAGGCCGTGTCGTTCAGCGCCGAGAGCACGAGCACCTGCTGCTCGGGTCGCCGCTCCAAGAGCCGTTGCAGGACCTCGTGCCCGTCGATGCCCGGCATCACGAGGTCCAGGATCACGAGGTCGTAGGCCCGCTCGGTCGCCATACGGAGGCCCTCGTGGCCGGAGCGCGACTCGTCGACGGTCAACCCCTCGGCCTCGAGCCCGCGGCGGACGAAGTTCACGATCCGCTGCTCGTCATCGATCAGCAGGATCCGGCCCCCGGGAGCCGCATCTCGGAGTGCACCGTGCGCCGACAACGCCACAGGAATCCCCCCTTGCGACAACCATAGCCATCCCGCGGAACGGAGGAAAGTCGAGGTCCGAAGGGCCGACATGACGGTTCTGTCATTCGGCGATGTAGGCCGGCCACGTTTCTCGCCTCCGACGGGCATCGACAGGCCATTGCGCGCGGGCGGCGTTCGCATCGCCGAAAGACGTCATCGAACTCTTCTACGCAACCCGTCTGTCGGGCTCAGCCTGTGCTCATAGAGGGGCTCCGGGGTGCATGAGTGAGCTCGTCGGACGCGAAGCAGAGCTCAAGGCGATCACTCGCTTCCTGGACTCGTGCGACCGCCGGCGCCCGTCGGCGATCGTCCTCTCCGGTGAAGAAGGGATCGAGCAAGAGCTCGCTTGCTCGACGCCGCCGTTGCCCGAGCGTCGGCGTGAGGGCTTCGAGGTGCTGACGAGCCGTCCGACTCCTTCGGAAGGAGGCGTTGTCGTTTGCCGGGCTCTCGGATCTGGTGGCGCGCATCTGGCGAGATAGTCTTTCAACTCGCTACCGGCGCCCCAACGGAGAGCGCTCGACGTCGCGTTGATGCTGGAAGACCCTCGAGGTCCGCCGCCGAGCCAACTTGCGATCTCGCTCGCGTTCTCCAGCCTTGTTGCCTCGCTCGAGGCACGACAGCCGTGCTCATCGCCATCGACGACGTCCAGTCGCTCGACGCCGCGACTATCGAGGTGCTCGCGTTCCTCCTGCGTCGGCTCGTCCGACGAACGGCTCGGACTCATCGTCGTGACGCCGCAGATTGACGACCCGCTCCTACCTGGATCGCTCCTTTCAGGAGCTTCGCACTATCGAGCTGGGACCCCTTCGCCTCGATGAGCTCTTCCATCTGTTGCGTGCCCGGACCGACCGTACGTTCCCTCATCCGACGTTGGTGAAGATCCGAGATGCGAGCCGAGGCAATCCGTTCTTCGCGTTGGAGATCGCTCGAGCCATCGTTCAATCGACCGACGCGCCTTGGGCCGGCCGACGACGTTCCGGTCCCCGTGTCGCTCCAGCGACTGGTCGCAGGAGCGACTCGCCGGCATGCCGGACAGCACACTCGAGATCCTGGCCGTCGCCGCGGCAGCCGATGGTTTGCACAACCCAGTTGCTGGGCCGTACGGTTGGCCGGTCCAGCGACGAGGTTATGGCCGACCTGGCTCCTGCCGTGGGATCTGGGGTCACGACGGTCCGCAGCGGTGTCGTGACGTTCGACCACCCACTTCTCGCCGCCGCCGCATGGATGAGGTCGGGCAACGCGCAAAGCTCGATCTATCGAGCACTCGCAAGCGCCACCGACGACCCTGAGTCAAAGGCCCGCTACATCGCGCGGGCCCAACCGGGCCCAAACGCGATCGTCGCGGCAACGCTCGAGGCGGGGGCCGACCGAGCGGCTCGTCACGGTGCCCGGTTCACGGCCGCTGAGCTCTGGCAACTCGCCGTAGATCTCACACCCCTGGACCATGAGAATGAAGCTCGGAGGAGGCCAATGGAGTTGGCGGGTGCGCTCTTCCTTCTTGGCCAGACCGAAGACGCCGCCTAGCTGATGGAGAAGGTCGCAGGCTCGACGCGCCCCGGGCCGGATCGTGCGCGCGTGTGGCTACGTCTCGCCAAGCTGCGGCACGAGCAGCGCAATGCACAGGAAGCTGCGATGTACTTGCGAAGGGCCTTGGTCGAGGCCGGCGAGGACCTACACCTTCGTATCGAGATCGAGGTGTGCGCGGCGAACGTCACCGATTTCGACATGGAGCGAAGCGGTCGGCTCACGCCCGCACGGCCTTCGAGATGATCGCGTTCGAGGACTGTCCCCGACACATCGATCGCCGCCCAAGCCTGCACTGCATCGACGCTCGCCGAACTCTGTCTCGGAAACGGCCTGCGCCGCGATCTCATCGAACGAGGGGTCGACCTCGAGCGAGAGAATCCGCCTGAACTGGTGAGTCTTCGCGCGACAACGAACCTCGGCGAGTTCTTGATGCGTTGCGATGACTCGGCCGGGCACGTCCACTCATCGAACGCAGCCTGGACGCGGCACGCGAAACGGACGAGAGCTCCCTGTGTGAGGCGATTTTGTGTGCCGCCCAGCTGGAGCTCATCACAGGCGATTGGCGTCGGGCCGACCAGCTCTTGCGGGAATGTCTCGATGTTGCCGAATGGACGGGTCAGCCGCTGAAGACCCTGCAGAGTTATTGCTTCCTCGCGCCCTTCACTCGCGACCGGTCGAGTCCGACGCTGCGGATCTCGAGATCGAGTCAATCCGTCGGCTAGCCGCGGAACTCGACAACACGAATGCGAGACTCTTGGCGAATATCGCCGAAGGAACGGTCGCGTTCCATCGCGGGGACAACGCTCTCGCTGCCGACGCCCTCGCGCTCGCAGACGCCGAGGACGAACGCCAGCACATGCGCGAGCCCGGGTTCCGCCGGTATCTGGGCGATCTGGTTGAGGCACTGATCGCCGCGGGCCGGTGGACGGAAGCACGCGACGTGCTCACCCGCCTCGAGTGGATGGCCGTTCGACTCGATCGGCCCTCAGCGCTCGCGTCCGCCGCCCGAAGTCGGGCCCTGTTCGAGGGAGAGGCAGGCGATGTCGACGCCGCGGTCGCCTCGTGCGCGAGGCCCGCAAGCAACACGACCCGGATTGACACGCCGTTCGAGCTGGCTCGAACCCTCCTCGTTGAGGCCTCGTTGCGCCGGCGGAAGAGGCAAAAGGCCGCCGCCCGTGCGCTCTTCGACGAGGCTGAAGGGATCTTCGGCCGTTTGGGCGCCCCCCCTGGGCCGAGCGGGCCCGCGAAGGATCAGCGCGGATCGGCGGAGGCGCCGGGGGGGGGCGTGGATCTCACGCCGACCGAACGGCGTGTCGCGGAACTCGTCGCGACCGGGATGAAGAATCGCGACGTTGCTGCCGCCCTCTTCATGAGCCCGCGTTCGGTCGAAGCGAACCTGACGAAGGTTTATCGCAAACTCGGTGTCTCCCGGGCGGCCATCGGAGCCACGCTCCAGACCTCGAGGAGTGGGTCGCTAAGTCCGCACCGATTCCTCCGAAATTGTGCGGCAACCCCCGATTACGCGGCTCAAGACTCGACCTAGCGTCGGAGCGATGCGTCCTAGGCATTTTCGTACGAATGGGACCGAGGTCGGAAGTCGCGTTCAGCGGGCCATCTGGCCGATCGCGCTCCTGTTGGCAGTCGCCTGCACCGGCTCGACGGAATCGGCGTCGACGGTCGCAAGTACGGCCCTCCCCTCATCTCCGTCCTCGAGTGCGCCCGGGCCGGTGACCTACACCGCCCAGACCTTCATGAAGGGTATGAAGGTCACGGTCCCGTCCGACGAATGGACCATCTATGAGGATCACCCCGGCGAGTTCAATATTTCCGCACCCTCCTCGACCCCGGCGAATATCCACTTCTTTCTGGATCCCTACCCATCCCTCCAAGAATGACAAGCCACTGCCAAAGGCTGGAAGGACAGCGCCGGCGCTGTCGATTGGCTGACCGGGGACCCCCACTTTGACGTATCTGATCGCTCGACCGTCAAGATGGCCGACGGGACGTCGGCGACGACGTTCCTTCTCGACCTGACCGGTGACTGCATCGACTACTTCGTCTTCAAGGCCGCCGCCTACGACTTCCCCTACGGCACGTGTCCGGGAAACCCTCCTCGTCTGTATGTCGAGACCTTGGGGGACGGCGCGAACGCCCACACCTTCGTCATCGCGGTCGACGCCAAGAACAAGAAGGCCTTCGCGTCGATCATCCCGGCGGCGAACAAGATCATCACCAACGCGTCGCTTCCGACCAAGATATCTGCTGGCTAACGCCGACTGAAGGGGGAACCATGGACGGTGCAACTTGTGCGCGCCGCATGTCTCGGCGGATCGATTGCGATCCTGGCGATCATCGGATGACGTTGATGATGGCGGGTGTTCTCCCCGCCCACGCCACAATGCCGGGGGAGAACGGACGGATCGCGTTTCGCCGCTACTTCGACGATGCACACACCCGCGGCGCGATCTTCACGATCCGCCCGAACGGCACGGGACTCATCCAGGTGACGCATCGGGGGAAGATCGCGTACGACCATCAGCCGACGTGGTCACCGAATGGCAAGTGGATCGCCTTTCAACGTGTCGAATCCGGCAAGCCAGCCCGGATCTTCAAGGTTCGACCCGACGGACGCAGCTCACCCTGCTCAGCCCGGGCCCGAGCACTTTAGAAGGCGAAGCTCCCGCCTGGTCACCGAACGGCAAGCGGATCGCGTTTCATGGATTCGATGACAGCACCGGAGTGGACGCGCTGTTCATCATGCGGGCCGACGGCACGCACCTTCGGAAGATCCCCCGAACAGGCACCTACCGGGCTCTCGGCATCCCACGGTACTCGCCCGACGGAACACACCTTGCGTTCGGCGGGAAGACCGAGAACGGATCGGCCGCGTTCACGATCCGCCTGGATGGCACGCACACGAGGCGCGTCACGCCCTGGAACCTTGGCGCCGGCGCGTACGACTGGTCCCCCGACGGTCGGTGGCTCCTGATCGAGTCCCACGGCGACAGCAGTTGGCAGCGCAACGTGTTCCTCGTCCACCCGAACGGTACCGACCTTCACGCGGTCACCCACACCTACACCGGCGGTGAGGTCAACTGGGGCGGCCTCTCGTTTTCACCGGACGGAACCATGATCGCGGCGGCGCACACCGGCGTGGGGAAGGTAAACCCGGACATCTGGGTCATGCGACTCGACGGGTCGGGACTTCGCGATCTCACCAACTCGCTGATCTACGAGAGCGCCCCGGGCTGGGGACCGCGTCCGACCTAGGTCCTGACGGCAGCCAACGAACGCGCATCTGAGGGATGTGGGGAGGTCGTCACGATGGACTGGGGTCCGCAGCGGTAACCGGAGCAGATAGGCGAATAGGAGCCGCCAGGACGAACACCCGGCCGAGAGGAATCCAGCTTCCTCCTGATGTTCATTCGGCCGGCAGAACCTTGTCGGTCTCGCCCTCTATCCTGAGGTCATGAACTGCACCGTTTGCGGCTCTCCGCTGCCCGACGGCGCCCGCTTCTGTCCCAGTTGCGGCGCGCTCGTGAATCGGGCGACAGGGACCGACGAGCGCAAGATGGTCACCGTGCTGTTCGCCGACCTGGTCGATTCGACCGGGCTGTCGCAGCGGCTC
The DNA here is from genome assembly GCA_963794065.1 of uncultured Actinomycetes bacterium. GTDB lineage: Bacteria > Actinomycetota > UBA4738 > UBA4738 > HRBIN12 > AC-51. The sequence goes on along the minus strand of CAWCDA010000035.1, from coordinate 64,460 downwards.
GACGCCGAACGCGCCCGCGAGGTCCTCGGCAGGTTCTATGACGCCGCCGTGGAAGAGCTCGTGGCGCTCCGCGGTCGCCCGGAGAAGTTCATCGGCGACGCGGTGATGGCCGTTTTCGGCCTGCCGCAGGTGCACGAGGACGACGCACTCCGCGGCGTGCGAGCTGGCCTCGCGATCCGGGCGCGCGTCGCACGATTGTGCGAAGAGCTCGGGTTGCCCGATCCACTCGAGGTCCGGATCGGGATCGAATCCGGCGAGGCCGCCACCGGAACCGGGCCCGAGGACCAGGTCCTCGTGACCGGGTCGGTCGTCAACTCCGCGGCTCGGCTGCAGGCCGCCGCCGCGCCGAACGAGGTCCTCGTCGGGGCTACCACCCGCGACCTGACGGACGCGGCGGTCACGTTCGGTGACGAGCGACCGGTGGAAGCCAAGGGGTTCGCCCAACCCCTCGCGGCCGCGCCCGTCGAGGGGCTCAGCACGCGATCGGTGCGACGCACGATCCCGTTCGTAGGCAGGGACGACGAGCTGGCGATGCTCCGGCAGTCGTTCTCCCGCGTGATCGCGACCTCGACGCCGCTGCTCTTCACGATCGTGGGCGAGCCGGGGATCGGGAAGTCGCGGCTCGCGGCGGAGTTCCTGGCCGGACTCGATCCCGAGGGCACCGTCCTCATCGGCCGGAGTCATCTCGGCGCCGACAGTGCAACCTTCGCGCCTGCGGCTTCCATGGTGCGGGCTGTTGCCGGCGTCGACGACGATGACGCGACGGACGTCGCCGCCCAGCGACTGCGCGACCTCGTCGGCCGGGTCTGCGTCCAAGGGACCGACGCGCACACGATCCACCGGTTGGAGGCGCTCGTGGGGCTCTCGGGGCCACGCCGCGACGAGTCGGCGTTCGTCAACGATGTGCGATCGGGGTTCCTGGCGCTGCTCGAAGGGCTCTCCGGCCAGCGGCCGGTCACGTTGCTGTTCGAAGATGCTCACACGCTCCGCCCGCAGATGCTCGACCTGATCGAGCGGATCGCTGCCCGCGGACGTCACGTCCCGGGTCGGGTGTTGGTGCTGGTGACGGCCCGCAACGAGTTGCTCGAGGAACGCCCCGCTTGGGGAACAGGCGCCATGAACCAGGTCGCGTGCGCCTCGAGCCGCTGTCCCAGAGCGAGGCCGCCGGCCTCGTCCGGCAGGCAGGTGGAGGCCGGCTCGACGACGACCAGGCGACGACGGTCGTCGCCCGCGCGGGTGGCAACCCCTTCTTCATCGTGGAGTCGACCGGCATGCTGCTGCGAGACGGCCCTTCGAAGGACGGCGAGCCATTGATCCCGCCGACCGTCAAGGCGATGGTCGCCTCGCGACTCGACGGCCTGCCCTTCGAGCAACGCGATCTGGCCCGGCGGCTCTCCGTCTATCAGTACGACTTCGACCTGGAAGAGGTCGGCGTGGTCGCGGACGCGGGTGAGAGCGAACTCCAGGAGCTGATCGACGCCGAGATCATCGTGCGCGAGGAAAACACCGGACCCTCGCCCGTCTGGCGTTTCCGCCAGGAAGTCCTGCGCGACGTCGCGTACGCGAGCCTGCCGAAGCGGGAACGGCAACGGTCGCACACCGTCATCGCGGAGCGCCTGCGCGACGCAGGCGCCCTGACGTGGTCGGCCGACCATCTCGAGGCCGCCGCGCTCGCGGCGCGCGACCTCGACCCGACGGATCGCGAGCCGACGGATCGGGCGGCCGACGCCCTGGTCGCAGCGGGCGATCGTGCCCGTCGCCGCATGGAGAGCCGTTCGGCGTTGGATCTGTACCTTCGCGCGCTCGCGATCGCCGGGCCCGAGGACCGATGGGGCGTTCGCGAGGCCCGTGTCCTCGCGGGGATCGGCGAGGCGCGCTATTGGCTGTCCGAATATGCGGCGGCCACCGAGGTGCTCGATCGCGCGATCGCGCTTGGGACCGAGCTCGACGACGACTGGACGCTCGCGATCGCGCTGCGCTTCCGGGGCGACGTGGCGATCAATGTCGACGCGGATCTCGACGCCGCCGAGGCGATGCTCGCGAGATCGCTGGCGGCTTCGGAGCGTTTGGGCGAGCCATGGGCGATCGCACGCTCTCTGTTGTTCCAAGGATGGGTCCCGTGGACCCGAGACGACTTCGATGCTTCCGAAGCCATCTGGCGGCGCGCCCTCGAGACCGCGCGCGAGGGCGAGGACCGGTGGGCCGAGGTGCGCGCGCTGACGTCGCTGTCGATCAACCACTCGCAGATGAACGAGGAGGAGACCGCGCTCGCGCTGATCGTCGAGGCGCAGGACCTGGCCGATCGGATCGGCGATCAGTTCAGCGTCGCGGTGACCACCACCCAGCGCGCCCGCGTCGACGCCGACATCGGGCGTTTCGACGAAGCGGTGCCACGGTTGGACGCCGCGATCGCCACGTTCGGCGACCTCGGCGCGCGGTGGGAGCTGGCCGACGCAACGGCGGAGCGCGGCGTCACGAAGCGCGAGATGGGGCTGCTCGACGAGGCAGAGGAGGACCTGCAACGCGCGCTCCGCCTGTCGCAGGAACTCGGCGAGCGACAACTCGCCGGATGGATGTGGCGCGCCCTCGGCCGGGTGTCCGAGAAGCGCGGCGATCAGCAGCAGGCGGCCGAGCGCTTCAAGCTCGCCGATCAGGCGGACGCGCAGCAAGCCCGCTAACCCCGTTTGGGGTCAGGCGAACGTCGATGAACGCAGACCGGAGGTCGGCTCTGGTCCGACTACGACTCAGGCTGGGCCAGGATCGGGGCGGTGGCCGTCTTGCCGGTCGGGACGACGCCTCTCGCCGCGACAGCGATCAGGGTTGACGCGGCAAGGACTGCGTTGATGCAGTAGAGCGCCGCGACGGTCGGCAACGAGTCGCGCTCCAGGCGGGTCATTTCGTCCATCGAAGGACCGAACGCCCGCGCCTGGATCGCCCCAACGATGGTGGCGCCGAATATCGCGATGCTCACCGCCGCCACCACGAGGATCCATCGTTGGACCCGATCAGGCGATGGCGCTCCTCGTGCGAGACGCCATCCGATCGCGGCTCCGATCAGCCAGCCGATGCCACCGCCCACTGCAATCGTGCCCAGGACCGAGACGTTGAGATCTGGCGAGCCGCCAGGGAAGCTCGGACCAAAGCCGCCGATGAGCGCACCCATTACCCCCAGTCCTATCGCGCACCCCACCACCGTCACCGACCCGTCGAGAGGTTGGGACCTTGGTCGGAGCGCCCCCAGAACGACCCCAACGAGCGCGCCCAAGACCGCGCCGACGACGAGACCGGCCGCGACGTTGGCCCCGAGCTGCTCCGCGTCTCTTCCCAATGGCATCGTCAAGCCGATCGCGATGAAGCCGAGAAACGCCCCGAGCAACGCGAGGCTCACGACGAGGACGCGCCTGAACAAGAGCGGGATCGCGAGGAGCGCCATGATCGGAACCCAATCGATCCAGCTCCGGTAGTTTGCGAACTCCGCGATCATCCTTGAAGCGGAACATCAGCGGGGATCCTTGGGAAGGTCCAAGACGTTGCGATCCAGTGCTACCTGCCAAGGAGAGAGCTGCCGGGGGCACCGCCGCGCGCCGGCCGCTAACGCACCGCCACCGTTCCCACCGTCAGCTCGCTGGCGCCCCCTCCGACCGAGATCTCGTACCGATCCGCCTGCGCGTCGAACCCGTGGCTCTGCAGACGGACGCGACCCCCGATCGCGCCGAACTCCTCGTGGTCGAACGCGAGCTTCGAGGCGCCGCCACGGATCTGCAGACGCACCGGGACCTCCTCGGGCCGCAGCAGGCGCACGCTGCTCGCTCCGCCGCCGATCGTGATCGGCACGACGCCGATCGGCGGTGGGAGGAGGACCTCGATCCCGCTCATGCCGCCCCCGACGCGGAACCCGAGCAATTCGATCCCTCGCAGATCCGCGTCCAATGCCGCCACCCCACCGCGCACGTCGATGTCCCACGGCACCTCCGTGGTGAGGATCACCTCGGCACGACGGCGTCGCCAGTCGAACGGGCGGCCAACGCGGGGATAGCGGAACGTCACCGTCTCCCCCTTCATGGTGGCCTTGGGAACGGATCCCTCGAAATGCGCTTGGAGCATCCGGTCAAGGCCCGGGTCGGCACGCATCGTCAGGTGCGCAGTACCGTTCACGAACTCGAGCCGCCCTGCGGGCGCGGCGCCGCTCGCCACCGAGATGTCGTTGCCGTCGGCCGAGACCGTCAGGGCCGTTTCCTGCGGTGTGTCGCTCATCTTCCTGCCTCCTATCACTCGAACAGTGTTCCGCTCTCGAACGCTATTCTGCACCGGAGCCGAGCCATTTGTCAAACGGTGTTCGAGCTATAGAACAGCGTTCGAGCAGCGTGATACGCTTGCCTCATGGATGCAGTTGAGAGACCACAGGAGATCCCCGAGCCCGCTTGGCGGACTTCCCCTTCCGGTCGGCCCCGCACACCACTCACGCGAGACGCGATCATCGACGCGGCTCTTCGCGTCCTCGACCGCGATGGCGTGGATGCCCTCTCGATGCGACGGGTGGGTGAGGAACTCGGGACAGGCGCAGCCTCGCTCTATTGGCACGTGCGCAACAAGGGCGAGCTCCTGCAGCTCGTCTTCGAGCAGGTGACCGACGAGGTCGTCCTTCCGACCCCCGATCCGAGCCGATGGCAGGAGCAGCTCCGCGACCTTGCGCGCGACATGCGGGCGACACTGCAGCGGCATCGCGATGTCGCGAGGATCTCGCTCGGTCGGATCCCGGCAGGACCGACGATCGCCAAGCTGACCGAGTGGCTCTTCGAGCTGTTGCGCCCGGTCGGCATCCCCGACCGCGTCATCGCGTACTACGGCGATCTGGCGGGCCTCTATGTCGGGGCGTATGCGTTCGAGGAGGGCCTCGGCCTCGCCTCTCCGACGGGCGAGGACCTCCCGGCCGACCAGATCGTCCAGATGTTCAAGGACTACGTCTCGTCACTGCCCGAGGACCGGTTCCCGCAGACCCGGGCATCCATCGACCTGTTGTTCGGCGGCGACGCCAACGAACGATTCGACTTCGGCATCGACGTCATCATCCGCGGCATCGAGACGTACGCGGACCCCTCGATCTAAGCTTGGGCTATGGCCAAGACGACAGATCCGGCGCCGAAGAGATCGCAACTCAACGACGCCATCCTCAGCACGATACGTGGGGGCCTGCGCATCTTCGGCGGGATGGTGCAGGTGGCGGCCGGTGTGACGAGACTCCTTGCCGTCACGGCGATCAAGGCCGTCGAAGCAGCGGAGGCGATCGTCGAAGCGGCGGAAGTCGACGACGAAGAGCCCGACCCGCCGTCCGAGCCAAAGCCCATGTCTCAGTGACGGCTGTGCTATCCGTGAGCGATCGGATGGCGCGGCTCGTAGAGCAAGACTTCCACCTCACCGGGCAGAACCATGGTCGTCCACACGCCCCACCGCTGTTCTTGGGGTTCGCCTCGGAAGGTGATCCCCTTCGCTGAGAGTTCGGCCATGGTGGTCGGGAGGGCGTCGCACATGAGCGAGAGCTCGTGACGGGGCGTCTCATCGGGATGGACGGCGAGTTCGGCTGGAGGTAGGGCGAAGATCGGCCATCCCTCCCCGGCGTCGACGTGAGACCAGCCAATCGCATCGGTGAGCACCGCACGCAGAGCGTCGGCCTCCGGCGAATAGATCAACGCGTGAACTCCGGTGATGGCCATGTGTCCTCCTCTGCCGAAACCTGGACCTCGGAATGGATGCCGCCCGGGATCTACATCACAATGAGCCGAAGCATGAGCTTTGACGAGTCCCTTGCCATCCCGCCCCGCCCGGACATCCGTTTCGAGCGGGCACGACTGCGTCGTCGGGTCGGCGCATCCCTCGGCGTTCTGTTCCCGCCGGCCGTTGCCTTCCTTGTGCCGTTCTTCGGCGTTCTGCTTTCGGTTCTCACGCCGATCATGGCTGCTTCGTTCGGACAGATCGTGTGGGGCGCTCGCAAGAGGCGTTGCGTTCTCGCGGGGATCGCGACGCTCGTGGCCGTGTGGGCGCCGGCCTTCCGTGAACGCCTCACTCCACGACGCGATGCACACGGAGTATCGACTGATCCCTCTTGTGCGCGCCGATGGGAACTGATGGCGAATCTGATCGTTCCGTTGATCGCGATCGCCGTGTACCTGGGCGCATCGGTGATCAGCATCCGGTATCGCAACGTCTGGCTCTGGCCCGTCGCCGCGCTCCTCGGGAGCATCACCTTCGAGGTCGGTTGGACGATCATCGACGACGGGGTCCACTGGATCTGCTAGACGTCACGCGTGTAGACACGCAGGTCCCATGCGAGGCGACGCTGCTCACGAGCCAGTGGTCGGAAGCCGGCTCCGACGATGCGAGCCTCGATCGCACCGAGGTCGTGGATGAACACTCGAAACCCGCGGAACTTCTTCGAACGTAGCGCGTACCAACCGTTACCGAGCCGGCCGAGGATCCGATTCCAGAACCCCATCACGCCACGGTCGATCGGAGCGGTGAAGGCGAAGACGCTTCCTGCCGCGCCCAAGGTATTAGTGAGCAGCGCGTCCGCCGAGGGGTAGCAGCACACGACACGGTTCAACACGACGACGTCGGACGCCGGCAACGCGACCTGCGACCCATCGCCGACCTCGAACGTTGCGCGTTCGGACAGGCCGCGCTCTTGCGCGAGCGCACGAGCGTTCGCGATCGCGCCTTGGCCCAGGTCGAAGCCGGATGCAGACCGTGCGCCGCGCCCGAGGGCCGCAAGTGCGAGATCCCCAGTGCCGCATCCGACATCGAGCACGGTGCGACCCTCGAGGCCGGCTTCGTCCAACGCGCTGAGCAGCGCCGCGGTGATCGCGGCCGCCGTCTCTCCCTTCCTCGCCCGCTTCGCGTTGCTTGCGGCCCATTCGTCGAAGCAGCAGTCCGGGATGTCGTCATCGGGCATGCAGCCAGTCTCGCGAGTCGAGCGCGGCGCGTCCACCCTACGGCTGCGCGCTGGTCCAGACCGGGCGTTGCTCGTCGACGCCGGGCTCGGTCGTGATCTGTGTGAGCGAGGTGCCGTCGGGCCGAACCATGTAGATGTTGGCCGTGCCGCCCTGGGCGAGGCTGAAGACGATCCATTGTCCGTCGGGCGACCACGTCGGGTTCTGAGCGCCCGCTCCCGGCGGCAAGGTCAAGGGAACATCGTGCGCGTCGCTGCCATCCGGGCGCACCATCGTGAGCACTCCGTAGGGGCGCTGGTACACGATCCACTGGCCGTCTGGCGACCACCATTGATCCATGAACGCACCGCCCCATGGCGTGATGCGCCGAAGGTTCGACCCGTCGACGTCGACCGTGAAGATCGCCCCCGCTCCCTGCGGGGCCGAACGCGGCCTTGGTCCTGAAGAACGCGATCTGCGTTCCGTCGGGCGAGAAGATCGGGTCGCCGATGGTCTCGCCCGGCGAGCTCTCGCTCACGACCCGGAGTCCGCCGCCGTCAGACGAGCGCACGACGTAGATGCCGTTGCTCGAGCCGTCGTCGACGAACCCCTCGAGCACGATGAACCGGCCGTCGGGCGACACATCGCCGCACCCCAGGTTGAACGATGGATCCTTCGTCGCCTCCAGCGGCTGCTTGTTAGACCCATCCGCCTGCACGATCGCCGGTCGCAACGGGTGATCGGGCGAGAAAGCCTCGTCGTTCGTGATCAAGATCGCGTTGCCGCCCGGCAGCCAACGCGCGCACGTCGCCGTGATCCCGAGATCGCGCACGCCGCTGCCGTCCACGTTCGCCGTGAACCAGCGCGCGTTCTCCGTCTTCGGGTCCCACTGCCCGTACAGGATGGTGCCCGTGGGCGCAGGGGTCGCCGGAACAACCGACGATCGATCCCGCAGCACGGAAGCGAGCAAAGCGATCGCGCCGACAGTGATCGCCGCCGCGAGGAGTCCGGCCTGCCACCGTTGCCGTCGCGCCCGCCGGATGCGCTCGTCGTGGAGTCGCTCGAGCTCGACGGTCGATCCGAACCGCTCCGTGCCCGTGAAGGCCCGACGGAGTTCGTCGGCTGCCGCGCGACCGCGTTCATCGAGGTTCATCGTTCACCTCGTTCACATCGAGCGTCCGAGCGAGCGCCTTCCGCCCGTCGTGGAGGTGCTTCTTCACGGTGCCCTCGGCCATCTGCAACACCAGCGCGATGTCGGCGATAGGCCGGTCCTCCAGATAGAAGAGCGCTGCGACCTGTGCCTGCCGCTTCGGCAGGGCGCGGACGGCCTGCCAGAACGCGAGCGCAGAGGGCGACAGGTCGGGAACGACACGGTCCTGCCGCGCCATCAGCTGGGTGAGCATCCGGAGCTCGCCACGCCGCCGACGGAACGCCGAGACCGACATGTTGGCCACGACGCGACGCACCCACGCGCCGGGTTGGTCGTAGCCGGCGATGCGATCCCATTTCCGGTAGGCCTCCAGGAAGGCGTCCTGCACGACGTCCTCCGCGACCCCCCGATCCCCGGTCAGCGCGAAGGCAAAGCCGAGCACGCCGTCGCGCTCACGCGCGAAGAACGTGTCAAAGCTTTCCGGCGGACCGTCGGTCCGCGCCTGTTCCGGTTCACGCACGAGCCCGCTCCTCGCGCCCACGGCCGTTCCAGAGAGCATCTTGGCCCTCCTAGGGTCACTCGCGCCAACCGCCCGGAAGGTTCATACGGCCCGTCGCCGGCCGCCGGAAGAGCAGGCTCCGGCGGCCGGCGACGGACCCGCCCCCCTAGCCCGCGGGCCGGGCACCCCAATCGGCCTCGTGGTCGAACCGGTCGGACGCCGGGCTGACCGTCAGGTAATGAAGATGCGTGCCGTCGGCATTCGCGGTGGCGATCCCCTCCTGGTACTCGCCGGAGGGGCTATCGACCGGCGCGAACAGGAGCATCACGAGCTTCCTCCCGTCCGGGGACCACGAGACGTCACCGGCGAAGACACGCCCCGGCGTCGCGGTGTCGAGCCGCAATGTCTTGAGGCCGGTCCCGTCCGGATGCACCATGTAGATCGACGGCCCTGGTGGGGCGAAGACGATCCACTTGCCATCGGCCGACCAATCCCCGTGGTTGTCGCAGAAGCCCCAGGGCGTGATGCGCCGCTCGTGCGTGCCGTCCACGTTGACGACGTAGATCGCGGATCGTTGGCTGCAGTTGCCCTCGTCCAACCGACCGAACACGATCTGCGTACCGTCGGGCGACCAGGCGATCGGCACGTCATCCATGCCCCCGGCGTCGGTGATGCGACGCAGGCCGCCGCCGTCGCTCGACCGGATCGTGTAGAGCCCATTCACGCTCGTATCCCTGTCGTTCCCACCTTCGCACGCGAACTTCGAGCCGTCCGGTGACCAGAGGGAGCAGAACGTACCCACCCGCGGCAGGCCCGCTGGCGGCAGCGCGTGCCAGCTGCCATCGGCTGGATCGATGATCACGGTGTTGCCGCTGCAGGTCGTCGTCTCGGAACACTCCTGGCCGAGGCCGGAGATGACCGCGACGTGCCGGCCGTCCGGAGACCAGTTCGGAGAATCGGCCGCGTAGTCGGGAAAGAGCGGTCGGACCGTCCCGTCCGCCTTGGTGATGTACGTGTAGTTGTCCCCTCCGGCGGGGTCCTGCCGTGAGAACACGATCCGTCCGTTCTGTGGCGTCCCGTCGGCCGTGGCGTTGGACGGCGCCGACACAAGAACGATCGAGGCGAGGCATGCGAGCACAAGCGATATCCGCTTCATGAGACCTCCCGATGGCGAGCGCGGCCGCTTCGAGTTGGTGCGTTCGTCTCGTTACTCGCTCGGGTCGCCACGAAAGTTCAGTCGTTCGCAGTGCTGACAAGACGGCCCCCGCGACGGCATCATCTGAGGGATCTAAGGACCCCCAACTCGATGCTCGACGAGATCACGCCACCGACCCAGCCGACAGGACGATCTGCGAGGCAACGCCTCGCCGGCCTACGCCTGCGCTCCCGGGACCCGATCCTCGAGAAGGCGTTCCGGGAGGATCGCTTTCAGCTCAACCTCGGCAACGTCCGCTTCGCGTTCCTGGCTGGGATCGCCTTGTGGATCGGGTGGGGGATCCTTTTGCGGCCGTATGTGCTGGTCCTGCGCGAGCAACAGCTAGACGTGCGGATCCGGTTCGGTGTGTTCATCCCGATGCTGATCCTCGGCTACGCCTTCACCTATACGCGCATCTTCAGCCGCGTCTGGGAATGGACCTCCTTCGCGATCGTCGTCGCCACCATCGTGATCTGGGTCTACTACTCGTCGCAGATCCGGACGCTTCCGGCAGAGTACGGCTACGTGGGCGTCATCCTGATCACCGCCTTCACGTACACGCTGCTTCGCCTGCGGTTCATCTTCGTATTGATGACCGCGTTGGTCGGCGTCGCGGTGTACCTGCCCTTCGCCTTCACCGCTCGGTATATCTACAGCGTGAGCGAGGTGCTCGCCACGCTGTACCTCGTCTCGTTCGCGGCCCTCGGCTGTCTTGCCGCTTACTGGATGGAAGTGTTCACGCGCCAGCTCTTCCTTCGTCAGCGCGAACTGGACCAGGAGCGCCTTCGCTCCGACGTCTTGCTGCTGAACATCCTGCCCCAGGCCGTGGTCGACCAGCTCAAAGCCTCGTCCGGTGAGCGGATCGCGGAGGCGTTCGACGACGTCAGCGTCATCTTCGTCGACGCCGTCGGATCCACCGAGCAGGCTGCCCGCTCCTCGCCGGAGGAGTTCGCGGCCGCGCTCGACGCCCTCTTCCGCTGGTTCGACGAGCTCGCCGACCGGCACGGCCTCGAGAAGATCAAGACGATCGGCGACGCCTACATGGCGGTCGCGGGCGCGCCCGTCGCGAAGGCGGACCATGCCGACGCCGCCGTCGGGATGGCGCTCGAGATCGTCGCCGGGTCCCACGTGGTGCGGTGGCCATCCGGAGACTCGATCAGGGTGCGGGGTGGGATCGCGTCCGGACCGGTCGTTGCCGGGGTGATCGGTGAACGGAAGTTCGCGTACGACGTGTGGGGCGACACGGTGAACCTCGCGAGCCGGCTACAGGAAGCGGGCGAGCCCGGCCAGGTCCTGGTCTCGCAGCGGACGGCCGAGGAGATCCATCGGTACGGATGCGGACCGGTTCAGATGGTCGACATCAAGGGGAAGGGTGCGACACCCGTGCGTGCCCTCATCGGGCCCGATACCTCCTCTGCCGAGGGCGAACCGTCCGTCGAGGTGGAGTCATCGTGAGGATCTCGGCGGTCGCGCTCGTGATCGCGCTGTGCGTCGCGGCGATCGGCTGCACGACGACGCCGCATGTCGCCGAGCCCTCCGACCACGGCAATGGGACGATCGTGGTCGGCGTCTCCGGCGCGTTCACCGAGAATCAGCTGGTCGCGGAGATGTATGCGCGAGTCCTCGAGCACGCGGGGTACACGGTGGAGCGGCAGTTCGATCTTGGGGCGCGGGAGGTCTCGCAAGCCGCGTTGGAGTCCGGACAGATCGATCTCAAGCCCGAGTACCTATCGTCGCTCCTGTTCTTCCTGGACCCGAACGCGGACCACTCGAGCGATCCCGAAGCGGCGGCCGCACAGGATCGTGCGCTCCTCGAGCCCGGCGGGATCTCTGTGCTGACGCCGTCACCGGCGCAGGACACGAATGTGTTCGTGGCGAACTCCGAGACCGCCCAGCGGTTCGGCCTCACGACGATGACGTCGCTCGCCGCCGCGGCGAACCAGTTGACGGTCGGGGCGCCGCCGGAATGTCCACAGCGGCCGTTCTGTCTCACGGGCCTGCGGGACACGTACGGCATCGTCTTCTACGACTTCGAGCCACTCGATGCGGGTGGCCCACAGACCGTTGCCGCTCTCAAGACCAACGACGTGCAGATCGGCCTGTTGTTCTCCACCGATCCAAGCATCGATGCGAACGGGTTCGTCCCCCTCATCGACGACAGGCATCTGCAGGACGCGGAGAACCTGACGCCGGTGATCCGCACCGACGAGCTGAACGGCGAGGTCCGAGAGCTGCTCGACGGCGTGAGCGCCAAGCTCACCACGGACAACGTGACGAGGCTCGTCGGCAGGGTCGTGCTGGACGGTCAGGACATCCCGACCGTGGCGAGGGAGTTCCTGCGCGCCAACGACTTAATCTAGACCCGTCAGGCGGTTTGGCGCAGAACCTGCGGCGTTCCGAGGACGTCGACGACCGGCAGGTCGAACGCTTGCCGCACTCGTGTCGTCACGTTGGCCCGACGTCGGTGGGGCCGCTCCCCGACGGCCAGCACGATCGAGTCGTACGTCGTCTCTCGGAGCGCGTCGTCGATCGCCAGTATGGGATCGACGTCGCCGACCTCGCCGTCAGCTCGAGGATCGGTCTCACGCAGCCAGGCAAGGCCGTCCTCCAGTCGTCTGCGCGCCACGACGTGCGCCTCTGTCTCGTCCCACGCGATGCGTCGGTTGTCCGGATGCGTCGGCACGACGAGATGAAACGTCGATGGCTCGTTGTCGTCGCGGCTCCGGACGAAATCCTTCAGCTCGCGCGTCCCGACAGCGAGATCTGCAACCACGAGGTATCTGTGCATCAGTCTGCCCTCCATCACTTGCAAGGAGTACGGGCGACGCCGCACATCGGTTCGCGCCGGGTTCACGCGGGCGCGTGAGCGTCCAACGCGACGCGAAGCGAATCCGGTACGTCTCGTTCGTGATAGCGATGTTCGCTGGGCTCGATCGCATCGAGGAACGAGCGGTATTGGAACGCTTTCCACAGCGCGACGACGGGCTCGATCGCGTCGATCGCCGTCGCAGGATCCGAGAAGGGCATCTGGACCCGCCATGCGTCCAGCCACGCCGCGCGCACTCTTCTGCGAACGTCCTCATCCTCGATCGCGGCCAGGAACGCGGTATCGAGGAGCGGGTGGCCCACGTGGCTGTTACCCCAGTCGAACAGGAACAGCTCGCCGTCACGCCGGATCCAGTTCCCTGGGTGGAAGTCGCCGTGCACGAACGAGTCCGGGATGCCGCAGGCCGCCAGGGTGGCCACGCGACCGGGAAGATCCGCCGCCAGACCGTCCAGCGCGCCGAGCTCATCCTGCCGAAGGGTCGCGCGCACGTCGCCTCTCGCGAGGAACGTCTGAAGCTGACTCGCGAGCCCACGCGAGCGGTGATCTGGCATCCCGATCGCAAGGAGATCGTTGGTTCGGTCCGCCCAGTCAACTTGGAGGGCAACCAGCGCACGGACCATCTGGGTCAGTGTTTCCTCGTCGGCATCCCACAGCACCTCAGGCCCGAGATCCTCGAGAAGCAGCGAACCGCGATCTTCGTCGGCCGCGACGACGCCCGGGACGATGGGCGCTCGCTCGCGGGCGAGCAGGGATACAAGGGCGGGTTCGTGCGCCATGAACCGCGGGACGCTCTTGCACCACACGACGCCATGTGCTGTCGGCAGCTGCAGCACGGATGAGAGGTTCCACGTCTTCACCTGCTGGACCGGGCCGATCCGGGGGGTTCCGCGTTCCCGCAGCGCTTCATCCGCCCAGGCAACGATCGATGCGATGCCGCCGGGACGGGCCCACGGCGCCCGGCGAGGGTCCTCGTCGTAGGGAAGATCCAGCCGCGCCGGCACCAGCGGCGGTGTCGGTCCCATCGCCTCGGCGGTGTAGGACACGAGGCCATCGGCCATCCCTGTCCCGCCTTGGGCATCCACCAGTCGCAGCACGAAGAGGTCGACGCCGAAGCGCTCTCGGGCCACGGTGACGATGTCGCCGACCTCAGGCCACCACGGCTCCTCGATGTCGAAGTCGGGAAGCGCTCCCAAGGGAGCGCCAGCTTCGTCGACGAGTATCAAGCGAACCACGCGAGCCATGACGCGAACCGTACCGCGAGCTCTCGTCTAGCCCCGAGATCCATCAGTTTGCCGCGTCGGGCAACCAGGCTCAGGATGCCGACGTGGAGAATCCTGAGACCAACTACGCGATCGCACCCGACGGCGTCTACCTCGCGTACCAGACGTTGGGAACCGGCACCCCGGCAATCGTCTGGCAGCCGGATTGGCCGGGGAACATCGACTTCGAGTGGGAGGCATGGTTCAGCGGAGGTATGTCCTTCCTTCGGGAGCTCGCGTCGTTCACGCAGGTGATCACTCACGACCAACGGGGTATCGGGCTGTCGAGCCGACACGTCGCGCCGGCCGATCTCGAGACCAGAGCCGCGGATCTGCGGCTCGTGCTTGATGCCACTGAGGTGGATCGAGTGGTCCTGTGCGGGATCTTCAACTCGGGAAGCGTCAATGCCCTGCTCGCGGCGACGGACCCGGAGCGGGTGCATTCACTCGTGTGGATCGATCCTGGCGCCCGTACTACGCCGACACCCGACTACCCCTGGGGTGTTGGCACGGTTGCGTACCGCGATGCGGAGGTTACGGAACTCGACCTCTGGGGCACCTCCGCCTATGGCTTGGCCCACATCGAGCACGAGGCGGCGTTCGGCAACGCCTTGCCCACGGAGCTCGCGGATTACGTTTCGCGGCAGAGCCGCAATGCATGCACGCCCGATGTCGCCAAACAGCTGTCGGCGATCTGGTACGACATCGATGTGCGGGCGGTCCTGCCGGCGGTCAGATGTCCGACGCTCCTCATGCCCAGGACCGGCGTCGCCGATGAGGAGACCGCGTACCTCGCCTCGCTGATGCCGAGCGCGGAGATACGACCCCTTCCCTCGGGGGTTTGGAGTAACGAGCATCTGACCATCGAGGTGGAGGAGATCCGCCGCTTCATGGGGATCGAGCCTCCCCCGCCCGCGCTGGACTCGGTGCTGGCGGCCGTCCTGTTCACCGACATCGTTGGATCCACGGCGAAGCAGGCAACGCTGGGCGATGCCGGCTGGAAGGCAGCTCCTCGAGCAACATCACGCGGCGGTCCGGCGCGAGATCGAACGCTGGCACGGTACCGAGGTCGACACCGCCGGCGACGGCTTCTACGCAACCTTCGAGGGACCCGCGCGGGCGGTCCGATGCGCGCTCGACATCGGCGCGCGCGTACGAGACCTCGGGCTCGAGATCCGGGCCGGCGTCCACGTCGGCGAGTGCACGCTGATCGACGGCAAGGTGGGCGGCCTCCCGGTCACCATCGGCGCGAGGATCGCCGCCCTCGCCGGCGTCTCGGAGGTGTTGGTGTCTCAGACGGTCAAGGACCTCGTTCCGGGCTCGGGACTCGCCTTCGAAAGTGCAGGCGAACACGAGCTGAAAGGCGTCCCGGATCGCTGGCACCTCTACCGGGTAGTGGGCGAGAGCTAGACGACGGGGGCGTTGCTTGCTGCCCGGTCCTCGTTCAGCTCAGCCTGAACCTCAGCGATCTCCTCATGCGACTTCGCCTGGATGCCTGCCACGTGATCGCGCGGGCCCTCGATGTGCGTGATGATCTCGTCGAGCTTCACCTGAAGAGCCGAGGAGTCCTTGTTCTCGGTGTTCTGCAAGGCGAAGACCATCAGCAGGGTCGCGACGCTGATGGCCAAGGTCGTGACACCGATCCCGACGAACGCTAAGCCGACTGCGATCAGCACGGCCGCGACAAGGACAGCCCAAACCGATCCCAGCCATCGTGACAGCCAGGTTGCCAGGGAGCTGAATGCCTTAGACGCGTGTGGATCGGCCATTGAGCTGCGATACCCACCTGAGGCGGGACGAAACTACTTGGGCCGGTTCCGGCGGTTTGCGAGGTGCGGGGCCGACGGCATACGGTCGGCACGTGGCCGACGACAACACGCAGCGCAACCTCGTCATGATCCTTGCCCGCGACCTCACGTCGCGCCTGGCGACGCCCGCGTTCGTCGTTGACGCCGAGGGCACGCTCGCCTATTTCAACGAGGCGGCCGAGCCCGTGCTCGGTCGCTCCTACGCGGAGGCCGGGGAGCTGCGGGCCGGCGAATGGGCCAGCGATTGGAAGCCCACAGACCTGGATGGGATGCCCGTCCCCTTGGAGGAGCTCCCGCTCGGGATCGCATTCCGGGAAGGGCGCCCGGCCCACCGCGCGATCCGGATCACCGGCGGCGACGGTGTCGAGCGCGAGATCGAGGTCACCGCGTTCCCGCTGCGCCCGCGGCAAGACGTGATCGTCGGCGCGGTCGCGGTGTTCTGGGAGCGACCCCAGGCGGAGGGCTAGCGTGCGAGCGACGATCTGGGGCTGCCGCGGCACCCTGGCCTCCCCCGGCCCCGAGACGATCCACTACGGCGGTCAGACGTCCTGCATCGTGCTCGATCTGGATGACGGGTCGGTGGTGATCCTCGACGCCGGCACCGGGATCCGTCCGTACGGGATCTCGCTCGCGGGCGTGCACCCGCCGCGGGTCGACCTGTTGATCACGCATCTGCACGCGGATCACATCGAGGGACTCCGGTTCTTCGCGCCGTTCTGGGATCCGAACGTGGAGTTCCATATCTGGGGCCCACCGGCGCCGGCGAAGGGGTTGGAACAGCGGCTGGCGCCATTCTTCGCACCGCCGTTCTTCCCGGTGCACCTTCGCAACGTGCCGTCGCGGCCGCAGTTCCACGAGGTGCCCGATCGGCCGTGGACGATCGGCTCCGCGACCGTCTCAGCCGAGCTCGTGAAGCACCCGGGGCCGGCCGTCGGCTACCGGATCGAGGAAGGCGGCCGGTCGCTCGCGTACCTCCCGGACCACGAGCCCAGCCTCGGCACCGACCTCAGGACCATGGAGGACAGCTGGATCTCGGGCCTCGGCATCGCGCGGCGGGCCGACGTTCTCGTCCACGACGTGCAGTACACGGTGTCGGAGTACGAGCACCGTGTCGGCTGGGGTCACTCGAACACGACCGACGCCGTGACGTTCGCGGAGCGCGCGGGTGCCCGCCACCTCGTGCTGTTCCACCACGACCCGATGCATACCGACGCGGACCTCGAGGGCATGCTGGAGGATGCCCGCAGGGTGCCCGGCGCCGGCTCGCTCGAGCTGGAGCTCGGCTACGAGGGGCAGACCTTCGCGTTCGGCGGTCCTGTCCGCGCCTAACGCTTGCGGGCCTTCCACACCTCTTCGATCGGCCAGCGTCGGGCCCACTCGACGGTGGCAAGCGGATCGGATGGCGTCTCGGCATCGTCGGGCGCCGGATACTCGACCAGCGCCTCGATCTCGAAGCCCGATGACCGCAGCAACTCGATCATGTCGCCGTGCGGGATCGCGAACTCCACCCCGTCTTCATCGGGCCACTCGAACCGATGCATCCCGAAGTGCGGCCGAACCAGGGTTTCGCCGGCGGGGAGCTCGACCTCGGGGAACGTGAGCATCGAGACATACGAATGTCCGAGGAAGATCAGCGTGCCGCCGGGTCGGAGCAGGCGGGCGGCCTCCGGGATCCACCGGTACGGGTCGCACCAGATCGCCGCGCCGTACTCCGAGATCGCGAGGTCGAAGCTCGCATCGCGCAGCGGCGCGCGTTCGGCGTCGCCATGGATCAACGGGAACGACAGATCGAACTCACGTTGGAACGTGCGCGCGGTCGCAAGCTGGCGGGCGGAGTTGTCCAGGCCGACCGGTCGGGCGCCCCGTCGTGCGAGCCACGCCGAGACATAGCCGGTCCCGCAACCCAGCTCCACCACGTCGAGGCCATCCATCTCGGGCAGCAAGCGGAGCTCGGACTCGGGCACGTGCCAGACGCCCCAACCGATCTCCTCCCGGGCCCAATCTTTGCGCCCGCGCTCGACCCATTCGTCTGCCTCGGCGTCCCAGCTCGCCCGGTTGGCGAGTACATGATCCTCGGGCATGGGCCACACGGTACGACGCTCACCATCGCAGGACGTCTGTGCGTGTCCAAGCGCGGCCGAAAAGGTTGCCGAATGTGGGTTATCGAGGTGTGGGCGACTCAGCCGACTTCGGCCGCAGGGATCAGCATCGGTCAAGATGGCCGCATGTCACCGCTCGAGATTCTTGTGGGGCTGGCGATGCTGGTGGGGCTCGTGGGGATCGTGATCCCGTTCCTACCCGGGATCGTCCTGATCTGGGGAGCCGGGGTGGTGTGGGCGATCGCCGGCTCCGGCACGGGCGCGTGGCCCTGGGTCGCGGTGCTGCTCATGACGGGCCTCGGCATCGCCGGACTCGTGGCCGCGACGATTCTGCCAGCCCGGCGCGCGACCGAGGTGGGCGCCCCCCCATGGGTGCTGGCGGCGGGGGCGGTCGGCATGATCGTCGGGGTCTTCGTGATCCCGGTGGTGGGTGCGTTGGTGGGGTGGCCGCTCGCGGTCTTCTTGGCCGAGCTGGTTCGGCTGCGCGACACGCGCGCGGCGCTTGGGACCACGGTCTCTACCCTGAAGGGGATGGGAATCGGGATCGGCATCCAGCTTGCCGCTGGCGTCGCTATGGTGGGCGTGTGGCTCGCCGCCCTGATTTTTTCCTGAGCTCCGTCGTCGCGGGGTAGGAAGTCGCGAGCCTCCTTCCACCCTTACGCGCGGTGTTCCAGCATTACGACCAGCGACCGCGGATAATCGTGTGTCGCGTTCAACTGGAGAGTAGGTCGCCTTGAGGGCCAGTCACGGATCCTAGCCGAGGCTGGCGGCCAAGTCCTCGTAGGCAGGGTGGAGCTCGTCCCACCGCCTCTTGGCGTCGTCGCGGCGCTCACGCCCAGCGAGGTGGTCGGCGAGATCTTCGACATGGATCTGCACTCCAGCCCCGTAGGCGGAGAGCAGGTCCAGCGGCATGCCTCGTTCCTCCCAGACCACGATGGTCTGGTCGGCGTCGGCGGTCAGCATGGCCTCGATGACGTTCTCGTCCGGCTCGTCCGCGTCCTTGGTGCGCACCTGCAGCCGCTGCGGGGGCTCGCAGGCTTCGACACGCCCGGTGCCTTCCCATCCGCTGGAGAAAAGGCGGGCGCGGTATTCACCGCCGAGTCGAAGGTCGCCCTCGACCTCGCCGTACCAGCGAGCCAGACGCGAGGGATCGGTGAGTGCCGACCACACGTCGTCGATATCGGCTTCCACGCGGTCCTCTATACGCACGACGCCCTTGCCATCTGCTAAGCGCAGACTACCCAGGATGGGACGCTTTCCAGCCGGATTATTGGTCAAGTGGTCTCCTTTCAATATCACCGAGCAGACAGCAGCCCGGCCCTCGGACGCTGGGGAGTGAGAGATGCCGGGCTTCTGGGGATTTGCACATCTAACACGTAGCCCCCGGAGCGTTACGTCAAACACTTGCCGGTACCCACGCGGCCGCTGAGACCGAGCAGCCACGCGGCGCGGCACTCGCGGAGGCCGAGCCGCTCACGATTCTCGGCGCATCATCTGCGGGTACGCGGCCAACGAGGGCATAAGCCAAGCGCAGCGAGTGGCGCCGACTTCAGCGGGCCCGCAGCCGGCGCCACACCGGATCCTCGAGCGCCGAGTTGGGCAATCTCGTCCCAGTCGTCGCGGATCAGGACCGGCTGCGCCTGTCCCGCGACCGAGGGTGCGAGTTCCAGCGGCAGATGGCGGAGACCGTCGTCCTGGTTGAGAGATCGCCACTCATGAAGTGAGGGCGCGAAATGTGCCTCACGTCCGTGTGGTCACCTGCGTCGACGATGGCCGGAAGTATGGACCGAATACCCCGTATCGATAGTCGTTCCGGTCGTAGCGCGAAGCGGAGCGGCAGGTTGGGCACTGCTCGAGCATCTGATCGACCTGCCTGAACTCGTGCGCCAACCGGTCCGTGCCCAGAACGGATTCGAAGATGGTGCCGCAGTCCGGACAATCCAGGAAGAGGACGCCTGTTGTTGCCATGTCCACGGTGTCGGCCAAACGGGCCAGGGATTGATACCGCATTCGGGGGATACGGCGCCTCGCCTTTGACTGGCGGTGGGATGCGACGCCCCCGCGCCGAGGGTGCGAGTTGTGGTAGCAGGTCACGGAGCCGTCGTCGTTACTCATAGGTGGCTACGTTGGCTACCCGTACAGCGCGACCATCCGCTCCCAGACGCATGAGGACGCCAGCACAGCCCCACCTCCGCCACAAACCGGTCGAAGCCGCTCCTCATCAAAGCGGATTCTCGTCTACGGACCGCTACCGGGCGGGGGACCGAGGACATTGGTCCCGTGCTTGGCCGCGATGGCACCCAGGCCCGTACATCGTCAGCGCTTCGAGGATGATCGAGGTCACGTATTGCCTCATATAGCGTGAGTGGCTTCTCGATGCCCTTGAGCTCTGCGACATAGCACCTCGCGTTACATCGTTCAGGCTCGGCGAGTACTCCTTCGCCAGGCGAGCCAGCGTGCCGTAGCATCACGCGCGATGGTTACTTTCCGGCTCACCGACCCCTTCCATGTGCGAAACGCGGAGGGGGCTCCGATACCCGGGCATTACGAGCTCGACCTCAAAGTGGACGACGGACGAACCCTCCGTCGCTTCGCCACGGATAAGGGCCGAGCCGAGATCCTTCGGCGCCTCGACGAAGGCCTCTATGACATCACGCAGGACGAGCTTGACGACCTGACGGTCGTGCCAGACATGGACGCCCTTCTCGAGAGGATTGGCCGGGAGGCCGGCGACGGCGCTTAGGCTTGGATCGTAGAGGGAGCTACGTCAACCGCGTGTTGCTCAAACGTATCGTCAGCTAATGGTGCAGTGACCCCAATGCCCAGTACTCGCGAACCGTGAGACCGAGATCCACGCAGTACGGCACTCCCGGAGTCCCAGCGTTCCCCATCTCAGGCAGCATCTGCGGGTTGGAAGTCGCGAGCCTCCCTCCACCCTTACGCGCGGTGTTCCAGTATTACTACTATTACGACCCGCGACCGCAGATACCCGTGTGTCACGAGAGGGCATCTGAGGGTCGGTAACTCCGTCCTGGCGGCGGCCCAGACCGGAGCCTGGCTTGCACTCCGGCGATGCCTCGTCGCAGGATGCGCCGATGACGCGGATCGATATCCCGGAGCCTCGGTACGCCACTGCGGACGACGGTGTACAGATCGCATATCAGATCTTTGGCCACGGGCGTCGCGACATCGTGTTCCTCCCCGGGAACGCGACACAGCTCGACGTCAACTGGGAGCACCCCCTTGTGGCCTCCTTCCTCGAGCGACTGGCGACGCTCGGCAGGGTGATCCTTGTGGATCGCCGAGGCGTCGGACTCTCCGACAGGTTCGAACCGAACGCGCTTCCGCCGGTGGAGGTATTGATCAGCGACCTCACTGCGGTCCTGGATGTCGTGCGCTCTCACGACACCGTTCTCTTCGGCGCGGACGAGGGAGCGCACACCGCGGTCCTGTTCGCCGCCACCCATCCAGAGCGCGTGCGTCAACTCGTGCTGTGGGCTCCTCGACCGGCGATGATCGCGACCGCTGAGCACCCGTGGGGTGGCGAACGCCGGGAGTGGGAGGAGTGGTTCGACTGGGCGGCCAATCACTGGGGAAGCCGCGAGAGCATCATCAACGACTTGCACGAGCTCGCGCCGGGCTGGCTGGAGGACGAGTCAGCCATCGTGTACGGCGCAAAGGTTCAGCGCGCCGCGGTGAGCCCGCGAGCTGCGGTCGGGCTCTTCAGGATCTCGATGGAACTCGACGTGAGTGACGTTCTTCCGACTGTCCGCACGCCGACGCTCGTAGCGCATCGACGCGACGACGCCTATATCCCGGTGGAGGCGGGGCGCACGGTTGCCGATCTTCTCCCGAACGCTACCTTCAGTGAGATGGAAGGTGACGGCCATTTCGTCTACGCGGGCGACACGGACCCTGTCTTCGACCTCCTGCGGGCTTTCCTCGGCGGCGAGGCGGCGAAGATCGACCGATCCCGCCGCCTGGCGACGGTGGTATTCACCGATATCGTCGGCTCGACCGAACGCTCGGCGGACGCTGGCGATAAGGCGTGGACAGAGCTCTTGCGATCGCATCACGAAGTGATCCGCCGGGAGCTCGACTCGTACGGAGGTCACGAGATGAGCACCGCCGGCGACGGCTTCTTCGCGCTCTTCGACGGACCTGCTGCAGCCGTCCGGTCCGCGATCGCGGCCGTCAAGGCCGTCCGCGAGCTCGGGCTCGAGATCCGGGCGGGGGTTCACACGGGGGAGATCGAGGTGTCGGCTGCTGACGTGAGCGGCATCGCCGTGCATATCGGCGCGAGGATCGGCGCGCTGGCCGGTCCTTCGGAGGTCGTCGTCTCGTCGACCGTGAAAGAGCTCGTTACCGGCAGCGGTCTAGCGTTCGAGGACATAGGTCAGCGCGAGCTGAAGGGCGTCCCAGAAGCCTGGCACCTCTTCCGGGTTGTGGCCTAGGGAGCCGATCGCGCGCTCATCGGACGGCACGCAAATCTTGGCGAAGCGAACCTCGTACTCGTGCTCCATGCACGAACCCGTAGCGAAAGGGCATCAGCGCGAATCACCCGTGGCATAAGGTTGATGCTCGTCTAGACATCCCGGGGCCTTCGTGCATCCATGGTTCATGCAAGCAGAAGGTGAGGTCGTGCGTCTCCCCACCGGACGTGCCGAGCACGGAGCCCCGTTCGACACGTTCGTCGAGGAAGAGCACGTCCGGCTATTCAAGGCCGGCCTCCTCACGGCTGCCAGTCACGAAGTAGAGGGTTGGCCGAGGCTGCGCACCTAGCGACCGCGGGTACCCGGTACTAACGGCTTGAACCCGCGCTGTCTGTTGCTGTATGAAATCCACGATGCGCGCAACGATTGTGCACGACGCGAACATCGAGATCACCGGGATCGACGTGCTCGCGGCAGGCCTGCCGATAACCCTGACCGCATATGTCACCGACAGCCCGGAGGTACCCGGCCAGCTGACTCCGCCAGGCTCCCTGTGGGTGGTGGCTGGTGACGGTGGTCCGGATGCCCAGGTGCCGGCCGCGCCACTGGACGCATGGCTCGAGAATCCAACCACAACGCCGGACTTGCCGATCTCGCTTGTCTTCGTCTGCTTGCCCGACACCTCCTTGCCCACCGCGCTCTTCAGCGGCTATCTGACTCAGGCGATGGAGCTCGATCGCGATCTCGTCATCCAGGTGGGAGCGCCTCCGGGTATGGGTCTAACTGCCCCGCCGCGTCCTGATCGGTGACGGCGGTTCATTGCTCTACGAAGGTCCCAATTTCAAGCCCGGCAGGGTCGTCACACCTCGTAGGACCGGCCGCCGTGTTGAGGTTGAGAGGCCGGCCGAAAGCCGGCCCCAACATCGCGGATTCCTCACGTAGTGGTCGCGGAGCGACCCGGGCGGCGAGGACGGATCCATGAACCCCGTCCAGCGAGGCGGTTAGCGGATCGGATGGTCGCGCTGTACCGGTGGCCGCAGGCGCTCGCGGCCGGTGTCAGGACGCCGGCACAGCAGCGGATCCTCGCCCGCATCAAAGCCCAGTACTCGCGAACCGTGAGACCGAGACCCACGCAGTACGGAACTCCCGGAGTCCCAGCGTTCCCCATCTCAGGCATCATCTGCTGGTTGGAAGTCGCGAGCCTCCCTCCACCCTTACGCGCGGTGTTCCAGTATTACGATCCGCCACCGCGGATAACTGTGTGTCGCCGTCAACTGGAGAGGAAGCATGACGGCGTCCCTGGCTGACCTCTTCTGTGTCAAGGACGGCGGAGCACCTGCGCTGGCCTGCGTTGAAGCACAATCGCGCAGGCCAGCGCGGGTTCAGCAGGAACATACTCGACGGGCTTCGCCGGGTTCCGCCAGGGTTATCCGCTGTGACAGACCCCTGCGGTTCGCGTGACAAAGCACACGCTCGTCTCGCCGAGGGTGCTGTCACTCGGTGACCTCAGGTATCTAGTAGGTGGTATGAGGGCGCAAGAGGGTGGTTTCTCTCAGGCCGAAGCCATCGATCCCTCCGTCACTTCCCCCTTGTGCGCCGCGAAGGCCGCCAGGACTTCATCCTTCTCACGCGCAGGGACCCCGAAGTGATCGAGCGTGCGCCCCAGCTCCGCCGCGACCTCATCGAACTCCTCGGGGGAGATGTGGAGGTCGCGATGGGCCTCTTCCAGCCCGAGGGGGGTGCTTCCTGGCTTCGTGGCAGTGAACGAGAACGGTCCACCGGCGACGTTGCAGACCCACAGCGTGCGCATGAACTTCAGCCCCGGCAGCCTGTCCAGCTGGTTCGGTATGCCACTCACGAAGCTCGGGGTTCTTCGATCCTTGGCCGACGATGGGGTTCTTGACGACCGCATCGCTGAAGTGGTCGACCACCGCCGCGATGGCGAACACGCCACCCAATCGTTCGTACAAGCTCGGCTCTGCCATGCTCGTCCCCTCCTCTCGTCCGCACGTGCCGGGCGGACCGCCACGGTATCTGGAGGGTCTACGTGCGGCACCCATGGGCGGTTCATGCCTCGACCACTCCGTACGGATGCAGTCTCGAATGCTGCATAACCCGAACCATAGCGGCTCGTTTCTGCCTGACCCAGTCGAAGTCTGGGAGCGTGCGGTCGACAAGGCGTTGAAAGACCGGCGGTAGCCCATGCGAGGAACATGAAGCATGGGACCTCCGCGTGACCAGGACCTCAATCCCATCTGGAAGCGACGACATCCTTCTTCGGGCCGCTCGAGAGCGGCATCGCTGAGTTCTACCCTTTGGCGCGAAGGAGGATTACCCGGCCTGGAACGTGGCCCAAGCGTCTTGCCACATCTGATCGGCAGATGCGGGTATGGCCAATACCCGTTGACCCGTCTTGAACTCATCTTCGCTGACCAGCGTGTTCGCGAGGTTCTTCGGGATGTACCCGGCCGTCAGGAACTGATCCTCGTCCACATTCTGGAACGGCGGCTGGTACCCCTCGTAGCCGAAGTTCGTCAATCCGTTGTCGACGTCCATCAGGAAGTTCATGAACATGTGCGCCAACACCGGACTCTTCGCGGTAGAAGAGATCACCATGATGTCGTTCGTGACCTCCCAGCCGCCGCCCGGTGGGTAGTAGTAGCCGAGCGCCGTCACCGGCGTATCCTTTGTGAGGTAGTAGCGCGCGTAGTTCATGTTTCCGGACCACGACAGCCGCACCCACGATGATCCGTTCCCGAGGGTCTCGTAGTCGGCGCCCTGCAGATCGACCTTCAGCGGCACGAGTTCCAGGAGCGCCTGCTCGGCCTGATCGATCACCTGCGGATCGGTGGAGTTGAAGGGATCCGGCAGCCCTTCGCGAAGCGCCGCGTAGCCGAGCGTCTCCCGGTATTGGTTCAGTACGCCGATTTTGCCCGCAAATTTCTGGTCCCAAAACATGTCAAGGGGGTTGGAGAGGGTACCCGGGTCGGGCACCTCATCCGCTCGGTAGCCGATTCCCGTCTTCCACGTCATGTAGGGCGCGCTGTAGCGAGCACCGACATCGTAGAACGGGCTCTGGAGCTGGGGCCATATGTTCGCTTGGAAGTTCGGCAAGTACGAGTGGTTGATCGGCTGCAGCAGCTTTGCCGCGACGAGCTTGCCAAGGTTCTCGATCGTCGGGAAGAAGATGTCGAAGTCGACGACGCCGTTCTGAATCTTGCCGATCGCCTCGGACATCTCAGTGAATTGCGTGTATTCGATCTCGACGCCGAACTGATCCTGGAACTTGTTGAGGACCTTCTTGTAGATGTAATCGTTCCAGTTGTAGATACGGAGCGGACCGCTCTCCTGCTTCAGGCCCTCGGCGATCGCGGGGATGTCGTCATATAGCGGCAGCGTGACCGGATTGTCCGGAGCCGCGAGCGCGAGGGCGCCCGACGTGTCGCCGCCGACGGACTCTGTCGCCGACCCACCACACGCCGCCAGGATCGCGGAAAGACCCGGCAGCGCCAGACCCGCCATCGCCGAGCGTCGAAGCAACTCTCGGCGTGTGAGGGTGCCACCGCTCCACCGCGTCTCATCAGCCATCTGAACGGTCTCCGCCTCGACGAGGCTTCTTTGTCGCCGTTGAGTCGGGGCCTGTCAAGTTGACCGCAGCGATATCCCCTGACTCACGGTCACCGACAGGCGGGGAGCTCGAGCGAGCGACGTGGGTGAAGGTGGCATACGATTCGGCAGCTTGAGCGAGCGCAGCTCTAATTCGAGACGCAGGCGTAAGCGCAAGGCGTCGGGCGAGGGATCGATCGCCGCGCTGTATCCGCGCGGCTTCTGGCGCACCTTGGCCATACCGGGGATTCTTTGGCTTCTGATCTTGTTCGTGCTGCCGTTCTATGCGGCGATGTCGACGGCGGGCGCACGGTTGGATCCGATCTTCGGCACGGCGGTTCCCGAGTGGAACCCGATCCGTTGGCATCCGGACGCCTTCTCGTACGTCCTGCAGAACCTCATCTTGAGCAACGGGCCCTTCCGGATCGTGTTCGTCCGGACCCTGATCTACGTCTTCTCGGCCGTGTCTCTTTGCATCGTGATCGGCTACCCGGTCGCGTACTACGTTTCGCGGTTGAACGGACGGGTCAGGACGCTGATCCTTGCACTCGTCGTGCTGCCGTTCTGGATCAGCTACCTGATGCGGATGCTCGCGTGGGTTGGGCTCTTGCAGACAGACGGGTACGTGAACCGGGCACTGATGTTCCTGCACATCTTGAACCGACCGGTGGAGTGGTTGGTCGGCAACCCGGTGACGGTCGTGCTCGGTCTCGTCTACGGCTACGTGCCGTTCATGATCTTGCCCCTGTACGCGGGGCTCGAGCGGATCGACCGTTCGGTGCTCGAGGCGGCGTGGGATCTCGGCGGCGGCTCCTTCTCATCGTTCCTCCGGGTCACGTTGCCGATGTCGAAACAGGCCCTGCTTGCTGGGATCGTCCTCATCATGCTGCCGATGTTCGGCGACTACTACACGGCCGACCTCCTATCGGGCCGGCCGAAGACGAGCATGATCGGCAGCGAGATCGTCCTGTTCCTGGGCAACACGCTGGGCAGCGCACAGGCGCGCGGCGCGGCGCTCGTGGTCGTCGTCGCCGCCATGGTGTCGATCCTGACGATCTACTACCTCTTCAGCACGGCCAAGGCGACGGCGGTGGCAAGGTCGCAATGAGCGAGACAGCGGTCTCCCCCGCGGCGAGTCGCTTGGCCCGCACGACCGCGCCCGCGAAGCGCCCACGGCTCCGCGCCTGGGTTCGCAACCCCTGGCACAAGCCGCGGCTGCTCGCAGTGTGGACGTGGGTCTACTTAGTCTGGGCGATCGGTCCGGTGTTCATCGCCATTCTCTTCTCGTTCAATTCCGGACGGTCGCGATCGGCCTGGCAGGGCGTCAGCCTGCGCTGGTACGTCGGTGACCCCGACCTGTCCGTCCTGCACAACCCACAGCTCACGGCCGCCATGGTCCAGAGCCTGAAGCTCGCGGCGCTGACGATGATTATCGCGACACCCATCGGGGTCGCGTTGGCGATGGGTCTTACGAGATGGCGCAGCCGTCTCGCGACAGGCTCGAACTTCTTGATGCTGATGCCCCTCGTGACACCAGAGATCGTCCTGGCTTCGGGCCTGTTCCTAGTCTTCGTGCACCTGTTCACGTTCGTACCCTTCGGCACGCCGACACAGGCCCTCGGCCACGTCACGTGGTCGATCCCCTTCGTCGTCGTCGTTCTGCGCGGGCGATTGCTCTCGATTGGGAAGGATTACGAGGAGGCAGCGATGGACCTCGGGGCTTCGCCGATGCAGGCGCTCCGTCGAGTTCTGCTCCCACTGCTCTACCCCGCCATCTTCGCATCGTTCATGATCGTGTTCTCGTTGTCGATCGACGACTTCGTCACCAGCCAGTTCCTCTCGTCGGGCGACGCGACGACGACGATCCCGATGCTGCTGTACGCGACGGGACGGACCGCACCGAACCCATCGCTCAACGCCCTCGCGACGGTGATGCTGGTCTGCTCCCTCGCGGCGATCGCGACCGCCTATCTCATCGTGACGATGTTCTCGAAGCGGCAGGGGGGCGGCGGCCCGGGCGCGCGCGAGTTCACGAGGTTCGATATCTAGGAGGACGACGTGCCAGACGAACGGCTCTACCTGACGATGTCCGATGGCGTGCGGATCGCCGCGTCGCTGCATCTGCCCGACGGTGATCCTCCATGGCCGGTCGTGTTCGAGGCGCGGCCGTATCGTAAGGACGACATCAGTTGGTCGGTGCCCGTCTACCGGCGGCTCTGTGATGAGGGCAACCTCGCAGTCTGTCGCGTCGACGTTCGTGGCACCGGCTCCTCGGAGGGGATCGCCGAGGACGAGTACACCGCCCGTGAGCTGCAGGACCATCTGGAGACGATCGAGTGGCTCTCCAAAGCACCATGGTCCAACGGCAACGTCGGCATGTACGGCACGTCGTACTCCGGCTTCAACTCGCTGCAGGTTGCCGCGCTCGCTCCCGAAGCGTTGAAGGCGATCATCCCCATCTTCGCCACGGATCGTCGGTACACGGACGACGTGCACTTTGGCGGTGGGATCCGGCGTGGGATCGACTTCTTGGATTACCCGTTGATGATGACCGCGATGAACGCGCTGCCGCCGGTGCCGTCGGTGTTCGGGGAGGGCTGGCGTGACGAATGGCTGCGTCGGATCGAGGCGAACGACCCCTGGGAACTCCACTGGATCGAGCACCAGAACGAGGACGCATACTGGCGCCACGGCTCCGTGGCGTTCGACTACTCCCCGATCCGCGCCGCGACGATGATCATCGCCGGACACGCTGACGGCTATCACAACATGGCCTTCCGTGCGTTCGAAGGAATCGACGCGCCGACACGACTGTTGTTCGGCCCGTGGAGCCATATGAGCCCTCGTGTGTCGATGCCGGGCCCTCGGATCGACCACGTGCCGGTGATGATCCGGTGGTGGGATCGGTGGCTTCGCGGCACCGAGAACGGAGTCGACAACGAGCCGCCCATCATGATGTTCGTCCGTCGCTCGACGCGTCCGGCAGCGGACCTCGACGCGTACGAGGGTGGATGGCGATACATCGAGAGCTGGCCCCCCGCCGGGCTGGAGCAAGCCTCGTTCGCGCTCTCGGCGTCGTCGGCGCGTCCCGAGCGTGACGGGACGATCGAGATACGCGGCGACGTCGGTGTGACGGGCTCGATCTGGTGCGCGGCCGACCTTCCGTTCGGCACCCCGTGGGATCAACGTGCCGATGAGGCCTTCTCGCTCGTGTACGACTGGCCCGCGCTCGAAGAGCCTATGACAATCGTCGGGCATCCGCGCGTCGAGCTGACGATCACGTCGTCCGTTCCTGTCGCATTCGCGTCGGTGAAGCTCTGCGACGTGTTCCCCGACGGCACTTCGGCGCTCGTGACGAGAGGGATCCTCAACCTCGCCCACCGAGCCTCGCACGAGACGCCGGAAGCGCTCGCTCCGGGCCGGCCGGTGCGCGTCGCGATTGAGCTAGACGCGACCGCGTGGACTTGGGACCCGGGACATTTCGTGCGGCTCGACATCGCCGGCAGCGACTTCCCGTCGTCATGGCCGCCGCCCTGGGCCGGCACGTTGACCGTGGACACTGGGTCGTCGGTGCTCGTGCTGCCGCGCGTCGATGTGGAGGCGAACGAACGGCCCGTGTTCTCCCCCGGCGACGAGACGGCACACCATCCGGATCACGTCACGTGGGAGGTCCGTGACGACGTCGTCACCCGGGTCCGACGCGTGGTGATTGACCACGGTGGCGTGCGCGGATCGGACGAGAACCATGGTGCGAGGATCCGGGACAGCTACGGTGGCGAGATCGGCGTCACATGGGACGAGCCTGGGAACGCCTGGGCAGAAGGCGGCGTCACGTTCGAGCTCGAATGGCCGGAGGTGACCGTCACGACAGCATCGCACGGAAGGCTTGAGACCGACGCTGACACGTGGCGTCTCGCGCTGGAGGTCGAGGTCCGCGAGAACGGCGAAGTGATCAGGAGGCGGCACTGGGAACGGACGATCGCGCGAGACCTGCAGTGAGCTTTCGCATCAAGGGCCCGGCGCTGCGCCTCATAGTCCGGATGGCGATCGCGCGGTCGTAGAAGCCCACGAGCTGCGCTCGTGATTAAGGCTCGGTTCGGTCGATGGTCGCGGATCCAAACACCAACCTCTCGCCTCGCCGTCCAATCGGCGCCTGATCCGTGGAGCGGATCGAAGGGCGTTGCCACCGGCCGCGGTGCCGCCACGTCCACGGGGTCCGACCGTGACGTCACGCGTAGCGTCTTTACGACGACGGGGTCTGCACATCCCTGCGGGTTGACTTCATTCATCTGGGACGTTAGGGCACCCCGTTGAGCGTCTCGCAGCTCGTAGCGGAGTCCACTCCTCCCTCTCCGTCGCAGTCGTCGGAGTTCGCACCACCGGCGAGGGAGTCGTTCGCAGGTCCAGCCCTGAGCGAATCATCTCCGTTGCCACCGAAGAGGGCGTCGTTCCCACCATCAGTTCCGAGAGTCGTCGCGCCATCAGAAGAGTTATCGCCCAGGATCGAGTCGTTGCCGTCATTCCCGTTCAGACGGTCGTTGCCGGCACCTGATGCCGTGAACCCCGATCCGGGCGATCCATCTCCGATGAGCAGGTCATCCGTGGTCCCGCCTACGATCACGTCGTTGCCTGCGCCGGCCACGCTTCCACCCGCGTTGTTGTCCCCAACGATGAATACGCCGCCGTCGGATCCCAGGTCAAGGTAGTCGTTGCCCCCCGCACCCGTGCTGTTACCGCCGGAGTTGCTGTCTCCAACGATCGCTTCGAGCGGCCCTGCCCCGGTGTGGATCACGTCGTTACCAGCTCCGGTTGCGTTGCCGAAGGCTGAGAAGGAGTCGCCGGTTACCTGGTCGTTTCCGGAGCCGCCGTCGATCACGTCGTTCCCTCCACCGGAGGCGTTCCCGAGGATGCTCCTACTATCCCCCGCCATGCGGTCGTTCCCAAGGTCTCCGATGATGAGGTCATTGCCCGCCCCTGAGGCGTCGCCGAGAAGGTTCTCGATATCCCCGGCGAGCACGTCGTTGCCGTCGCCGCCGTTGATCTCATCATCCCCGAGACCGCCTTGGATGTCGTCGTCGCCAGCGAGGCCGCAAACGAGGTCGTTCCCAGCCAGGGCGTTGATCGTGTCGCTCCCACCGGAGCCAACGATCACATCGTCGCCGGCAGTCCCTGTGATCGATCCCGACGCGACGATCGTCGCCTTCTTCCCGAAGCAGCTCGCCACACTCGCGCGAGCCGTGCCGGGGGTCACCACCATGGCGAGCAAGGTTGCTGCGGACACAGCTGTAAGAACGATTGGCCGCCTCATCCCGAACCCCTCTCTTTGAACGCGAGGCCGCGAACGGCCCGTGCCCGACCTTCGACGAACGTCGCAGAAAGGACCGCTACTGGCTTCCTCATGAGCGTGCTCCCTCCCCGAGTTGCCTTGGCGCCATACCCGGACACGCCTCGCCGCGAAGAGATCCGTCTGCTCGCGGCTAGACCGTTCTCCCCTTCGTCTCAGGAGTCCTAACCCGACCCCTGGGCTACGTCAAGAGGGAAGGCGGCTGGTTGCACCAAGGTTTGGGAATGTAGCTGGGGAACCGGGCTTCCGGGCAGTCCGGATCGATCGTGATCACGCCTTGACCGTCTCGGTAGAAGGCGATCTTGCCGTTCGTACCCAAGGGGGCCGGCGTCGCCGACCCTACGAACCCGAACGTCTCTAGGGCGATGAGAACTACACCCGATACAACGCGACAGAACGTGTCGTGTACTTCGCCGCAATGAATTGGGCGAGGACACCGAAGCCCAGCGACAGAAGGGCGAGCGCCTCGAGTCCCTGGAGTCCGAGATCCCACTCCATAATGGACAACCCCTTCCACCTTCATTCTCGCAAGCCTCCGAGCGAACGGCGGTGCGTCAGGCCCGCATTGGACGGGCCTCCTTTCGGAGTTGTGCGGAGCGTTGCTAGCGACGTCTCGCCTAACGCCAGACGTGGAGCGTCGACGAGGCACCCTGACGCTATGTGTCTTGGAGGATCGCCACCATCGAGCCGTCCCGTGCCGTGGCGGCTCGCTCTGGGACTACGCGACGAACCCGGAGGCATTGGTCGACGGCGAACCGGCGAAGTTCCCGTTGCTCCTTGGCCGGCATATAGGGAGCGGCTATAGCTGTCGGAACAACCTCCGTTGGTCGACCCGGTACGTGTCCCCTTCATGGACGATGGTGGCGGACCCGCTCGCCATCACGTTCTTGAGCCAATCGGTACCCGACCCGTACGGCAGCGCGATCACGAACCCGTCTTCGGTCGCGAAGGGAACCAGCGGCGTTTCGTACGATCGGCCCGTCGTCCTGCCGACGTGTCGGATGACGGAGGCATATGCACCCTGCGTCCCGGCCGTCTTCATCTGGTGCGGGTTCCCGAAGGCCCGGTTGAACCCGCGGACCACATTGCGCACGAGAGGCGATCCCGTCCGCATCCCGACGAAGAACACAACCCCGACCGCCACAAGCACGAGCGCCAGACCGAGGACGAGCGTTGCAATCGCCGTCCACATGGCCAACCCTCCTCTCGCATCGTTACTGACTCGCCGGTCTCAGCTTGTACGAGGTGTACCCGGCCAGTACGCCCTGAAAAGACCCGTCAGCACCATGATCAAGCCAGCGGTCGCCATGATGATGCCGACCCAATCGATCGCCCCACTGTCAGTGGTCAGGCCGAGCACCACGCTGGCCCCCATGATCCCCGCTCCTGCCGCAGCGAAGGTCAGTCCGATGTTCTTCTCTCCGTTGGTCGCCATCGGAATCTCCTTTCCGGGAGGCTCTATCACCATGCTGGCGCATGGGCTTCAGGGCGACTTAGGCGATGGTCCGTCTACGGATAGGACCTTGATTGCGGGACGGCTCGGGCATGAGCATGTACCTGAAGAGGCTGGACTACCCCGTCGCTTCGATCTCGGCCAGTAGCCGCACCACCTTGCGCCGGGCGTCCGGGTACATCGTGAGCGTGTCGATCACGTCGGCCCAACCTTTGCCGTTGACGTCGCCGTAGCGCAGCAGCTCGGTGGCGATCGCATCGCGATCGATCTGGTCGAGGATCAGAGCGCGGCGCAGGTGGTCTCGCGCCGTCGGTGAAAGCGTCAGGAGCAGGTCGCGGAGGCTGTCGTCGGGGTGGTCCACGGGCTGTGACTCTAGTGAGGTCCCTGCTATTGAGGGCTCATCGGCACTGAGACCGAGTGACCTGCTCCGCGAGCATGCTCTTCAACCGCCACGAGCCCTCATAAGCGAGTGGTGGCGTTTCGGACCCTGGGATAAATCCACTCCCGTCCCGGGGTCCGAACTATCCCGCCAGCGAGCGGAAGATCGCCCCTGGAACACGCCCATGAGCTCCCACACGGTCGAGGACGCCGCGCCTGCGCTGGACGAATGGCCTACCCGAGCTCTGGTATCGGCCGATTGGGGCTCGCGGCCATCGGCCGATGCGGGGACACGGACTGTGGGTCGATGCTGCTAGCGAAGGAAGGGACGCTCATGCTCAAGAAGATCATGTACGCCCTCGGAGCGCTGGCGATGTTGGCGATGGCCGTGGGTGCGGGCTTCAAGCCCTACTGAGACGCACCACATCGAGGCCCTCAGGCTCCGGGACCCCTCGCCCCGGCCTGAGGGCTTCGGTGCATCTCACCACAGCCATCCCCGAGGAGCCTTCATGCCGAGCGACCCAGAAATGCTGACTCTCGTCTGCGCCAACTGCGGACGCATCTTCGCATCCTCCATGCAGATGGAACCGAGTACCTTCGAGCAGATCAGGTTGAACGGGCAGATGGAGCTCTGCCCGAGATGCGGTCGCACTTCGCGTTACTCGAAGACCGACTACCTCTTCCGCTCGAGCGATCCCTCGCAATGGGGACAGCCTCCCGTCCTGGGCGAGCACTGAGGCCCCTAGCCTGGCCACCCGTACAGCGCGACCATCCGCTCCCAGACGGTCGAGGACGGCCAGCGCATGCCCGCTTCCAGTTCTCGATACTCCGGTCGTGTGATGCCGAGCCGCCATGCGGCGCGCGACCGACAGTGAAGCGGAGCCGCCTGCGGTCTCGGGCCATCATCGAAACGCAAGCGGCTGGCATAGCGTGAGCCTGGCGAGCGGTGCCGCTGCTAGCAGGTTGATGACCGGGCGCACCTATGCGGCTTCTGGGCGTAACCACACCCCCTACCTGACAGGAAGGCTTGAGGCGTCCTAAACCGCAAAGGGCCCCGGTAACTTACAGGATCCCTTTGCCATTGCTTACCCGGGGCCTGCCTCTGCGGGTCCTTAGTCCAAGCCTATTACCCGGCGTTTCGGCACGAATACCTGCCAGGTCTGTCATACCAAGAGGACCCGAACGCTTACTCCGCGAATTGACCGGTCCCGTCCGTTCCGAAGCAGCTAAGTGCGGCGCCTTTCAGGCGGTGGATCTCAGACGGCGCAGCGCGCAGTCGGGAGGAGGCGACGTACGTCTCGGTCCCGCCCGCCCGAACCGCCAGACCTCCCAGATCCATGATCGGTACGCGGCGAACACCTCGAGCCGGGGGCTGCAACACTCGACACTCCGGTACGAAGAGGACCGCGTCGGTTCCGTTCACGATGCGCACTTGGTAGGTCGCTTGACAGTTACCCCCGTGACACCGGTCCGGATGCAGCGCGGCCGCCCACACGACCTTCCCGTGAAGCTCGACCGGGGGGGTTTGTGCGGCCCCGCACGCTAGGAGCGACGTCGTAAGCGATAGGGCAACGCCCAAAAGAATGACGATCCGTTTCATTGGGATCGCTGATACCCGGTGGGTCACAGTGCAAACCGGGTTCTGGCAAAGTCGTTCGTGGCCTGAATCAAGGCTCAGGAAGGTCCAACGAAAGGATCTACCTGGGCTCCGATTCCAGGAGCTCGGCTCGGTACCCGGGTCAAAAGGCCATTTCTCGCCAGCAGGCCCGTCTCCTGTTTGGCCGTCGAAGTGATGGGGTAGCTGAGGAAGGTCTGAATCGAGAGAGGTTCCTAACAGCCCTCCAGACAGACAATCGCGAAAGGGTTTCTAGGAGTGGGGGCCCTTTCGCATGCCCGGAATCTTTGCGACTCCGCCTGTTGGCCGAGGCTGCGCACCTAGCGACCGCGGGTACCCGGTACTAACGGCTTGAACCCGCGCTGTCTGTTGCTGTATGAAATCCACGATGCGCGCAACGATTGTGCACGACGCGAACATCGAGATCACCGGGATCGACGTGCTCGCGGCAGGCCTGCCGATAACCCTGACCGCATATGTCACCGACAGCCCGGAGGTACCCGGCCAGCTGACTCCGCCAGGCTCCCTGTGGGTGGTGGCTGGTGACGTTGGTCCGGATGCCCGGGTGCCGGCCGCGCCACTGGACGCATGGCTCGAGAATCCAACCACAACGCCGGACTTGCCGATCTCGCTTGTCTTCGTCTGCTTGCCCGACACCTCCTTGCCCACCGCGCTCTTCAGCGGCTATCTGACTCAGGCGATGGAGCTCGATCGCGATCTCGTCATCCAGGTGGGAGCGCCTCCGGGTATGGGTCTAACTGCCCCGCCGCGTCCTGATCGGTGACGGCGGTTCATTGCTCTACGAAGGTCCCAATTTCAAGCCCGGCAGGGTCGTCACACCTCGTAGGACCGGCCGCCGTGTTGAGGTTGAGAGGCCGGCCGAAAGCCGGCCCCAACATCGCGGATTCCTCACGTGGTGGTCGCGGAGCGACCCGGGCGGCGAGGACGGTCCATGAACCCTGTCCAGCGAGGCGGTTAGCGGATCGGATGGTCGCGCTGTACCGGTGGCCGCACGCGCTCGCGGCCGGTGTCAGGACGCCGGCACAGCAGCGGATCCTCGCCCGCATCAAAGCCCAATACTCGCGAACCGTGAGACCGAGACCCACGCAGTACGGAACTCCCGGAGTCCCAGCGTTCCCCATCTCAGGCATCATCTGCGGGTTGGAAGTCGCGAGCCTCCCTCCACCCTTACGCGCGGTGTTCCAGTATTACGATCCGCCACGCGGATAACCGTGTGTCACTGCGCTTCAGCGATTGTTCAAGGCTGGGGCGTTGGGCAGTGGGTCAGTCCGTCGTAGCCGATCCACCCAGTACCAGTGGTGCAGTCGACGGCGACGCCTTGATTCAGCGCTGGATCTGGGTCGGACCCGCGATGGAAGGGGAAGCCAGGCGGAACCGCCCACAACACTACGATCGCAGCCACCAAGAGGGCTAACGCAAAGGCGACCGTCAGAACCCCTCGCTTCACGACACCCGATCCGTTGTTCATCCCTGCATCCTTACACGCATCGGGAGAGCGACCCCCGGGCTTGACCGTTTCAGTCGCCACCATCAGAAAGGCCTCAAGGCGTGGACACGCGGTCGTGTCAGACCCTGCTCCTACTGTAGGGATGCAACCGACAGAACCCATAATCGCGCGGCCCCGAACTGCGCCATCCCCCAAGGAGGTCCCCCTCATGCGTGCTTCCGTGCGCTTCGACCACGAGCTGCTCGCCGTGGAACACGACCATGACGTCTCGTGCATGCTCGAGCTCGCTCGCTCCCCCGGCACCCGCCAAGGCCGAGCGCCGTCCGCTCGCCTTGTCGCTGGTGATCGACCGTTCCGGCTCGATGGCCGGCCCCAAGCTGGACATCACGCGACGCTGCGCCGCGTTCCTGGTGGAGCACCTCGCCCCCGAGGACCAGCTGTCGATCGTCTCGTTCGACAGCCAGGTCAAGCTCGTGGCGCCACTCGTGCAGGTCGGTGACAACCGCATCCCGCTGCTGGCCGCCATCGAGGGCATCTTCAGCGGCGGGCAGACCAACCTGTCGGGCGGGTGGCTCAAGGGCATCGAGACGCTCGCCGCGCTGGACGGCGCCGACGTCACGCGCCGCGTGCTCCTGCTGACCGACGGCATGGCCAACGTCGGCATCAGCGACCAGGGCACGCTCGCCTCGATGGCGCGTGCCTCCGGTGCCGACGGCATCGGGACCTCCACGATCGGCTTCGGCGACGGGTTCAGCGAGGATCTGCTCGCCGCCATGGCCGATGCCGGCAACGGCGGCGCCTACTTCGCCGAGACCCCCGATGCCGCGCCCGGCATCTTCGCCGAGGAGTTCGCCGACCTCATGAGCCTGGTCGCGCAGAACGTGAGCGTCGAGATCCGCCCCGCCTGGGACGACGTCAAGGTGCTCAGCATCCTGCACGACTTCCCGCAGACGCAGGTCGAGGCCGGCGTGCAGATGATGCTCGGCGACGCCTACGGGGACGAGCGCCGCCGCGTCGTGTTCGAGCTGCACGTGCCAGGTCTCGACACGCTCGGGCCGGCGAAGATCGCCGACGTCGTGGTGCGCTACGTCGAGGTCGGCGAGCAGATCGCGATGCACGAGCTGAGCCTGCCGCTGGTGGTGAACGCTGTGCTCGGCCGACGACGCCGCAGCTTCAGTGCCCGACGCCGAGGTCACCGAAGAGGTGGTCGTGCTCCTCGCCGCTCGTGCGCAGGACGAAGCTCGCGAGGCCGCCGATGACGGCCGCTACGACGTCGCCCAGAAGCTGCTCAAGGAGGCGGCGGCGAACCTTCGTGCGAACGCGAAGGGATCGAAGCGGGCCGACGAGTTGCTCGCCCAGGCGGAGGCCTACGAAACACGCACCGATATGCTCGCGCCGGAGTCCTACCTGCTCGAGCGCAAGCGCATGACCTACGAGAACCGCGCGACGAAGCAGCGCCGTCAGAAGCCGGACGGAGGGCCGCGATGACAAGAGCCGTCAGGCAGCTCGCAGTCACGCGAGCGTTGACGTCACGATCGCGGGGAGCACCTCGCCGATCGAGCCGTGTACGACCGCGTCGGCGATTTGGTCGTAGATCGTCGGCTCCGCGTTGATGATCATGCAGCTTGCGCCCGCACCCTGGGCGAAGTCGAACAGCGAGGCCGCCGGCTGCACTGTCAGCGATGTACCGATCGCCAGGAAGAGCTGACACGAACGCGCGGCCTCGACCGTCTCTCGCAGGACGGCGCCGTCGAGCGACTCGCCGAACGCGACCGTCGCCGACTTCTGAATGCCGCCGCACTCGGTGCACGGCGGATCGGCCTCGCCCGCGCGCACACGATCGAGCTGATCCTGCATCGGCGTCCGCCGGCCGCACGCCAGACACTTGGCTTGTCGGATCGTGCCGTGAAGCTCGAGTACCGACTGAGAGCCCGCCAGCTGATGCAGCCCATCGATGTTTTGCGTCGCGATCGTGCGCAGTTTGCCGGTGCGTTCGAGGTCGACCAAAGCACGATGCCCGGGGCTCGGAAACGCGGTCCATGCGGCGTGGTGCAGGCGCTCCTGCCACGCGGCTATTCGAACCTGCGGATCGGCCAGGTACGCGTCGATGTCGACCAGCCGCATCGATGCGGGGTTCGTGGTCCACACGCCGTTCGGACCGCGGTAGTCGGGGATGCCCGACTCCGTGCTGATCCCGGCGCCGGTGAGCACCGTGATCGAGTCGGCCGCCTCGACCATCGCGGCAACGAGACGAACCGGGTCTGTCATCCAACCATTGTGCAAGGTTGTTCGGACACGAACAGCTGTTCGTCGGTTCAGACTCAGCTGACCGTCAGGTACCACTGGATCCGTTCGGGAGACGGATCCGACGCCCGGCCGGTGGTTGGGTTGCGCAGGGTGGCGCGGAACTTGTATGTCCCCGCGCCGTTGCGGGATGCCACGACCGATGGCGTGAACGAGGCGTGCGAGGCGGTCTGACCCGACAGCCAGGAGCTCCACGAGCTCCACGTCGTCCGGCCAGCTTTCTGGAATGAGTACTGGACATCGAACACCAGCCAGGTGGCCGGGCGCTCGCCCCATCGCACGTCGAAGGTGTTGGAGGTAAGGCCGCTCGTCGGCGAGACCGTCACCGGCAAGCCGATGCCGCCTGTGTACGTGCCCACGGCACCTGTCGCCGTCGGTCGGTACGGGAAGAAGGACGCACCTTGGAACAAGTACGTGAAGGGCGGCCCATTCGGGGCGACTGCGCCGGAGTTGAAGAGGTACCGAGACGTGTTGTTCTGACCCAGTTGCTTGAAATCGGTCACCGAGTGCGTCTTCGTGTTCGCCAACGATCTGGCGAACGTGTACGTCACGCGCATGCAGAGCTCATCGGCCGCGATGCTCGCTGGCACATACCGGGTGTCCTCGATCACGACCGATCGAGCTTGCGCGGCGACGACGCCCGTGAGCGCGTCTGAGGCTTGGCCGGCCCCGGCCACGTTGGACGCCTGCACCGGTGAAGCGATACGGCAGGCAGTGGGGCAGGTTCGCGAGGGTCGTCGAAAGGGTCACACCGTCCGTGGAGGGCGTCACGGTCGCGCCTCCGGGTGTCGTGCCGGTGACGAGGTACTGCTGGATCGGCCTCCCGTTCGGGTCAGCGGCCGGCCAAGAGAGGGTCACCGTACCGTCCCCGTAGGTAACCGTGACCGCCCCAACCTTGCCCGGTCGTCCGAACGGCGTCACAGGTCCGACCGTCGCTGCCGCGCTATCGCCCTCGATGTTGTGCGCTACCACCGAGAACGAGTACGGCGTGCCGTTCGTGAGGCCCGTGATCACCGCCTGCGTCGCGGTGACTGACACCGGGGTTCCCGGGACGCCGTTGGAGGATGGCGTCACGACGTAGCGATCGATCTGTGCGCCACCATCGTTCGTCGGCGCTGTCCAGTTGAGCGTCACCTGGGTGTCTCCGGGGGTGGCTGACAAACCTGTCGGCGGATCGGGAGCCGTGACCTGTGGTTCGCCGACCAGACTGACGAAGACGTCCGACGATCCGTTGCCGTCGGGGGTGACGAGCGTGCCATCCGGCGACGAGAAGGCGATCACCGAGGCATCTCGATTGATCGATGGCGCGAACCCTTGATCCGTGCCGTTCGCTCGACGGAGCGACTCGTCTTGCCGGTCGAAGACCCAGACGTCGGTGACGGAGCCGTTCGGATCGACCGGCGCGAGGTTTGTCGCGTCTGATTGGAACGTGATGAACCGTCCGTCTTGGGAGATGCTCTCGTTGTAGCTGTGGTGGTTGCCCTCCACACCACCTACGCCAGGGCTCGCCCGTGATCACCGGCGCGGTCCCGTATGTCGGCGACGAAGATGTCGTACCAGTCGCAGCTGGTCGGAGGGCGAGATCAGGTTCTTCGCACCCGATGTGAAGGCGATCGACATCCCGTCATCGCTCATGACCGGCCGAACGCTGATGTCATGCGTCTCGGCGCCGCCGACCCCAACGCTCAAGGCGGAACGTCCTCGGTCCTCCTGGAGCCAAGCGATAGCGAGCGTAGACGTGGGCAGAATCGATTGGTGTCCGCGGGGGCGGCAGAGCGCGATCCCCGCGCGTATGCGAACGCCACGTAACGCCCATCCGCACTGACCGGCGCGTGTTCGACATCGACATCCGCATCGTCGTCGACCCCGTTGGCCGTCACGCTGATCTGCTCGGTGGTCCCGCCGGCCAGGTCCCGTAGGAAGACGTCGATATCACTGTCAGTGTCTGGCCGGGGACGTGAAGTTTTTCGCCCTCGAGATGAAGGTGACGTAACGTGCCGTGCGCGCTGATGGATGGCTGCAGCGATTCATCCCTCTTCCTCTGGCTCCTGGCGGCTGGCGAGGAGCCGGTCAGCGCGCTGATGACGGTGAATCTCACGGTGCAAGCGCCGGCGGACGCACCCTGCTCCACCCACCCGGAGCGGTGCGCGCGCTGGTCGTCGGCCCTCGGCGGAGCTGCTCAAGCTGAGCGCTGCCCCGGTCCGGCTCACCCGGGTACTGCCCGACAGCGTCGAGGGCGACGAGGTGCGGCTGGATCTGTCTCCCGGGCGAGATCGAGCTGCCCGCGGCATCAGCGCCGGGTGCAGGACGTGCAGCCACGAGCCTTGACGATCGGCGCTGGATGCCACCGGACGGCGCACTGTCCACGGTGCATCCGGTGGTGCGGCTGGCGGGAGAGGCCGGCTTCGCGGCGGGACGGGTGACGGTGGTCCGGGAACGGTGCGCCTGCTCGGCCCGGCCGACCGGATCCGCCGGATAGATTCCCTGCCCACGCTGCCACTCGAGGTCAGCGGCGCGGACGGCCCCAGTCGAGCAGACCGTCGCCCTGGATACGACCGGCCTCGGACCCGCGGTTCGGCTGCATCCGACCCAGGTGACCGTGCGGGTGGAAGTGGAGCCGCTGCACGAGCGGACCTTCACCGCCGTCCCGGTTCGGCTCCCGAGCCGGGCCGCGGCCGGGTGGGCGGCGACGCTCGACAGCGTGACGGTCCGGGTGCGCGGCCGGGCGGCACGGCTCGCGACGCTGGACGCCGACAGCATCGTGGTCCTGGCCGAATGGTCGGGGCGCACGCCGCCGGCGAAGGTCGGCGCTGCGGGTGATCACGCCGCCGGGCGTGAGCGGACGGGCCGAGCCGGACAGTGTCGAGATCGTAGCCCGGAGGGGCGAGTGGCTGAGTGGATCCTGGGAATCGAGACCTCCTGCGACGAGACCAGCGCCGCCGTGCTGCGCACCAACGGCGGGCGCCCGGAGCTCGCCGGCCTCGTCATCCTCTCCCAGGACGTCCACCGGATCTTCGGCGGCGTCGTGCCGGAGCTGGCCAGCCGGGCCCACGTGCAGGCCATCGGGTCGGTCGTGGACCGCGCGCTGGCCGACGCGGGCATCGGGTTGCCCAGCTCGACGGCGTCGCGGTGACCGCGGGGCCCGGACTGGTCGGCGCGCTGCTGGTCGGGGTGATGTACGGCAAGACCCTGGCGTTCAGCGCGGACCGTCCACTCATCGGGGTGAACCATCTCGAGGGGCACATCTTCGCCCCGGTGCTGGAAGACGCCGAGCTGGCGCCGCCGTTCGTCGCCCTGCTGGTGAGCGGCGGCCACACCATGCTGCTCGATGTCCCGGCCTGGGGCACGTACCGGCTGCTGGGGCAGACGCTGGACGACGCCGCCGGCGAGGCCTTCGACAAGGTGGCCAAGCTCCTGGGGCTGGGATATCCCGGCGGTCCCGCTGGTCGAGCGGCTGGCCAAGGAGGGAAACCCGGACCGCTTCCGCTTTCCACGTCCGATGCTGGCCGAGCTCGAGCGAGGCGGGCCGCCCGCTACGCCTTCTCCTTCAGCGGGCTCAAGACCGCGGTGCTGCGCGCGGCGAAGGCCGAGCCGGCGCCGAGGAAAGCGCGCGCCGACTCGGCGCGCGGCTTCCAGGATGCCGCGATCGACGTGCTCACCGCCAAGACCGCGCACGCGGTCGAAGCGCTCGGCTATCGACCGCGATGATCGGTGGTGGCGTCGCCTGCAACCGCACGCTGGCCGGCCGTCTGGCCGAGCGGCTGGCGGGGCGGGCCCGGGTGAGCGTAGCTTCCCCCCGGCTCAACACCGACAACGCGGCGATGATCGCCGCGGCGGGCGCCTGGCGGCTGGCCCGGGGCGAGCGCAGCGGCTGGGACCTCGAGCCGCGCGACGACCTGCCCCTGCCCGGCCTGGTGCTCTCCTCCGACTCGACCGGATCCGGTTCATGACCGTCTA
Source organism: uncultured Actinomycetes bacterium (assembly GCA_963794065.1). Classification (GTDB taxonomy): domain Bacteria; phylum Actinomycetota; class UBA4738; order UBA4738; family HRBIN12; genus AC-51. The sequence continues at coordinate 22,142 of CAWCDA010000035.1, read as the reverse complement.
TCCCTTCATCCTCCACCTCGGCAGCTTCGAGATCACCGGCTACGGGCTGATGATGATGGTCGCCTTCCTGATGGGGGGCTGGCTCATCGGCCTGGAGCTGCGTCGCCGCCGGCTGGCCGAAGACTACGCGGCGGACATGGTGGCCGCCGCGGTGGTGGGCGGGATCATCGGCGCGAAGCTCTGGTACGTGGCGCTCACCCGGGATGCCGGCGCCATCTTCTCCCGCGGCGGGCTGGTCTGGTACGGCGGGTTTATCGGCGGGGCGCTGGCGGTGATCCTGAACGGCTGGCGGCTCCGGGTTCCCCTCCGCTGGACCATGCAGCTGGCGGCGCCGGCGCTCGCGGCGGCCTACGCGCTCGGCCGGATCGGCTGCTTTCTGGTCAACGACGATTACGGCCGGCCGTCGAGCCTGCCCTGGGCGATGAAGTTCCCGCGGGGCCTCCCGCCCACGACCGCCGGCAACATGCAGCAGCTCTTCGGCATTCCGGTGCCGCCGGGCACCGATCCCAGCACCGTGCTGGCGGTCCACCCCACGCAGTTGTACGAGACGGCGATCATGCTGGGCGTGTTCATGGGCTCTGGCGGCTTCGCCACCAGCGACCGCCCGATCGGCTGGCTGTTCGGGCTCTACCTGGTCCTGGCCGGGGTCGAGCGCTTCCTGATCGAGATCCTTCGCGCCAAGGACGACCGGTTCCTGGGCCCCTTCACCATCGCCCAGCTCACCAGCGTGATCCTGATCGCGATCGGTGCGGCGCTGCTGTCGTCGTGGTCCAAGGGCGCCAGCCCGGCGCCGGGGCCTATCTCGAGACTGGCAAGAAGACAGCCTAGTGCAATTTCTTGACAATCTCAGTAAGCTGATTGCACGCATACAGTTTAGCGGAAGACCTGAAAACCGTCTACAATTTCGACAATTCTGCCACCTGAGCGCTCACGCCAGCTGTGTCTCCTAAATCATTAGCCGCAATGACAAACAGCATCGCGACAGTATGGCATCGCAGTTGCCTATAAGGAGCGCGGGAAGTCGATGGGACTTCACGAGAAAGTGGTAGGTCGAAGAAGGGTGGAGCGAGCACTTCGGCTCGTCTCCGTATACTCAGGGGGCGATCTACCACCTCTTTCACGCGAACGGCCCGCCAGCATCGGCGGGCCGTTCGTGTGTTGCGTCGCCGGCGTGCCGACCCGCAGCCGCTTCGAGCCTCGGCTCAGGCTGACGAGCGTGCAGATCCCGCTCCGCCACCACGATCCCGTCCGCATCGGCCCAGAGAAAATGCCCCGGCGTGAACGTCACGCCGGCGAAGCGTCACCGGCACACCCTGCGCCCCCGTGCCCGCCTTGCCGCTCTTTCGGGGCGAAGAGCGCGAGCGCCTTGATCCCCGTCGCCGCGGCGGCGAGCTCGGCGGCGTCGCGCACCGCGCCGTGCACCACGATGCCCGCGCCAGTCGTTCTCGGCCGCCAGCGCGGCCAGCTGGCCACCCACCAGCGCGGAGCGGAGCGAGCCCTCGCCGTCCACCACCAGCACCCGGCCCCGCCCCGGGCGTCTCCAGCACCCGCGCGCACCAGGGCGTTGTCCTCGCAGCACGCTTCAGGGTCTCGATCGGTCCCGGCGAAGGCGACGATGCCCGCCATAATCGCGGAAGCAGCGGCTCGGCGACCTGGAGCAGGTCGCCGAACCGGTCACACAGGATCGGGAGTGCTGGGTGTCATGGACGTGCTGGCGCATGCGCTCGACTTCGGCGCGGAGCTCGGCCAGGTCGGCCTCCATCGCTCGAGCGACGGGTCAGCTCCATGCGGACCGACGGCGACAGGGGCTCGTCGAGCGCGGCGGAGGGAGTGCGGCCGGCCCGGCCGGCGTGACTCGGGCCCCTTGCCGCGGCTTGCCGCGCGCCGGGGCTCCAGCACGAAGGTCCAGGTGAGCGCCACCAGCGCGAGCACCACCAGGACCGCCTGCGCGGCCAGCGACTCCACCGTCGGATAGATGCCGAGCGCGGGCAGACGCGGCGCGCCGGGAGAATGGTGGTGGTCACCAGAGCGCCTTCCTGCAGCTCGGCGATGCCCTTCCCCGCGAAGACGAACGCCATGTAGTAGAGGAACGCGCTGGTGACGCCGAAGAACGGCTTGAGCGGCAGGCGCACCCCGAACCGGTGGATCGCGACATAGACCCCCACCAGGATCACCCCGCCCGCCAGCATCCCGGCCACCACCGGCATCGCGCCGACCGCCGAGCCGCCGCTCACGAACAGCGCCTTGTAGAAGAGCACCGTCTCGAAGCCTTCGCGATACACCGCGAGGAATGCCGCCGCGGCGAGCGCGAGCGCGGACCCGCTGGTGAGCGCGTCGTGCACCTTGCTCTTCACGAACTGGTTCCACTTCACCACTTCCATCTTGCTCAGCAGCCAGTAGCTCACGTAGAAGAGCACCACCGTGGCCACGCACCATGGTGGCGCCTTCGAGCGCCTCGCGGTGGCCCGGGGAGAGCTGGATCACCGTCTCCAGCGCCACCGCGGTGAGCAGGCTGGCCACCACCGCCGCGCCGACGCCGAGGTTGATGTCGCGCCGGCGGTCGGACGCGCCCATCTTGACCAGGAAGGTCATCAGCGCGCCGACGACGAGGATCGCCTCCAGCCCCTCGCGCAGCATGATGATGAACGACTGGACGAAGAGATTGGCGGGCGAGACTGCGTCGCTCAACGTACGCTCGGCGCTCTCGAGCCCGACGGCGAGCCGCTCGCGCACCCGGGCGAGCTCGCTCGGCTGCCGGGCTCGCGGCCTGGGTCCGGAGCGCCGCGAACTCGGCCTCGAGGTCGGCGGCGAGCGAGGGATTCTTGGCCCGAACCTCGCGCTCGACCTGCTCGAAGGTCATGTAGGCGTCGAGCGCCTTCGCTCCGGCGCCGGGGTCGCGGCCTCGCGCGAGGGCGTAGGCGGATTCGACCTGCGCCCGCACCTGGTCGAGCACCGCGCCGGCGGCAGTGTCGGTCCCGTGGTAGCGGTGCGCACCGCCGCGAGGCGGCCCAGCGCGGCCGCGGAGCTGTCGTGCGGCGTGCCCAGGGCGGCGAGGAGCTGTGCGTCGGACATCCGCCCGCTCACGCCGAACGAGCGGAGCGAATCCGGGACCGTGCCCGCGGCCGCCGGCAGGCGGAGCGTGGAGGCGTACAGGGCGACGGCCCAGCGATCCTCGGCTGGAAGCCGCGCCTCGAAGGCGGGCATGGCGGTGCCGACGACGCCGATGCTGACGCGGCGGTAGTAGTCGAGCGGTGACTGGTCGCTCAGGTTCGGCCCAGCGGGTCAGGTCGGCCGGCGGCGGATCGAGACCGGCGCCGAGCGGCTCCGTTGCCCGCGCCGGCGTCCCCGTGACACCCGGCGCAGTTATCCCGATAGATTTGGGCGCCCCGAGCGAGCGATGGTGCCTTCGCCGGCAGCTGGTCGAGCACCACGTCGTAGTGTCCGGCGAGCGCCGCGGCGAACGCGCGCACGGCGCCATCGAGCGAGTCGGCGGCGCGACCGCCGAGACGAGCGCGAGCAGCGAGTCCACCGTCGTAGCCGGCGCGATGCCGGTCCGGGACGGCAGCGACGCGGCGGCGTCGGCGCGACTCCTGGAGGAAGAGCCGGGCCTCGTCCACTTCGGCCTGGGCGACGACCGTCCGCCCTCCACGCCGATCCGGTACTCCTGCGCGGCGAGCTGGGCAGTGGCCGCGGCCCGCCGCACCGCAGCGTGGCCAGGTCGGTCTGGACGGCCGTCGAAGCTTGCGGCCCCTGGGATTGCGCGGCGGTGGAAAGGGCCAAAGTGAGAGCCGCGCCGATGAGAAACATTTTCATCCGATTTGTGAGAAGCTCCGATCAAACTAGAGTCCGTTGGTCGGATTTGGAAGACCCCGCTCCCTAGATGGCGTGAACGAAAGCACCTACACCTACGGCATCCTGGCGTTCCTGGCCTGCTGCGTCGCGGCCTGGCTGGTCCGGGAGCGTGCCCGGGCGGTCCGGGCCGCCCGACTCATCGTCGCCACCCGCCGGATCGCCGTTGGGGACGGCGCCACCTCCACCGGCCTCACCGGCCCGGACGACCTGGGCGTCCTGGGCGACGCCATCGACCAGACCGCGGCCCGGCTGCGGACCGTCACGGCCACCCTCCGCGCCCGGCAGGAGTGGTTCCGGATGCTGCTGGAGCACGGGTCGGATGTGATCCTCGCGCTCGATGCCGGCTTCCGGATCGGCTTCGCCGGCCCTTCCCTGCCTCGCGTCCTGGGCTGGACCGTCGCGGAGGTCGCCCGCCGGCCTCTGGCCGACTTCATCCACCCCGACGACATGGACGCGGTGCGGGCCTCGCTGGAGACGGTGCTCAAGCGGTCGGGATTCGGCGAGCCGATCGCGTTCCGCTTCCGCCACGCGGACGGCGGGTGGCGCAGCGTCGAGGCGATCGGCAACCATCCCGAGGAGTGGGCCGGCCCCGAGCAGATCATCCTCACCGGCAGAGACATCACCGGCCGCGAGCGGCTGGAGAGCCAGCTGCGGCAGGCGCAGAAGCTGGAAGCGCTGGGGCGCTTCGCCGGCGGGGTCGCGCACGACTTCAACAACCTGCTCACCGCCATCCAGGGCTACACCACCTCTGCTCCACGACCTCGCGCCCGGACGATCCGCACCGCGAGAGACCTGGAGGAGATCCGCAAGGCCGCGCGAGCGCGCCGCGGCGCTCACCCGGCAGCTCCTCGCCTTCAGCCGCCGCCAGGTGCTCGCAGCCCACGTGCTCGACCTCAACGACCGTCGTCGGCGACATGGAGCGGCTGCTGCCGCCGCCTGATCGGCGAGGACGTGGCGCTCGTGACGGCGCTCGACCCGGAGCTCGTGCCGGTGCGGGCCGACCCGGGCCAGCTGGAGCAGGTGATCGTCAACCTGGTGGTGAACGCCCGCGACGCGATGCCGCGAGGGCGGCCGGCTCACCATCGAGACGCGCAACCTCGAGCTGACCGAGAGCGACCCGCGCGCACTCCGGACCTGCGCCCGGGCCGCTACGCGCTGCTCACCGTGAGCGACACCGGCACCGGCATCGATCCGGCGATCCTGCCCAGCATCTTCGAGCCCTTCTTCACCACCAAGGAGCCGGGCCGCGGCACCGGGCTCGGTCTCGCCACGGTGTACGGGATCGTGAAGCAGAGCGGCGGGCACGTCGAGGTGGAGCAGCGCGCCGGGCGCCGGGGCCACCTTCCGGATCTATCTCCCGCGCCGCCGGAGAGCGGCTGACCGCGGAGCCGGCGGCGCCGTCGGGCCGCCGGGCCCGCGCGGCTCGGAGACGGTGCTGCTGGTGGAGGACGAGGAGTCGGTGCGGGTCTTCGCGCGCACATGCCTGGAGAAGCAGGGCTATCGCGTCCTGCGAGGCGAGGCACGGCCGCGGACGCCCTGCTCCGCCTGGCGGAGCACGACGGCCCGATACACCTGGTGATCACCGACATCGTGATGCCCGAGATGGGCGGCGGCGAGCTGGCCCGGCGCCTCGCGCGGCGAGCGGCCCGAGCTGCCGGTCCTCTTCATGTCGGGCTACACCGACGACGAGATCTCCCAGCGCGGCCTCGGCGCCGAGCAGGGGTTTCTGCAGAAGCCGTTCACGTCGGATATGTCTGGCGAGGAAGGTGAGGGAGGTGCTGGGGGCGAACGCGCCGTAATCACCGCCACCGCCCCCGCCTCCACGCTCGAGTGCGTCAGCGAGATCTGAATCTTCAGCCCACCCGCCTCGGCGGCCAGCCGCTCGGCCAGGCCGTGCAGCCGGATCGCCGGGCGGCCCTCGGCATCGCGGGTGACCTCGATGTCGCGCCAGCCGACGCCGCGGGCGCCGGGGAGCGACTGCAGCGCCTTGTACACCGCCTCCTTGGCGGCGATGCGCGCCGCGGCGTGGCCGGTGGGGTCGGGCCGGGTCGCCAGATAGGCGCGCTCCTCGTCAGTGAAGAGGCGCGCGAAGGCATGCTCGCCCTTGTCGGCCAGCATGCTCGCGACCCGGGCGAGATCCACCAGATCGATCCCCACGCCGATCGGGTTCACCATCTCGCCCACCACCACTCGGCCAGCCCCTCCAGCGCCGGCGGCACCGGGAGATACCCGCCGAGCACCAGGCCCACGTATGCCGCGGCTCCGATCACCGCGGCCGTGATCAGCCAGAGCGGCCACCGCGGGCGCGCGCCAGCGTCGAACCCGCTCGACCTCCGCCTGCCAGTGCCGCTGCTCGTCGTCCGCGGCCGACCTCCAGCGCCAGCCACGCCGCCTCGAGCCGCCGGGCGGCCGCGTTGAGCCCTTGACGCCACGCCGCCTCGGCGTCGCCGTTCGGGCCGGACCCGCGCCCGGCCTGCTCCAGTGCGTCGAGCGCCGCGACCAGGGGCGCCCCGCCCCGCCCCAGCCGCGCCGCGATGGCGCGGGTATCTTCGGCGCGAAGGCGGAGCGGCTCGAGCCGGCCGCGCGGGAACCGCGACTCTTCGGCGGCCGATTCCAGCCCGGCGTTGACCGAGCCCGGTGATTCGTTCGGCGGCGGAGGCGAGCGCCTTCTCCCACAGCGCCAGCCAGGCGACCCGGCTGAGCGACGTCATCGCCCCTTGCTGGTCGCCGGCGGCGGCGAAGCCCCGGGCGGCGCCGGCCAGATCGAAGACGCCCGTGACCAGCCGGAGGCGGATGTCGTCCAGCCGAAGACCGGTGGCCTCGGCGCGGTTCGGGGCCGGGGTCGGTGAGTCGGCCCAGCGAGGGGCCCAGCTCGGGAATCACCACGCCGCGCCCTCGGCCGACAGCCGCGCCGCCGCACCGGTCCGCGCCTCGTACCGGCGCACGAACTCGCTCAGCGCCTCGGCGGTGAAGGCGACGCGGGCGATGCCGGTCACCACGATGGCGCGCTCGATCGCTTCAGGGTCGCCCTCCACCTCCACCAGCGAGTCCATTTCCGGGATACCGCTCCAGCCGGACGGTGGCCTCCTCCACCCGGTAGATCTCCACCTCGCGCTCGATCAGGTGGACCGGCGCGTAGCCCAGCGCGCCCGAGGAGTCGCTCCGCCGCGCCGCGCTCGCTCTGCACGGCCAGCTCGATCTCCTGGCGCAGCTTGTATCCCTCGGGTGACCGGCTCGTGGCGCCCTTCCAGGCGAGCACCGACTCGGTGCCGCCGTTGGGATGGTGATAGGTGCGGATGCGGAGCACCTCGTCGCGGGCCGCGAGCTCGCCGGCGCGATCGTATCGCCGGTCGGTCATCCGGCCGCGGAACCCGGCGATCGCGCCCGCGGACCGAAGGCGGCCGCGGAGCGCCTCGGGATCCGGGATCACCGCCTTGAGCTCGAGCTCCGCCAGCATGAACGGAACGGCTCAGCGGAAGATCGCGTCCACCACCTGCTCGGTGGCGGAGAGATCGACGGAACACGGCGTGCGGGCCGCAGGCGGCCAGGTCGCTCACCCCGTACGAGCCGGTGGCGACCGCGATCGCGCGGGCGCCGATCGCCTGCCCGCAATGGATGTCGGCCGGCGTGTCGCCGATGATCACCACCTCGCGTGCCGGTCGGGCATCCGGCCGAAGAGGGCTGCCGCCCGCCGGGCGGCGATCTCGGGAAGATGGGGCCGGTGCGCCGCGTCCGAGCCGTACGCGCCGACCCGGAAGCGCGCCGGGTCGATGCCGCCGGAGCGCAGCTTGAGCGCGGCGCCCCGCTCGAGATTTCCGGTGAGAAGGCCGAGCACCGCGTCCTCGTGCGCCTCGAGCCGGTCGAGCAGCTCGAGCACGCCGGGCATGAGGGTGGTCCGGGTGGTGGGCCGCTCCAGCTCGGCCTCGAGATGGGTGACGTACGACCGGCAGAGCCGCTGGACCCGCGCCGCTTCGCGCGGCTCCTCGTGCCCCGCCGCCTCGAGCAGCTCGGCCACGATCTGGGGATCGGTCTTGCCGTCGAATCGGATCCGGTCGAACGCGTCGCTGCGGTCCGACCTCCGCCGAGAGCGCGGCGACGATGGCGCGGCGCCCGGCGCCGGCGGTGAGCAGGAGCGTGCCATCGATGTCGAAGAGGACGAGCTTGCGCATGGCGTGCGGCGGCGTCTACCGGGTCTCCAGCCGGCGCACGGCGACCAGCCGGTCCCGGAGCGGCGCCGCGCGGGTTCCCGCGCGCCAGCTCTCCGGCGACCATGCCGCCGCAGGGGAGGGTCGAGTGGATCAGCCGGTCGCCCTCGGCGGCGAAGGCGACGTGGGTGATGCGCTCGGTGGACTCGCCCCGGAAGAAGAGGAGATCGCCGGGACGGATTTCATCCGGCCGCGACCGGCGCGCCGTGCTCGACCTGCAGCGCGGCGTCCCGCGGCAGCAGCACGCCGCGCGCGGCGAAGGTGGTCTGCACCAGCCCGGAGCAATCCACGCCCCATGGCGTCACTCCGCCCCACAGGTACGGCGCCCCGGCAAAGCGCTCCATCGCCCATCGCTCGGGCGGCAAGGTCGCCGCCTTCCGGCAGACGTCGGCCGCGGCGGGCACCTCGCCCGCCGCGAGCGCGGCGAGCCGGCCGTCCGGCAGCCGGACGCCATGCGCGGTCGACCGCCACCCGGGCCCGGAGCGGCAGCCGCACCAGATCGGCGCCGACTCGGGCGACCGCGCCGAGGCTCCAGCCCGTCGCTTCGGCGCGCCAGGCGGCGGCCGCATCGGGCGTCGAGCTCGACCAGGTAGCCGGTATGCGCCCAGCCGAGGTATCCGTCGAGGTCGCAGCGGACGCGGCGCCACTCCCCGGAGGCCTCCTGAGACGACGGCGGTCTCGCCCAGGACGAGCTGGCTCACCAGCTCGGCGCGGAGCGAGGGCTCGGCCTGGAGCGGGACCAGCGCCGCGCGAGCGGCGATCTGGCCGGCGCTCACCCGGAGCTCATCCTTCGCTTTCGGCCGGCGGCGAGCCGCCGGCTTCGCGGGCCTGGCATTCCCGGCAGAGGGTGACGCCGCGGAAGGTGCAGATCAGGCAGATGAACGTCCCGCAGCGGGCGCAGGGATAGCCCTCGGATGCCCGCTCCTCGCGGCCGCAGGAGCGGCACGACATCGCGTCGTGCTCGTGGAGTCTCGGCCATCGCCCGTCACGCGGTGAGGTTGTACCGCTTGATCTTGTTGATCAACGTCGCGCGGGAGATCCCCAGCTCGATCGCCGCGCGGGTCCGATTGCCGGTGTGGTGCTTGAGGGTCCGCTCGATGTGCTGCCGCTCGAGGTCCTCGAGGCTGAGCGGCGTGTGGCGCCGGTCGCCGATGCCGGGGCGGGCCCGGAACTCGCCGGGAAGGTGCTCGACGCTCATCGCCGGCTGCCCGCGGCCGAGGATCAGGGCGCGCTCCAGGACGTTGCGCATCTCCCGCACGTTGCCGGGCCAGGGATACGCCAGCAGCCGCTCCAGGACCTCCGCCGAGGGCGTGGTCGGGCCGTCGGCGATCTCGGCCTGCAGATCGCCCATCAGGCGGGTGATCAGCGAGAGCCGGTCCTCGCGGGAGCGATCGCGCACCGCCGGCAGGGTGAGCGGCATGACGCTCAGCCGGTAGTAGAGGTCTTCCCGGAAGCGGGTGTCCTCGACTTCCTGCTGCAGGTTCTTGTTGGTGGCCGCGATGAGCCGCACGTCCACGGTGATCTCGCGGGTTCCGCCGAGCCGGCGAAAGGTCTTGGTCTCCAGCACCTTGAGCAGCTTGGGCTGCAGCTCCGGGGCGAGATCGCCGATCTCGTCGAGGAAGATGGTCCCGCGGTCGGCGATCTCGAACAGCCCCTGCTTGCGGTCCTTGGCGTCGGTGAAGGCGCCCTTCTCGTGGCCGAACAGCTCGGAGTCGAGGAAGGTGGCGTTGAGCCCGGCGCAGTTCACCTCGACGAAGGGCGCCTTGGACCGGGGGCTCAGGTCGTGGATCATCCGGGCCACCCACCCCTTGCCGGTCCCGCTCTCGCCGTTGAGCAGCACGGTGGTCCGCTCGCTCTGGGCCAGGAGCCCGACCTGGTGGGCAAAGTCCTGCATCATGCTGGACGCGCCCAGCGAATCGAGGCCGTGGTCGGGAGAGCTCTGCACCAGCAGGGCCTCGTTGACCCGCCGCAGCCTCGCCTTGTCGGCCACCCGGGCGGTCGCGGCCGCGAGGTGCTCCATGTCCACCGGCTTGGTCAGGAAGTTCTCGGCGCCGAGCTGCATGGCGCGCACCGCGGTGGGGACGTCCACTTCCCCGGTCAGCAGGATGACGGCGGCGTCGCGCTGGCGCAGGTTCTCCAGCACCTCCATGCCGTCCATTCCCGGGAGCCGGAGGTCCAGGATCACGACCTCGGGGCGGATCCGGTCGAACGTGGCCAGGCCGGCCTCGCCGCTCAGCTCCCGGGTGACCTCATAGCCGAGCCGCTCGAAGTAATTCCCGATGCTGCGCAGCACGTCGACATCGTCATCGATGAGGAGAACGGATCCGGCCATGCTGGTGCCTCGTGGGGGTATTGCGTGAAGCGCGACGGTGCATCCGACCGCCCCCTAGAAATTAAACAGTCCGCGCCCGTCGCGCCATGGCCTACGGCAGCATGATACGGATCGCCCCCGGCACGACCTTGACGGTGAATGGTGTTTCGCCTCCGGGCTCGCCGTCGAGCTGCACCGGCTCGACCGGCTCGGTCTCGACCCGGATCTCCCGGCCGCGGGCGTAGCCCACGAAGGTCTCGATCCCCTCGGTGGTGGGGGCATCGCGGAGAAGGTCCCACACGGCCCGTACGCTCTGGCCGAAGCTGTTGGCCCGCACCACTACCACGTCGAGCAGGCCGTCGTCGGGGCGGATGCCCGCCGCCGAGCTTCACGAAGGGCGGGATCACCTCGCCGCAGTTGGCCACCAGCACCATGGCCGCGTTGGCGTCGTACTCCACGCCGTCGATCGTGATGATGTGGGTCGCGCTCCGGATGCCGCCGATGAGCCGGAGCGTCGTGGCCGCGTAGGCCACCATCCCCCAGCGCCGCTTGTGCTCCGAGAGCGTCGCGGCCATGACCCGGGCGTCGTAGCCGGCGCCGCAGGCCACGGCGAAGTACTGGGCGCCGCCGGCCCGCTCCATCCGCCCGAGGTCGAACGGGCGGGGCCGCCCCGCGACCAGCGCCCGCGCGGCCCGCGCGGGCGAGGCGGGAATCCGGAGGTTCCCCGCGAGCAGGTTGCCGGTACCCCCGGGAATGACCCCCAGCGCCACCTCGGTCCCCACCAGCGCGGCGGCCGCCTGCATCGTCGTGCCGTCGCCCCCGAAGACCGCCACCACGTCCACCCCCTCGGCCACGCCGTACTCGGCGAGGCCGGCGCGCGTCGCCGGGGCCGCCGGTGGCGAGCACCTCGGCGCCCCAGCCCGCTCCGGTGCAGGGCGCGCATCACCGCCGCCACCGCGCGCTGCTGCGTCCGCGCGGCGGCGGGGTTGGTGATGAGCAGCGCCCGCGCCACCTAGAACTCCCGCTCCCAGAGGATGTCGGTGCCGATCTGGTAGCGATTGTTGGAGAGGAACGGATTGGTGAACGTGCTCCCCGAGCACGACTGGTAGGTCGGCTCCACGCTGCTCATGAAGCGCCACTCGCGGTTGAAGCGGAATTCGAAGCTCGCGCCGAAGTTCCGGCTGCTGAACTGGCTGAAGTCGGGGCAGAAGCCGGCGTTGAAGGTCAGGAAAGTCTTGCGTCCGATCTGCCATCCGGCCGCGATCTGGGTCGGCACGTCGCCTTCGCCGCTCGCGCTCACCCCCGGCCGGATCTCGATCAGGTCGATCGGGCACGCCGAAGTCCTGGATCAGCGCGCGCTCCAGCTCGCTGGAGAGCGCGCTGGAGAAGTATGCCAGCCCGGTCAGCACCGCGTTGGACTGGCCGAGCTGGCTGGCGTCGTTGGCCGGGTAGCCGGTGACGAGGTAGGAGACCAGGTCGGTCTCCGAGATCGGCGGCCGGAGGGTGCTCTCCAGCGTCACCTTGGGCGCGTACAGCGTCCCCTCGATGTTGGCGATGATCGGGATCTCCTCGCCCCGGACGGCGCGCACCGTGTGCCGCGCCTGGATGTCGAGGTTGGCGTTCAGGGTCGCCGATGTACTGCACCTGTCCCTTGTTGACGGTGAAGTCGCGGGTGACCGGCCCGATCTTGAGCGTGTAGCTCCCCCGCGGCGCGTTGAGCGTCCCGGTCGGCTGGTACTCCTGCCCGAACTTGGTCAGCCGCACCGAGCCGTCGAGCTGGATGTTGGCCTCCGCGCTGCGGAGCCAGACGTCGCTCCCGATAGCCGACCCGCAGGTCCTCCACCCGGAGCGAGTCCATGAACCGGTTCTGGAACTTGTTGCCCAGGTTCTCCCGCCGGATCAGGGTCGTGTCGAGCAGGTCGGCGATAGGCCGGATCCTCCAGGTCGATCACCCGCTTGTTGACCAGGTCGGCGAAGTAGAGCACGCCGCTGTTGGCCGTCAGGCTGCCGGTGAGGGTCGCGCCGAACACCGGGCCGCGGAGCTGGATGTCGCCGGTCGCCACCAGGGTCAGGAAGTTGCGCACGTCGATGGCGCGGAACTGGTCGGCCCGGGCGTCGAGCGCCAGGATCGGGCGGGAGAGGTCCTCGAGCTGCATCCCTCCCCGCACCGCGAGCGCACCGCCGCCGCTGGTGATCCGGACGTCCTTGAGCAGCACGGAATCGCCCTGGAGCAGGGCCCTCCCGTCCACGCTGCCGAAGTGCACGCCGAGGCCGGGAATGTTCATGGTCCCGTTGCTGACCGCGATCGCCCCCGCGAGGCGGGGCCGCTTCCAGGTCCCCTCGACCTGCACGTTCACGGCCAGGCGCCCCTCCACCCGATCCACCGCCGGCGTCAGCGCCTCGAGCAGCCCGAGGTCCACGCTGTCGGCATAGGCGCGGCGCGGTGAGCGGCCCCTCGAGCCTGCGGCGCTCGACGCCCCGCAGAGCGAGGTCCATCGGCAGGTGCGCCTCGACGGTGAGGATGTTCTCGCCCGTGCGCCAGAGGTCGAGGTTCGCGTCGAGCCGCTGATTCTGGTAGTTGAGCACGCCCTGGAGGAAGGGCGCCCGGAAGTCGCCGAAGCGCGCCTGGTCCACCCGGCCGGTGCCGCGGAAGGTCGGCGCGCGGCGCCGTGCCGCCCACCTGCAGGGTGAGCCCCACCTCGCCGCGCGACGCCGAGGGTGTCGCGGCCGATCAGGCTGTAGAGATCCTGCAGGTCGAGCCCGAAGGTCTCCACCGCGAGCTGCGCCGGGCTGCTCGTCCGGGATGGTGCCGGACATGCGCAGCGCCCCGGAGCCGTCGGTGGCCTCGAGCGACACCGGGGTCAGCGTCGGCGCCCCTTTGGCCAGCGCCATGACCGCGCGGTCGGCCAGCACGTAGGTGTGGCCGGGCAGCGCGGCCTGCAGCCTGTCCACCCAGATCAGGCCGATGCTGTCGGCGCAGCTCGTACTGCCCCGCCCCGTCGATCCGCGAGCCTTGCGGCCAGGGTGCTTCCGCCGGCCCAGGCGAGGGAGTCGGCGAAGCCGTCGACCCGGCCCGCCAGGCGGGTGAACCGATAGCTCCCCATGAGCAGGGTGTCGGCACTCCGCGGAGGCCACGACGTGGGGACGCCGCCCGCCGGCCGAGGTGAAGGTGCCCGCCATCCGCGGCGAGCGCAGGGTCTGGAAGGTGAAGTCGCGCACCTCGAGGTTGCCCGACGACCTGCAGCGTGTCGAAGCTCCCGGCGAGCACCACCCGCCCCGCCGCCGCGCCGTTGAGGGCCCGGCTTTCGGGCGTCGTGTCCCGGTGCTGGCCCGTGGCGGCGAGCAGCAGAGAGTCGAAGCGCGATCAGGCTGTCGGCCGCGAGCGAGAACTCCATCCGGCCGGTGTGCGGCACGCCCCAGCCCAGGCTGCCCGATCCCGCGGCCCGCGCGCCCTGCCACTCGGCGTACGCGGTGTCGAGGCGGAGCAGGCTGTCGCGGCTCTCCCCCCGGGCGAACACGCTGTCGAGGGTCCATTCCCGCATCCGGCTCCGGCCGAGGGCCAGCGTGACCCGGCCCTCCGGCGCACGCAGAGTGTCGAGGCTTCCGGTCACCTGCAGCTCGCCCGCGAGCGACGTCGGAATGTCGCGCCCGGTCAGCGCGGCGAGGTCGAGCTTCGGGAAGCGGAGCAGCAGGTCCTCCGCGGCCCAGTGCGGCGGCTCCACCGTGATGCTGCCCTTCGCGGTGAAGCTGCCGAGCTCGCCGGTCAGGTCCGCGTCCACGGCGAGATCGTCCAGCGTGCCTTCGCCCCGGAAGCGGCCCGCGCAGCTCGCCCCGCGACTTGAGCGCCGGGAACGCGCGGCGAATCCCCTCGAACGAGAGCGGCTCGAATGCCACGTCGGTGGCCAGGGCGAGCGTGTCGCGCCGGGTGTCGAGGTAGAGCGATCCCGATCGCCGTGCTGGGCGGGCGCCCGCCGTCCGCTGCCGGGCGGTGCCGCGGAAGGTGACGTTGTGCAGCGGCCCGTCGAGCGTGCCGACGGCGTCGAGCCGGCCCTCCAGGATCACCGCGGGCGCCACCAGGCGCACGGTGCGGAGGTCCACGTCGGAGCTGCCGCACCGCGAAGTCGGTGAAGGTGAGCCCGCTGTCGCGACGGGCCCCGACGACCGCCTTCGCCCGCGATCAGGGTCACCGGCCGGCCCGGCACCCTGGCGTCGGCGAAGGCCCAGTCGATCCGGACCTCCATGTCGTCGAGGAACCCCGCGCCCGCGAGCGTCCCGCTCAGCGTCCCGTAGAACGGCAGCGAGTCCACGTAGTCGCGCACCGCGTCGAGGTCGAGATTCGCGCAGCGTCACGCGCATGTCGCGGACGCCGAGGCCGCGCGGCCGGTCGGTGATCGCCACGAGCTCGCCGTCGACCCGCTGGTCGCCGTTCTGCAGATGCAGGTCGCGGATGTCGTACGCGGTGCGGCGCGCCGTTCTCCGACTTGCGCGGCGAGCACGCCGCTCCCCGTCATCGACGGGAAGTCGGGCGAGACCCAGCGCAGATCGTCCAGGTTGACGTGCGGCGAGATCACCTGGAAGTCGAACAGCATGGTGTCCCGCGGCCAGGTCACCGCGCCGCCGCCGGAGAACCGGGTGTCGGGCAGCGCGGCGCGGCGCAGGCTGAAGACCGCGCTGTCGCCCCGGAGCCGCACCCGCCCCACCGCGTCGCGCACGGTGACGGCGGGATCGTTGAGCCGGGTCGCGATCGAGTCGATGTCGATGGTGAACGGCAGCCGGTCCGGCGTCGCGATCCGGAGCCGGCCCAGCCGGGTGGTGAGATCGGACAGCAGGATCACCCGCCGGAGGCCCTCGGGGCTCTCCTCGATCGATCCGCCCCGGCTTGGCCCGCTCGGCGGCGAGCGCGGAGTCCTGCTGGGTCTGGGTTCGGAGCGAGCGGTCGGGATTCCAGGGCAGCGCGATCCGGAGCGTCCCGTCGTCGACCCGCACGTTGTGGAAGTCCACCAGCGGCGACTTGCCGCCCGGCGGTGCCCTTCCCGATCCGCAGCACGTCCTCGTAGTTCATCCGCCCGTTGCGGTGCTTGATCAGCTGGATCGACCGGCCGGTCGAGCTGCACGCTGCCCAGCACGAACTCGCCGGCGATGAGGTTGGGCAGCCGGAAGCCGACCCGCGCGCGCGGCAGGTCGGCCAGCAGGGCGCCGCTGGTGTCGCGCACCACGAGGTCGGTCAGCACCAGGTCGTAGAGGAACGAGCCGGAGATCGCCCCGACGTGCACCCGCCCGTTCACCACCCGGTCGAGGAAGCGGGAGACGGAGCGCGCGAGCAGGTCCCGCCCCGGCGGGGTCAGGGTCATCGAGGTGACCACGCCCGAGCACCATCGCCAGGGTCCCGAGCAGGAAGACGAAGACGAACCGCGCGATCCGCCGGCGCATCAGAACGGCTGTCCCACCGCGATGTGGTACGTGATCCGCCCCTTCCGATCGAGCACGTAGCTGGGCTCGCCGGGCACCGGGGTCAGCGCCCCGGTGGTGTCGAACTGGAATAACGGGCCCGACTGGAGCTTATAGGGATTGTAGGCCACGTCGAGCCGGGCGGGGCCCAGCGGCGTCCCCAGCCGGAGCCCGACGCCCGGGCGTCACCCGGATCACGCGGGTTCGAGCGCTCGTCGCTGCCGGGTCCAGGCCCCGCCGGCGTCCACGAACGCGGCGAAGCCGAAGCCGGGAGCTGAACAGTGGCGAGGGCAGCCGCAGCTCGACGTTGGCCAGCGCCAGGGTGTTGCCGCCGGTGGCGGCTACCTGGACCGAGTCGGGGTTGATCGGCCGGACCTCGCCGGTCGCCTCGTCCACCTCGCGCTTGGAGACGACGTAGACCACCGGGCCGAGCTCGTTGCGCTCGAACCCGCGCACGTCGTTGGGGCCGCCGGCGTAGAAGCGGTACTCCTGCGGGATGAAGTTGCCGGTCTGCGAGGCGATGGCGACGGTGGGCGAGAAGATCATCCCGCCCCGCACCCGCCAGCTCAGGATCGCGTCGCGCGTGATCGGGCGATACCAGGCCGCGTCGCCCACCAGCCGGGTGAACTGCTGCTCTTCGGCCGAGCCCAGGTACTTCGAGCTCACCGTCATCTCCAGCGACTTGATGCTGCCGCGGGACGGATCGATCGGGCTGTTGGTGGTGGGGAACGTCGCGGTGCCGGTCAGGGTGGCGAGCACCCGGTTCTGCCGGAGCAGCGCCACCACGTCCGGGGTGCAGGCGTTGAAGGAGCCGCAGAAGCTCGCCGCGGTGGCCTCGGTCCGGCCGTAGGTGAGCGCATAGCTCAGCGACAGCGGAATCCGCCGGCGGGGTGTTTCCCGGCGCAGGGTCACCGTGGTCCCGGTCTCCCGGCGGAGGTACACCTTGAACTCGGAGCGGCGCTCGGAATACACCGACACCTGCAGGGTGTTGTTGCTGGAGAGGAAGGCCGGCCGCCGCACCGCCGCGCTCAGACTGTAGTTCACCAGCCGGCTGCCGATCGAGTCCTCCTGCGACCCGCTGCAGATGTTGTCGGCGAGTCCCCAGTCGGTCGGCTCGCCTACGCCGACCCGGGAGAGCTGGCCGGTGACGTCGAGGATGCGGCCGTTGCTCCCCAGGAAGTTGCGCGAGGTCCATCCCGCCGACGTGCGGAAGCAGTCCTCGGTGCCGTAGCCGACCCCCGCCCGGACCCGTCGGGGCCGGCTCTCGTTCACCTGCACCACCAGCGGCACCGAGTCCTCACCCGCCTGGTAGGCGGCGGAGTCGATGTTGACCGTGGCGTAGCGGAAGAGATCCGAGGAGTAGAGGTTGCGCTGGCTCTGGAACAGCTCGTCCTGGACGTAGGATCGTCCCGGCCGGGCCACCAGAAGGGCCCGCACCAGCCCGGGCGCGATGCGCTTGGCGCCCACCACCCGCGCGGCCCCGAAGACGGCCGGCTTCCCGGTCTCCACGTCGTAGCTCACCTGCGCCGTCAGTGCGTCACGATCGGTCTCGAAGGAGGTGAACACCCGGGCATCGGGGTAGCCACGGTCCTTGAGTCGGCGCGAGAGCGTATCGGAGTTGGCCTGCATCAGGTAGCGATTGAACGGATCCTCTTGCTGCAACGGCAGGTCGCGCGAGCACCTGGCGCCGGAGGTCGCCGGTGAGACTGTCGAGCCCGTTGGTGGCGAGCCTCACCACCCGGATCGGGGGGCCCTCGGTGATGCGGAAGGTGATGAAGACGTTGAGCGGATCGCGCACCACGGCCGTGTCGATCAGCGCCTGGGGGTAGCCGCTCCGGCGGTACAGCACCTCGATGCGAACCACGTCCCGGCGGAACTCCTGCTCGTCGAAGTAGCGCTTCTCGCCCAGGCCGAGCCAGCGGAACAGGAGGTTGCGGGCAAAGAAGCTCGACTGCGTGGTGGCGATCGCGCTGGCGATGATCTCGTCCGGGATCGCCCGGTTGCCCTCGAACCTGAGCTCCCGGATCACCCGCTGGGGTTCCTGGGCCGCCGCGGGGCGCCCCCCGAACAGCAATAAGGGGAGCAACGCGCACGCAACCGCGACGGCTCCCCTCATTCGGCACTCCGGGTTCGAGTGAGGCGGGACGGCACCGCTCCGGGCTGCGATTGACGCCATGGGTGTAAGGTCAGTAGTTTCACGCCGTTACGATCACAAGTCAACGAGCAGCGGACCCCCGGTGGTAATGCCGCGACCTCTCTACCCGTTGCTGCTCCTCCTGGGGGCCTGCGGCTCCGGACCGGCCCCCGCCAGCCGGCTCGAGTACTACCTGAGCGCCGACCCCGCCTCGCTCGACCCTGCCCGCTCGACCGACGTGCAGAGCGGCGAGGTGGTCACCCTGCTGTTCGACAACCTGGTGCAGCTCGATCCGGACGGCCGGCTCCGCCCGGGGCTGGCCCAGCGCTGGGAATCCGACCCGGCCGGCCGGCGCTACACGTTCCATCTGCGTCCGCACACCGCGTTCCACGACGGTCGGCCGATCGGCGCCCGGGAGGTGCGTGCCTCCTTCCTCCGCGCCCTGGACCCGGCGACCCAGGCGGCGAGACAGTGGCCGCTGCTGCCCATCCGGGGCGCGGCGGATTATGCCGCCGGCCGGAGCCGCGCGGTGCCCGGGATCGAGGTGCCGGACGATTCCACCATCGCGTTCACCCTGGCCGAGCCGCTCAACCTCTTTCCGCTCTTCCTGGCCATGCCGGTCGCCGCGGTCGTGCCGGTGCCGGCGCCTCCGGGCTTCGACCAGCATCCGGTGGGCAGCGGACCCTGGCGGTTCGTGAGCTGGAGTCACGACGATGCCATCCTGCTCGCCCGCAACGACCGCTGGTGGGGCGGCGCGCCGCTGGAGGACAGCCTGCGGATCCGGATCATCCCCGAGGCCCTCACCCAGAGCGCCGAGTACGAGGCCGGCCTCCTGAGCGTCCTGGAGATTCCCTACGGTGAAACCCGTCGCTGGGAGCAGGGCTTTCCCGAGCAACTCCTTCGCCGCCCGGCGATCCGCGATCTCTACATTGCGATGAATACGACGCGAGGACCGCTGCGCGACGTGCGGGTGCGCCGCGCGCTCAACCTCGCCGTGGA
Organism: uncultured Actinomycetes bacterium; assembly: GCA_963794065.1. Classification (GTDB taxonomy): domain Bacteria; phylum Actinomycetota; class UBA4738; order UBA4738; family HRBIN12; genus AC-51. The sequence goes on along the minus strand of CAWCDA010000035.1, from coordinate 3,193 downwards.
CGTCCAGACTATCCTCAAGACCGCCTGGGCCGGGCGCGGCGTCCGCGCCGCCGGGGCGATTCCGCCCGGCATCGTGGGCTACGACTCCACCCGCGCTCCGTTCCCCTGGGACACCGCCGGCGCGCGACGCCTGCTCGCGGAGGCCGGGTTCGCCCGCGGCGTCAAGCTGCAGCTCTGGCGCAACCGGCGGGGCGAGCTGGCCCGGGTGGCGCAGTCGGTGCAGCAGGACCTGGCCGCCGTGGGCGTCCGGGTGGAGATCGTGGAGCGCGACGCCCCCGCCGTCCGCGCCGCGGTGCGGAACGGCGGCGCGGACCTCTACCTCGGCGACTGGTACGCCGACTATCCCGATCCGGAGAACTTCACCTTCCCGCTCTTTCACTCGTCCAACCGCGGTCCCGGTGGCAACTATGCCTTCCTGGCCGACTCGGCGCTCGACGCCGAGATCATGCGGGCGCGCAGCACCCCCGACTCGCTGGAGAAGGCGCGGCTCAGCCGCGCGATCGACGGGCGGATCTTCGACCTCGCCCCCTGGATCTTCCTCTGGTTTCCCATCGACGTGTGGGCGATGCGGCCGGAGGTGACGGGTGGCGGATTCCCCTGGTGGTGACCGGCCAGCGGTGGACCGGCGTGCGCATCGTCCGGTGAGCCGCTTCCTCCTTCTCCGCGGCGGCGCTCCTCCCGCCCACCCTGCTGGGGGTCCTGCTGGTCACCTTTCTCCTGCTCTACGTGGCGCCGGGCGATCCGGTTCAGGCGATGGTGGGCGAGCGCAGCGACCCCGCGACCCTGGCCCGCCTTCGGGCCGAGCTGCACCTGGACGACCCGCTCCCGCTCCGCTTCGTCCGCTATGCCGGCGGCGTGGCCCGGGGCGACCTCGGCACCAGCTACATCACCCGCCGGCCGATCCTGGACGACCTGCTGCAGCGCTTTCCGGCGACCCTCCGCCTGGCCGGCGCGGCGATGCTCTTCGCCGCGCTGGCCGGCATTTCGCTCGGCATCTACGGCGCCTGGCGCCCGGGCTCCTGGCCCGATCGCGTCGCCACCCTTGGCGCCTACCTCGGCATCTCGTTTCCGGTGTACTGGGTCGGGCTGGTGCTGATCCTGCTGTTCGCGGTGACCCTCCGCTGGCTCCCGCCGTCCGGATCCGGCGGACTCGCCCACCTCGTGCTTCCGGCGGCGACGCTGGGGATGCGCTCGGTCGCCTTCCTGGCGCGGATGACGAGGGACGCGATGCAGGAGGTTCTCTCGAGCGACTTCATCCGCACCGCGCGGGCCAAGGGCCTCTCCGAGCGCCGGGTGGTGCTGGGGCACGCCTTTCGCAACGCGCTCATCCCCGTCGTCACCGTGCTGGGCCTCGATTTCGGCAGCTACCTCACCGGATCTATTCTCACGGAGACGATCTTCAGCTGGCCCGGCGTCGGCCGCTACGTCCTGACCGCGATCGACAAGCGGGACCTCCCCGCCATCCAGGGGAGCATTCTCTTCCTCAGCCTGGTCTTCGTCATGGTGAATCTGATGACCGACGTAGTGTATGCGGTGGTGGATCGGAGGGTGACGTATGAGGGGCGCTGAGGCGCGGGGGTACTGCACCATGGCCGCGATAGTCCTCTGCGCCGCTGCCTCCCTGGGCCCCAGCGTCCTCGGCGCCCAGTCGCTGAGCAAGCGCCTCGACCGCCGCCTCGACGCACCGCCCTTCGACCGCGCCTTCTGGGGCGTCGCGGTGGTGGACCAGAAGGGCAAGCTGGTCTACGGTCGCAACGAGCATCGGCTCTTCACCCCGGCCAGCACCGCCAAGCTGGTGGTGAGCGCGTCGCGGCCGCGCTCCTGCCGCCCGACCTGACCGTGCGCACCAGCCTCTATGCCGCCGGGCCGATCAAGGACGGCGTGCTGCAGGGCGACCTGGTGCTCTATGGCCGCGGCGACCCGACGCTCGGCGTCCGCTGCTACGGCACCGACACCCTGCGGGAGGGCGCCTGCGACCGCGACCCGTTCGCCCGTCTGCGGGTGCTGGCGGAAGGCCTCAAGGCCAAGGGCGTCCGGGTGATCCAGGGCGACCTGGTGGGAGACGGCAGCTACTTCGAGCCGCTGCTGGTGCATCCCGGCTGGGAGCAGTTCGACCTCAACTGGTGGTACGCCGCGCCGGTGAGCGGGCTCGGCTTCCACGACAACTCGATCGACTTCACCTGGGCCCCGGCACCGCGCCGGGCGCGCCGGCGCTGATCAGCTACACGCCCGATCTCGAGGAGATCCTGTTCGAGAACCGCACGGTGACGGTGCCCGCCGGCGGCGTCACCGACATCGGCAACCGCTTCTTCCGGGTGCCCGGCACCGACCGGGTCTGGGCCGAGGGCACGGTGGCGATGGACCGGGCGCCCCACACCGAATCGTTCGCGGTGAGCGACCCCAACCGCTGGGCCGCGCGCGCCCTGCGCCAGGTGCTCGCCGAGGCGGGCATCGCCGTCGCCGGCACCACCCGCTCGACCACCGACTCGATGCTCTACCGCCAGGCCCGCGCCGCCCTGCCGGTCGCCGAGGTCGCCGGCCGGCCGGTGCGCGACTGGATCTTCCCGATCCTCAACACCAGCCAGAACTGGTTCGCCGAGATGCTGCTCAAGCAGCTGGGCAAGCGCTTCGGCCGGGCCGGCTCGTGGGAGGAGGGCCTGCAGGTGGAGGCCCGCTTCCTCACCGACTCGCTCCGCGTCGATTCCACCGAGTTTGCCCTGAAGGACGGCTCCGGCTAGATGTCGCTGAGACGGCTGCCGCTGGGGTCCATGGCCTGGCTGGTGTGGATGACGTTGACGGGCATGACGGTGATGCCCGGCGCCTGCACGGTGAAGTGCGCGTCGTCACGCCAGGCGGTTGGTCCGGGCTCCCACGGGTAGCGCAAGTGGTGCTGATAGCTGCCCCAGAGCTCGAGCGAGATCTGCTCGAAGTCGGTGTGGCTGTGGGGAGAGAAGCGCCTGGGGTCGCGCGGGCCGTCGCCGGGGTGGCCGGCGTAGCTGATCATCACGTTGCGGCTGCGGAAGACGTTGCGATGGCCCGCCGGCAGCTGGTCGTACTGGTAGATGCGCAGCTTGTGGCCGTCGTACGGCATGGGCCAGGCGGCAAACGGAGCTACGTCGATTCGCGGCGTCTCGTAGGACGCGGCGTTGGAGCACAGCGCGACAAGCTCCGGCGTCGGTGGTGCGGTTGGCGG
>CAWCDA010000034.1:0-3120 GCA_963794065.1 uncultured Actinomycetes bacterium | reverse complement strand
GACCTGCAGGTTCGTCTCGCCCTTACAAGGCGAAGGTCGGGGGTTCGAGCCCCTCAGCGCCCACCCGATCCACCTGCTCGTTCCCGCCATCACTCGGCCGGTGACAAGGCCGCTCGCCGGTACGCTGCATCCATGCCAGACGCGGTGGTGATCGGTGGAGGCGTCGTGGGCACGGCATGTGCCTACGAGCTCGCACGCCGTGGCTCGACCGTGACGCTCGTCGAGCGTGACGAGCTCGCCGCCGGCGCCTCGGGCCGCAACCAGGGATGGTTCGTCCTCTCTGACGATCCACCGCTGCGGCCGATGAGTGCTGGAAGCCTCGCGATGTACCGCGAGGTGATCGCGGGCTCGGAGGTGCCGGTCCGGTTCGACCCGGACCCGGTTGGGCACCTGATGGTGGCCACAACGGCCGCGGGCGCGGAGGTGCTCCGATCGCGCGTCGCCGATCGGGAGGCCGCGGGCACCCATGCCGAGCGTCTCGACGGCGCCACCTTGCGGAACGTCGAGCCGGCGCTCGCGCCGGACCTCGCGGAGGCGTGGCTGCTGGACCAGGGACGACGGATCGACCCCGGTGCGCTGACCGTGGCGCTCGCGCTCGCCGCGCGGGCGAGTGGCGCCGACGTGCGAACGCACTGCACCGTGCGCGACGTCGTCCAGGACGGTCCTCGGGTGACGGGTGTCGTGACCGACGAGGGGGTCATTCGCGCCGACGCCGTCGTGCTCGCGGCGGGTCCGTGGTCGTCGCCGCTCGCACGCAAGCGCGGCATCGTCCTTCCCGTCAGCGGGGCGCGGGGCTGGATCGTGGAGCTCAACGGCACGCCCGGCCTCTTGCGGCATCTGATCGAGGAAGAGGACGGCGACTGGAGTGAGCGCGAGACCGGGCCGACTGCCGCCGAGCTCGGTGAGGCGCCGCCGCGCGACCCCGGCGTTTCCGCGCTGCTGCACCAGTCCTACGACGGCGCGATCGTGTGCGGCGCGTCGCACCACCTGGCGCTACGGCCCGAGGCGGAAGATGTCGACGCACCTGCGCGGATCGCGCGCCGCGCCGTGCGCATCGCGCCGGCGCTCGCACGCCTGACGGTGGGTGGCATCCGATGGGGGATCCGTCCGATGTCGCCTGATGACCGGCCGCTCGTCGGCTGGTTGCGCGACGGCCTGCTCGCGGCCACGGGCCACGGCCCCGAGGGGGTACTGCTGGCAGGCGGAACGGCCCAACTGGTGGCGTCGATGGTGCTCGATGAACCGCACCCGTTCGACCCGGACGCGTTCGATCCGTTCCGCTTCGAGGCCTGACGCGTTCGTTACATCGCGTGGGCGTTCGGCAACGATCCGGAGATGGCCGATTCGTTGGGCAGACTCTCCGCGAGGACCGAAACGCGCCACCGCGAGCCTCCTGTCGTCCTATCACGACGACGACGAGCCATTGCCGAGGGCCATCGATCCCGGTCGCCGCGACGACGAGCGCCAGAACTGAACACCTGGCGCTGTCCGTTGACGTCGACGATGTAGGCATCTCGGCCTCGACCCGCTAGGAGTAGACGCGTTCCGCGTATCGGCCTCCGAGGTGCATGCCGTTGATCCTGCCCTCCTCGTCGCGCGTGAAGTAGCCCTTCATCCCCTTCGCCGGTCCGTCGGGAACGATGTATCGGTCGCCCTCACCTGGCAGGATCCCGATCGGCACGGGAGGCTCGTCGGAGGGCTCCTCGCCGAGCTGCTCGAGCACCTCCGGGACGGACCGTCACGTCGATGATGAGCAGCCCGTCGGAGGCGGTCAGGTCGGCGATCGCGGCGATCGTTTCGTACCGGCCCGCGAACTCGGCGAGCGCCTCGTCGTCCAGGCGAAGGGGCTCTGGGTCGATGATCTCGACGTCGAGGTACGCCTCGAACGCCCATCGCGTGATCCGCTCGTTGAACTCGCCACCGTTGGGGCCACAGTTCGTGAGCGATGTGATCGCGAACCGCTTCTCGGGAACCATCTCGAACGTCGAGTGCTGGCCGACGGTGTCGCCCCCATGCGCGACGATGCGAAGCCCTTCCACATCGCGGAGCAGCCAGCTGATCCCGATGGCGTCCCCGAGCGCGTTCCCTGGGCAATGCACGGTCGGTTGCTGCATCCGCTTGAGCATCTGTTCCGACAGCACACGCATGCCGTCTCTGCCGGTGCCGTCACCGAGGTGGAAGCGTGCCCAGGTCAGCTGGTCTGCGAGGGTCGTCACGGCACCGCCCATCGGGTTGCCGTACCTCCCTAGCTCCCACGGCCTTGCGACCTCGATCGTGCCGTCTGGCTTCTGTTTGTGCCCCTGCGCGAACCGGTACGTCATGATCTCCTTCGCGAAGTAGAAGCTGCGGTTCATGCCCAGTGGCTCGAACACGAGCTCGCGGATCACGTCCTCGTAGAGCTTGCCGGTGACGTGCTCGAGTGCCTTCCCGGCGAGTCCCAGCGATGCGTTGTTGTAGGAGACGGTCGAGCCGAGCGGCGTTACCTGCTCGATCGTCGCCATGCGCGCGACGTAGCGGTCGAGCGCATCGTCGCCCTCGCCGGTGTTCTCGAATAGGTCTCCGTCCCACCCGGCGGTGTGGTTCAACAGTTGCAACATCGTGACGTCACGCGCCACCTGCTCATTCTTGAGCTTCAGCTCGGGCACGTATGTGCGTACCGGGGCGTCCAGCTCCATCTCACCACGCTCGACCAGCCGCAGGATCGCTGTGCTGGTGTAGGTCTTGCCGGTGGATCCGTTCTGGAACAGCGTGTTGTCGTCGATGGTCAACGGGTCTTCGACGCTCGTCACGCCGTGGAACGCCGCGTGATCCTCATCGCCGATAGCAACGCCGACACCGACCCCGGGAACCTCGAGTTCTTCCGCGAGTGTCGCTACCTGCTCTCGAAGTTGCGCTTCGGTTGCCACACTCATCGGGCCCCCCTTCACGGTCCGCACCTTCTTCACCAGGTCAGATCCAGTAAGAATCTGACACACCGGACACTCAAAGGGTGTCGAGGCGAACTCACAGGTACTCGATCTGAACGCCGTGGGGCTCTGACCTGCTGGTTTATGTCGCGCATACAAGGCGAGGACTGACTTCCGCGGTTGTCACCGTCGATCGGCAGGTAGAAAGCTTGTG
>CAWCDA010000033.1:0-290651 GCA_963794065.1 uncultured Actinomycetes bacterium | reverse complement strand
ACCAAGAACCTCGTCCCATTCCCACGATCAAGGGAAGCTTTATTTTCGAGTGGCTGAACGCTCATAACGTCAGCTGGCGCGTGTATCACTGCGGAATTTCGTTCTTCACGCTATTCGATCGATTTGATGATGTGCTTGGGCCAAACTTCCGCAGTTTCAGGCAATTTCCGGGAGATTTCGAGTCCGAGTCGGTGTCGGAGATGCCGCAGGTGATATTCATCGAGCCCGAATATACCGATTCTCCCGTCCATTTCGGCTGGACCCCGAATGACAATCATCCACCCACGCCCGTCGGTCCCGGGAGAACATTTTCTGCGAGATATATACGAGCTGCTGACCAAGGACGCCGCCAAATGGAATCGCACGCTACTTTATCGCCACGCATGATGAGCATGGGGGGTTCTTCGATCATGTTCCGCCTCTGCCGATTCCCGCCCCGGTTGCCGCCTGGCGCGCTTATTTTCCGATGGATTCGAGAGTACCGGCCCCAGGGTTCCGGCGCTGATCGTATCGCCATGGATTGCGCCCGGCACCGTATTCAAGGGCGCGATGGACCATACCTCCATACTGCAATTGCTGTCCGAGAAATTCGCCGGCACCCCGGACTATAATGACGAGGTCAAGCGGCGGAGAGAATCGGGGATACGAAAGTGTGTCGCAAGTGCTGGCCGAGCCGCTTGCCCAGCCGAGAACTGATATCCCGCCGCCACCGACGGATATTATTTCCAGTTCGGTCGAGCTGGCGCCGATGACTCGCGCCGCAGACCGATAGTCAGCAGGCCTTTACCGCCGCGGCAAAAAAACTCTTGAAGTACGATCGCAACGGGCGCTGGAGAAATATCCGGAACTTGCGCATCTGCCCGACAGATAGATGCGTCCGGGCACTTATGGCGTTTCGACAAGACTCTTGCAAGTTTTTAGAGCCTAAGCAGCCTTTGCAATGCGCCGTAGTGCATTTTCCAGGTTGGTCATGGCGGTGGCGAAGGAAAGACGGATATAGCCTTCGCTGCCGAACGCCGACCCGGCACCACCGCTACACCGCCGTGTTCCAGCAGGTATTCGCTTAGGGCGATATCGCTGCGATTCGTTGAGCACCCCTTTGGCATGCAGTCGCGCGATTGCCTCGCGGGTATCGGCAAACGCATAAAACGCGCCTTCAGACAACAGGCACCTGACGCCGGCATGGCGTTGAGTGCATCGGTCACGAACTGGTTACGCTCCTTGAATGCCTCCACCATCGGTATAATGCAGGATTGATCGCCATTAAGCGCTGTTTCCGCGGCGGCCTGCGAAATCGATGTAGGGATTGGAAGTGCTCTGGGACTGGATGTTTTCCATGGCGGTGAGGATATGCGCCGGACCGCCGCAATAGCCGATGCGCCAGCCGGTCATGGCATAGGCTTTGGATACGCCGTTAAGCACAATGGTCGGTGATACAGGTCAGGGCAGGCATTGAGGATATTGACGAACTTGCCGCCGGAAAGCAGGATATGCTCGTACATGTCATCGGTGGCGATGAGGATATTGGGATGCTTGAGCAGGACCTCGCCCAGGGCCTTGAGTTCATCCAATGTGTAGACCCCGCCGGAAGGATTGCTGGGGCTATTGATGACGAACATCCGGGTTTTGGGCGTAATGGCTGTTTCCAGTTGCGCCGCGGTTATTTTGAAACCCTGCTCGATACCGGCTTCGACGATGACTGGCTTTCCTTCGGCAATCAGAACGATGTCGGGATAAGAGACCCAGTAGGGCGCCGGAATGATGACTTCATCGCCTGGATTGATGACGGAGAGCGTCAGATTGAAAAAACTTTGCTTGCCGCCGCATGAAACCAGGATTTGCCTGGCGGTGTAGTCGAAGCCATTGTCGCGCTTGAATTTGGCGATGATGGCGTTTTTCAGGCCGGGCGTGCCGCCCACCGCTGTGTATTTGGTAAATCCCCTGTTGATGGCGGCAATGGCCGCATCCTTGATGTGCTGCGGCGTATCGAAATCCGGCTCGCCGGCACCCAGCCCGATGATGTCCTTGCCTTCCGCCTTGAGCCGGGCAGCCCGGGCAGTGACCGCAAGGGTAGGGGAGGGCTTGATGGCCTGAACGCGCTTTGAGAGTTCCACGATAATATCCTTAGTCTTGCACTGATGCGGGCTTGTGTCCGCATGATAAAATGAGCCGGGAAAATAGATTAAAAAATAGTCCATAAATCAGGTAAGCCCGCGCATTATACCTGTGATCGTTACCTTCCCCAATAGCCCTTATAAGTTGCATCAATTGTTCACGCCCTGCTGGCGATCAGCCTGAAGCGATCGACAAGCTGGTGGAGGGGATAGATGATGGCCTTGCGTTCCAGACCCTGCTTGGGGTGACGGGTTCCGGCAAGACTTTCACCATGGCGCATGTGATTGCACGGCTGCGCTCGCCCCGCGATTATCATGGCGCCCAACAAAACGCTGGCCGCGCAGCTTTACGCTGAGATGCGCGAATTCTTTCCGGAAAACGCCATCGAGTATTTCGTATCCTATTACGACTATTATCAGCCGGAAGCCTATGTCCTTCCCGTGACCTGTTTATCGAGAAGGACTCCAGCATTAATGAGCACATCGAGCAAATGCGCCTGTCCGCGACCAAGGCGCTGCTCGAGCGGGACGACGCGATAATCGTCGCCACCGTTTCCTGTATCTACGGTATTGGCGACCCGGTGGATTATCATGGCATGATTCTGCATCTGCGTGAAAACGAAAAAATCACGCAGCGAGCAGCGATCCAGCGGCTGATCGAGATGCAATATGAGCGCAACGAGTTCGAATTCGGCCGTGGAACTTTCCGGGTCAGGGGAGAGGTACTCGACATATTTCCTGCGGAAAGCTCGGAAACCGCAGTGACGGGTATCACTGTTTGACGATGAAGTGGAAAGCATGACGCTGTTCGACCCGCTTACCGGCCGCACGTTGAAAAAAGTATCCCGATATACCGTCTACCCGTCCAGCCATTACGTAACGCCTCGAAGCACTACCTTGCGCGCGATCGAGACAATCAAGGCTAGTTCAGCGAACGCATCGTGTTTTTTCAGCAGCACAACAAGCTGGTAGAGCTGCAACGTGTCGAGCAGCGTACCCGTTTTGACCTCGAAATGCTCAATGAACTGGGCTTTTGTAAAGGCATCGAGAACTATTCGCGGCATCTCTCCGGGAAAAAAAACGGGAAAACCGCCGCCCACTCTTGATGGGATTATTGCCGCGCAATACACTGATGGTAATCGATGAGAGCCACGTCACCGTGCCGCAAATTGGCGGGATGTACAGGCGACCGTTCTCGCAAGGAGAATCTGGTGGACTACGGCTTCCGGCTCCCGTCGGCGCTGGACAATTGCCCTCTGCGGTTCGACGAATTCGGAGAGTGATGCCCCAGACAGTGTTCGTTTCGGCTACACCCGCGGAGTTTGAGCGAGTACACAGCGGCCAGGTCGTAGAGCAATTGGTACGGCCCACCGGATTGGTGGATCCTCAGATCGAGGTGCGTCCGGCAGCCACCCAGGTGGATGATCTTATGTCAGAAGTCAATCTTCGAACGGCCCAGGGTGAACGCGTGCTGGTCACGACGTTGACCAAACGCATGGCGGAAGATCTGACTGATTATTTTTCCGATCATGGGATCAAGGTGCGCTATCTCCATTCTGATATAGATACTGTGGAACGAGTAGAAATCATTCGTGATCTGAGATTGGGCAAATTCGATGTATTGGTGGGGATCAATCTGCTGCGCGAGGGCCTCGATATCCCCGAAGTGTCCTTGGTCGCCATACTGGACGCCTATAAGGAAGGGTTTCTGCGTTCGGAGCGCTCGCTGATACAAACAATAGGCCGTGCCGCGCGCCATATCAACGGCACCGCAATTTTATATGCTGACAGAATAACCGATTCGATGCGTTCCGCGATGGGCGAAACCGAGCGCCGGCGTAACAAGCAGATTTTGTTCAATCACAAACATGCACATTCTACCCCGAAGTGTTCATAAACGCGTCAAGGATTTAATAGATGGTGTTTACAATATTGAGACTGCGCAGCAGCAACTTAAGGCGGCTCAAGTACAAGCGCGCTACGATGCCATGAGTGAAGTCCAGTTGGCGAAAGAGATCAGAGTGCTGGAAAAGCAGATGCTCGACGCCGCGAAAAATCTGGAATTTGAAAAAGCAGCGGAGTATCGGGATGAAGTAAACAGGTTAAAAAACAAGCTGTTCATAGGATTTGTTGAACCAGAATCAGAGATGGCGCAAAAAAAGCCCATCAAGTCCATAAGGGAAAATAAAGTATAAAAAGCAGAGGCTTATGCCGATCTCTTGAATATGTTTCTGATCTTCCGATTTATTGATAAACCGGATTCATGATCCGGATCCGCAGGGGAAGAAGCTCCCCACTGATCTTTTATTGCAACTAAAGCGCCACCGTCGTTAAAACGCGTCGGCAGGTACGGCAATTGGACCGGTAAAGTAGTATCGTCGCGCTGGCGAGAAGATTAATACAGTACGGTTTAGAGCTGACGAATATGATTTGATCGAAGGTGCGATTAGGCGTTTTGCTATTGAAGTTTTTCATGACCAGGCTTTGATCAAAACGAACGCGATCGCCAACCTTCACTCTGGTTGTAGGGGCAGCAATCCAGAAACGTTTTTCCGTGTTGGCAAGCTCTATATACGTATAGCCGGGGGCATCCAGCGTCGCAAGGACCTTTCCTTCATTATTTGGAATGCCAGCCGTTGCGCTTGCGCCTGCCTTTTCGGCAAGTGCATGAATGGGGCTTAATAGCGCTAATACAGTAGAGAAAACAACCGTCAGGTAAGATATTTTCAAAACTCTCTCCGTAATTGGTTTATCTGACAGGCGGCGTAGATCACCTCAATTCCCGGAGCTCCAATAAAAATTGCCGGCACGGAAATACTGGAAATATTGGCGTATGGGCGTATAAGTGTATGGGTAATAAAATCACTGAGATTCATTGAGTTCTGCAACTCCTCAGCGTTTTCCGGTCCAGGGATGAGCAGGCGGTTCGGAACGGGATGAGGAGGAGGGAGAGGTTCCTGGACTATTGCGCGGATCAAACATAAGAAGAGAAGGGGTTAAACCGTCCAGAGCGGTCGATGAGCCGGGCATTGAACGCGGCATTACTCTAACACTGGGGCCCAAATGTTTGACTCATCTGTCGATTCCTTCAACTGCCGTTGAATACCACTGGTGGCGCTGGCTCCGGCGACAGCTCCACGGCCGTTTTTCTCAGGCAACGCGCGGCGCTTTCTTCCACGCTCCTCCCAGCTCCTTGTTCCGCAGCCTTTAAGGCCAATGTCTGGTAGATCGGCATGTATTTAGCCGCTTCCTGATACTGGCCAGTATCCATCAGTTTTTTCACATGAACCTGTGCGTCTTGAAATTTGCTTTGAGCGTCCGGTTCCTTATATATAGGAGATGTATACCGCTCGGGCAGTGGCGGAAGCAATACCATGAAAATAGCCAGAATTATAAATTTCATGTCTTCTCCTTTATTTGTTGGAGATATGAGAATTATAGAATGGCGTTTTTATTGCAGAAAAAAAAATAGATTGTAAAGGGCCAGGTAAAATAAACTTCCGATCAGATTCCAGGCTCACTTTCAGCATCAAAATAAGTCTTCGCGACGTATGGATGCCAACCAGCCCGTAAGGTTCAGTGCGGGGATGACGACCATAAAAAGGCCCGGCAAGGAGTAGTTGGCCTGTGCCGGGCCAGTGACGTCCACCACAGAGGAAAGAAGCAGACGCCTTAGAATATTCTCCCGAATCAGCTACACATACTCTGTTCTCAACCGCACATAAGGCAAGATTTATTGTAAAAAGTCAGTAGTGTCGGGCAATTCAGCTCAGACGATTAAATAATAAATTGATTAAAAATAGGAAACGACGGGTATAGAGGTGTCACCGGTTTGGGGTGTCGCCGATTTCAACATGAGTTTTTTGGGAAACTGGAGTTTTCTCTCTATGGTTTTCCATCATGCATTCAGGTAAATTGGTGTTTGCGCAACTCATGGAATATCTGCCTCTTCACACGTTTCGCCGCTCGGTACAGCGCTATCCTTCCAAATATCCGGTCAAGACCTTTTCCCACCTCGACCAGTTTCTCTGTAGGGCTTTTGCACAATTGACCTAAATGGGGAGATTCTGGTTCAGACACAACATCTGATAACATACCAGATTTGCGTATAATGTATATTATGTTAAATAACATTGATTATGTATCTCGTCCCGGCTTCTAGCGCCAATACAGCAAACATATCAGGAGGCGAGTTCCGGCATGGCGCGTTGGATAATCGCATCGCAGTCGAGGCCGTCTGGGAGATTGCCAAACGCGAGACCACTGCTGTGTTCGCCCAAGCGGCTCGCGCAGGACGCACCCGGCTACTGCCGGGTTACGATCCGGACAAGCAGAGAGCCTTGCAACGTTCGCCATCTTTTCGACTTTGGAAGGTTTCCTCCAATACGCCACCGAGCCTTCAGGGTACAGTACGACTCCCCAATTGAGTCGTGACTTTATAATGAAAAGGATCCGCTAACTGGAACCGGCCCAATCTTATCCATCATTCCTTTTTCTCTTCCTTAAACTTAGGCCACTTTGCAAAAGCGAGCACCCAAAGAAGTACCAGAATGCCTCCGGGAACGAGCGCGAGCAGCGCCAGGCCGGGGTTGAAACCCGTCCGCTTAATGATCCTCCAGAACGGCACGACGAAAAGGATGCCAACTACTATCAGCCATTGGATGACCTCAACTTCACTAACTTCACTCATATATACTCCCGATTGTGATACTCCCGACTGGGGACCTTCTGAACAAATCCTCCGCCGATGCGACGACAGCTTTGCGGGACGGGATGCGCGAAAGGCGACGAAGGGAATCATCGCCCGCCAAAGCCTCGTCCCGTTTGGGTTGCGGTAAAATCGGGTGCGACCGCATAGGCGGAGCAGTGTCTGCCGGACGAAGATGCGGCCGGGTAATAATTTTTGTAGTGAGGAAGTTTGGTTGACACGGCCGCGGCATCTCCTTCGCTGGCGATCTCGCATGCGGGAACCCTCGCCCACGCTTCGAAGCGCATCCCGCAGTGGGATGCACGGCCCCGTCATCCATAAGTGCGGTCACCGCATCCCTCGCTGCCCGAGCCCCGCTCCGCGGGCCCCCCTCGTGCCACGCCCTGGGATGCCACCGCGTTACACTCCTGGGCCGTAGACCAAGCTATGACCTGCGTCGTGCGCCTTGTTATCAACCCGATTTTACTAGCAATGCGCTCCGTGGACTTTATCCAGAGGTTCCCTAAATTTTCCGACAACCCCCTCCGGAATAGGAGCGTCATTATCCACTGACAGTGCGTTTAACCGAGAAAATGATCCGATGACGCTCAATTTGCAGGATAATTGGGGTTTGACCTCTGTCCGAGAGCCAATATTTCCATGCATACTCTTACGATCGTGATTCCGGCTTTTAATGAAGAGCGCCTGATCGGACAATGTCTGCAATCTATTTCTACATCACTCGCTGCCGCAAATTATAAGCCTGGGTTTACTTCCGAAACCATTGTCGTTGATAACAATTCCACTGACAACACAGCTAAACTGGCGGGGATTCAGGCAGGCGCCCGGGTTGTGTTCGAGCCGGTCAATCAGATCAGCCGGCGCGCAACGCGGGCGCGGCTGAAGCAACTGGCGATTGGTTGCTGTTCATTAGATGCCGATAGCTTGCTGAGCCCTGGATTGCTCGCTGACATATTGCGCCTGATCGAAGAAGGCAAACATGTGGGTTGCGGAAGCGTCATACGAATGGAGGGGCTGCCGTGGTGGGCAAACTCGACGTTGAATCTCTGGACGGCCGTCTCGGTTCGGTTCCGCTCGGCGGCGTAGTCGTCGTATGTCGTACCGATGCGTTTCGCGATGTCGGCGGTTTTGATCAGGAACTCTACGCTGCCGATGAAATTACCTTAAGTCAGGAGCTGGCAGGTGGGGCCGGCGGAAGGCCTTTCAATTCGCCATTTTGACGCGGCACCCGTTGGCAACATCGTCACGCAAGGTTTTGCTCTACTCCCCGCAGGAAATCTTCGGCCAGGTGCTCGAGGTAATCCTCGACCGCGCCGTTCATTGCAGGACAAGAAGCAATTACCGATCTGGTACGACGGACGGCCTGAATAAACGCTCTAACAAGCGCTCCTTGTGGCGAGCAGCATTACAACCTTTGCGCGTCCAGCGGCGATGATCACGACGAGGAAGAGCTTTCTTCGACTACTTCACCGCGCTGTTCACCAGGTCACCGGAAACCCATCACCCTGGACGTCGCCGGTGAGGTGCTCACCAACAGGCTACAGATCCGACTCGTTCAACAAGCAGCAGAAACCAGCAATGTCGCAGCATCCTCATTCACAACCCATAAACGGTGCCATGTTATGTACATGTTGACCGGTACGTATTGCTACCTGGACCACGGCACGTATCCGTTCGTCACGTCCTCCACGCCGGTCACGGGATACGGCCTGGCGAGCGCGGGGTTCGGCCCCCAGCACGTCGAGCGCGTGATCGGGATCACGAAGGCATACGTCACGCGCGTGGGCAGCGGCCCGTTCCCGACCGAGGCGCTCGATGCCGACGGTGAGCGGATGGGCGAGCGGGGGGCCGAGTTCGGCACCACCACCGGTCGCAAGCGTCGCTGCGGATGGTTCGATGGCTGTGTGCTCCGTTACGCGGCGCGTCTGAACGGTCTCACCGACGTGATCCTCACAAAGCTCGACGTGCTGAGTGGCTTCGAGACGTTGCGCGTGTGCGTCGGTTACCGGGCCGGCGGCGAGACATGGGACGACGTGCCCCCGAACCAGACGCTGTTCCATGAGGCGGAGCCGGTCTGGGAGGAGCTGCCGGCTGGGGCGAGGAGCTCGACGACGTGCGCTCGTTCGACGACCTCCCGAAAGAGGCGCAGGGCTACGTGCGGATGCTCGAGGAGTTGGGTGGTGTACCGATCTCGATCGTCGGCGTCGGGCCCGCGAGAGAGCAAAGCCTCGTGGTGCGCTCGTGAAGGTGCTCGTCGTGGGGGGAGGGGGGCGTGAGCACGCGCTCGCCTGGCGACTCGCGCAGGACCCCACGGTCACGCGCGTGCTCGCGGCCCCCGGGAACGCCGGCATGGCGTCGATCGCCGAGTGTTTCGCCGAGGTAGCCGCGGACGACGTCGACTCAGTCGTCAACTTGGTTGACCAACGGGATGTGGATCTCACCGTCGTCGGCCCGGAGGCGCCCCTCGTGGCCGGTCTCGCAGACGTGCTTCGGGAGAAGGGGCGCGACGTCTTCGGACCGTCGGCCACTGCGGCCCGCATCGAGGGCTCCAAGTCGTTCGCGAAGGATGTGATGGCTCGCCGGGGTGTGCCCACCGCGCGGGCGGGCGCGTTCGAGGACGTCGAGAAGGCGGTCGCGTTCGTCGACGAGCTCGGAGGCACGGCGGTGATCAAGGCCGACGGCCTCGCTGCGGGCAAGGGCGTCACGGTCGCGGCCGACCGCGAGACGGCCATCGACGCGATCGAGCGAAGCCTGGTCGGGGAAGCCTTCGGTGAGGCGGGCACGACGATCGTGGTGGAGGAGCTCCTCGTGGGGCCCGAGGTCTCCGTCTTCGCCGTGACCGACGGCACCGGCGCATGCGTGCTGCTCGACGTCGCCGCCGATCACAAGCGCGTCGGCGACGGAGACACGGGCCCCAACACGGGAGGCATGGGTGCGTACTCGCCCGTTCCGTCGGTGGACCAGTCACTCGCGACGCAGATCCTCGACACGTGCATCGCGCCGGTCGTCGACGAACTGCGGCCCTACCGGGGCGTCCTGTTCGCGGGTGTGATGCTCACCGACGAAGGACCGAAAGTGCTCGAGTACAACTGTCGGTTCGGCGACCCGGAAACCGAAGCACTGTTGCCCCGCATGCCGTTTCGCATCGGATCCCTGCTGCACGCGTGTGCGACCGGACGCCTTGCGCACGAAGCCGGGCACGCGGGGTTCGACGACGGCGCGGCCGTCACCGTGGTGCTCGCGAGCGAGGGGTACCCGGGGAGCTACCCGACCGGGCTGCCGATCAGCGGCGTCGGGGACGCCCTCACGCACGAGGGGGTCATGGTCTTCCACGCGGGCACCGCCCGTGATTCGGACGGGGAGCTGGTCACGGCGGGCGGCCGCGTGCTCGCGGTCACGGGTCAGGGCCGAACGTTGACCGAGGCACGTGAGCGCGCGTACCACGGCGTCTCGGAGATCACCTTCGAGGGGATGCAGTTCCGGACCGACATCGCCGCGCGCGCGGCCGAGGAGGAACGATGAACGAGGAGTCCGCCCTCATCGGGGTCCTGGCGGCCTCGCCGTCGGAGCTGCCGATCATGCGCCAGTCCGGGCTGATCCTGGAGAAGTTCGAGATCCCGCACGAGGTCCGGATCATGTCATCCTCGCGGAACCCGGATCTGGTGGACGAATACGCGCGCACGGCGTTCGAGCGCGGGCTCAAGGTGCTGATCTGCTCGACGGGCCTGTCAGGCCACCTCGCCGCGGCGGTCGCCGCGCGCACGGTCTTGCCGGTGATCGGGATCCCGATCGCGACCGCGCCGCAGATGGTCGGCAACGAGGCGCTCGCGATCACCGCCCAGATGCCCACCGGGGTGCCCATCGCCACGGTGGGTGTCGACGCCGCGGTCAACGCCGCGATCCTCGCCGCACAGATCCTGGGCGTCGGCGACGAAGAGGTGCAGGCCAAGCTCTGGAAGTTCAAGGACGACCTGGCGGAGGGCCTGAAGCTGTGATCGAGCGCTACGACGTGCCCGAGGTGTCGGCGATCTGGTCCGACCGGGCGCGCATGGACAACTGGCTCGAGATCGAGCTCGCGGCGGTCGAGGCCTGGGCGGTGCTCGGAGCCGTCCCGAAGGAGGACGCGTTCGCGTGCCGCGAGCGCGCGACGTTCGAGGTCGAGGCCGTCCTCGCACGGGAGCGTGTCACGCGCCACGATGTCGCGGCGTTCGTCGACGTGGTCGCGTCCTCGATCGGGCCGGAGGGACGCTGGATCCACTATGGGATGACGTCCTCCGATGTGCTCGACACCGGGCTCGCCCTGCAGTTGCGGGCGAGCGCCGATGTGGTGCTGGCCGACCTCGAGGCACTGCTCGGCATCCTCAAGCGGCGCGCCCTCGAGTTTCGTGACACCGTGTGCATCGGACGCTCGCACGGGATCCATGCCGAGCCGACATCGTTCGGGCACAAGCTCGCGGTGTTCACGTTCCAGCTGGATCGGGATCGGACCCGGCTTCGTCGGGCCCGGGAGGCGGTCGGGGTCGGCGCGATCAGCGGGGTGGTCGGCTCCTACGCGAGCGTCGACCCCGAGATCGAGCAGCTGGTGTGCGAGCGGCTCGGCCTGCGGCCCGCCGAGGCCTCGACGCAGGTGATCCAGCGCGATCGTCATGCCGAGCTGCTGACGGCGCTTGCGATCTGCGCCTCGACCCTGGACGCGCTCGCCACCGAGATCCGCCACCTCGCGCGCACCGAGGTGCGTGAGGTGCAGGAGCCCTTCGCCGCAGGTCAGAAGGGATCCAGCGCCATGCCGCACAAGCGGAATCCGGTCGTCTGCGAGCGCGTGAGCGGCCTGGCGCGCGTGATCCGCGGCCACGCGATGACAGCGCTGGAGAACGTGGCGTTGTGGCACGAACGCGATATCTCGCACTCGTCTGCCGAGCGCATGATCTTCCCCGACGCGACCGGATTGCTCGCCTTCATGCTGCGCGACATGGCGTGGGTGATGGACGGGCTCGTCGTGTTCCCCGAGCGGATGCGCGAGCTCGTGGACAGCCGCGGCGGGATCGCCTTCAGTCAGACCGTGCTGCTCGCGCTTATCGAAGCCGGGCTCGCGCGCGACGACGCGTATCGGATCGTCCAGCGCGCGGCGGCGGCCGCGTGGGACGAGGACGCGGGCTTCCGCGACGCGATCGCCGCCGACCCCGAGGTGATGGCGCGACTGGAGGCCGCGTCGCTGGATACCCTGTTCGATCCGCGGCGCTTCCTCGTGAACCTCGGTCCCTTGTTCGAACGACTCGACGCCATGGAGGTCAACACATCGTGACACTCGTAGCCCAAGGCAAGGTCCGCGACATCTTCGAGGCCGGCGACGATCGGCTGCTGCTGGTCGCCACCGACCGCATCAGCGCCTTCGACGTGGTGCTCCCGACGCCGATCCCGCACAAGGGGCGCGTGCTGACCGCGTGCTCCCTGTACTGGTTCGAGCAGACGAGCGACCTCGTGCCGAACCACGTGCTCTCGGCCGACCGAGCCGGGTTCCCGGCGCCGTTCGACGCCGACGCTGAGCTCGCCGGTCGCGCGACGCTCGTGCGCACCGCCGATGTCGTGCCGATGGAATGCGTCGTCCGGGGCTACCTGACCGGCAGCGGGTGGTCCCAGTACAAGCGCGAAGGCTTGGTGTGCGGCATCGCGCTGCCCGAAGGTCTGATCGAGTCCCAACAACTGCCAGAGCCGATCTTCACCCCGACGACGAAGGCGGCGGAAGGTCACGACATGCCCCTCACACCGGACGAGGCGCGGGGGCTCGTCGGCGACGGCCTGTACGAACGTCTGAAGGAGGTGTCGATCGGCATCTTCGAGCGGATCGCAACCGGCGCCGCCACGAACGGCCTGATCCTGGCCGACACCAAGTTCGAGTTCGGCTTCGATCGAGAGACGAAGGACCTCACGCTGATCGACGAGGTCGGCACGCCCGACTCCTCCCGGTTCTGGCCCGCCGACGTCTACGAGGCGGGGCACGGGCAGCCGTCGTTCGATAAGCAGTACGTGCGCGACTGGCTGGACGCCAGCGGCTGGAACCACGAGCCGCCTCCGCCCGCCCTTCCCGACGACGTCGTCGATGTGACCGCGGCCAAGTATCGGGAGGCCTACGAGCGGATCAGCGGCGAGCGGTTCGCCGACTACCTCGACCGCATGGGGGTCGCCGAGTGACGTTCACCTTCGAGGTGCTCGTTTCGCTCAAGCCCGGGCTGCTCGACCCGCAGGGCAAGGCGGTGGAGGGCTCGTTGCCGGCGATGGGCTGGACGAACGTCTCGGGCGTGCGCGTCGGCAAGCACATCAAGCTCGCGGTCGATGCCGACGACGAGGCGACCGCGCGCACCCAGGTGCAGGACATGGCGACGCGGATCCTGTCCAATCCGGTGATCGAGGACTTCGAGGTGGTCGAGGTCTCGTCGGCGTGAGCGACGCTCCGCGCGTCGGCGTGGTGACCTTCCCGGGTTCGCTCGACGATCGCGACGCGCTGCACGCGATCGAGGAGATGGGCGGCGAGCCTGTCGCACTCTGGCACGCCGATCACGATCTTGCGGAGGTCGACGCCGTGGTGCTGCCCGGCGGATTCAGCTACGGCGACTACCTGCGGTGTGGGGCGATCGCCGCGCGGGCGCCGTTGATGGCGGAGATCCGTGCCTTCGCCCAGCGCGGCAGGCCCGTACTCGGGATCTGCAATGGATTCCAGATCCTCTGTGAAGCAGGGCTCTTACCGGGGGCTCTGATCAGGAACGCCTCGCTCCGGTTCGTGTGCGAGGACGTGTGGCTCCGCGTCGAAACCTCGCAGACGTGCGTGACGGCTGGGCTCACGCCGGGCGAGACGATCCAGGTGCCGGTCAAGCACGGCGAGGGACAGTGGGTCGCCACACCCGAACAGCTCGAGCGTGTCGAGGGGGATGGGCTCGTTGTGTTCCGGTACGCAGCCGAGGACGGTCAGCTCGGCGATGCGTTCAATCCGAACGGCGCCACGAATCACATCGCCGGCCTGCGCAACCCGGCCGGCAACGTGGTCGGGCTGATGCCGCATCCCGAGCACGCGGTCGACCCGGATGTGGGTCCCACCGGCGGGCAGCCGCTGTTCGCCTCGTTGTTCGAGGCTGCGCTCACGGGGGCGGTCGCGTGAGCGATCCCCTGCATCGGCAGCTGGGCCTGCAGGACGACGAGCACGAGCGGATCGTCGCGACGCTCGGACGCGAGCCGAACCGCGCCGAGCTTGCGATGTACTCGGTGATGTGGTCCGAGCACTGCTCGTACAAGTCGTCGAAGGTGCATCTCAGGACGCTGCCGACCGAGGGGCGCGCGGTCCTCGTCGGGCCCGGTCAGGATGCCGGGGCGGTCGACATCGGCGACGGCGACGCCGTCGTGTTCAAGATGGAATCGCACTCACATCCGAGCGCGATCGAGCCTTATCAAGGGGCGGCGACCGGCGTCGGCGGCATCGTCCGCGACATCATCTCGATGGGTGCCCGCCCGGTGGCGTTGCTCGACCCGTTGATGTTCGGGCCGCTCACGGAGCCCCGCAACCGCTGGCTGTTCGAGGGTGTCGTCGCCGGCATCGCTGGCTACGGCAACTGCATCGGCGTGCCGACGGTCGGCGGCGAGATCCGCTTCGCGGAGGCGCACTCGTCGAACCCGTGCGTGAACGTGATGTGCGTCGGGCTCGCCAAGGCGGACGAACTCGTCACCGCGCAGTCGCTGACCGCGCACGTGGGCTCCCTCATGGTGCTCTACGGAGCCGCGACCGGCCGCGACGGCATCGGCGGTGTCTCCGTGCTTGCAAGCGCGACCCTGGAGGAAGGCGCCCAGGGGTCGCGCCCGTCCGTGCAGATCGGCGACCCGTTCGCGGAGAAGCTGTTGATCGAGGCATCGCTGGAGTTGATCCGGGATGGCCTGATCGAGGGGCTGCAGGACCTCGGCGGCGCCGGCATCAGCTGCGCGCTCAGCGAGTCAGCGGCGCGAGCGGGCATGGGCGCCGAAGTGGACCTCGACGTCGTACCTCTTCGCGAGGCCGACATGGAGCCCTTCGAGATCCTGACGTCGGAATCGCAGGAGCGGATGCTCGCGATCGTCCACCCCTCGAAGCTCGAGGCCGTGCAGGCGCTGTGCGCCCGATGGGGCCTGCACACGGCGGTTGTCGCCACGCTCGTCGAGGGCGGCATCCTCACGATCCGTCATCGGGGCGCGGTCGTGGCCGACGTTCCGGCGCGCTCGCTGGCCGATGACGGGCCCGAGTACGAGCGACCGATCGCCGAGCCCGAGCGCCCCGAAGGCGCCGACCCAGCGTTGACCCCATTCGAGGGCGACCTCGCCGATGCGCTCCGCACGGTGATGGCCGCCCCCGATATCGCTTCGAAGGCCTGGGTCTGGCGGCAATACGACCGCATCGTGCAGGGCAACACCGTGGCCGGGCCCGATTCCGACGGCGCCGTCATCCGGGTGCCGGGCACGCTGAAGGGCGTCGTCGTGTCGAGCGACGGCAATGGCCGGTACGGTCGTCTCGACCCCTACCTCGGGGCGATGCACGCCGTGGCGGAGGCGGCCCGCAACGTCGCGGTCACGGGTGCACGGCCGCTGGCGATCACGAATTGTCTCAACTTCGGGAACCCGGAACGGCCGGAAGTGATGTGGCAGTTCGCCGAGTCGATCCGCGGCATGCGGGACGCATGCGAGGGCCTCGGCACGCCGGTGACCGGCGGCAACGTGAGCTTCTACAACGAGAGCGGCGACAGCGCGATCGATCCCACACCGGTGATCGGCATGCTCGGCCTCCTGCCCGACTATCGATTGCGGGTCCCCAGCGCCTTCCCCGCCCCCGGGCTCGCCGTGTATCTCGTCGGCGAGACGGCGGCGGAGCTCGGCGGCTCCGAGTTCGCGGAGGCTGTGCTGGGCGTCGTCGCCGGCATACCGCCCGTGCTGGATGTCGTGAAGGAGCGGGCGCTGCTGGACCTGCTGGTCGCCGCCGCCGACGGGGCGCTGTTGGCAAGCGCGCACGATTGCGGCGATGGCGGGATCGCGGTCGCGCTCGCCGAGTCTGCGATCGGGACCGGGCACGGGTTCGCGGTTTCGATCCCGACCGATCTCCCTCCGCACGTGGCATTGTTCAGCGAATCTGCGTCGCGCGCGGTCGTGAGCGTCTCGCCTCTGGACGAAGAGTCGTTCCGTTCGCTCGCGACCGAACGCGGGGTCCCGGTCGCGCGGATCGGTGAGACCGGCGGTCCCCGCGCCGTGATCGATTCCGCGATCGATATCCCGGTCGCGGAGCTCGTCGAGATCTGGCAGACGGCGATCCCGCGACTGCTCGGCGAGGCGGTGTGACGCCCCCGCGCGCCGTCACGTTCGACTTCTGGCAGACCCTCGTGTCGGAGCGACGCGGGGCGATGCGAGCGATGCAGATCGAGCGCTGGCTCGCCACCCTCACGGAAGCGAAGCAGCCGCGATCGGAGGCCGATCTGGTCGACGCGTTCGCGGCGAACTGGGCGCTCTTCGAGGATCGTTGGCGGAGGAACGCCGGCCCATGGGGGGCGGCCAACACCGTGGATTTCGTCAGCGCGCGCCTCGGCGTGGCGCCGAGCGACGGGCTCCGGGCCGCTCTCATCGACAACTTCCGCATCGTGGGGGAGACCGCCGAACTGCAGCCGGCCCCGGGCGTCCGAGAGTGTCTGGAAGCGCTCAGGCGTGCGGGCTGCGTGCTCGGCATCGTCTGCGACGTCGGACTCACCGGTTCCTCGACGCTACGCGCTCGCCTGGATGGGTTCGGGCTCCTCGACTACTTCGACGCCTGGTCCTTCAGCGACGAGACCGGGTGGTTCAAGCCCGCGGAGCAGGCGTTCCGCCCAGCTCTGGACGGTTTGGGTGTAGAGGCAGCCGACGCGGCGCATGTAGGCGACAACGAGCGCACCGATGTCGCGGGGGCCAAGGGGATGGGGATGATCGCGGTCCAATACACGGGGTTGTCCCGGCTCGGCGGGTGGCTGCCCGAGCAACAGCCCGGCACGCTCGCCGACCGCGTCGTGGACGATCTCGTCGATCTGCCGGCGATCTTCGGCCTCTAGACGTCTCACGCTGCGGCCCCGTCGCGCGTTGTTCGGGTGTGGTTGCATCAACGATCGTGAGGACGCGCACACCGCCGCCGTTCGAGGAGTTCCTCGCCGCCCACGGCCCGACGGTGATGCGGTTCCTCCTGGTGGCCGTCGGCCCGGAGCATGCCGACGACGTCTACCAGGAGACCTTCCTGTCCGCGCTGCGCGGGTACATGCGGGTTCGCGACGACGGGCGGCTCGACCGGTGGGTCCTGCGGATCGCGTCGCGGTCGGCGATCGACCACCATCGGCGCCGCGCGCGGGGACCCACGCCGACGGCGTCGGTCCCCGATCGTCCGGTGCTGGATCCTGAGCCGGCGGACGGCACGCTGTGGGCCGCCGTCGCCGCTCTGCCCGTGAAGCAACGGGTCGCGGTCGTCCTGCGACACGTGCTGGATCGTCCGTACGACGAGATCGCGGACGTACTCGACTGTTCCAACGAAGCCGCCCGCGCCAATGTGAGCGCGGGCCTGAAGACCCTCCGGGAGACGATCACATGACCGAAGACATCCACACGCTCGTTCCTGCTTCCGAGGCCCGCGCGCGGGCACGCGCGGCCGACGCGTCGGTTCGCGCCGCGGCGGCGGCAGCGGGCGAGATCGACGTGGCCGTCGGCACGCTCGACTCGCCGATCGGGGAGCTGTTCGTCGCGGTGACCGCCCGCGGGCTGGTGTGCGTCGCCTTCGAAGGGGAGGACCGGCGCGTGCTGACGCGCCGGCTGGCTTCCGTGCTGTCTCCACGTGTGCTGACCGCGGCGGGCATGACCGATGAGGCGCGCCGGCAGCTGGAGGAGTATTTCGCCGGCGGGCGTCAACGCTTCGAACTGCGGCTCGATCGTCGGCTGATGTCGCCGTTCGCTCGCGACGTGCTCGGTGCGACGTCGAAGGTGCCCTACGGCCGCGTGTCGACCTACGGCGCGGTGGCCGAGCGGATCGGACGGCCGGGAGCCGCTCGCGCGGTGGGCGCCGCCCTCGGGTCGAATCCGATCCCGATCGTCGTGCCGTGCCATCGCGTGGTGGGCGCATCGGGCACGCTCACCGGCTATGCGGGCGGCCTGGACCGCAAGGCGTTCCTGTTGCATCTCGAGGGCGATCCGACCCTGCCCGGGATGTGACGCACGCCACAACACACGGATCAGGACCGTGGTGTGATCGATCCATGGGTGGTGGACAGCCATATATGGCGTATGGCACTATCTCGCCCGTGGAGAAGACCACGGTTTACATCGACGAGCGCTCCAAGCGCGAGCTCGAGTCGCTCGCGAAACGACTCGGCAGGCCCCAGGCCGAGCTGCTGCGTGAGGCGCTGATCGATTTCCTGGAACGACAGAAACGACCTTCCCTCCCGACCTTCGTCGCCACGGCCGCGGTCGGGGGAGACGCCTCGGTCGATGTGCGACGCCTTCGCGCGGAACGAGACCGCGAGCGTGCGCGCGGCGACGGCGGGTAGGCTCCCGTGCTCGTGTTCGACACCTCCGCAGTGGTCGCCCTCCAGGATCGCCGTGATCGCATGTACGGGGCTGCCCTTGCTGCCCTGCAACGAGAGCCCGGTCCGTATGTCCTGCCGGCCGGGATCCTGGCCGAGGTCGACCGCGTGCTGACCACCCGCTCGCCCGGCGCTATGGATCAGGTGCTGGCCTCGCTCACAGATGGATCGCTGTTCCTGGACTGCGGCGACCAGGACCCGCCGAGGGCGCGCGAGCTCATGGCGCGGTTCAGCGAGCTTCGTCTCAGCTACGCCGACGCCGCCGTGATCGCATGCGCCGAGCGCAACGGTGGCCGCGTGTTGACGTTCGACCGACGCGACCTCGACGTCGTGGCGCGCGAGGTGCCGATCACGGTGGTGCCCGAGGAGGCGCCGTGAAGGCGCTCACACGTGCGCTGCTCGCCCTGGCGGTCTTCGCGCTCGCCGCGTGCGCGGCATCGGAATCCGCGTCACCGGATCTGGTCGGGCCCTACCCGGCCGTCACGGCTGTGATCCGGGCCGACGCCGACGGCGGGCGGCTCGACCTGCTCGGTGTGCGCGTCTCGGCCGTCGATCTTCGAGCCGCGGCGACGAAGCTGGCGACCGACCTCTTCGGCGCGGAGAACGTCGGGGAGGCGACCCCGACCAGCGCCGACACCGGCGCGACCCCCGACACGCTGCTCAGCACCTCAGTGCCCCTCACCATCCCAGCCGCGGGCATGCAGCTGGCCGTCGACGAAGCCACCGTGGACAGAGCTCTCGGGCCGCTCGGGCCGCGCTCCTCGTCGCTGTGGGGTTGCTCCAGCCAACGCACGATGCAGATCGCGACGCAGGCTCCCGGGGCTGTGTCCAGCGATCTGGGATCGGGCGTCTGCCAGATCGTGGGGTCCTCGATCGCCGACGACGGGATCGACTGGACCGCCACGGTCGCGATCGGGCCCGTGACCGAGCCGTCGCTCGTGCCCAAGCTCGTCCTCGGCATCTCGCTGCTGCTGCTGGTCGCCGGTATCACCGCCTTTCTGTGGCTCCGCCGCGCGCGCCGTCGGGGCGACTTTCCTCCGCCCGACGCCGCCCCGGTACACTGAGAGTCTCGATGGGCGCAGAATCCCCCAAAGAAGAGTGCGGACTGTTCGGCATCTGGGCACCGGGTGACGACGTCGCTCGCCTGACGTACTTCGGACTGTTCGCCCAGCAGCATCGCGGTCAGGAATCGGCCGGGATCGCCGTCTCCGATCGCCACAACATCCTCGTCTACAAGGACCTCGGGCTCGTGAGCCAGGTGTTCACCGAGGCGACCCTCACGACGTTGCACGGCGACCTCGCGGTCGGGCACACGCGCTACTCGACGACCGGATCCAACACGTGGGACAACGCCCAACCGGTCTTCAAGAGCGACGGCGTGCACTCATTGGCGTTGGGGCACAACGGCAACCTGGTGAACACGCCGGAGCTGGCGGGACTGGTCGGCATCTCGGGCGCCGCTACGACCGACACCGACGTCGTGACCACGTTGATCGTCAACGAGATGCAGGTGGCCGGGGGCCTCGAAGAGGCCGCGATGCGCGTGCTGCCCTCCCTGACGGGTGCCTTCTGCTTCGTCTTCATGGACGAGCGCAGCGTCTTTGCGGTACGCGATCCCCGAGGGTTCCGGCCGCTGTCGATCGGGCGCCTCCCCAATGGCTTCGTCGTGGCATCCGAGACGTGCGCGCTGGACATCGTGGGCGCGACCTTCGTACGCGATGTCGAGCCGGGGGAGATGGTCCGCATCGACGATCGGGGGCTGCACAGCCGTCGGTTCGCAGAGGCGCCGCGGGGGGCCTTGTGCGTGTTCGAGTACGTCTATCTCGCCCGCCCCGACTCGAGGCTCCGTGGCCGCACCGTGCACGAGGCGCGTCGCGAGATGGGGCGTCGGCTGGCGCTCGAATCGCCGGTCGAGGCCGACATGGTGATCGCGGTTCCCACGACGAGCCATTCCGCCGCACAGGGGTACAGCGAGGTCAGCGGGCTGCCTTACGGGGACGGCCTGTACAAGAACAACTACGTCGGCCGCACGTTCATCCAGCCGTCGCAGTCGCTGCGCGACCTCGGCGTGAAGCTCAAGCTGAACCCGTTGCCCGACTCGATCCGTGGCAAGCGCCTTGTGGTGGTGGACGACTCGATCATCCGTGGCACCACGACCAAGCAGGTCGTGCAGATGCTGCGCGAGGCCGGGGCCGCGGAGGTGCACATCCGCATCACCTGTCCGCCGACCCAGTGGCCGTGCTTCTTCGGCATCGATATGCCCACGCGGCAGGAGCTGATCGCCGCCGACCTGACGGTGGAGCAGATCCGTGCCTACGTCGGCGCCGACTCGCTCGCCTACCTGTCGCAAACGGCGATGGTCGAGGCGGCGGCGGGCGACGGTGCAACCGACTCCTTCTGCAGCGCGTGCTTCGACGGTCAGTATCCGATCCCCGTGCCGGAGGGCGCGGGGAAGTTCGTGCTTGAAGATCAGCTGCAGCTGCCGACCGGGTGAGCCCGTGAGCGAGGCCTACCGCGCCGCCGGCGTCGACACCGAGGCGGCCGCGAAGGCCGTCGGCCTGATCGCCGACCTCGCCGCCACCACCCGCCGGCCGGAGGTCGCCGACGCGGTGGGCGGTTTCGCGGGGCTCTTCGACATCGGGAACGACCGACTGCTCGCGGCCGCGACCGACGGCGTCGGCACGAAGCTCGAGATCGCGCGCATGACCGGCCGGCGCACCACCGTTGGCATCGATCTGGTGGCGATGTGCGTGGACGACATCGTGTGCGTCGGGGCGGAGCCGCTGTTCTTCCTCGACTACCTCGCGGTGGGACGCGTCGTCCCCGAGCACGTGGCCGAACTGGTCGAGGGTGTCGCCGAGGGATGCCGCCGGGCTGCGTGCTCGCTGCTGGGAGGCGAGACAGCGGAGCACCCGGGCACGATGGCGGACGATCAGTTCGATCTGGCGGGGTTCTGCGTCGGGGTCGTCGAGCGAGCGTCGTTGCTCGGTGCCCATCGTGTGCGCGAAGGCGACGTCCTGATCGGCCTGCCATCCACCGGATTGCATGCGAACGGCTACTCGCTGGTGCGTCGCCTGCTGCTGGACGGTCGGCCGTTGGACGAGACGGTGCCCGAGCTCGGGCGGACGCTTGCCGACGAGCTGCTCGAGCCCTGCGCGATCTATGCCCCCGTGGTGCTCGATCTGCATCAGCGCGGGCTGCTGCATGCGGCGGCCCACATCACCGGCGGGGGCTTCACGGAGAACGTGCCTCGGGCGCTGCCGGAGGGCCTCGGCGCACGCCTCGATCGCGATGCCTGGCCCGAGGCGCCGATCTTCTCGCTGCTGCAGCGGGAGGGGGGGCTGTCCGACGAGGACCTGTTCTCGACCTTCAACATGGGCGTCGGGATGGTCCTCGCGGTCGATCCGGAGCACGCGGAGGAGGTCGTCGCGCACGGGCCCGTCGTGGGTCGTGTGGTGGCGGGGGCCGGGGTCCAGATCGGCTGAGCACCACCCGAGCTGAACTATCCCGCCGTCACCCGGGCTCCGCGACGTTCGCCGCCGCCCCCGTGGCCGGCCGACCCGAAGAACGAGCCCTTCGACCTGTCCATGTTTGACCCCGAACGACCGTAGTTGTGGGGGATGGCAAGCACCCAGCGCCCGAGCGTTCTGGTCGTGGACGATGAGCCACAGGTCGTCTGGATCCTGGAGTTCAGCTTGCAGGGCGAGGGCTACGAGACGTTCTCCGCGCACGACGGCATGGAGGCCCTCGATCAGATCCGTCGTCACCAGCCCGACCTGATGGTGCTCGATGTGATGATGCCGAGGATGGATGGGTGGTCGGTGCTCGAGGCGCTTCAGGAGTTGCCTCCCGTGAGGCGCCCGCGGGTCGTGATGGTGACCGCGCTCGCGACGCCGGGCGACCAGGAGCGCGCGGAGCGGCTTGGCGCGGAGGCCTTCGTACCGAAGCCCTTCGACATGGGCCATCTCGTCGGCGTGCTGCAGGGATTCGCGCTGGCCTCCTGACCGCACTGGTAGCGTCTTGGAGTGAGCTCTTCCTTCGATACGGCGAATCTGGCAACGATCAAGGCCCTCTGGCCCTCCGTCTTCCCCGATCTGAAGCTCACCGCTCCGAAGCTGCTGTCGTCCGGTGACGAATACGACACGTGGCGCGTGCGCGACCTCGTCGTCAAGTTCCCCAAGAGCAGGGACGACGCCGACAAGCTGCAGCTCTCCGTTGCGATCCGGGAGGATCTCGTCTCGCGGATCGGTCCCATCGTTCCCGGTGTGGTCGCCGTCGGTCTCCCGACCAAGGAGTTCCCCTGGCGCGCCGTCGCGTACGAGCGCGCGCGTGGACGCCCCGGACAAGAGCCGGAGGGGCCGATGATCCGGCCGAAGCCGTGGGCGAGGACCGCGTTGGCCAAGCACATCGCGGAGACGCTGACGAAGGTGCACGCGCTGCCGTTGTCCAAGGCGAAGACCGCGGGGATCCGGGCGTCCAAGGTCGGGCTCGACACGGGGATCGACACCGGCGAGGGCGCGATCGCGTGGGCGCGAAAGATCGCCGGCGACGCCGTCGACACGTTCCTGATCTCGCCGCTCCCGTCGGCCGCCCGCAACGCGGGGAAGTCGGTCGTGTGCCACGCCGACCTCAAGGGCGAGCACATCTTCGTGTCGGAGGACGGCACGCGGGTCACGGCATTGATCGATTGGGCGGACATGACGATCGCCGACCCCGCGGTGGACTTCGCCGGGCTCGTGATCTGGCTGGGACCGTCGTTCGCGCGCGAGGTGATCGCCGCCTACAAGGGTCCCGCCGACGAGGGGACGCTCGACCGTGCGGTTTTCGTGGCGCGGGCCGGACTGCTCACCTACTGCGAGGCGGTGCTCGAAGGACGGGAGAACGGCTCGCGGGGCATCATCGGGCCGCAGCTCGCCGCGGCGTTCAGTGACTGAAGCGCTGGTGCTCCTTCGGCACGACGGTGGTGCCGACCGCCTTCAGCGTGAGGATCGGCTCGTCGAGGAACTCCGCGGCTGAGTCGCTGATATCGGTGCGCGCCGCGCCGATCTTGTGGATCTCGAACTCGCAGCGGCGACTGGAGTTGCCGACGCTCACGATCCGCCCGCGCGCCTCGATCCAATCGCCGGCGTACAGCGGTGCGAGGAACTCGATCGACTCGTACGCGCGGAACAGCCCCTCGTCGCCGTCGTAACGCATCGCGAGCTCGGTGATCAGATCGCCGACGATCTGCAGCTGCGTCGCGCCCGCGACGAGGTTGCCGCCGTAGTGCGCGTCTTCCTGGCCCAGTCGAAGACGGATCAGGCTGGACGGCAGCTGGTCGCTCACGAGGGGATAACCTTTCCGAATCGAACGCCACGCGCCGGGACGCGCACGAGGCTGCCGTCCTTCTTGCGGACGAGGTACGTCTCGGCCTCCGCATCCCACCGTTCGAACACGCCGACGGCCTCGCCCATGTAGCCGTTGGGCAACTCGAACTGGAACGTGACGCGCTCCCCGAGGTCCTCGGGCGTGACGAGGTTGTTGCCGGTCATCAGGCAGGTCAGGGTACTAGAGGGCGAGGACCGCCTCGGCAGCCAATCGGAACAGCAGCTCCCGTCCCTCGAGATGGGCGTCCCACCCGCGGCCGTCCCATCCGTCTCCGGACAGATCATCTCCCGCGTACAGGAGCTGCCCGAACGTGACACCGCGGAACGCCGCGACCGCGAAGAATGCTGCAGCTTCCATCTCGACGGTGAGACAGCCTTCGGCGACGCGTCGCGCCACCTTGCCCCGCGTCTCGCGGTACAGGGCGTCGGTGGTCCATGTCGCGCCCTCCACGAATGGAACGGCATGGCGGAGCAACGTCGCGCGGATCGCGTCGACCGCGTCCGGCGACGGCCCGACCGTCCGGCTCGCCGCGAGGTAGTGGTAGCTCGTCCCCTCGTCCCGCACCGCCGACGTCGGCACGATCACATGGCCGAGGGCGACATCGGGCACGAGAACACCCGCGCCGCCGCAGGCGACGAACGCTCGACACCCGCGTGCGACGAGCTCCTCGAGGAACGCAGCGGCGAGGGGTGCGCCGACGCCCGGGTGGACCAGCGCCAGTCGCGACCCTTCCAGTTCGAGCTCATAGACCGGGTTCTGCCCGATCTCACTGATCAGGACGTCGATCTGTCGTGCGCCGTGGCGCTCCACGACGCTCTCGATCACATCTTGGAAGAAGCACAGCACCACGTGACTCGGGATGTCGATCGGATCGACGACCTCGTTGGGCTCGATGACGGCGCTGGAAGCGGGATCGAACTCCAGGATCGGCGCGTCGGGCTCCATCACCCGAGCTTGGCGATCGTGCCGTCCGGCGGGGTGGGGTAGGAGTCCGGGTGGGTCGCCCACGCCAGGATCTCGAGCCCGTCGACCAGCCGGGGTCCCGGTCGCGAGAAGAACGAGGTGGCGTCCACCGCGTAGACGTTCCCGTTGCGCGCCGCCGGCGTGTCGGCGAACTCCGGCTGACGCAGGAACGCCCCCGCTTCCTCCTCGGCCTCTTCGAGGTAGTAGCCACACGGCATGAACACGATCACCTCGGGCATCGCGTCGCGGACCTCGTGCCAGGCGGTTTCGCGGCTCGGCTGCCCGTCCTCGGCAAGGATCGGGATGCCCGCCGAGGCGGCGATCATTCCCGGCATCCAGTGCCCGGCCGCGAACGGTGGGTCGGACCACTCCAGCGCGAAGACCCCCACCGTCGGGAGACGCTTGGCGGTCTCCTTGACGGCCTCGACGCGTTGACGGAGCGCCGCCATCAGCTCGCTCGCCTTCTCCTCGCGATCGACCGCGGCTCCGACCGTCCCGATCGTCGCGATCACCTCGTCGAGCGTGTTCGCATCCAGCGACACGACGGTCGCCTCTGGCAGGCCGATCCGGTCGAGCGCCTCCTGCACGTGCCCGCTCGGGACCGCGCAGACACGGCACAGGTCCTGCGTCAGGATCACGTCGGGCTGTTCCCGTCGGAGGAGGTCGACATCCAGCTGGTAGAGGGGCTGCTGGGCGCCGACCTTGGCGCGCACCGCGTCGTCGATCTCCCGCGGTGTCTGCAGATGCCCCTGGGAGAGGGCGCTGCGGCTGATCACCGGCTTCGTCACGGCCGCCGGCGGATAGTCGCACTCGTCCGTGACGCCGATCAGCGAGTCGCCGAGCCCCAGGGCATAGACGATCTCGGTTGCGGACGGCAGCAGCGAGGCGATCTTCATCGAGGCAGTTCCCCCAGGCGTTCGGGCGACTGTAGCAGCGCCACGAGATCGGTCAGGGCGCGGCCGGCTGCCGCGCCGTCGAGCACCCGGTGGTCGAAGGTGAGCGAGATCGTCGCCGCCGGTCGGGCCACCACAGCGCCGTCCACGACGAGCGCCCGGTCCTGGATCACACCGAACGCGAGCGTCACCGACGTGCCCGGCGACAGGATCGGCGTGCCCGCCTCCGAGCCGTAGGAACCGGTGTTGCTCACGGCGATCGTCGCTCCCGTCAGCGCCTGCGGCGCCAGGGTGCCGGCGCGAGCGCCGTCGGCGAGCGCGCGGATCTCCTCCGCGATCGCGCGCAGCCCTTTCGTTTCGGCGGCATGCAGGACCGGCACCACCAGCCCGCGCTCGCTGTCGACCGCGAGCCCGACGTCGACGTTCGAACGCATCACGGACTCCTCGCCGGCCCAGACCGCGGTGAGCAGTGGATGCAGCGCCGCCGTCCGAGCGACCGCGGCCACGACGACCGGCAGCGGCGAGAGCCCCAGTTCGGCGCGGAAGGACTGCAGCGCGCTGCAGTCGACCGTGCGAAACGTCGTCACCTGGGGGATGCTCGCCTGTCGCTCCAGATTGGCAGCGATCACGCTCCTCGACCGCGGGGTGGCACCATGGGTACTGGCCCTAACCGGCCGCCCGAACGTCATCCTCGGTGATGCGGCCGTCTGGCCCGCTGCCGGCGATCGCTGCGAGATCCACGCCGAGTTGCTTGGCGAGTCGGCGAACGGGCGGCGTCGCGCGAGGAGCCGGATGGTTCGTCCCGGGAGGGGTCGGCGAGAGCCCGGGACCATCTGGACTGAGCGAGCGAACGCGAGCGAGGGAAGCGGTCCCGGGGCTCGCCGATCCCGACCCAACAACCTCGAACGTCACCAAGGGGTCGCCCACAGGCACCTCCTCCCCGACCGTTCCGTGCAACGCGACGACCGTGCCGGCGAACGGCGAGGGGATCTCGACCGCGGCCTTGGCCGTTTCGACTTCGACGAACGGCTGGTTCAGCTCCACCGTGTCGCCCTCGGCGACGAGCCACTCGACGATCGTGCCTTCCTCGAGGCCTTCGCCGAGGTCCGGCATGACGAATACCTGCTCGGCCATCAGTAGGCCACCGCCGTTCGGGCCGCCGCCGCGATCCGCTCCACGCTCGGGAGGTAGCCGTCTTCGAGCGAGGCGGGTGGGTAGGGCGTGTCCCAGCCGGTCACCCGTTGGACGGGCGCGGCGAGGGAGTCGAAGGCGAGCTCCATCACGCGGGCGGCGATCTCGGCGCCCAGGCCGACGTGGCGCGGGGCCTCGTGGATCACGACGATCCGTCCCGTCTCCTCGACGCAGCGTCGGAGCAGATCGTCATCCAGCGGGGAGAGTGAGCGGAGATCGACGACCCGGGCCTCGATGCCCTCTGCGACCAGCGCGTCGGCGGCCTCGCCCGCCCGCGCGATCATCGAGCCGTAGGCCACGAAGGTCACGTCGTCGCCCTGCCGGACGACGCGACCGACGCCGATCCCGGCGCCCGCATCGTCCAGCTCGCCGTCCTCCTTCGCCCAGTACTTGGCCTTCGGCTCCAGCACCACGACGGGGTCGGGGTCGGCGATCGCCCGGCGCAGCAGGGTGTATCCGTCGATCGCGCTCGACGGAACCACCACCTTCAGGCCCGCGGTATGCGCGTAGTAGGTCTCCGGGCTCTCGCCGTGATGTTCCTTGCCCTTGATGCCGCCGAAGGCGGGGATGCGGATCGTGATCGGCATGTCGACGCGCCCGCGCGTGCGCATCCGCATCTTCGCGACGTGATCGATGATCTGCTCGAGCGCGGGATAGCGAGAACGCGTCGAACTGCAGCTCGACCACCGGGCGCCAACCCGCGAAGCACAGGCCGACCGCCGCGCCGACGATAGCCGCCTCGCTGATCGGCGTGTCGAACACGCGTCGGTCGCCGTACTCGGCCTGCAGGCCGTCCGTGACGCGGAAGACGCCGCCGCTCACCCCGACGTCCTCGCCGAAGACCACGACCCTCGGATCCGACGCCAGGGCGTCGAACAGCGCGCGGTTCAGGGCGCCGCTCAGCGTCCAGGTGGTCACGTGAGCGCCTCGGCTCGCATCCGCTCGAACGTCGCCGGCGGGTCCGCGTACACCCAGTCGAACAGCCACTCGGCCGGCGGTGTCGGGGTTGCGATCACGCCCTCGCGGACCTGTAGCGCGAACGCCTCCGCTTCCCGCTCGCAGGCCGCGACGAACGCGTCGTCTGCGTGGCCGGCCGTGACGAGCCATGTGCGGAACCGCGCGATCGGGTCGAACGCCCGCGCCGCTTCCACGTCCGGATCGGCGCGGTAACGTCCCGCGTCATCAGCGGTGGAATGCGCGCCGATCCGATACGTCATCGCCTCGATCAGCGTCGGTCCGTCGCCTCGGCGCGCCCGCGTCCAGCGCGTCGCGCGTCGCGGCGTACACGGCCAAGACATCGTTCCCGTCGATGCGCACGCCCTGGAAGCCGTAGCCCTCGGCGCGTCGC
The DNA here is from genome assembly GCA_963794065.1 of uncultured Actinomycetes bacterium. Classification (GTDB taxonomy): domain Bacteria; phylum Actinomycetota; class UBA4738; order UBA4738; family HRBIN12; genus AC-51. Next base: position 262,476 of record CAWCDA010000033.1, on the reverse strand, counting down.
CAGATCTCGCCCGCGGTCTGCTTGGCCGTGGGCACGCTGATCGCCCATCCGTTGTTCTGACAGAACAGCACGAGCGGCAGGCGCCAGACCCCGGCGAGGTTCGCCGCCTCGTGGAAGTCGCCTTCGCTGGTCGCCCCGTCCCCGAAGTACGCGATCGACACGACGTCGCTCGCGTCGAGTTGCTGCCCGAGCGCGTAGCCGGCCGCGTGCGAGATCTGGGTCGCGATCGGGATGCAGATCGGACCGAAGCGTGTGGCCCGCGGGTCGTAGGGACCGCCGTGCCACGTGCCCCGGTGGTATTGAAGGTATTGGACCGGGTCGACGCCTCGCACCAGCGCCACCGCCAACTCGCGGAACGTGGGCCACACGAAATCCGTTGCCCCCAGCGCGGTGGCCGAGCCGATCTGCGCGGCTTCCTGGCCCTCGAAGCCCGGGTAGACGGTCAGCTGGCCCTGACGCTGCAGGGCGATGCATTCGCGGTCGAGACGCCGCGCCAGGACCATCCAGCGGAGCAGCTCGCAGAGCCCGGCGGGGTCGAGCCCGACGTCCGGATCGCCGACGGCGGTGCCGTCGGGAGCGAGGATGCGCTGCGGGACCGTGCCGGTCCAGTGCGCGGGCGGCTGCTCCTTGGGGTCGGCCACGGCTGAAGCTCCTTGCGACGGATGCCGAGAGGATACGTGACGGTCTTCGTCGCTAGAATCCGGCCAGATGGTGCCCTCCGCCTACCTCCGCGTCCTGCAGCCGCTCGATGGGTTCGAGCGGGAGGAGCAGCTGCATTGGGAGCGGTGGCTGGTCGACCGGGCGCCCGGCGACGGGTCGCGCGCGCTACGCCGACAGGCAGACCGGCCCCGGCGTGGGCCTGCTGGCTCCAGCCGGCCCCGAGACCGCCGATGTCCGCGTCTTCGAGGGCCGTACCTATCTGGCGCCGCACCGTATGCGCCTGCGGGTGCTCGAGACGATCGCTGCCTTCCGCGAAGACCAACCGATCGAGCTGTGGGACGCGTTCGTCCCGAAGAAGGAGGCTCGTCGAGCCCGTCGCCAGCTGGGGCGGCTCCGTCGCCGCGACCCGCTGTCGGAACCCTTCGTGCAGCAGAGCGCCTGGCACGTCCCGCTTCGGTGGTTCGTGCTGTTCCGGCCCGAGGAGCGCACGATCGCCGACGACGAGTCGGGTCGGCTCCGTTTGCGCTACCGCACGCCCGCGCGGCGTGCCATGCGCCGGGCCGAGAACGCCATCCCCATCCTTCGACGTTCCGACCTCGGCCAGCTGGGTGAGCTGCTCGTCGACCTGCACCAATGGATCGCGGCCTTCGACCCGCGCAGCATCGTCGAGCTCGACTACGGCGAACTCTGCGACCTCATGAGCTGGGACGAGATGGACGACGACCACAGCGCCGCCACGATCCAGCGGGCGCTCGACGCGCTCTCGAAGCACGAGCTGAACGAGTCCGCCGAGGCCTACCAGTCGGTGCTCGTGCACTGGGCGGAGTTCCGCAGCCGCGAGATGTTCAACTGACGAGGCGCGTCAGCAACGCGTCCCACGCCTCCAGGTAGCCGTCGACGTCTGCGTCGGTCGCGGGCACGGGCACGACGGGCCCGGCGCCGACGATCGCCTCCCACACGCCGCGGTTCGCCATCCAGATCCGGATCAGCCGCGCGAGCAGATCGTCCGCGCAGGCGCGACCCTCTTCGGCGTTGCGGATCGGTTCCGGTCGGAATGTGTAGCCCGAGCGCGGCCCCAACGCATGTATGTGCCAGGGGAGACCCGCGCGTTCGACGCTCGCGCGCATGCCGTCGGCCAGTCGGGCGCCCAGGCGTTGCGTGTGCGCATACGCCTCCTGTGTCAACACCTCGAGCATCGTCGCCCGTGCCGCGGCCATCGACAGGGCGTTGCCGAACAGCGTGCCGCCGATCGCGACCATGTCGAACCGTTCCCCATCGGGTCCCTTGAACTGGGTGAGGAACATCGCGGCCTCCTCCCGCATGCCCCAGGCAGCGAAGGGCACGCCGGCCGCGATCGACTTCCCGGCGGTCACGAAGTCCGGGTCGAGGCTCCACTGAGCGGTGAGACCGCCGGGCCCGACGACCTGCGTGTGGGTCTCGTCGTAGGCGAGCAACGTGCCGGCGTCGCGGGTCAGTCGCCGCAGGCCCTCGTGGAACCCGTCCTCGGGCAGGATCAACCCGACGTTGTTCGTCATGGCGGGCTCGGTCAGCACGAGCGCGACATCGCCCCGATCGAGCGCCGTCTCGACCGCGGCCAGGTCGTTGAACGGCACCAGCACCGTGTGCTCGGTCACGTCGGCGGGCAGACCATGTTCCTCCGGCACGAGCGTCCCGTCAGGCCCGAGCGCCACCAACGCCTGATCGAAGTGGCCGTGATACTTCCCGTCGAACATCAGGACCTTGTCGCGGGCGGTCAGGACCCGCGCGACACGGATCACCTCGGTGTTGGCCTGGGTCGCCGACAACGTGTACTGCCACTTCGGGAGCCCGTAGCGCCGACCGAGCTCCTCGGACACGACGATCGCGTCCTCGGTGGGCAGGAGGAATTGATTGCCGCGCGCCATGCACTCGCCGACGGCGCGCACCACTGGCTCGGGCGCGTAGCCGCAGAACATCGACATGTCGGCGATGTTGAAGTCGCTGTACGTGAAGCCGTCGACGTCGGTGAACCTGGCGCCCGCCCCCGAGGCGACCCACAGCGGCATGTGGTGATACGAACCGCGGTGCCAGGCCATCGGGACGCCGTTCGGCATGACGTCCCAGGCACGCGTCCACAACTCGGCCGAGCGCGGTCGTGCCTCGTGGAACCGCGCGTCCTCCTCGTCCTTCAGCTCTTTGACGAGTGCGCGATCGACGGTCGGCGACGCGGTCACGCCGAGCAGTGTAGGGGAGTGGCCAGGGGCAGAATCGAACTGCCGACACCGCGGTTTTCAGCCGCGTGCTCTACCAACTGAGCTACCTGGCCCGGACCGGTGGAAGACCTGGCAGAAAGCGCCACCGAGGTCATCACCAGCGCGTTGCAGTGTAGCGAGTGGAGGTGGGTCAGCGCTCTGCGGCTGAAGAACGCGTCGACGGATGCTCGCCGCGCGGCCGAAGACGGCTCAGTCTGCGCACATCGCCATCGGCCCGTACGCCCCGAACCTCCGCCTCACGCCGGCTGATCCTTCCAAGGAGCAGGCCGACGACCGCCTCGGGAGAACCCTCCAGGGTGACGTCGGGCATGACGGCTGCCCCGGCACCCAACCGCACCCGACCGCCCGACGAGATCAACGTCACGGGCTCATCGCCACACCGCAGTTCGACCGTGAGGTCCTCACGTAGAGGGTCGATTCCCTCGAAGCGAGCCACGACCATGTGACGGAGCCAGCTCGGTCGGTAGTGATCGTCACCACGCGGTCGCGCCATCAAGGGCCCTGCCCAACGCCCCAGCGCGTACACCGCCTCGTGAAGATCCTGGCCCCAGGGCGTGAGCGAATAGCGGCCGTCCTCCGACCTGAGGATCACTCCGTTGGCTTCGAGACCCCGAAGACGCTCGACCAGCAGGTTCGTTGCGATCCCCGGCAAGCCTGCCATCAGCTCGTTGTAGCGTCGTGGTCCCTCGAGCAGTTCTCGCACGATGAGCAGCGACCACCGCTCGCCCACGACGTCGAGGGCTCTCGCCAATCCGCAGTACTGCGCATACGACTTCATGCGCAAGAGCCTAGCTTGACTTTCTCCAGCGTGCCACTTTACGATTTCAATCAAACCAGAGAGGAGGGTCAGGCATGGTGGGCACACGTGAAGACCTGGTGCGGGAGTATGTCGAGGCCGCGGGCGACGGACGGATCGATGCCCTGGCGGCACTGATCCATCCGGACGCGACGTTCGGAGGCACCGTCGGGACCGAGACCCAAGGTGCGGAGGCGTTCGTACAAGGGTTCCGGAACCTCGCCCCGATCGTGCAGCGCAACGAAGTTCGGATGCTGATCGTAGAAGATGACCATGCCGCCGTGCTGTACGACTTCGTCACGGATACGCCGGTCGGCCCGGTGCTGTGCGCGGAGTTTCTCACGTTCGACGAGGACCTGATCCGCTCCAGCACACTGCTGTTCGACTGGCGCCGATGGCCTGAGGTGCTCGCGGAGCTACGGCTCCGTACTGCCTAGCGCGCCCGACGGGCTTCGATCCCGCGATCTCCTCCTTGACAGGGAGGTGAGGACGACCGGACTCCTCTACGGGCGCGTGTGCTGTTGTCACCGTCGCCGAGGCGCCGTAGTGCTGGTGGTGCGGATGGCGTGCCCCCAACGGGATTCGAACCCGTGCTTCCGCCTTGAAAGGGCGGCGTCCTAGGCCACTAGACGATGGGGACGAGCCCGCCTCCTGTTGGGGCGCCGAGGAAGGATAGCAAGGCCTCCTCGCCGGGGGCCGGTTGACGGGGGGCATCGGGCGAAGCTAGCCGTCCCGAGGGACGCTGCGCAGAGCATCGCGAATGGTTCTTCCGGCGAGAGACGCGCTGAAGGCCGGCCCGCGACCGGCCGCGACTTCCACGATGTGACGGGCGCCGCGGCACGGGAGCACGATGCGGCCGGGACGAAGGGTGCGAGTCCGGAGGGGCCGCCACCGCCGGTCGAGCATGACGACGTCGATCGAGAGACGCATGCCGATCGTGTGCACGGACCGGCAGCTGCGGAAGACGACGGCCTCGCGTTCGTCGATGGCGTCGCGCCCGAGGAGCCCTCGCCGCCGCTCGGCCCGCGTGTCGGGGTAGGACACGAGCCAGCCGTCGATCACGCGGTGTATCACGCGCCGACCGTACCGGCGGCCACCGACACGTCAGTCTTCGAACGGTGGGCCCGGCAGGATTCGAACCTGCGACACGAGGGTTAAAAGCCCCCTGCTCTAACCGGGCTGAGCTACGGGCCCCGAACGGGCATGCTAGCCGAGGCGGGCTCGCTAGGCGGGCGTCGGGTTGGCGCCACGCGCCGCGAGGCCTCGAGCGAGGTCTCCTCGTGCGCGCCCGGGGTCGCCGCGTCGTCCGGGCCGTGCGTCTCCACCTGGAACCGGGCGGCGGTCTGCGCCAGGTCGTCGGCCAGGCTCGCGAGCTCGGCGACGGCCGTGCGCGCCTCGTCGACGCCGTGCGACGTCTCGGTCGCTGCGCTCGCCACGCCGCGGATCGTGGTCGCGATCTCCTCGGCACCGGCGGCGGCCTGGGACATGCGCTCGATGATGTCGCCCGTCGTCTGGTTCTGCTCCTCCACGGCGGCGGCGATCGTCGTCTGCGTGTCGTTGATGTGCCCGATGACCTGCGTGATGCGATCCAGCGCCGTGGTCGCGGCCTCGACCTCCAGGCGGATCCCCGCGATCGTGCGGTCGATCTCCTCGGTTGCATCCGCGGTCTGGCGGGCGAGGTCCTTGACCTCGTCGGCAACCACCGCGAACCCCTTGCCCGCGTCGCCCGCGCGCTGCGCCTCGATCGTGGCGTTCAGGGCCAGGAGGTGCGTCTGCCGGGCGATCTTCGTGATCATCGCGACCACGTCGCCGACCTGCTCGGATGCAATCTCCAGGCGCTCGACCGTCCGGTTCACGTCCGCCGCATCGGTCACGGCGCGCGACGCGACGTCGGCAGCGTCGGCCGCGCTCTGCGCGATCTCCCGTATCGAGGAGCCGAGCCCCTGCGCGCCGACGACCGCATGCCCCACGTTCCCGGATACCTGCGTCGCCGCCGCCGACACGTTGCTCGCGACGTCCGAGGTCTGTTCGGCTGCCGCACCCATCGCCGCGCTCGTCATCGCGAGGGTCTCCGAGGAGCTCGCGAGCGTCGATGCCCCACCGGCGATCGAAGCCAGCGCCTCGGCGGTGCGTGCCACGGTCGCGTTCAAGGCGGTTCCCATCATCGCCATCTCGTCGGTGCCGATCACCTGCACGCTCGCGGTTAGGTCCCCGTCGGCGACCCGTTCGAGCGTCTCGACGGAGTCACGAAGCGGCACGACGATCGATCGGGAGATCATGAGGCCGAGTGCGAGTGCGACCCCGACGCCGATCAACAACAGCACGACCAGCCCGACGACCGCCTGGGCGTAGGCACTCTGGGCGTGGCTGAGCTCCTGAGCCGCCGCGGCGTTCTCGGCCGCCATCAACGAGTCGGCGGCGCCCTGCGCGTCGGCGAACAACGGAGCCGCCTTGTCCTTGAAGGTCGCCTGGAAGGCCTCCAGCTTGTTCTCCTCGGACAGCGGAAGCAGGTTGTCGAACACGATCGGTGTGAGGGCGGCCAGGTCGTCCTCGAGCGAAGCGACCTGGTCGAGCTCGGCGGCGCTCGGCTGGGTCGCGCGGAACGACTGCACGTGCTCCGCGGCCTGGTCGAAGGCGCCCTGCGTATCGGAGACGAAGTTCTGCTTCTCGAAGAAGACGTCCGTCGCGGCGTGGGCGCGGATGTTCATCTCCATCTGATCGACCGAGGAGCGGATCCCGGCGACCTCGTTGATCGGCCGCAGCGAGTGGTCGGCGACCGCGTCGAGGTTGGTCGAGATCTGGTGCATGCGCCAGATGCCCGCGACGCCTACCAGGAGCGCGACGGCGATCGCGACGGCGAAGCCCGCGACGATGCGCGTCTTGACGCTGCGCGCACGCATCGCGGCCTCGACCCGTGGCAGTTGCAAGGAAGGAAGTCGCATCCCGAGCACTATCGACGCCGATGCGGGCGTGCCTGAGCCAGACCGCGAAGCGCTTGCGATGCAGCTGCTCAGCTGCCGGTGTAGCGGTTCGTGATCGGCAGCCGCCGGTCGCGACCGAACGCCTTCGGGGTGATCTTGACCCCGGGGGCGGCCTGGCGCCGCTTGTACTCGGCGCGATCGATCAGGGCCGCGACGCGTGTGACCGTCTCCCGGTCCCCGACACCGGCCGCCACGATGTCGTCGATGCCGAGGTCGTCCTCCACATACGCGGCGATGATCGGGTCGAGCGCCTCGTACGGCGGCAAGGAGTCCGTGTCCTGCTGATCGGGCCGAAGCTCCGCCGACGGCGGCTTCGTCAGGACCGACTCCGGGATCGGTCCGGTTGGGCCGTTCGCGTTTCGCCACCGGCACAGCTCATAGACCAGCGTCTTCGGAACGTCCTTGATCGGTGCGAACCCGCCGGCCATGTCGCCGTAGAGCGTCGAGTAGCCGACGGCATACTCGCTCTTGTTCCCGGTCGCGAGCACCAGCCAACCGAACCGGTTCGATAGCGCCATCAGGTCGTTGCCCCGGATGCGCGCCTGGAGGTTCTCAGCGGCCAGCCCTTCGACCGCCTTGAGGTCCGCGAGCTGCTCCTCGTAGGCGCGGAAGACGTCCGTGATCGGAACCGTCTCGAGGTGGATGCCGAGGCGCCCCGCGACGTCCTCGGCGTCCGTGATGCTTCCCGGGCTCGAGAACATGCTCGGCATCGCGAGCGCGTGGACCGCGTCCGCCCCGAGGGCGTCCACTGCGATCGCGGCGACGAGCGCGGAGTCGACCCCGCCCGAGAGCCCCAAGACAACCTCGGAGAATCCGTTCTTGTGCACGTAGTCCCTCGTGCCGAGCACGAGCGCGCGATAGACGTCCTCCGGCTCGCCCGACCAGGCCGGCCGCGAGTCGGCCTGGAAGCCGTCGTCGTCGATCTGGACGACCAGCAGGTCCTCGTCGAACCGCACGGCGCGGCAGGCGATCGTGCCGTCCGGCGCCAGCACGAGCGAGCCGCCGTCGAACACCAGCTCGTCCTGGCCTCCGACGGTGTTGACGTACACGATCCAGGCGCCGGTCTCGGCCGCGCGCGCTCGCAGCACGTCCGCTCGCTCCTCGAGCTTCCCGCGGTGGAACGGCGACGCGTTGAGGTTCACGACGACCGGCGTGCCGACGTACCGGTCGAACGGCGGACCCGGTTGCCACGCGTCCTCACAGATCGACAGTCCGACGTCGGTGCCCGCGATCCCGACGACCCGCCCGCCCGTCCCCGGCTCGAAGGTCCGGCGCTCGTCGAATACGCCGTAGTTCGGAAGTTTGCATTTCGCGTACCTCGCGGCCACCGTGCCGTTGCGGAGCAGCGCTGCCGCGTTGTGGACCCCGGCCGGGGAGCGGTCCGCGAAGCCAACGATGACGTCGCACCCGCCGCCGGTCGTCCGCGCGAGCGCCTCGACGGTTTCCAGGGTGTCGTCCACGAACGATCGGCGGAGCACGAGGTCTTCGGGCGGGTAGCCGGTGATCGCGAGCTCCGGGAGGACGATCGCGTCCGCGCCCGCCGCGGTGGCTCGGGCGGCCGCGTCGGCGATGCGTTGAGCGTTCCCGTCGAGGTCGCCGACGGTGGTGTTCAGCTGGCCGAGCGCGATCCGGACCACACGGAGAGCCTAGCTGGCGGCGCTACTCGAGCCCGCCGATGTCGACGTTGTAGGCCTCCCAGACGAGGTCCGCGCCGCGCTGACGGTGGCGGATCACCGAGCCGATGAAGCGCTGGAGGTCGTCGCGCGCCTGTTCCAACGGCCACGAGTCGGCTCCGATCTGCGTGTCGTCCAGCTTGGCGATCATCTTTGCGATGCCGGCGGTGATCTCGGGGTGCTCCTCGCGGAGGCGCCGCACGTTGCCCGCGAGCCGGGGCGCGCGCTCGAGGATCTCGTCATACAGGCCGTCGGGTTGCTCGGTCACGACGATGTGCTGCTCGAACGCGGCGCCGACCTCATGCATCTCCTTGGTGACCACGGCCGTCCAATCCTGGATCCGACCGGCCGCCGGCGAGGACAGCGCCTCTTCGAGGTGCACGAGGGAATCGTGCAGCGTCTTGCGGCGCTGACCGGCCTGCTGCAGCGCCGGGGTGAGGTCGCGCTCCCCGTCCATGGGCGCCACCGTACCGGAGGAGACACGTTGCGGGCAAACGGGCGCTACGCTATTCGGATACGAACCAGGGGAGGGTGTCATGCGTCACCGCGTCGCGTTGGTCATCGCAGTCAGCCTGCTGCTGGGAGCCCTTGTGGCGCAACCCGCGTCGTCGGCCGTGGTGGTCAAGGCAGTGAGGTGCAGCACCTGCCCCGTGGGCTACAAGTGGAGCCCCACGTCAACGTCCATCGTCCACGGCACGAAAGTGACGTGGAAGGCGATGACCGGAACGCACACGGTCACCGCCATCAGCAAGAACTGGTCGAAGAACGTGACGCTGGGCTCGGGCGACAGCACGTCCTTCACGTTCAAGAGCGCGGGGACCTATCGATTCCGCTGCAAGTTCCATTCGTCGTACAACCCGACGACGAAGAAGTGCACGGGCATGTGCGGGAAGATCTTGGTCTCCTAGACGTGAGGCGAGCGTGGTAACGCAGGTCGAGCCGAAGACGGGCGGGAAGCCCTCCGCCACGTCGTACGTGCCCAGGATCCTGCTGCGCCACCTCGCCGAGGACCCCGAAGCCACGTGGTGGACCACGGAGGGCTCCGTGGTATTCGTCGACATCTCCGGCTTCACGAAGCTGTCCGAGAAGCTCGCGAAGGTGGGGAAGGAAGGCGCCGAGCAGGTCACGGACGCGATCGAGGCGTGCTTCACCGACCTGCTGTCGGTCGCCTACGCCAACGACGGCAGCCTCATCAAGTTCGGCGGCGACGCGCTGCTGCTGTTGTTCGAGGAAGACGATCACGTGGCGAACGCCTGCCGCTCGGCGGTGTGGATGCGGCGGGCGCTCCGTGAGGTCGGCCGGATCGAAGTGCCCGGCTCGCACGTCCAGCTGCGGATGTCGGTCGGCGTACACACCGGCACGTATCACTTCTTCCACGTCGGCGGGTCCCACCGCGAGCTGGTCGTGACCGGGCCCGGGTGGACGGGGACGGTCGGGATGGAGCACATCGCGGAGGCGGGCGAGATCCTCGTGAGCCCGCAGGTCGCCGCCGCCATCCCGGCTCGCTGCCTCGGGGAGGCGAAGGGCCCTGGTTTCCTTCTGAAGCGAGAGCCTCCGGGCCACCACGTCGCGGCGGAGATCCCGACCTATAGCGTCGATCCGGACGCGGTCGCGCATTGCTTGTCCACGGCGGTCCGAACGCACGTGCTGGCCGGCGGCGGCACGCCGGAGCACCGGCAGATCTCGATCGCGTTCATCCACTTCGACGGGACCGACGGGATGATCGAGGAGCGCGGTCCCGCGGCGGTCGCCGACGATCTGCAGGTGTTGCTGGCCGACACGCAGGCGGCGTGTGACGAGTACGGCGTGTGCTTCCTCTCCACCGACGCGGACGACGACGGCGGCAAGCTGATCCTCACCGCGGGCGCTCCGACGATCACCGGCAACGACGAGGAGCGGATGTTGCTGGCGCTCCGCAAGATCGCCGACGTCGAGCGGGGGATCCCGATCAGGATCGGCGTGAATCGGGGCGCGGTGTTCGCAGGCGACATCGGGCCCTGGTATCGCCGCACGTACACGGTGATGGGCGACGCGGTGAACCTCGCCGCGCGACTGATGGCGAAGGCCACCCCCGGCCAGATCTTCGCGACGGCCGAGGTGCTCGAGGCGTCGGGCACGAGGTTCGCGACGAACGAGCTCGAGCCGTTCATGGTCAAGGGCAAGGCGAAGCCCGTCCAGGCCTGGGCGCTGGGCGACGTGATCGGGTCGCGCACGCGCGACGCGAGCGTGCAGCTCCCGCTGATCGGACGCGACAAGGAGCTCGCCGAGCTGCGCGGCGCGCTCGCGGACGCGGAGGCCGGGCACGGCTGGTTGGTGGAGCTCGTCGGCGAGCCGGGGATCGGCAAGAGTCGGCTGATCGAGGAGCTTCACGCCGAGCAGGAGGCGAATGTCCTGCTGGCAACGGCCGAGGCGTTCACCTCTTCCAGCCCGTACATCATCTGGCGCGCGCTGCTTCGCGAGCTGCTGGGGGTGGATTGGGAGGCCGACGACGAGACGGTGCTCCGCACGGCTGCACGAAGACGATCGAGGCGAACGACGAGTCGCTCATGCCCTGGCTGCCGCTGATCGCCATCCCGCTCGACGTCGATGTGCCGATGACGCCGGAGGTCGAACAACTGGCGGACGAGTTCCGCCAGCCGAAGCTCCAAGAGGTCGTCGGCAAGTTCCTCGAGGCAACGATCGTCGAACCGACCCTGATCCATGTCGAGGACGCACACCTCATGGATGGGGCGTCGGGCGATCTGTTCGTCTACCTGCTTCGCGGCATCGCGGAGCGTCCGTGGCTCTGCTCGTTGACACGGCGGGAGACCGGAAGCGGGTTCGTAGCACCCGACGACGACCGCGTGTGCTCGATCAAGCTCGAGCCGCTCGAGCACGACGACGTGATCGAGCTGATCGAGGCCGCGACGGAGGACGCGCCCTTGCTCCCGCACGATGTCTCGCTCGTGGCGGATCGCTCCGGTGGGAACCCCCAGTTTGCGCTCGACCTCGTGCAGGTCGTCGCCTCGGGCGCGATGCTGCCGGAGTCGATCGAGACGGCCGCCATGGCGCGGATCGACGCCCTCGCGCCGGCCGATCGCGCGCTCGTGCGGCGAGCCTCGGTGCTCGGCACGACGTTCCACCGGCGTTTCCTCGTGGAGGTGCTCGACGCCGACGCGCCGGTTCCCGACGACGAAACGTGGGAGCGCCTGGGCGAGTTCTTCGTCGACGACGGCGAGGACTACCTGCGCTTCCGCCGAGCGATCGTGCGCGACGCCGCTTACACAGGTCTGCCGTTCCGGACCCGACGAACCCTGCATGCCCGCGTGGCCGAGCGATTCGAGGACGAGTTCGTTCCGGAGGAGACAGGCGGACTCCTGTCGCTGCACTTCTTCCTCGCTGGGAACTACGAGAAGGCCTGGGGCTACGCTGAGCATGGCGGATCGCCGGGCCGCTGAGCAATTCGCACACCAAGAGGCGGCCAAACTGTACGAACGTGCGATCGACGCGGGGAAGCATCTTCCGAGCCTTGACGAGCGCGACCTTGCAACGGTGTATGAGGCCGTCGGAAATGCCCGCTATCGCGCCAGCGAATATCGGAAGGCGGCAGCCGCGTTCTCCTCGGCCGCTAAGCGAACCAAGGATGATCCGGTGGCGCTCGGTCGGATTCTCGAGCGTCGGGCATGGATCGATGAGGCGCTCGGGAAGTACCCGCAGGCTCTCCGTTGGGTTCGTCGAGGTCTCAAGGACCTCGAGGGTGTGGTCGGCATCGAAGCTTCGGGGCAACGATCGAGGTTGCTGCAGTTCTACGCGACGGTCTTGCTCGCCGAGGGCAGGCCCGCACAGGCTCTCCCCTGGGCGGATCAGGCCGTCGCCGAGGCGACCGCTGCGGGTGATCGCGTGGCTCTTGCGAGCGCATACGACTCACTCGACTGGTCGAACCTGTCGTTGGGTCGGCCGGCAGGCGAGTACTGGAGGCTCGCGCTCGCGATCTTCGAGGAACTTGGGGACGTCGGACGCGCGTCGGGAATCCTCCTCAACCTGGGCGCGGGCTTGTTCTACGAGGGCCGGTGGGAAGAGGCCCTGGAAGCGTACGAACGAGCGCGAATCGGGCGCTTGCAGGTCGGCGACCCGGTGATGGCGGCTTTGGCCGCCGAGAACATCGCGGAGATCGAGTGTGAGCGAGGGCGGTACCGGGAAGCGGAGGATCTGCTGCGAGACGCACTCCGAGTCTGGCGAGCCTCCCAGAATCGGTTCATGCTCGCGAGCTGCCTCGAGTTCCTCGCGCGGGTGACGTCGCGAACCGGCCGGATTCCCGAGGCGCTCGAGTTGCTCGCCGAAGCCCGAACGGCGTTCGCTGCGGTTGGCGCCCGAGAAGATGCACTCCGAGCCGACGCCCGGGTGGCGGAATGCCGAGTGATGGTCGGGGATGCCGACGCGGCGCTAGCACTTGCGAGCGAGGCGCTCGAGCGCGGCTCAGCCGATGGCGATAGCGGGATGATTACGGCGCTGTTGTCGCGCACCCGCGGCTACGCGCTGGCGCAGCGAGGCGAGATCGATGAGGCCCGCAGCGCTTTCGAGCGTAGTGTCGAGTCGGCCCGCTCTCGAGGTGAGCAATATGAGCTGGCCCTGTCGCTCGTTGCCCTTGCCAGACTTCCTGACGCGGAGGGTCACGACGAGTCGAGAGATGCAGCCGAGGAGGGGTCGGGGATCCTGACGAGGCTCGGTGTCATCGCCGTCCCAGCGATCCTGCTGGATCCGGTCAGATCTGATCTGTGAACGAGAACGGCCCCCGTTGCCGGGGGCCGTTCCCTGGATTCAGTATCGCCTTCAGGTGCACTTGCGACAGAGGACGGCGTCGCCCTCGAGCAGGTACAACTCGTTGACCTGCATCTGCTGAACGCCGCTGATCACGCCGGCGATCGACGCCTCCTGGTGGATCAAGCACCATGAGTGACCGTTCGGCATGGTCGCGCCCAAGGTGCCGCCGGAGTTCGGCGTGTAGTTTCCGTCACACCAAACTGCCAGTTCCCCATTCGCGGGTGGGAACACCGTGGTCGCGGGCACGGGGTTTATCGCCGGCTCGGGCGACCAGTCATTCACGTCCACGATCCATTGACCCGGTGCGCCGCCATTCCCTGACGTCTCGAAAGTGATCGACCGCGACGTGACGTTCAACGCGTAACCCTTGTCAGGACAAACGCCGCTGCTCTCAAGGAGGTGGATCGTGACGTTCGTACCGCCGCCTTCCCCTGTGATGGGGTTCGAACAGTCTGCCGGGGTCAGGAACTTCACCAGGTGGAAGACCGAGTCCGACGTACCCACGTCGTTCCCGCCCTCGAGCGTCACCGCGCCCTGCGAGTTCGAAGACGTGACCGTGAGCACGACCTTGTCCCAGGGCTGGCCAGTCGGGCCTTCCGGGTCAGGATGCAGGTTGACCACGTAGTTGTCGCCACCCCCCGAGTCGGGCCCACAGTCCGAATTCAGGCAGCTGTGAGTGCTCGTGCCTACTGGGGCAGCCGTCTCTTGAAGTAGGTGGCGTTGAGAACTGCGTTGTACTTGAACTCCATATCGAGGCTGGTGGAGTCGATGTACAGGCCATGCACAGGGCTCGTGTCAGCGTCGTTCTGTAGTTCGAGAGTGAGTTGCTCTGGGAGGTTCGTCTGGGTACAGCTGCCCGAACCCTCCTTGCCACCTTTGTTCACACCAAGGCCGTAGCCGTTGTCCTTCTGCAGGTAGCCGACAACCGACGCATTCGCATTCGGCGGAATTGCTGCCGATGGTTTCATCAGAGTATTCCCGTTGGTTCCGGGCACGTACGCGCATTTGGCGCTGGCCGAGAAGGATTGCGATCCGCCAACCTGCGTTCCACTCGCGTCGAAGTATTGTGAATCCAACTGGCGTCGGTGCTCATGTGAAGCCTTTTGAGGTTCCCGGCGTCGAACGCGTTCGGTGTCGCTGGGGTCCAGCCAGCTGCCAACGCCTGAAGAGGGACGACCGCGAGACGAGAGGAGAGCCGCGACTCGGCGACCTATCGTCTTCCAGCGTCGGGGATCACGTTCCAACGTTGAGCCATTTGTCGGGCCTCCTGCTTCTACGGGGGATGGCGAATCCCTCCCCATATGGGTAAGCCGAGTGGTGTCACCCGTCAACCCGACGGCGCTGGCAGTAGGGCCGTTCGGCGGCCTCAGGCGTCAATACATTGCCGACGGTCTCATCACGGCTTAGTCACAAATGGTTTTCCTATAAGACGGGAAGGTACCGCTCCAGCTCGTACGGGCTGACGTAGCTCTTGAAGCTGTCCCACTCCGCGCGCTTGTTGCGGATCAGGAACTCGTGGACGTGCTCCCCGAGGGCCTCCCGCAGCACCTTCGAGCGCTCGGCCTGCAGGATCGCGTCGTGCAGATCCTCTGGGAGAGAGGCGATCCCTGCCGCCCGACCGCTCGTCCTCGGACATCTCGTAGATGTTGTTCGAGGCCTCCGGCGGCAGCTCCTAGCCCTTCCTCGATCCCGTCAGCCCGGCCGCCAGCATGGCCGCGAACGCCAGATACGGGTTGCAGGCCGGGTCGGGCGAGCGGTACTCGATCCGGGTGGCCTCCTCCTTGCCCGGCTTGTACTGGGGCACGCGCACCAGGGCCGAGCGGTTGCGCCGCGCCCAGCACACGTACACGGGCGCCTCGAACCCGGGGACCAGCCTCTTGTAGGAGTTCACCCACTGGTTCGTGACGAAGCGTGATCTCGGGCGCGTGGCGCAGCAGGCCGGCGATATAGGCCTTCGCGGTCGGCGACAGGTGGTACGCGTCGGCCGCGTCGAAGAACGCGTTGCGGTCCCCCTGGAACAGCGACTGGTGCGTGTGCATCCCGCTGCCGTTCACGCCGGCGACCGGCTTGGGCATGAACGTCGCGTAGATGCCGAACTCCTGCGCGACCTCCTTCACCGTCAGCCGGTACGCCATCACGCTGTCGGCCATGGTCAGCGCGTCGGTGTAGCGCAGGTCGATCTCGTGCTGGCGAGGGCGCGACCTCGTGGTGGACGTACTCGACCGGGATGCCCATCGCCTCGAGGTACTGCACGGTGCGCTTGCGGTAGTCGGTCGCGACGTCCAGCGGCGTCTCGTCGAAGTAGCCGCCCTGGTCCAGGAACTGCGGTCCTCCAGCGACGTGAAGTAGAAGTACTCGAGCTCGGGCCCGACGTAGAACGTGAAGCCGAGGTCGGCGGCGCGCTGCAGCTGGCGCTTCAGCACGCCGCGCGGGTCGCCGTCGAACGGCGTGCCGTCGGGCTCGTAGATGTCGCAGAACATCCGTGCGACCGGCTGCTCGGTCTGCCACGGGATGATCTGGAACGTCGAGGGGTCGGGCACCGCGACCATGTCGGATTCCTGGATCCGGCTGAACCCCTCGATCGAGGAGCCGTCGAACCCCATCCCTCGGCGAGCGCGCCCTCCAGCTCCTGCGAGGTGATCGTGAACGACTTCAGGAACCCCAGCACGTCGGTGAACCACAGCCGGATGAACCGGATCCCGCGTTCCTCGACGGTGCGCAGGACGTATTCGGCTTCCGCGGTCAGCATCCAGCCAGGCTAGCCACGGCTACGAGGGCCACGGTTACGGCGGTGTGAACTCTCTCGTAGGCTTCCTGCGTCATGGTGCGCGTGGGGCTGTTCGGAGCGTTCGAGGGCGACGACGCCGTCACGGCAGCGGTCCTGCGGGCCGAGCTCGCGCGCCGGATCCCGCAGCTGGAGCTACGCACCTACACCCCGTCGGGACGTCCCGGATCGACGGGGTTCGCCGAGCCCGTCAGCTGGTCCGATCAACCGCTCGGGGCGTTCGGATCGGTCCGGCAGGAGGAGCTCGCCGCGACGCTCGACGCCGTGGTGATCGCCGGCCCCGTTGCGCTGGATCCCGGCCGCTACGCGCCGGAGCGATTGTTGGTGGAAGGCCTCGGTCCCTTCGAGCCCGACGTGCCGGTCGCGTGGTTCGCCGTGCTGCCGACGGGGGAGCCCACGCCGATCGGCGTCGATCTCGTCCGCGAGGGGCTGGCGCGGCGCGTCGGGATCTGGATCTCGGGGCACGTCGCCCGCGACCGGCTGACCGCCCTCGGCGCGTCGCCGGTTCGGCTGGTGCCGCACCCGGCCCTCGTGCTGCCCAGGCTCGCGGCGGCGGCGGACATGCCGCAGGTGGTCGAGCGCCTCCGCGCCGCCGCCGTCCTGCCGCCCGGTGATTACGTGGCGCTCGACGAGGGAGCACCCGAGACGCCGGGAGGCGCCCGTCTGCCCGCCGTCGGCGCGGCGCCGAGATGGACGGTGCTGGAGCGGGTCGCCGCGATCGCCGAGGCGGCCGCGTACGTCGGTTCGTCGCCGACCGCGTGCGCGATCGCCGCGGCCTACGGTCGTCCGGCAGTCTGGCTCGCGGCGCCGGATGATGCGCCGTCGTTCGCGGTCTCCCTCGGCGGCAGTCGCGACCTCGCCGCCGCGATCGTGCGTGCGCGCATGCATCCGCCACCCTTGGCCACAGTGGAGGGGCTTCGCGCGGAGTTCGACGCCGCGTGCGACGCGCTCGTGGAGGCACTCGCGCCGGCCGACGACGATCGCGCCGCGCGCGCGCTTCGCGCCCGTCTGCGCGAGGAGGAACAGGCCGCACACGACCGCGAGCAGGATCTCCTGACCTACAACGAGCAGCTCAACACTGAGATCGTGGCCAAGGGTCCTCGGTTCACCGCCCTGTGGCGCAAGATCCACGAGGCCGACCGTCACTACCACTGGCACAAGCTGCGCGCCGACCGGGCCGACGAGGAGATCGAGAAGCTCTGGCGACTGCACGAGGATCGCCTGTCCATCCGCATGAAACGGAAGGTTCGATCCACCAAGGTCGGCGACGCCGCGGCCCGGGCGCTCGGCGCCGGGCCAGTGGTGCCGCCGCCCGACGCCGAGCTCGGTCCCGAGGGTCCGGACGCGCCGTCGGCATGAACCTCGATCGTGCGCTGGCCAACGCCCCTGATCCCGCCTTGGCGCGCATCGCATGGGAGCGGGTCTGCGAGCGGTCTGAGGCGCGCGAGATCCTCGAGCGGCCGATCGTCGCGCCGGTCGCGATCCAGGTCCTCGGGTTCTCGCAGGCGTCCGCCGACTTCCTCGTGCGATATCCGGAGGAAGCGGGACTGTTCGCGACCGTGACACCCCGCACGCGAGCCAACCTCGACCTCGAAGTCGCTGGAGACGTCGAACGCCTCGGTCCCGGCGGCCGGGCTGCGACGGTTCCGGCGGCGCGCGATGCTGCGGGTCGCCACGCGCGACCTCGCCGGCGCCTCGCTCGACGAGGTGGTGCACGAGATCACCGATGTCGCCGACGCGTGCTGGGCGGCGGCGGTGACCGAGACTCCTGGCGCGGAGCATCTCGCCGCGATCGCGCTGGGCAAGTGGGGCGGTCGCGAGCTCAACTACTCCTCCGACGTGGACCTCCTCTTCGTCCATGAACGCTCGACCCCGGCCGACAACGAGGCCGCCGAGGTCGCCGCGGAGGCGCTCCTGCACCTGCTTTCCGACCCGACCGCAGACGGCATGGCGCTCCGCGTCGACACCACCCTGCGCCCGGGCGGACGTGCGGGGGCGTTGTCGCGATCGCTCGACGCGACGCTCGCCTACTACGAACGGGGCTCCGCCACCTGGGAGCGGCAGGCGATGATCAAGGCCCGCGCCGCGGCGGGCGATCGGTCGCTGGGGCACGCGTTCGTCAACGGCGTGCTGCCGTTCGTCTACCCGGAACATCTCGAGCCTGCGGCGATCGACGACGTCAGGCGGACGAAGGTGCGGCTCGAGGAGTACATCCGGCAGCGCGGCAAGGAGCTCACGGAGGTCAAGCGCGGTCGCGGCGGGATCCGGGACGTGGAGTTCGCCGTGCAGCTGCTGCAGATCGTGCACGGACGGCGCAATCCCGCGCTGCGGAGCCCGAACACGTTGTCGGCGTTGCAGGCGCTCGCCGAGGAGGGCTATGTCGCCGACCCCGACGCATCGGCGCTCGGCGAGGCGTATCGGTTCCTGCGCCGTCTCGAGCACCGATTGCAGATCGTCCGCGACCTGCAGACCCACGACCTGCCGGCGGATCCCCATGCGCGCCTGACGATCGCGCGCTCGCTCGGCCTCGCCGACGCCGCGGTGCTGCAGGCCGAGTACGACCGCACGACCGGATTGGTCCGGTCGATCCACGAGCGGTTGTTCTATCGACCCCTGCTCGAGGCCTTCGCCGGTCCGGCGCAGCCGCGGCCCGGCGCCGACCGGGTCGCGACGCAGGAGCTCCTGGAAGGTCTGGGGTTCGCGCAGCCGGTCCGCAGCTACGAGGTGCTGGCTCGTCTGGTCGACCCGGCGACCAGGCTCGGCAAGGTGCTGTCGCACGTCTTGCCCGTCATGACACCGGCGATCGCGCTGGCCGCCGACCCGGACGCCGCGCTCGTCCGGCTGGAGCGTGTCGCCGAGGCGGTGGGCGAGCGCCCCGGCCCGGCCGACGCGCTCGCCACCGATCCCGGCGCGGCGCGACGGCTGGCCCACCTCGTCGGCGCCAGCAGGTTCGCGACCGACGCGCTCGTCGCCGACCCCGAGCGGATCCGGGCGCTGGCCGATGGTGTCGTGCATGCCGACGACGCGCCGGCCGACCTCGTCCGTGTGGTCGCGCGATACGCCGCGCGCGAGCTGTCACCGGCGGAGACCGGCGCCGCGATCGCCTCGGTTGGCGAGCGCGTCGTGCGAGAAGCGGTCGACGAGGTCGGCCCGTCCCTCCCGCTCGCGGTCATCGGGCTTGGCAAGCTCGGCGCCCGGGAGGCGAGCTTCGCCAGCGACCTCGACGTGGTGTTCGTCTACGAGGGCGAGGGGGCGGAGCAGCAGCGCGCCGCGATCGATGCCGCCGAGCGGATCATGCGCGGTGTGCGCGATGCGGGCTGGGAGATCGACGCCGACCTCCGACCCGAGGGGCGCAACGGCCCTTTGGCCCGGTCGATCGCTGGCTTCCTGGAGTATTGGGAGCGCTACGCCGAACCGTGGGAGTTCCAGGCGCTCCTTCGGGCGCGACCGGTTGCCGGCGATGCGGCGCTCGGCCGACGGTTCGCGAGCGCAGCGGCGGACCTCGCGTATCCGCCCGACGGCATCACGGTCGACCGTGTGGTCGAGATCCGGCGGATGCGCGAGCGGATCGAACGCGAGCGCGTCCGGCCGGTCGAGGCGACCAAGTTCCATTTCAAGTTGGGGTACGGCTCGCTGGCCGACGTGCAGTTCGCGGTCGAGATGCTCCTCCTCCAACATGGCGGGCCCATCCCGGAGGTGCGTACCACCAGCACGCTCCAGGGCATCGAACTGCTGGCCGGTCGCCGACTGTTGGAGCAGTCCGTCGCGCGCGATCTCGGCGATGCGTTCGTGTTCCTGAACGATGTGAAGTGCGCGATGGAGGTGGACCGCCGCGTGCATGCCGAGGCGATCCCACCCGGCGCGGACGAGCAGACCGCACTCGCCCGTCGGCTCGGCTACGAGGAATACCCGCGCCAGTCCTTCATGGACGACTACCTGCGGATCACGCGTCGGTGCAGACGCGCGATGGAGCGCGTGTTCGCCGAGTCGCTCGCATGATTCGCGTCCTCGCTATCGTGGTGCGCATGACGACGCGTCCCCTCGCGGTGATCACTGGTGCCTCCGGAGGGCTCGGCTATGAGTTCGCCCGCTTGCTTGCGGAGCGCGGTCACGACCTCGTGCTCGTCGCGCGGAGCGGCGCCCCGATGGAGGAGCTCGCACAATGGGCCGAGCCTCGCCACGGCGTCGAGGTCACCGTGTTGCCCAAGGACCTCTCGCATCCGGGCGCCGGCGGCGAGGTTGCCGAGGAACTCATCGAACGCGGACTCCGGCCCGACGTCTTGATCAACAACGCCGGGTTTACGCAGCTGGCGCCGTTCGTCGAGTCCGACGAGGCCGTGATGCTCAGCCTCCTGCGCGTGAACATCGAGGCGCTCACGCAGCTCACGCGTCGGGTCGCGCCCGGCATGGTCGAACGCGGACGCGGCCGCATCGTCAACATGTCCTCGAACGCCGCATTCCAACCCGGACCGTCCATGGCCTGCTACTACGCCTCGAAGGCCTACGTGCTCAACTTCTCGATCGCGCTCACCGAGGAGCTGCGCGGCAGCGGCGTGACGGTGACCGCGCTGGCGCCCGGCCCCGTGGCCACGGGGTTCCAGGCCCGCGCCGGGATGGAGAACGCCCGATTGGTGAAGGACAGGAAACTCCCGAGCGCCGCCGCGGTGGCCGAATGGGGCTGGGCTGAGGCCGAGCATGGAAAGCCGTTCTCCGTGTACTCGCCGCGGTGGAAGTTCTTCGCGTTCTCGATGCGCTTCCTGCCGCGAGCGACCG
This sequence comes from uncultured Actinomycetes bacterium, assembly GCA_963794065.1. GTDB lineage: Bacteria > Actinomycetota > UBA4738 > UBA4738 > HRBIN12 > AC-51. Next base: position 241,756 of record CAWCDA010000033.1, on the reverse strand, counting down.
CCGCCCGGCTCGCGGCTCGCACGAACGACCTCGTGTAGGCGGGCGTGCGTTCCGCCCGGCTGGGTACGGTCGAGAGGACGTCGACAGGGAGGGGTTTCCATGCTGAAGGAATTCAGGGCATTCGTGCTGCGCGGCAACCTGGTCGAGATCGCGGTCGCGTTCATCCTGGGTCTCGCGTTCGCCGGGGTGGTCATGGCCTTCACGAACATCGTGCTCGGGGCGATCGCTTACGTGTTCGGATCGTCCGTGTCCTTCGACAACGTCGGGATCCACAAGGGGACGGTGCTGATCGTTCCGATCGGCGCGTTCATCGCCGCGTGTATCAATTTCCTGATCGTGGCCGCGGTGTTGTTCTTCGTCGTCAAGGCCTATAACCGGATGCAGAAGCCGGCGGACGAGGCCGGCCCGACCGAGGTCGAGCTGCTGACCGAGATCCGCGACGCATTGCGCGCGCGGTAGGGCTCAGCCGAGTCGCCAGAGCCAGCCGCCGGTGCCGCCGAAGGGATCGCCGGCCTGGGCGGTCGCCGCCGCGCCCCCGGGAACGGCGCCGATGTCGTTGGCATACAGATACCGCTTGTTCGCCGGGTCGATGCGGCGCTTGCCGAGCAACGTGCCGCCGGCGCCGTAGCGCCGGATGAAGACGTCGATCCCTCGGTTGCCCGGGTCTCTCCGGGACCCTTCGAGCCACAGCCGGCCTGCGCCGAACGCGAGCCCGGTCGGCCCCGACGCGACCTGCTGGCCGCCGCCGAACCTGCGCTGCCAGCGCAGGGCGCCGTCCACCGTGTAGCTCGCCACCCAGCCCGTGGTCGGCGACGAACCCCACTCTGTGCCCTTGCCGTCGATGCCCCCGGCGATCGCCACGCCGTCGGCGCTCACGGCCAGCGGAACCGCAAGGAACGCCGAAGGCATCGAGACACCGGCGCGGCGACTCCAGACGCGTGCGCCGTTGCCTCGCAGCTTGGCCAGGATCGGTGTGCCCGGAGTCGGCGATGTTTCGTCGACGATCGCGCGGGTTGCCGCCCAGCCAGAGACGAAGACGTTGCCGCTCGGACCGATGCCCACCCCGCCGGCGGTATCGAACCAGGCGCGCGGTGTCGGCGAGGGCGGTTCGACGTCCGCCCGCCACCACGGGGCCAACCGGCGGTGGAACGCCTGTACCCACCCGTCGTGGAACGGGTCGCTACAGCACCCGAAGGACGTGCCCGACACGACCACGAGATCGCCCTGGACCGCGATGTCCGTCGGACGCTCGGCGATGCCGCAGGCCCAGTGCGGGGTCAGATACTTCCAGCGGAACTGACCGCCCGGCGCGTACGCGCGAACGAACCATCCCGACCCCTCGCATTGCCCGAAGATGCGCCCGAGCACGTAGATCGTGCCGTCGTTTCCGACGGCCACCCCCACCCCGTGGGTGCTCGCCTGCGGGCTCGGCAACCACGACCGCGTCCAGCGCAACGAACCCGAGGGGGTGTACTTGCGCAGGGTGACGGCGACGGAGATCGACTGACGCTTCGTGCCCGCGGCGTAGATCGACCCGTCGTGCCCGGCCGCCGCATCGGCCGTGACCTTGCCCGCCTTCTGGGTCCAGTGGATCGAGATGGCGCCAACCTCCGGCGCCACACCCAGGACGAGGGCCGCCGCCATCGCGACAGAGACCGCGGTACGGTGCGTCACACGCATGCCGACACACTAGCGTCACCGGGCCCGGTGACGAATCCCTCCGAGGGCCCTCCGCCGTGCGACCTACACGTCGTAGTACATCGAGAACTCGTACGGGTGCGGACGCAGGCGCACGGCGTCGCGCTCCTCGAGCCGCTTGTACTCGATCCAGGTGTCGATCACGTCCTGCGTGAAGACGCCGCCCTCGAGCAGCCACTGGTGGTCGCCCTCCAGGGCGGTCAGCACCTCGTCGAGGTCGCCCGGCACCTGCTTGACGTTCGCCTTCTCCTCCGGCGGCAGGTCGTAGAGGTCCTTGTCGATCGGCTCCGGCGGCTCGATCTTGTTCTTGATGCCGTCGAGACCCGCCATGAGCATCGCCGAGAACGCCAGGTACGGGTTGCACGACGGGTCGGGCGTGCGGAACTCGATCCGCTTGGCCTTTGGACTGGAGCCGCCGACGGGGATCCGCACGCAGGCGCTGCGGTTCCGCTGCGAGTACACGAGCATGATCGGGGCCTCGTAGCCGGGCACCAGACGCCGATAGGAGTTGGTCGTCGGGTTCGTGAAAGCCAGCAGCGCCGACGCGTGCTGGATCAGCCCGCCGATGTACCAGCGCGCGAGATCGCTGATCCCGCCGTAGTTGACCTCGTCCCAGAACAGCGGCTCGCCGCCCGTCCACAGGCTCTGGTGCGTGTGCATGCCCGAACCGTTGTCCATGAACAGCGGCTTGGGCATGAACGTGACCGTCTTGCCCGCCTGGTAGGCGGTGTTCTTGACGACGTACTTGTACTTCATGACGTTGTCGCCGGTGGTGAGCAGCGTGTCGTACCGCATGTCGATCTCGGCCTGGCCCGCGGTGCCCACCTCGTGGTGGTGGACCTCGATCGTCAGGCCGACCTTCTCCAGGTTGAGGACCATGTCGGTGCGCAGGTCCTGGTACTTGTCCATCGGCGGCAGCGCGAAGTAGCCGCCCTTGTAGCGCGGCTTGTAGCCGAGGTTCCCCGCCCTCTTCCACGGACCGGACTTCCAGGCGCCCGCCACGGAATCGACGTGGTAGTAGCCCTCGAACTCGTTCTGGTCGTAACGGATCGAGTCGAAGATGTAGAACTCCGCCTCCGGGCCCGAAGAACGCCGTGTCGGCGATGCCGGTCTGCTGCAGGTACAGCTCGGCCTTCTTGGCGATGTTCCGCGGGTCCCGCGAGTAGTCCTCGCCGGTGATCGGGTCTTTCACGAAGCACGTGATGTTCAGCGTCGGGTGCTTCGTGAACGGGTCCATGTACGCGGTGGAGGGGTCGAGCTCCAGGAGCATGTCGGACTCCTGGATCTGCTGGAACCCCCGGACCGACGAGCCGTCGAAGGGCTGACCGTCGGCGAACTTCTCGTCGGTCAGCTCGTGGATCGGCAGCGACAGGTGCTGCACCTGCCCCGGCAGATCGGTGAAGCGCAGATCCACGATCAATGCCCCGGCTTCCTTGGCCATGGCGATGACGTCCTTGGGCGTCTTCGGGTCGCCACGATGTTCTCCTTCCCCTCGGTGATCGGCGACCCACCAAGACTAGGAGGCCGAGGTCGCCGGTTCCGTTACCCGGGCGTTAACTCTCGGTTACGAGGGTCCGGATATGGCGAGGGGCCGGCGCCGAAGGCGCCGGCCCCGTGCGCCGGGGGGGGATGGGTGGAAACCTGTCAGCGGCGCGATCGGCGTGGGCTGCGGACGTTCTCTCCGGCCGTCCGCAGGGGGACCCTCGCCGGATCGCGCTGCATGAACGAGGCCTTCACCGCGGCGCCGAGGGGGACGAGTCCCAGAACCGGGACCAGATTCGCGGTGGTGAGCCATCCGTTCATGGCCAAGGCATCGGCCTCGGCGGCCTCGCGCGCGCAGAGCCCAGGTGAGTCATCTTTCTCTGGGTGCTGCGTGCTAGGTCATCGGGTCCGCGGCCGGGGGTAGGCCGAAGGGCTCACTCGTCGCCGCGGATGCGGTACCCGACGGAACGGACCGTCTCGATCAGCTGTTCGTGGTCGACGCCGAGCTTGGCCCGCAGCCGGCGGACGTGCACGTCGACGGTGCGTGTGCCGCCGTAGAAGTCGTAGCCCCATACCTCGCGCAGGAGCGCCGGGCGGGTGTACACGCGGCCGGCATGCGTTGCCAGGAAGCGCAGGAGCTCGAACTCCTTGAACGCGAGGTCCAACGAGCGCCCGGCCGCGGTGACCTTGTAGGTGTCGGTGTCGATCAGCAGGTCGCCCAGACGCACGACGCTGCCGTCCGCGGCCCCGTAGCGGCGTCGCAGCATGGCCAGTCGCACGCGCAGCTCGCCCTCGGGAGCCCCGGGGTAGAGGAACTCGTCGGCGACCTCGTGCCAGGGGTAGCGCTCGAGGTCGGGGCGCTCCACGATCACGAGCATCGGGACGGCGCTGTCGCGGGCACGCAGCGCCGTCAGGATCGACCACGCCTGCCCCGGGTTCTCGCCGGCGTCGACCAGCAACACGGATGGCTGCAGCGCGACGGCGTGCTCGAGCGATGCGAGCGCCAGCGGTTCGTGTTTCAGATCGGAGCGCAGTTCGTCCAGCGCGGGCAGCGCCTGCGCCGGGGAACGATCGGAAAGCAGCAGCACCACGGCCATCGGGATCTTTCAGCGTACCGGGTCGGCATCCGCGCCGGTAGGCTTGACCTGCGATGACGATCGATGTGCGGCTGTTCGCGGTGCTCCGGGAATTGGCGGGATCGTCATCGGTCGAGGCCGCCGGTCACACCGTCGGCGAGCTGGCGGACGCGGTCTCGGCAGAACGCGGCGAGCGGTTCGCCGCGATCGTGGCGGTGTCGACCTTCGTCGTGAACGGCGAACGGGCCGACCGAGGCACCGTGGTCGCCGACGGGGACGAAGTGGCGATCCTGCCGCCGGTCAGCGGCGGCTAACTCGCCCGAACGGGCATCGCCCGATCAGCTGGCTCGCGCCATCTCCCAGACCCTGGGATACTCCCGCGATGCGGTTCCACCGAGTGTTGCTCGTGGTCAACCCCGTCGCGAGAACCGTGTCCAAGCCCACCCTCGCCGTCATCGAGAAGGCGCTGTCGGCCGACTTCGCCCTCGAGGTTGCCGAGACCAAGGAGAAGGGGCACGCGAGCGAGCTGGCGGCCCAGGCGGTCTCTGACGGCATCGACCTCGTCGTCGTGTTCAGCGGCGACGGCACGATCAACGAGGCGGTGAACGCCCTGGCGGGCACCGATGTTGCGCTTGCGGTCCTCCCCGGTGGCGCCACCAACGTGCTCGTGCGCGCACTCGGCCTGCCCACCGATCCCGTCGAATGCACCGGGATGCTGATCCCCAAGGCGCTCGACGACGAGGCCTTCCCGCTGCACCTGGGCCGAGCCGACGGTCGCTACTTCGCCGTGAACTGCGGCGCCGGCATCGACGCGGCCGCCATGCGGCGTCTGGAGAAGAAGTTCCCCGACACGAAGGCGAAGTTCGATCGGGCGGCGTTCCGTGCCGTGTCGTGGGAGTTGCTCGTCGGCTACGCGGGCAAGCAGCCCGACCTGTCGGTCTCGGTCGACGCGGCGGACCCATTCCAGGCGCTGTCGGTGATGGTCGGACGCACCGACCCGTACACGTTCTACAAGGACCGCGGGCTTCGGATGACGCCGGACGCCTCGCTCGACAAGGGGCTCGACGTCCTCGCGGTCCGCAAGCTCCGGCGGCGCAACGTGCCACGCATCGCGTGGCAGGTGCTCGGCTCCGCCCGCCACGTGCAGGGTCGCGATCTCGACTACGAGCACGACGCCTCGCACGTGCTCGTGACCGCCGCGGAGCCGTTCCCCGTCCAGGTGGACGGCGACTCGCTCGGCGATCATCGGCGCCTCGAGATCGAGCTCGCCCGCGAGGCGCTCTGGGTCGTCGCCTGAGGTCAGCGGTCGCAGGTCCCGCCCGTTCCGTATCCTGAGGCCAAACGACGAAAGGCCTGCTCACCATGTCCGACACCTATCCGATCCCGCCGCACGGCGGCACCCTGGTCAACCTGGTGGCCGAGGCCGACGCCGCGGCGAACCTGGCCGCGGAGGCCGCGAACCTGCCGAAGCTCGTCCCGAACGAGCGCGAGCTGTCCGACCTCGAGATGCTCGCGACCGGCGCCCTCAGCCCGCTGACCGGGTTCCAGGGCGAGGACGACTACCACGCCGTCTTGGATGGGATGCACCTGGCCGACGGGCTCGCCTGGGCGATCCCCGTCGTGCTCGGCGTCGCCGACGACGAGCTCCACCGCGTGGGCGGGGCCGACGCGATCGCGCTGTGTCCGTCCGAGGACGCCGACCCGATCGCGATCCTGCGTGTGACCGGACAGTTCAAGCGGGACAAGCACAAGGAGGCCGTGTCCGTCTACCGGACCGACGACCTCGATCATCCCGGCGTGAAGGCCATGTACGACGGTGGCGACACGTGCATCGCGGGCAGGCTCGACGTGATCGCGCTCCCGGTCCACGACGACTTCGCGAACTATCGCCTGACGCCCCGCGAGACCCGCGAGGCCTTCGGTGAGCGGGGATGGAGGACCGTCGTCGGGTTCCAGACGCGCAACCCGATCCACCGGGCGCACGAGTACATCCAGAAGTGCGCGCTGGAGATCGTCGACGGCCTGTTGGTCCACCCGTTGGTCGGCGCGACCAAGGCCGACGACGTCCCCCCGGCGGTGCGGATGCAGTGTTACGAGGCGCTCTTCGCGGGCTACTACCCGCGCGACCGGGCGATGATCAGCGTCTTCCCCGCCTCGATGCGCTACGCGGGTCCGCGCGAGGCGATCTGGCACGCGATCGCGCGCAAGAACTACGGCTGCACGCACTTCATCGTCGGCCGCGATCACGCGGGTGTGGGCACCTACTACGGCACGTACGACGCGCAGAAGATCTTCGAGGAGTTCGAGGCCGCCGAGCTCGGTATCACCCCGTTGATGTTCGAGCACTCGTTCTGGTGCACCAAGTGCGAGGGTATGGGGTCCCCGAAGACCTGCCCGCACGAAGCCGACGATCGCGTCTCGCTGTCCGGCACGAAGGTGCGCGAGATGCTCGCCAACGGCGAGCGCCCGCCGCAGGAGTTCAGCCGTCCCGAGGTCGCCGACATCCTGATCGCGGCGATGCAGAGCTGAGCGACGACCCCGGAGGTCGAGGTCGGCGACGCGGTGTAGCATCGCGCCCGTGAGCGAGCAGACCGGCCATCGGCGGATCGACAAGATCCGCGATCCCGCGTTCGTGCAGGGGCTCGCCGAGCTCAGCCTCGAGGACGTCCGCGCCCGCCGTGACGACTGTCTCGCCGAGCGCGAGTACCTGTCGTTGCTCCGTCGGCTGCTGCAGGGACGCGCCGAGATCCTGAAGGCCGAGGTCGAGGGCCGGGCGACCGGGGAGACCGTGCCGCTCGTGGATCGGCTCTCCGGCATCCTGGCGGACGACGATCACCCTGTGACCTCCCGTGGCGAGGCCGTGCGCATCGCCATCCCCGAGGAGGAGATGCTGCTCGCGCGCCGCCGCGTCGAGCGGCTCGCGGGCGACGCCGCGCTCTCCGATCCGACGGCCCTCGACGACGACGCCCTCGCGGCGGCGATCGCGGACCTCGTGACGGAGGAGCAAGGGGTCTCCGACGCACGGCGCGACGTCTTCGAGGCGCTGGACGCCCTGCAGGACGAGCTCAAGCGCCGCTACAAGGACGACCCGAGCCTGTCCCTTCGCTAGGTCACCCGTTCGGTTCCGTACAACACCCATCCGGGGGAACGGCTATCGGCCGGAGCCCGACCGACGAATGGCCCAGCCGCCGTATACCGCCCGTCCGGCCAAAGCCGCAGGATGCGCTTGCGCGACGCCTCTCGAGGAGTAGCGTTCACGGCCCCCAATATGAACCGTCCGTTCCTCTTCCCTCGCGGGGACCGGGTCGAGGACCCGGAACTCCCCACACTGCAGGCCCAGCTCACCGTGTTCGCACGTGAGGTCGGGGAGCTCTACTCGGCGGAACGGGCGCGCAGCCGGCAGCTCCAGCGAGCCATGGACGAGCTCCGCGACACCTACATCGCGACGATGACCTCCTTCGCCCAGGTCGTGGAGGCCAAGGATCGCACCACCGCGGGGCACCTGGATCGCACCCAGCGGCTCGGCCTGTCGATCGCCATGGCCGTCGACCCGGTGATGGCGTCGCAACCTGAGACCAGCTACGGCTTCTGGCTCCACGACATCGGCAAGGTCGGCATCCCGGAGCACATCCTGTGCAAGCCCGGCCCGTTGAATCCGCAGGAATGGTCCGTGATGCAGGAGCATCCGACGATCGGGGCTAACATCGTTGAGCCGATCCGCTGGCTGACCGGTGCCGTCGAGATCGTCCGGTCGCACCACGAGCGCTGGGACGGAACGGGCTACCCGATCGGCTTGCGTCACGAGCAGATCCCGCTTGCGGCTCGTGTGTTCTCGATCGCCGATTCGTTCGACGCGATGACGAACGATCGTCCCTACCGGGCGGCCCTGTCCGTCGAGCGTGCGATCGACGAGATCGCGATGGGCGCCTGTACGCAGTTCGACCCCGACATCGTCGAGACATTCCTCGACCTCGTGGAGCGCGATCCCGAGGTGCTCGAGCTCGACTCGGCAGTTGCCGCGCACTGAGACACGCGGTCCACTGCACTACGCTTCCTGACGATGGGGTCGGTCCCGATCGCGCGTGTCGTTCGATCCGGCGTGGTCGAGTCCGTCCACCTCGGCGATGTGGCCGTCTGCGATGCCACGGGTCGGCTGCTCGCCTCGGTCGGTGACCCCGCGCGGGTCGCGTTCGCGCGCTCGTGCATGAAGCCGATCCAGGCCGCGATCTCGTTGCGCGCGATCGACGTGCCGGTGCCCGCCACCGAGATCGCCGTGATGTGCTCCTCGCACAACGGCGAGCCCGTGCACGTGCGCGCGGTTCGTCGGCTGTTACGGCGGGGCGGGCTCGACGCCTCGGCGCTGCGCAACCCGGCGGGGCGGCCGATGGACGCGGAGTCCGCGTCCCACGTGCGGTCACCCGCGTCGGTGTTCCAGGACTGCAGCGGGAACCACGCCGGGATGCTCGTGGGCAGCGCGCGCGCCGGCTGGCCACTGGACTCGTACCGGTCTCGCGCCCACCCGCATCACCGTCGCGTGTTGCCTCTGGTGCGAGCCCTCGCCGGCGCGGAGCCCATCGTGGGGGTCGACGGCTGCGGGATCCCGGTGCACGGGCTGCCGCTGACGGCCATCGCCACGATGTACGCGCGCCTCGCGGTGGCGGAGACCACCGACCACGGCCAGGAGATCGATCGCGCGATCGGCGCGATGCGAGCCGAGCCCTATCTCGTCGGCGGCCGGGCGCGAGACGACACCGCGATCATGGAGGCCACCCCGGACATCGTCGTGAAAGAGGGTGCCGAGGCGCTGACCTGCGCGGTGTCGTTGTCCGCCGGTATCGGGGTCGCCGTCAAGGTCGCCGACGGCGGTTATCGGGCCGCCGGTCCCGCGACGATCGAGGTGCTCGACCAACTCGGGCTCCTCACACCGGGCGCCCGCCGCCGGTTGCGCTCATCCCACCGTCCCGCCGTGCGCGGCGGCGGGCGCCCGGTGGGCCACCTCGAGCCGATCCTCACCCTTTCGCCGGAACGCGCGTAGCATCGGAAGGAGTTCCGCCACACCGATTTGGGGGATGCATGCGAGAGGATCGACGATGACCGCGCCGCGCGCCGCGATGCTTTCGGTGCATACGTCGCCCGTCGACCAACCCGGCACCGGGGATTCCGGCGGCATGAACGTCTACATCCGGTCGGTCGCCACCCGCCTGCAGGATCGCGGGATCGACGTCGACCTCTTCACGCGTTGCCGCGGCGGCGTCGATCACGAGACGAAGCACCTCACGTCGCACGCGCACGTCGTGTCGATCAAGGCCGGCCCGTGCGCACCGATCCCGAAGGCCGAACTGCCCCGCTACCTCCCGGAGTTCCTCGGCGGCGTGATCCGCCACGCGAAGATGAACGGGCATCGATACGGCGTAGTGCACAGCCACTACTGGCTGTCCGGCTGGGTGGGCGACGCCGTGCGCCAGCTCTGGGATGTGCCACTGGTGTCGTCGTTCCACACGCTGGGGAAGGTCAAGAACTATTCGCTCGCGCACGGCGAGCGGCCGGAGCCCGCCCCCCGCATCGACGGTGAGATGCGGGTGATCGCGGCGTCCGATCGGATCTTGGCGCCGACGCCGGCCGAGGCGGGACAACTCGTCGGGCTCTACCGCGCCGATCCCGAGCACATCCGGCTGGTGCCGCCGGGTGTCGATCATCTGATGTTCACGCCACGCGACCGCTTCGAGGCGCGAGACCGGCTCTATCTCAAAGGGCTGCGGTTGGCCCTGTTCGTCGGGCGTCTGCAACCGCACAAGGGACCGGACATCGCGATCCGCACGATCGCCGAGGCCGTCGCGCGCGATCCGTCGACGGCGCGCGATCTCCAATTGGCGATCGTCGGCGGTCCCAGCGGTGCGGATCTCGGCGAGGTCGCCCGACTCATGGATCTTGCCACGGCGCTCGGCGTCGCCGACCGCGTCATGTTGTTCCCACCGCAGCCGCAGGAACGATTGGCCGACTTCTACGCCGCGGCCGATGTCGTGCTGGTGCCGTCGCGATCGGAGTCGTTCGGGCTCGTCGCGCTGGAGGCGCAGGCGTGCGGTACGCCGGTCGTCGCGGCGCGCGTCGGCGGGCTCCCGTTCGTGGTCGACGACGGCCGCACGGGGTTCCTCGTCGATGGGCACGATCCCGGTGAGCACGCCGCGCGCCTGTTGCAGCTGATCGGCGAGCCCCGGCTGCAGACGGCGCTGGGCGCCGAGGCGGCGCACCGTGCGCTGCGGTTCACATGGGACGTGACCGCCGACGAAGTGGCGCGCGTCTATCGCGAGCTGCTCGCCGCGTAAGACCCGGCGCGTCGTTGCAGGCCAACGGAGCGCTTCTTGTCACTCTTTCTCCCGAGCTCTTGACCTGCAGATATGCCGAATGACCTGCGCGGATGGCGGCTTGACCCCTGCTCGGCGCGTCTGTACATTCCGCTTCGCTCCGAGCGGCTGGAAGGCCGGACGGAGAGACCGGACGAAGCGCCGGGACCCGACGTAGGTGGCGACACCAGCCGAGGGGACGGGTGCTGGCGGAGATCCGGAAGGGCAGAGAGGCTGCAAGGTCACTTAGCCGGGAAGGATCCCCGCGTCGGGGAGGGTCGAGAGACCCGAGCCGACAACCCGACGGAGAAGGCCGGAAGGTCGGCCCGTCGGGGGTCCGCCACCTGAGGGCGCGGACCGGCCGCGAGGTCGGATCGCGAACCACGGGTCCGCCGGATGGTCGCAAGATCGGCCGACGGAACCGCAGGGGTGGCGAAGGTGACGCGGACGCCGCGAGGCGCACCGATCACCGGCCGTCCGGACACTCTCCGACAGGCGGAAAGTCGCCCGGGGCACTAGAGCCCGAGGGGCATCTGGAGACTGAACGCTTCGGCGGGAGGCCACCGGAGGTCTCTCGGGCTCTACTATGTGCGCCCTATGGCGGACGCCGGCGCAGGATCACGCGGGAAGCGGGCCGCCGACGCGGTCGACCGGCGTGACCGCATCGTGGAAGTGGCGATGCGCCAGTTCGCGGAGCACGGGTTCCGAGGCGCCCACGTTGAGGACATCGCCCAGACCGTGGGGGTCGCCAAGGGCACGGTGTTCCTCGACTTCCGCTCCAAGGAGGGTCTGTTCATGGCGGCCTACCAGCGCGCGGTGCGCATGCTGCCCGCCTGGCTGGACGCGCCGGAAGGCGTGGTCGAGCAGGGGTTCTGGGCGACGCTGGACTGGTGGCTCGAGCGGACGGAGGAGTTCGCGATGTCCGATCCGGTGCCCAACCGGATCGCCCAGATCGGGCGCTACGACGCCGGTCTGGGGTTGCGCCAGCCGATCGATCGCTTCATGCGCAGCGAGGATCCGTACGGCACGCTCGAGTTCGTCGAATTCGGCGTCCAGCGCGGCGAGGTGCGCGACGACATCGATCCCGAGATGGTGGCCTCGATGTTGGACTGGCTCGCGGAGAAGTTCCAGGACGCGCTCGTCTCGGAGGATCTCGACCCCGGGCTGATCCATCGGCGTCCCGAGCGTCGTGGCATGCGGATCAAGGAGTTCGTCGAGATCCTGCGCGACGGGATCTACGCGCGGGGCCCGGAGTGAGCGACCGCTCCTGGACGGTCTACTACGACGCGCAGGGCGACCGTCCACCGCGACCGCTCCTGTTGGAGACGATGGAGGCGTTCGGGCCCGAGGCGCGCGAGGCGATCGATATCGGCGCGGGCGCCGGCATCGAGACAGCGGCGATCCTTGCGCGCGGCTGGCGGGTGTTCGCGATCGACAGCGAGCAGGCGGGGATCGACCGGCTCCGTGCCCGCGTGCCCGCGGTCCAGCTCTCGAGGCTGCGGATCGTGCTCGCCACCGTCCAGGAGGTGGAGCTCCCGGCCTCGGACCTCGTCTGGGCCGGGTACAGCCTGTTCTTCGTGCCGCCGGATCGGTTCGCCGAGGTCTGGAGGGCGGTCAGGGCGAGCGTGCGCCCCGGCGGGAGGTTCGCCGGGCAGCTGCTGGGGGAGCGCGACTCGTGGGCCGCGGGCGGCGATGTGAACGTGCACGGCCGTGCCGAGGCCGAGGAGCTCTTCGAAGGCTGGGCGGTGGAACGGTTCGAGGAGGAGGAGAACGACGGGGAGGCGTGCTCAGGCCCCAAGCATTGGCACCTGTTCCATGTCGTCGCGCGGGCGCCGACCGCCTGAGGCTTCCCTCTAGACTCGCGGGGTGAGCCGTTCGAACAGCTTGTGGCGCGCCGGCATCGTCCGGGTGGCGCACCGTCCATCGTTCCGACGAGTGGCGACGGAGACCCCGCTGGGTAGGGCCGTGGCGAGCCGGTTCGTCGCCGGCGAGACGCTCGCCGAGGGGATGGCCGTCGCACGGGTCCTGCAGGACGAGGGGATCGCCTCGATGCTGGACCACCTCGGGGAGAACGTCGAGACCCCGGTGCAGGCGCTGTCGGCACGCGAGGCCTACCTCCGCGCCCTCGGTGCGATCGCGGATGCGGGCGATCTGGACGCCGCCATCGCGGTCAAGCTGACGCAGCTCGGCCTCGACGACGAGCCCGACGTGTGCTGGGCCAATCTCGCGCCCATCCTGGACGCCGCCGCCCGAACGGGCACGCGCGTCATGATCGACATGGAGAGCCACGAGTATGTGGATGCCACGCTCGCCATCGTGGTGCGCGCGTACGAACGCTACGAGCACGCGGGCGTCGCGATGCAGGCCTACCTCCTGCGGACCGAGCGCGACGCCTTCGCGTTGCCGCCCGGGTGCCGCATCCGATTGGTCAAGGGCGCCTACCTCGAGCCGCGCGACATGGTGCATCCGCACAAGCAGGATGTCGACGTCGCCTTCGCGCGGTTGTTCACCACTCTGTTGCAGCGTGGCCATCCGATCGACGTTGCGACGCACGATCCCGGCTTGATCGCGGGCGTGCGAGAGCGCGTCGACGCGCTCGCCGACGGCTGGTCGCGGGTCGAGTTTCAGATGCTGTACGGTGTCCGCCGGGACCTGCAGGTGCAGCTTGCCGGCCAGGGGTATCCCGTCCGCGTGTACATCCCGTACGGCACCGAGTGGTACCCGTACCTCACGCGACGGCTGGCCGAGCGACCGGCCAACCTCTGGTTCTTCGTGTCGAACCTGGTGAGGACAGCTCGATGACGCAGCGGACGGTCGCCTTCTTGGGCGGCGGCAAGATGGGGGAGGCGCTGATCGGCGGGCTGATCCGCTCGGGCGGGCGCAGCCCAGAGGAGATCATGGTCACGTGCCGCCGCGACGAGCGCGCCCGGGAGCTCGGGGGGAAGTACGGCATCGCGGCGACCCTGGACAACGCGGAGGCGGCTCGGTGGGCGGGCACGCTGGTCCTGATGGCAAAGCCACAGGACATGGAGACCCTCCTCGCGCAGATCCGCCCGCATGTGGTGCCCGACGACCTCGTGATCAGCTTCGCGGCCGGGATCCGAACATCGTTCGTCGAGAAGCATCTTCCGGAGGATGTGCCGGTGGTTCGAGTGATGTCGAACGTGCCGGTCATGGTCGACGAGGCGATGTCCGTCGTCACCGGTGGCCGCTTCGCGACCGAAGAGCATCTCGGTCGCGCGGAGGAGCTGCTTGGCTACGTGGGCAAGGTACTGCGCCTGAACGAGACGCACCTGGACGCCGTGACCGCGACCAGTGGCAGCGGGCCCGCCTACTTCTTCTTGCTCGCGGAAGCGATGATCGAGGCGTGCATCCTGCTCGGGCTCTCGCGCGATGTCGCGACGGAGCTGATCATCCAGACGATGTTGGGCTCGGCCAAGATGCTGCGCGACACCGGCAAACATCCGGTCGAGCTCCGCGAGATGGTGACGTCGCCCGGCGGCACCACGATCGAAGCGATCCGTCACCTCGAGGAAGCCGGGGTGCGGGCAGCGTTCTTGAACGCGATCGATGCCGCACGGAAGCGCAGCGAAGAGCTGGCACAGGGCGGCGACGAGGACGACTGAAAGGAACCGAACGATGGGACGTGGAGACCTCAAGAAGGTGCGGAGTTCGAAGGATCGTCAGCGCAAGGTGAAGGATCGCGCCAAGAAGACGGCCGCCGAGAAGGGAAGCGCGCGCAAGGCGGCCAAGCGGAAGTAGTCGCTAGCGCCCGGTCTCGGCGATCGCGTTGCGGAGCGTGCCGACGCCTTCGGCGCCGAGTTCGACCAGCGCGCCGGGCCACAGCCGCCACTCCCCGTCGGGGAACGGGTTCAAGGCGAGCGCGTCGCCTCTGCCAAGCGGGGACAGCAGCGACGCCGCCTCGATCGCTCGGATCAGGTTCGTGGCCGTCCCGTTCAGGTTCCCCTTCGCGATCTCCTCGCCGTCGATCCGCACCTGCAGGAACATGACCTGGGGATCGATCTCGTCGGCGGTCACGACGCACGGGCCGATCGCGATCGGGACGGCCTCGGCCGTGCTCACCGGCGCGCCGCTCGCGTCGCGGGCCTGCCAGTCGCTCACCAGCGTGTAGCCGAATAGATGCCGGTCACCGACGAACGGATCCTCCGTGGAGGTCTCGAGTCCGAGCACCGCCGCGACCTTCGGCTCGTACTCCAGCCACGCGGCGCCGGCGGGCCACGGCACGTCTTGCTCGGGGCCGATGAGCCGACGTTCGACGTCGAGCGAGCCCGGTGACAGGAGCGAGGCCGGGAACAACGGGGTCAGGATCCGAGGACGCGGGACCTTCCAGTCGAAGACGTCGTCGCGCGCCAGCGCGGTTCGCGCTGCATCCAAGACGGTGCCTCGGCTGCTCGAGACGAGACCCTCGAGCGTGGTGGGAAAGGCCGGGTGCCCGACGGCGTCGGGCAGATCGACCACGTCACCCTCGAGGATCGCCCCCAGTCGCCGCTGCCCCCTGCGGTCGTAGGTGACGAGCCTCATATGAAAGGGACCGAAGCGTACGCCCGAGCGGGCCCACAATCGAGCAGCCGAACGTCGGTTCTTCGGCCGACGACGGCGGCGGGTGGCCGTGGGCGTGGCTCTCGCCCACCGGCTAGCATGGCTGCCTTGCGTCCAGGTTCCATGTCAGAAGGGGGCGTTCCCGCGATGACCGAGAAGTTCCGCATCACCTACGCCACGATGTCTGCGGACAACGAGGAGCTCCAGGCCGCGTACGACGCCGCCGCGGAGCGCGCCCGCGCCGAGCTCGGCAAGGCCTACCCCGTGATCGTCAACGGGGAGGAGCGCTGGCGCGAGGACGTCTACGCGGAACCCTCACCGATCGACAAGGACATCGTGATTGGCCGCTTCTCGCAGGCCACCCAGGAAGACGTCGAGGACGCGGTCGCGGCGGCCAAGGCCTTCCAACTGGAGTGGGACCGGATGGGATGGCAGGAGCGCGTACGCATCCTGCGCAACGTCGCCGACATCATGGAGGAGCGGGTCTTCGACCTCGGAGCCCTGATGGCCTACGAGGTCGGCAAGAGCCGCCTCGAGGCGCTCGGCGATGTCCAGGAGACCGCCGAGCTGATCCGTTGGAACTGTGACGAGATGGAGAAGCACGACGGATTCCGCACGCCGATGAGCGGGCTCGGCGCCGCCGGCGACTATTACGACGTGCTGCGGCCCCACGGTGTCTGGGCGGTCATCAGTCCGTTCAACTTCCCGATGGCGTTGTCTGGCGGGCCCTCGAGCGGCGCGCTGGTCGCGGGGAACACGGTGGTCTTGAAGCCGTCGAATCAGGGCGCCCTGCTCGGGTACAAGCTCTACGAGTGCTATCGCGACGGCGGCGTGCCCGCCGGCGCGTTCCACCTGATGACGGGGCGTGGTGCGGTCGCCGGCGATCACCTCTGGAAGCACCCCGACGTGAACGGCGTGACGTTCACGGGCTCCTACGGCGTGGGCATGGACATCTTCAAGAACTTCACGAAGGAGGTGCCCAAGCCGGTCATCTGCGAGATGGGCGGCAAGAACCCGACGATCGTCACGAAGAACGCCGACATCGACAAGGCGACCGACGGCGTGCTTCGCAGCGCCTTCGGCTTCGGCGGCCAGAAGTGCTCGGCATGCAGCCGGGTGTTCGTGGAGCGCGAGGTCTACGACGACTTCCTCTCGACCTTGAAGACCAAGACGGAGAACATCAAGGTCGGCAACCCGATCGAGCGCGATGTCTACCTCGGGCCGATCATCAACGAGCAGGCGTTGGACACCTTCGAGGAGGCCGCCGAGGAGGCGCGAAAGAACGGCACGGTCGTCACCGGCGGCCAGCGGATCACCGAAGGCGACTTCGGCCGAGGGCTGTTCGTCGAGCCGACGGTGGTCGAGGCCCCCGCGGACTCCTGGATCTGGAAGAAGGAGCTGTTCGTGCCGTTCGTCGCCGTGGCGCCGTTCGAGGAGCTCGACGAGGCGATCGATCGGGCCAACGACACGGAGTACGGCCTGACCGCAGGGTTGTTCAGCGAGGACGAGCAGGAGATCCAGGAGTGGCTGGATCGGATCCACGCCGGCGTCGTGTACGTGAACCGGCGGGCCGGTTCGACCACCGGCGCGTGGCCGGGCGTGCAGCCCTTCGGCGGGTGGAAGGCATCGGGAACGACCGGCAAGGCGGGGGGCGGTCCCTACTACGTCACCCAGTACCTGCGCGAGCAGTCCCGGACGGTGATCTCCGAGTGAGCCTGACCGACTCGACCCTCACCTACGACGGGCTGGCCGCGCACAGCCGTCCGAAGCTCGTCACCGAGGTTCCCGGGCCGGAGGCGATGGGGCGGATCGATCGCGACCGCAAGGTCACATCGCCGTCGCTCCCGCGCGCCTACCCGTTCGTCCCGCGTCGCGGCGCGGGCTCGATCGTGGAGGACGTCGACGGCAACATCTTCCTGGACCTCAACGCGGGGATCGCGGTCACCTCGACGGGGCACTGCCACCCGACCGTCGTCGAGGCGATCCAGAAGCAGGCCACCGAGCTGTTGCACTACTCGGCGTCCGACTTCTACCTGCCGATCTACTCCGATGTCTGTGAGCGTCTCGACGCGGTGGCGCCCTTCGACAGCCGCCAGGCCCGCTCGTTCCTCACCAACTCCGGCACGGAGGCGGTGGAGGCGGCGATCAAGCTCGCGCGCTACGCGACCGGCCGCCAGAACCTGATCGGGTTCTATCAGTCCTTCCACGGTCGGTCGATGGGATCCGTGTCGCTCACCGCATCGAAGGCGAAGTACCGCACCCATTTCGGGCCGTTGTTGCCGAGCGTGTACCACTCCTTCTATGGGGACTTCGACTACATCGACGAGGTGCTCTTCAAGCGGGTCGTCTCGCCCGGCGAGGTGGCGGCGATCGTCGTCGAGTCCTGGCTCGGGGAGGGCGGCTACGTGCTGCCACCCGAGGGGTGGTTCCGCTACCTGCGGGACCTGTGCGATCGCCACGGCATCCTGCTGGTCTGCGACGAGGTGCAGTCGGGGGTCGGTCGCAGCGGGACGATGTGGGCGATCGAGCAAGAGGGCGTGGCGCCGGACATCATCACGTCGGGCAAAGGCATCGCCAGCGGTCTGCCGCTCGGCGCGATGATCGCCCGGGAGGACCTGATGGTCTGGGAGCTCGGCGCACACGGCTCGACCTACGGCGGCTCACCGGTGTCGTGCGCGGCTGCGCTCGCCACGTTCGATGTGATCGAGCGCGAGGGTCTGATGGCCAACGCCATCGCCGTCGGCGACGTCTTGCTGACGGGGCTCCGCGAGATCGCCGCTCGGCACCCGATCGTCACCGAGGTGCGTGGACGGGCGCTGTGGATCGGCATGTCGATCGCGGACCACGAGCGGGCCTCCATGATCGAGCAGATCGCGTTCCGCAAGGGTCTGTTGATCCTCGGCTGTGGCGACGCCGATATCAGGGTCAGTCCGCCGTTGGTGTTCCGCGAGGATCAGGCGCACGCGGCGCTCGAGATCTTCGAGGAGGTTCTCGCCGAGGTCGAAGCGAGGGCGTAGATGGGCCAGGCGCCCGACACCCTGACGTTCGATCGCACGGACCCGATCGCGGCATGACGAAGGTCACCACGATGCAAGACGCCGTGCGCGAGCTCGTGCACGACGGGGACACGGTCGCGATCGAGGGCTTCACGCATCTGATCAACTTCGCGGCGGGACACGAGATCATCCGGCAGCGGCGTCGCGACCTCACGCTGGCGCGCATGACGCCCGACGTGATCTACGACCAGATGATCGGGGCCGGGGTCGCCTCCAAGCTGATCTTCAGCTGGATGGGGAATCCGGGGGTGGGCAACCTGCACGCGGTCCGGCGCCGGATCGAGCACGCCGACCCGGAGCCGCTCGAGATCGAGGAGTACTCGCACTTCGGCATGGTGTCGCGCTACATGGCCGGCGCGGCCAACCTGCCGTTCTTCCCGATCCGCAGCTACTACGAGTCCGACATCCCGAAGGTGAATCCGAAGATCGTGCCGATGACCTCGCCGTACCCCGACGCCACCGAGGTCTACGTGGTGCCCGCGCTGCAGCCCGACGTCGCCATCGTCTCTGCACAGCGGGCCGACGCAGACGGCGACACCCAGATCTGGGGGTTGCTCGGATGCCAGAAGGAGGTCGCGTTCGCGGCCAAGCGGGTGATCGTCGTCGTCGAGGAGATCGTGGAGGAATCGACGATCCGCCGCGACCCGAACCGGACGGTGATCCCCGGCGCGATCGTCGACGCGGTGGTCGAAGAGCCGTTCGGCTGCCATCCGAGCTTCGCCCAGGGCTACTACGACCGCGACAATCGCTTCTACCTCGAGTGGGACGCGATCGCGAAGGACGCCGACACGCTGGCCGCGTGGCTCGACGAGTGGGTGTACGGGTTGGCGAACCATCGCGAGTACGTCGAGCGGTTCGGCGACGCGCACTGGGACGCCCTGCGCCCCGAGCCGGCGCTTTCCGGTGAGGTCGACTACGGGAGGTACGCGTGAGCGGCGCTCCCTATTCGAAGAACGAGATCATGATCGCGGCCAGCGCCCGACTCTTGGGAGGCGCGCACAATTGCTTCGTCGGCGTGGGCCTGCCGAACATCGTGTGCAACCTGGCCCAGTGGACCGTGGCGCCCGAGCTCCAGTTGATCTACGAGTCCGGGGTCTACGGCGCCCGCCCGGAGCGATTGCCGCTGTCGATCGGCGACCCGACGCTGGCGACGGGCTCGACCTCGATCGTGTCGATGTACGAACTGTTCGCCTACTACCTGCAGCGCGGCCATGTGGACGTGGCCTTCCTGGGCGGCGCACAGATCGACCGGTTCGGCAACCTGAACACGACGGTGATCGGAGACTACGACCATCCGAAGGTGCGTTTGCCCGGCTCGGGCGGGGCATGTGAGATCGCGATCCATGCCAAGCAGGTGCTCGTGATCATGCGGCAAGCACAGCGGTCGTTCGTGGAGACGCTGCACTTTCGCACGTCGCCCGGGCACAGCGGCGATCCGGCGCACGATGCCGCGCGCGGCTGGTCGGGCAGCGGACCCACCAACGTCGTCACGGACCTCGGCACGTTCGGGTTCGATGCGGCAACGGGGGAGATGACGCTGCGGACGGTGCATCCTGGCGTCGGGCTCGAGGATGTGCGCGCCAACATGGGCTGGGAGCCACGGATCGCGGAGGACCTCGGGGAGACACCCGCGCCGAGCGCCGAGGAGCTGCGGTTGATCCGCGAGGAGCTCGACCCCACCGGGATCTACACGAAGTAGGGTGCCGACATGATCGAGGAACCGGGCGTCGACGACGCGGAGACGGGCCCCGAGGACCGGGACTGGGCCGAGGAGATCAAGCGTCTGCGCGCGGCGCGCGGCGAGCGCCTGGCTGCGCAACTGGCGGAGGACACCGACAAGGAGCCCCCGGTCGGATGAGCCACGTGTTCCCGCGCGTGACCCGCGCGCTGCCGACCGCGATGTCCGCGGAGGGCGCCTGGATCACCGACGCGGACGGGCGTCGCTACCTCGACGCCGCGGGCGGCGCGATCGTCGTCGGGGTCGGTCACGGCGACCGATCGCTGATCGAGGCCGCGGAGCGGCAGCTCGCGCGAACCCAGTACGTGCACGGGACGATGTTCACGACCGAGTCCGTGGAGGCCTATGCCGACGCGCTCGCACCGCTGCTGCCGCTGGACGCTCCCCGCATCTACCCGGTGAGCGGCGGCTCCGAGGCGGTGGAGACCGCGATCAAGATGGTCCGCGCCTACCAGCTGGCGGTCGGGCAGGGCGGGCGCTCGACGATCATCGCGCGGCGCTCCTCCTACCATGGCAACACCCTCGGGGCGCTTGACCTGTCGGGCAAGGAGTCCCTCCGCAAGCCCTACACCCCGTGGCTCGGTCGGTTCCTCCACGCTCCGCGCGCCTACGAGTACCGCTGTGAGAACCCGAGCCATCCCGTCGGCTGCGGCGATTGGCACGCCGCCGAGCTGCAGCGGATGATCGAGTCCTACGGTCCCGAGACGGTCGCCGCGTTCGTCGCGGAGCCGGTCGCCGGCGCGACGCTGGCGGCGGCGGTGCCCTGCGACGACTACTGGCCAAAGGTGATCGAGGTCTGCCATCGCCACGGCGTCCTCGTGATCGCCGACGAGGTGATGACCGGGTTCGGACGCACCGGACGGTGGTTCGGGGTCGATCACTGGGATGCTCGCCCGGACGTCGTCACGGCCGGAAAGGGCACGACGAGCGGCTACGTCCCCTTCGGGTTCGCGGCCTGCCGCGGCGAGATCTTCGAAGCCGTCGCGCCGCGGGGGTTCGTGCACGGGTTCACGTGGTCGCACAACGCGCTGGGGTCGGCGGTCGCCCTGGCGACGCTCGAGCGGCTGCGCGACGACGATCTGGTCGATCGCGCCGAGAAGCTGGGCGCGACCCTCCACGATGCGCTCGCCGACGAGCTCGCCGACGTCCCATCCGTGGGCGAGGTACGGGGACTCGGCATGATGCTCGGCGTCGAGCTCGTGGCCGACCGGGAGACCAAGGAGCCGTTCCCTCGCCACGCACAGGTGACCGAGCGGGTGCTGGATGCCGCGCGTGAATCGGGGTTGCTCCTGTACTCCTCGACCGGACATGTCGACGGCGTCGACGGGGACCTGCTGATGCTCGGACCGCCCTTCATCCTGACCGACGACGACGTGACGACGCTGGTCGAGCGGACGGTCGCGGCGATCCGCTCCGTGTCGTGAGCGGCGACGTCCGGCTGATCGTCGAGCGACGCGCGCGCATCTACGACCAGGGCCCGCTGCATCCGCTGCGACCCGATCGCGTGCTGCTCACCTGGGACCTGATCGAGGCGCTCGGGCTCGATCGGGCGCCGAACGTGCAGGTCACGGGCGCGGAGCCTGCGTCGATCGACGATCTCACGCGGGTGCACACGAACGCCTTCATCGATGCCACGACGCGGGCCGGTCACGGTGAGGACGCCGACTGGGCGCGGTTCGGTTACGGGCCGGGAGACAACCCGATCTTTGCGAACATGCACGAGGCCGGCGCGATCGTCTGCGGCGCATCGATCGCCGCCGCGGCGGCGGTGTGGCGCGGCGGGGCGGCGCACGCGTTCAACGCGGCCGGCGGTCTGCACCACGCGATGCCCGAGCGCGCGAGTGGGTTCTGCGTCTACGACGACCCCGCCGTCGCGATCGCCTGGTTGTTGGCCGCCGGCGCCCAGCGCATCGCCTACGTCGACGTCGACGTGCACCACGGCGATGGACCGCAGACGATCTTCTGGAACGACCCTCGCGTGCTGACCGTATCGTTGCACGAGTACGAGCCGCCGTTCTTCTTCCCCGGGACCGGCGGGATGCAGGAGCGGGGTGGTCCGGGCGCTCCCGGTGCAGCCGTGAACGTGCCGCTGCCGCGGGGCACGGGTGACGGGGCCTGGCTCGACGCGCTGCGCACGATCGTGCCGCGTGTCGTCGGCGAGTTCGCACCCGACGTGCTCGTGACCCAGCTCGGCTGCGACACGCATCACACCGATCCGCTGGCCGAACTGCGACTGACCACGAGAGCGTACCGGGAGGGTTCGGCGGTGCTGCACGAGCTGGCGCACTCGGCGGCCTACGGCCGATGGGTCGCAACCGGCGGCGGCGGGTACCGCTGGGCGCACGTCGTGCCGAGAGCGTGGACGCTCGCGTTCGCCGAGATGGCGGGACAGGCCGCGGATCTGCCCGACGAGCTGCCCGCCGACTGGGTGGCGCTCGCGAGCGCTCGCGCTGGTGAGCCCGTGCCCTCGACGTTCTCGGAGTCCGCGCTTGCGGTGCACGCGGCCGACGACGAAGCGGGCAGGGTCGTCGCGGCGCTGTCCGACATACTGTGGCGCTGATGGCACGCACGAAGCTCGTCTGCACCCTCGGCCCGGCGAGCGCGACGCCGAAGATGGTGCAAGGACTCGTGCGGGCCGGAGCCTCGGTGTTCCGATTGAACTTCTCGCACGGGGAGCCCGAGGATCACGCGCGGATGGTCGATCTCATCCGCGAGGCCGAGGAGGCGACGGGAAAGCCGCTCGCCGCGCTCGTGGACCTGCCGGGTCCGAAGGTTCGTCTCGGGCGACTGCGCCCGGACCCGTTCACGTGCAAGCCGGGCCAGCGCTTCGAGTTGCGACCGGTCGGCGACGGCGACGACCGTGGCGCGTCGACCACTCATCCGGGTCTCGCTCACGACTTGGCGGCGGGCGATCGGATCCTGCTGGCCGACGGCGCGGTGGAGCTGACGGTCGACGCCATCGATGGTGATCTCGTTAAGACGCGATGCACTGCAGGTGGTGTCGTGCGAAGCGGACAGGGTGTCAACGTGCCCGCCGAGCGGCTGAGCTTGCCGGCGGTCACGCAGCGCGATCGCGAGGCGCTCGCTCGCGCGCTCGATCTCGGCGTCGATCTCGTCGCACAATCGTTCGTCCGCGCGCCCGCCGATCTGCGCGAGCTCCGCGCCGCGATGGGCGAGCGGTCCGTGCCGATCGTCGCGAAGATCGAGACGCGCCCCGCGGTCACGAATATCGAGGGCATCCTTGCGGAGTCCGACGCGGTGATGATCGCCCGCGGCGACCTCGGGGTCGAACTGCCGATGGAGCAGATCCCGCTGATCCAGAAGGAGCTCGTGCGCGCGGCACGCGCGGCCGGCCGACCCTCGATCGTCGCCACGCAGATGCTCGAATCGATGATCCATGCCCCGCGTCCGACGCGAGCGGAGGCGACCGATGTCGCGAACGCGGTGCTCGACGGGGCCGATGCGGTGATGCTGTCCGGCGAGACCGCCGTCGGCGACTACCCGTTCGAATCGGCGTCGGCCGCGACGACGATCGCCGCCTACGTGGAGGAGGAGGGCGACCCGTTCCGCGCGATGCCGCCCCCCGGCCGACACACGAGCGAGGGCGCCGCGGTGGCCCACGCGGCCGCCGCGATCCCCGCGGGAGACCTGCGCATCGTCGCGATCACCTGCTACACGGAGACCGGTCGCACGGCGCGGCTCCTGTCGGCGGAACGGCCGGGGGTGCCCGTGTACGCGTTCGTGCCGCCCGTGGACGTGCAGCGCACATTGTGCCTGCAATGGGGGGTCGAGGCGTTGCCGGCGACGGCGCCGGCCGATACCGACGGCATGATCGCGCTCATGGATCGAGGGCTGCAGGCGCACGGGCTCGCGTCGATCGGCGACGCGGTCGTGATGGCCGCCTCGTCGCCGGCGGGCCGCACGACGACGAACATGCTCAAGATCCACACGGTCGGCTCGCCGGTCCGTTAGGTCGGATCCGCGGCGCGCGCGAGCATCTCCACCAGCTCGGTGAGTGCGACGTAGGTGACCGCCGCCTGTTCCATCAGATCGTCTGCGAACATCGCCTCGATGTCGGTGTCCTCCTGGATGTCCAGCCTCGTGCCGATCACGAGGCGGATGTCGTTGATACAGCGCATCCAGGCGAGCGTCTCCTCTTGGTTCAGGTGTGTCGCGTTCGCGGTCGCTCGAAGGATCGCGGCGGCTTCTCGCTTCCCGGCGCGCAGGGCGTCGCCCATGAGCTGCTCGAAGCCGAGCGACTCCATCGGGTCGTCCATCGATGCCGGTGGGAAGAGCCGCCGCAGCCCAGGGTCCTGTGCTGCCTCCGGGTCCTCCATCAGCTCCACGAGCTGTCGAGCGAGCGAGGCGAGCAGGTCGCGCACGTCGTCGGGCAGGTCCACGTTGACGCCGCCGCCGGTGCCGGTCGTGATCCTGGTGCGCGCGCTCATCATCGGTCCTGCTGCAGGGTCGCCCAGAGACCGTAGCCGTGCAAGGCGGCGACGTGGGCCTCGCATCGCTCGCGCGGGCCGCTGGCCACGACCGCCTTGCCCTTCGTATGGACGTCCATCATCAGGCGCTCCGCCTCGCTTCGCGGGAAGCCGAAGAGCTTCTGGAACACCCAGGTGACGTAGGACATCAGGTTGATCGGGTCGTTCCAAACGATCACGATCCACGGCACGTCGCGCTCCGTCGTGACCTCCACGTCGGGCTCGCGGACGATCGTCGGGGCGGACGCCATGGAAGGGCTCACGGCTCGATCGTCGTCGCAGGCGCGGCGCGGCGCACCTGACGGACGCCCCATCGATACAGCGGCGGCGTGAGGACGCGAAACACCTGGAACGGCGCCAGCCATCGCGGGACCGAGTATTCCGGCGCGATGCCCTCGCGCACGACCTTGACGATCGCCTCGGCCACACGCTCGGGCGCCATCACGAGTCGCTTCGGCACGTTGGTCTGCGGGAAGCCCTCGGTGGCGACGAGGCCGGGGTTGACCGCCGTGACCAGGACGCCGGTGCGATCCGCGTCGTAGGCGAGCGACTCGCTGAACGCAACGACCGCGTGTTTCGTCGCCGTGTACACGGCCGAGCCCGGCGGAGCGAACCGTCCGGCCAGCGAGGCGACGTTGACGATATGCCCGTGGCCGCGTTTCGTCATGCCCGGGAGGAACGCGCGCGTGGCGTGCAGCACGCCGAGCAGGTTGACGCGGACGATCGCATCGATCTGCTCGTGCGACAGTGTGACGAACGCGCCGCCACCGGGCACGCCCGCGTTGTTGATCAGCACGTCCACCGGACGTCCGGTGAGCTCCTTGACGAGCCCCGGCAGTTTCTCGAGCTGTGCCGTGTCGGTCACGTCGCCCTTCCAGGCCAGCGCCCGGCCGCCGGCTCGCTCGATCCGATCCGCGAGCGCTTCGAGCCGGTCGATGCGTCGCGCGACGAGCACGACGCGAGCCCCGCGCTTCGCGAAGGCGACGGCGGTGGCCTCGCCGATCCCCGAGGATGCCCCGGTGATCACGACCACGGCGTCTCGAAGCTCCATCGGGTCTCCTCGCCTAAGCTGGCTGACAGATGCCCACCGACGTTATCGAAGCCCACGTCCGCCGACTTCCGCCGCTGGACGGGGCGGCGTGGAGCCGACGGGCGGTGCCACGCGCGGAGCTGGAACGCGCGCTGCTCACCGGGCTGGTCGCCGGATGGGCCACCCACCCCCTGGACAACGTCCGCGGGAACGCGCAGCTGCTCCTCGACCACGACCCAGACAAGGAGTTCGGTCTGACGGGGCTGCAGGACGGCATCACGCTCGACGGCGTGCTCGATCTCGTCGCCCACGCCGCCGGGGCGCCGATCGACCGCGAGGCCCGAACGGGGCCCGTCGAGATCCGACCGGAGCCCATCCTGGATGCCTGCGCCCGCGCCGCCACGCGGCTCTGGCTCGCGTGCGAGCGAGGGGAGCGGGTGGTCTTGGCCACCGGGCATCCCGTTGGGCTCGCCTACCTGTATCACGAGCTCGCCGCGCGCCTTGCGGCGCGCGGCGCGCGGGTCCGCACCCCCGCCGGCGGGGCTCGCTGGCGCGAGCCCCGCCTCGACCACGACTGGGCGCTCGCCTACTGGGACGGCGTCGCGATGCTGACCGACACCCGCGAGCCGCGCCACACGCATCGGCCCGACGCGATGCAGCGGATCCTGGAGGCCGAGCGTCCCGATCTCGTGTTCGCCGACCACGGCTTCGCCGGGGCGGCGATCGAAGCGGGGGTCGACACGATCTCGATCGCCGACGTGAACGACCCCGCGTTGCTGGTCGCCAAGGCGCAGGGCCGCACCGAGCACGTGCTCGTCTTCGACGACCACGTCGACCCGAACGCGTACTGGCCGGTGTACCTGGCGCTCGTCGACGAGCGCTAGCTCGCCGGAATGAGGTAGCGCTCGGGGTCTTCCTGGAACGAGGCAAGGCACGCCGCCGAGCAGAAGTAATACGTGTGCCCGTCGTGGATCGTCTGGAAGCGAGCATCGGCCACCGTCACCGTCATGTGACAGACCGGGTCGATCTCCTCGTGCACGACGGGTTCGGCGACCGTCGCGACCGGCAGGGCGCCGGCGGCGCGCAGCTGCACGAGTTCGGCCATGATGGCCACCGCGATGTCCTGCGTCGGAAGGTGGCCGAGATCGAGTCCGGCCGGGGCGTGCACGCGACCGAGCGCGTCGGCGTCGGCGCCGCGATCCTGGAGGTACCCGAGGACGGTCGCCGCCCGGCGTGTGGAGGCCACCAGGCCCACGTAGGCGGCGCCGCTTTCGAGCGCGGCCTCGAGCGCCGCCTCGTCGTAATGCCCCTGCGTCGCCACGACCACGCACGAAGCGGGCGTCACGCCGGCGGCGCGCAGATCGAGCCGGTCGATCACGGTGGCCACGCCCGGATGTTCGGCGGCTCCGCCTCCGTCGTCGACGACCGCGGCGCGCCAGCCGAGGGCCACCGCCATCTTGGCCAGGGCGTCCACCACCGGCGAGCGTCCGATCACGATCACGAGCGGGGCGGGCAGGACCGGCTCCACGTAGACCTCCAACGCTCCCTCGCTCTGGCAGGCGATCGGGACCGTGACGACCCCGTCGCGCGCGTGACCCTCCAGTTCCTCCGGGGTGCCGAGGAACAACAGTTTCGGCTCGCCGTCGTCCAGCGTGCGCAGGCCCTCGCGGATCACGGTCGGCTCGGCGCAGGCGCCGCCGATCCACCCGTGGATCGTCCGATCCGGCGTGATCAGCGCGGTCGCCCCCGGCTGGCCCGAGGACGGCGCGCGACGCCAGACGACCGTTGCGAGCACGAAGGGCTCCCCGCGCGCGGACAGGTCCGAGGCCAGCGCGAGGACCTCCGGTTTCACGCCGAGGCCGCCTGGATCGCCTCCCAGACCTTGGCGGAGGTCAGCGGCATGTCGATGTTCGTCACGCCGAGGGGGCGCAGCGCGTCGATCACGGCGTTTACGTAGGCGGCGGGGGAGCCGACGGTCGCCGACTCGCCGACGCCCTTGGCGCCGATCGGGTGGTGCGGCGACGGCGTGACCGTCCCGAAGAGCTCGAACTTCGGCGTCTCCATCGACGTCGGCAACAGATAGTCCATGAAGTTCGAGCCGATGCAGTTCCCCGCCTCGTCGAACGTGATCAGCTCCATCGCGGCGATGCCGTACCCCTCGGTGAGCCCGCCCTGGATCTGTCCATCGACGATCATCGGGTTGATCCGGACGCCGCAGTCATCCACGGCGACCATCCGCTTGACCTCCCACACGCCCGTCTCCGGATCGACCTCCACAGCGACCGCGTACGTGCCGAAGGGGAACGTCAGGTTCGGCGGGTCGTAGTAATAGGTGCCCTCGAGACTGGACTCCATCCCATCCGGGAAGTCGGTGTACGCGGCGAACGCGACCTCCTGGATCGTCTTGACCCGATCGGGGGCGCCCTTGACCGAGAATCGGCCCTCCTCGTACTCGATGTCCTCTTCGGAGACCTCCAGCAGGTGCGCAGCGAGCTTCATCGCCTTCTCGCGGACCCGACGCGCCACCATCGCGGTGGCGGCGCCGACGGTCGGCGTCGAGCGGGACGCGTAGGTGCCGAGCCCGTATGGCGTGTTGTCCGTGTCGCCATGCTGGACCTTGATGTCCTCGGGCTGGATCCCGAGCTCCGAGGAAACGATCTGCGCGAATGTGGTCTCGTGTCCCTGTCCTTGGGTGATCGAGCTGATCTTCAGGATCGCCTTGCCCGTCGGATGGATCCGGAGCTCGGCGCCGTCGTTCATCTTGACGCCGATGATGTCGTAGTCCTTGTGCGGCCCGGCGCCGACGACCTCGGTGAACGAGGCCATCCCGACGCCCCAGAGCTTGCCGTCGGTCGCGCTTGGTCTCCTGCTCCTTGCGCAGATCGGCGTAGCCGATCTTGTCCAGCGCGAGGTCCATCGCCGTCTCGTAGTCGCCCGAGTCGTACTCGAACCCCGTCGCCGAGTGGTACGGGAACTGCTCGGGTTGGATGAAGTTCTTCCTGCGGAGCTCGGCTGGATCCATGTCGAGTTCGTATGCAGCGTTCTGCACGAGACGTTCGATCAAGTAGGAGGCCTCGGTGACGCGGAACGAGCACCGGTACGCGACGCCACCGGGCGCCTTGTTGGTGTAGGCGCCCTCGGCGGAGACGTGCACGGCAGGGAGGTCGTAGGAGCCGCTCACGATGTGGAACAGCCCGACCTTGAACTTCGAGGGCTGCGCGTCGGCGTAGAACGCGCCTTCGTCCGCCAAGAGCGACGCTCTGAGGCCCAGCATGGTGCCGTCGGACTTCAACGCCATCTCGCCGTGCATGTGGTAGTCACGTGCGAACCCCGTCGAGATCAGGTTCTCGCTGCGCTCCTCGATCCATTTGACCGGCTTCCCCAGCAGGAGCGAGGCGGCGGTCGCCACGACGTAGCCGGGGTACACGGGCACCTTGTTGCCGAAGCCCCCACCGAGGTCGGGTGAGATCACGCGGATCTTCTCCTCCGGGAGTCCAGCGACGAGCGCGAAGACGGTCCGGATCAGGTGCGGCGCCTGGGAGGTCATATAGATGGTCGCCTGGCCCGTGGCCGGATCGACGTCGGCGACGCAGCCGCACGTCTCGAGCGGCGAGGGATGGCATCGTGGGTAGAAGGTGTCGAGGCTCACCACCTTGTCCGCCTTGGCGAAGGCCGCGTCGGTCGCCTCCTTGTCGCCGGCCTCCCAGTCGTAGATGTGGTTGTCGGTCTGTCCGTCCTTCTCGTCGCGGATCAGCGGCGCATCGGCCTCGAGCGCGCGCTGCGGCGTCACGATCGGATCGAGCGGGTCGTAGTCCACGTCGATCAGCTGCAGGGCATCCTTGGCGATGTAGGGGTCGGTCGCGATCACCGCGGCGACCTCCTGGCCCTGGTACCGAACCTTGTCGGTCACGAGCACGGCCTGCGTGTCGCCGGACAGCGTCGGCATCCATGCCAGGTTGTGCTGGGCCATCAGCTCGCCCGTGACGACGGCCACCACCCCGGGCAGCGCTGAGGCCGCCGAGGCGTCGATGCCCTTCAGGGTCGCATGCGCCCACGGCGAACGCAGGATCGACATGTAGAGCTGGCCCTTCAGGTTGATGTCGTCGATGTAATTGCCGCGCCCGCGGATGAAGCGGTCGTCCTCGACGCGACGGACGCTGTGCCCGACCCCGCGGATCTCCTCTTGCTCGGTGGCCATCGTGTGTTCGACTCCTTCCTTAGGCGGTCGCGGTGGCGGTCTCGCCGGCGTTCGCCTGCGCGGCGGCCCGGATCGCCGTCACGATGTTCATGTACCCCGTGCAGCGGCAGATGTTCCCCGAGATCGCCTGCCGCACGTCGTCGTCACTCGGATCGGGGTTCTCCGCGAGCAGGGCGTGTCCGACAAGCATCATGCCGGGCGTGCAGTAGCCGCATTGCAGGCCGTGGTGCTCCTTGAAGGCGGCCTGGATCGGGTCGAGCTCGGCGCCCGCCATGAGGCCCTCGACCGTGGTGATCGATGTCCCCTCGACCTGGACCCCGAAGAGCGTGCAGGACTTCACGGGCGTGCCGTCCAGCAGCACCGTGCACGCGCCGCAACTGGTCGTGTCGCACCCGATGTGAGTGCCGGTGAGCTCGAGCTCTTCGCGGATCAGGTGCACGAGGAGCAGCCGAGGTTCGACGTCGACGGTGTGCTCCGTGCCGTTGACGGTAAGCGTGACCTGCATCGCCGTTCCTCCCTCAGCCCGCGTTGGCCATCTCGAGCGACCGGGCGAGCCCGCGTCGGACGTAGACCTCGATCATGTGTCGTTTGTACGTCTCGGTGCCGCGTACGTCCGTGACGGGATGCGCCGCGGCGGCTGCGAGGCGACCCGCCTCCGCGAACGCCTCGTCCGATGGCGCCCCGCCCGCCAGCGACGCCTCGGCGTCGGTCGCGTGGACGTTCTTCGAATCGACGCCCGTCAGGCCGATGCCGGCCCGCCCGATCGAGCCGTTGTCGAGGGTGAGGGTGACCGCGGCGGCGACGGTGGCGAAGTCGCCGACCTTGCGCTCGAGTTTCAGGTAGGTGCCGCCCGATCGGGCCGCGGGAGTCGGCACGCGGACCTCCGTGAGGAGCTCGTTCGGTGCGATCGTCGTCGTGAACGTGTCGACGAGGAACTCGCCGATCGGCACGGTTCGCTCGCCGCCCGAGCTGCGCAGCACGACGCTGGCCCCCATCGCCAGCATCACGGCGCCGAGGTCGCCCGCGGGGTCCGCGTGGGCCAGGGAGCCGCCGATCGTGCCCAGGTTGCGAACGAGGGGGTCTGCGATCTGTGGCGCCGCGGCGGCGATGACCGGATAGCGCCCGACGATCTCCGATCGGATCAGCTCGTTGTGCCGGGTGAGCGCCCCGATCGTCAGGGTGCCGCCGTCCTCGGAGATGCCGTGCAGCGTCTGGATCGGGTTGACGTCGATCAGGTGCTCGGGGGCCGCGAATCGCAGCTTCAACAGAGGGATCAGACTCTGTCCGCCCGCGAGGACCTTCGCGTCCTCCCCGTACTGGTCCAAGAGCGCCAGCGCCTCCTCGACCGTCGATGCCCGGTGGTACTCGAAACGCGCAGGCAACATCGCGACCCCTTCCCGGCTGCTGCGGACGCAGATCTGCCGCAGGCTTGCATCACAACACGAGTTGTGAGAACGGGCAAACCCGAATCGGGCGTGGTGGCAGCACCGCCGGCGATCGCGTGCGGAGCGGCGGGACGCCCGAGGCTCAGCAGCGGAACAGCTTGGTGGCGCTGCTCGGGGAGAGCTTCGAGTCGCCGGGGTATCGCGCGACGATCTTGCATCGCCCCGACCGTGCCCGTGGGAACGAGCTCGCGTACCGGCTGTCGGTGAAGCCATCGCCGTTGAGGTCGGTCTTCCCCGAGAGTGCGGCTCGCTTCGAGCTCAGTCGGACCCATCCGCTGGACTGCTTCCGGAACAGACGAACCACCACGTGCTTGCCTGCACGAGCGGGCGAGACGCGGCCGCGGACCGCGACCCGGTGCTTGGCCGCGCGCACCTTGACGACCGCGCTCGTCTTCGTGTCGTCGTTCACGATCGTCCCCGTCGCCTGGCCTGTCGAGACCGCCGCTCCAAGCGATGGATCGAGGAGGCTCAGGAACAGGGTCTCGTTGTGCTCGAGAACCCCGTCGCCGTGCACCGTCACGTCGATCATGCCGACGGTCTGGCCGGCGGTGAACGCGAGGTTCCCCGTGACGGCATCGAAGTCCGTGGTGGCACTCGCGGTCCCGCCGGTCACGACGAAGTCGACATCCACCGCCGTCGTGGTCTCGCCGCCTCGCGTCACGGAGAAGGTCAGGGTCGTGGTGCCTGAGCGGCCCTCGCGCTTCAACGCCTCTGTCACGTCGAGGATCGCGGACCCTGGCGGGATCGGATCGTTGTCGACGATCGTCACGACATCGGTCGCGTTGCCAAGTGTCGCGTTGACGGGCGAGGGCAGGAGGTCCACGTCGAACGACTCGTCGCCCTCGCTCGTCACGTCGCCGTTCACCTGGATCAACACCACCGCGCTCGTCTCGCCAGGGGCGAAATCCAGCTGGCCGGCGCCGGCGACGTAATCGCCGTCGGCGACCGTGGCCGTCCCGTCCGCCGTCGCCCAGTCCACCGAGACGTCCAGGCCGCTCGGCGCCGACAGCGCCACGTCGACCGTGGCGATCGGCGTGTCGCCGGTCTGTCCCTCCGGCACGAACACCGGGTCGCCGACGGCCACGGTCGGCGGCGCGTCATCGTCGACGATGGTGCCCACGCCCTCACCGTCGGCGATGTCGGCCCCCGACGCATCCGTAAGCTTGAGGAAGAAGGTCTCATTGAGCTCGTCGATCGCGTCGCTGACCACGGTGACGGCGACCGTCCGGGTGAGCTTCTTGCCGGCGAACCGGATCATGCCGGTCTTGCGCACGAAATCGGCGGGGCTGGTGGCGGTGTCGGCGACTGTCTCGTAGGTGATCCTGGACTTCGCCTTCGCGGTCTGCGTCACGGTGAACACGGCGGTGACCGTCCCGCCGGTTCCCTCCCCGACGCTCTCGTCGGAAACAGAGACCGATGGAAGGACGGCCCGAACGCCGGTGTGTGCTGTGGCCGGGACACCGGCTGCGATCGAGGGGACGATGGCCGTGGCGCCGATCACAAGGATCGCAAGGCCGCGTGCGAGCAGAGAGCGGTTCGAGGGGGACATGCCGAGAGCTCCTGTGTGGGATGGGATGGGGTCTGAGGATAGCGACCCGCGTGCGGCGGAACGAGCACCTTCGGCCCTAGGGAGACGAGATCGCCGCAGAGCCGTTCGGCGTCCCCCGTCGGCTCCGTCGCCGCGGTCGGGCGTATCTGGGGCTGGACGCCGTCACACACTTGCCCCTACCATCGGCGGACACCTATGAGTACACGTTTCACCCAAGCCCGGCTGTTGACCGTGAACGAGGTCGCTGACCTCCTGCGCGTATCGAGGATGACCGTCTATCGGCTGATCAAGGAGGGCCAGCTCAAGGCCCTGCGGGTCGGCCGGAGCTATCGACTCCGTGAGGATGACGTCGACGAGTACCTGAGCGCTCGGTACACCGAAGCGATCTAGCACGCCCCACGTACGCCCACGCGATCGCGGCAGGGCCTCCGGTGGAACTGGAGGATCTGTCCATGAACGAGCACGAACAGCTCGTTGACCGCGCCGCCCGTCACGCCCACACCGTCCTGTTCCTCGGCGGGATGGACGCGGGCAAGTCGACCCTGGCGCGCGCGACCGCGGCGTTCGCCCTGCGGGTCGGCCGTTCGGTGGCCTACATCGACGCCGACGTCGCCCAGAAGACGATCGGCCCACCCACGACGGTCGGCATGAAGCACATCCGCAAGGCCGACGACCTCACGCTCGAGGCGCTGTCGCATGCCGACGCCCTGGGGTTCGTCGGCTCGACGTTCCCGCAGGACGATCTTGTCGCGCTGATCGGCGCGCTGCAGCGACTCCGGGATCGCGCTCGCACCGAGGGCGCCGAACTGCTGATCGTGGACACCGGTGGGGAGGTCGCGGGCATCGGTGGCGAGCTGATGAAGTACTACATGGTCGACGTGCTCGAGCCCGACCTGGTGGTGGGTCTTGCCCGCGGCCAGGAGCTGGAGCCGATCTTCGGCATCGTGGATCGGTTCTTCGGGATCGAGACCATGACCGCCCCCGTGCACCCCGACGTCGTCCTCTCAAGCGTCGAGGAACGGATGGCGGCGCACGAGAAGGCGATGGCCCGCTACTTCGAGGCCGGCGAGCAGCAACGATTCCGGATCAAGCCGACCGTCTTCGTGCCCACCCTGCCGCCGCTGTACGACCTGCAGGCGTTGGATCGGCTGCTCGTCGGCCTCTCCGACGGGCGGGGTGGGTTCATCGGGCTCGGGCTGCTCGCGTACGTGCCCGAGGACGCCGGTCTGCGTCTGACCACGCCGGTGGCAGAGCCGCCGAAAGCCCTTAGACTGGGGTCCGTCCGTCTGGAGGACACCTACCGCTCGAAGCGGGTGGACCTCCGGAATCTCTTCGGGATCGAGTGAAAGGCAAGGCCACGTGCCGTCGCTAGTCAAGAAACGCCGGAAGAAGATGCGCAAGAAGAAGCACAAGAAGCTTCTCAAGCGCACCCGGCACCAGCGGATGAAGCTGGGCAAGTAAGGCGCGGTCCGTGGGCGCATCCGCCCGCCTCCGGTTCGTCACTGCGCTCGCCGTGACCGCCCTGATCCTCACCACCTCCTGTGGAGGCGGCTCCTCGGCCGCCTCGAGCGCCGCCGTGAGCGCGTCGACCCCGATCACGTTCTCGACGTCGGACGGCGTGCGTCTGGCAGGTCGCCTCTTCGGTCCCGCCGACGCGTCCGCCGGCGTGGTGCTCGCGCACATGCTGCCCGCCGACCAGACGTCGTGGTACCCCTTCGCGCAGCGGCTCGCGGAGCAGGGCTACCGCGTACTCACGTTCGACTTCCGCGGGTACTGCCCCGGTGGCGACGGCGGATGCTCGCAGGGGAACAAGCAGGTCGATTCGGCTCCCGTGGATCTGCAGGCGGCGGTCGACCGGCTGCGGGCCGACGGCGTCGATCGCATCGGCATCGCGGGGGCGTCGATGGGTGGCACCGCCGCCCTGTTGGTCGCCGGCGACGATCCGCGCGGGATCCCCGCCGTGGTCGCGCTGTCGGCGCCGCAGGTGATCGAGGGCTTGGCGGTCGGCCCCGAGACGCTCGCCGCCGCCACGGGGGCCAAGCTGTTCATCGCCGGGCTCGGTGATCCCGCCGGGGCTGTCGCCGCCGCCGACGCGATGGCCGCGATGAGCCCGCAGCCGACGCGGGAGGAGATCGTGACCGACGACGCCCACGGCACCGATCTGTTGTCCTCGGCACAGGGCGAGCATGTCCAGCAGCTGATCGAACAGTGGTTCGCGCAGTGGCTCGCGGCTCCTCCGAGCCCCGCGGGGACCGTGACGCAGGGCTGATCGCTACGGCGACGCCGAGGACGAGGGCAGCTCCGACCCGCTGGTCGGTCCCGGGAAGGGCGTCGAGGGGGACGGCTGATTGAGCTGTGCGATGGTCGCCACGAGCAGCAGCACGAGCAGGACGATCAGCGTGATGGCGGTCGCGCGGCGCACGCAGCAAGGATAGCTATCGCGTGGCGAGGACCGCCTCGACCCGCTCCCGCATGGAGGTCAGCAGCGAACGCAGCGCGACAGGGTCCGCCATGCGCTTGCGCAGATCGACCTCGAGCGAGACGACGCCCGCGAAGTCGCTGCCGGCCAAGTCCGCCAGGAACGCGTCGATGTCCAGCACGCCCTCACCGGGCGGCAGATGCGAGTCCCACCCCTTGCCCGCGTTGTCGGACAGATGCACGTGGCAGAGCCGATCCCCGAAGAGCCGTCGGACCTCGACCAGGTCGTGCCTCGCCACCGCCGCGTGCGACGTGTCCAGCACGAGGTGCGGGATCCCGGTGAGTTGCTCCAGGTCCTGGTTCGCGTGGAGCATCAAGGGCTTCGACCCGACGTGCACCGGGAACATGTTCTCGATGGCGACGGTCACGCCGGTGCGCTCCTCGACGATCGGCAACGAGTCGAGCAGCCACCGCCGGTACCCCCGTTGCCACCGGTACGGAGGATGCATCACGACGAGCGGGATCCCCGCGGTGCGCGCGACGCGCGTGGCCATGTCGATCTTGCCGATCGGGTCGGTGCCCCACACCGAGCGAGTGAGCAGCAGGGCGGGCGCGTGGATCGCGCTGATCCGCAGGCCGTGGTCGTCGGCGAGGCGGCGCATCGTGGACGCGGACTGGCTCGAGGGGTCCTTCGTCACCATCACCTCGACGCCGGCGTAGCCGCAGTCGGCGGCCAGGGCGAACGTCGCGGCCAACGGACGAGCGAAGAACGCCGCGGTGGACAGGACGACGGAGGGCCCGCGCATGCCCACAGGCTAGTGCCCGGACCAGTCTGCGGCACCAGCCGTTCGTCCCCGTATCCTGTGTGGCCATGTGGCTGATCCCGCTGGTGGCGACGGCGATCGCGGCGGTCTTCGCCGGGATGCTCCTTCGGCAATTCTCGGCACGCCGCGGCCAGGCGCAGCTGCTCTGGGCGATCTCGATGGCGATGTTCGCGGTGGCCTCCGCGGCCGTGACGATCGGCGTCGCCTCTGGCTGGACGACGACGCTGTACGGCGTCTACTGGGCGTTCGGCGCCGTCCTCACCGTGCCGTTCCTGGCTGGCGGCGAGCTCGTCTTGCTGTTCCGGCAACCCTGGGTCCGGTGGGCCGTGTGGATCGTGCTCATCTTCA
Organism: uncultured Actinomycetes bacterium; assembly: GCA_963794065.1. Taxonomy (GTDB): domain Bacteria; phylum Actinomycetota; class UBA4738; order UBA4738; family HRBIN12; genus AC-51. Next base: position 205,506 of record CAWCDA010000033.1, on the reverse strand, counting down.
GCGTCGCCTTCACGTTCTCCGTGCTGCGGCAGGCGTCGTTCGACGCCGGCGCGCTGCTGGAACATCTCCCCTCGGGCAAGGAGGTATTGGGCGACGGCTCGGCCGCGCATCGCCTGCCGCAGCTGTTCTCGTACCCGGCGTACTTCATCCTCGTTGGCGGTGCGCTGTGGTCGGCCTGGAAGATGCGTGGGCGTCCCGAGCTGCGGGACCGCTTCGTCGGCACGTTGCTGATCGCGGTCGGCGCTACGATCGTGGCGGGCGGCGCGGCATTCGCCGCCTACAGCCTGCTGACCGGGTTCATCGTCACGCTCGTGGTGGGCATCGCCGTGATGTTCTGGGGATTCCTGCGAGCATCGAAGCCGGTGATCGTGCCCGATGCCGCCACCGTGGCGGTCGACGCGTCGACCTAGCCGGCGGATGCCCAGGCGGGCTGTCCGGGCTCGCCCGGATCCGATCCCGCGGGCTCGACCGTGACCAGCAGGTGGTCCACCGCCGAGGGATCGATCGCGATCTCGAGCGCGACGAGCCCGGCGACGGGGAGGAAGTCGCCGATGTAGGTGGCAGCGCCGGCCGGCGAGACCGCCCACAACCGGTAGGTCGAGCCGGAGGGTGGCGAGGGGACGAGCCGCCCCATGAGGAAGATCTCCTCGAAGCCGGGCGCCGTGACCTCGTCCACTTCCCCCGAGAGAGGGGTGATGTCGGCGTCGGGCTGCTTGGCGAGATCCGTCACCTGTTGGATGTCGGCCTGCGTGAGCAGCTGCGCCCCCGTTTCGCCGCCCGTCTGTGTGATCGCGAGCCCCGCGATACCGACTAGGGCGACCGCGGCGGCGGCGGCGGCGACCAGCCGACCCGGGTGCCAAGCCGGCATGCGTCTGGATCGGCGCCCGTCGAGCGAGCGGTGCAACCGCGGCAGCACGGTGTCCGGGACGGGCATCGGAGGGGCGATGAGGGCGACCTCACCCGTGAGGCCTTGGAAGGCGTCCAGCGTGGCGAGGCAGTCGGTGCACCCCGGGACGTGATCGGCGAGCAACCGGTCGACCTCGGCCGCGTCCTCGCCGGTGAGCGATCGCAGGACGTAGCCCGCCAGCAGCGCGTCGACCGCGTCGTGGTCGATCATGCGGTCTCCAGGAGCGCCACGCGCAGCTTCCGCATCGCGGCAAGGGTGCGGGTCTTCACGGTGCCGAGCGGGATGGCCAGTTCCTCGGCGATCTGCACTTGGGTCTTCCCGTCGAAATACGCCATCTCGAGTACCTGTCGTTGTGGGGCCGGAAGCTCCGTCATCGCCTCTCGGACCTCTTTTCGGCGGACGCTGAGATAGCTGGCATCGGCCACGGCGTCCGCAGGGTCTTCGTCGGTCGCGGGCTCGAGGTTCGCTGCCTTCTCGGTCCGGGCACGCAATCGCTGCTCACGGCGGACGAGATCCACGCCTCGGTGATGCACCATCGACAGGAAGAACGTCCGGAAGGAACCCCTGCTCGCGTCGAACGCCTCCGGAGCCCGCCAGAGGGCCAGGAAGGCATCGTGGACGACGTCCTGGGCCAGGATCTGTTGTCCCGTGACCCGATAGGCGAGGCCGTAGGCCTGTGAGGCGTATCGCCGGTACAGCTCGTCGAAGGCACCGCGATCGCCGCTCACCAGGCGTGCATGGAGCGCGAGATCGTCGGCGGGATCGTGCATCGACCCGTATCCTGCCAGCCGTGGCCACGGTCGTCCTGTATTCGCGCCCCGGATGTCACCTGTGCGACGAGGCGCGAGCCGTGATCCAGGCGGTTCGGCGCGAGGTTGCCTTCGCGATCGAGGAGATCGACATCGAGTCCGAGGACGGCCTGATCCGTGACTACGGCCTGCGGGTCCCCGTGGTGGCGATCGACGGCCACGAGCTCTTCGAGATCGCCGTGGACGCGGACGGGCTCCGGGCCGCCCTCAAGGGGCTGAGGCCGCTTCCCGGCGGATAGGCTAGCGGCGTGGGAGCGGGCAAAGGAGCGGCGCCGGGGCGTCAACCGATCCCGGAGGCGACGGTCGCGCGGCTCCCCCTATACCTGCGGGCGCTCGTCGCGATCGCGGACACGGGCGCCACGACGGTGTCCTCCGAGACCCTCGCGGCCGCCGCCGGGGTCAACTCGGCGAAGGTGCGCAAGGATCTGTCCGCGCTCGGCTCCTACGGCACCCGAGGCGTCGGCTACGACGTCTGGCATCTGATCCACGAGGTCCGCGACCAACTCGGCCTCAGTCAGCACTGGCCGATCGTGATCGCTGGCATCGGGAATCTCGGCCAGGCACTGGCGCACTACCGCGGCTTCACCGAACGCGGGTTCCGTGTCGCGGCGTTGGTCGACACCGACGTCGCCAAGCACGGGCTGTGGATCGAGGATCTGGAGGTCCGCCCGCTCGAGGATCTCGCGACGCTCGTCGATGCGAACGCGATCGCGATCGGCGTGATCGCGACGCCCGCCCCCGCCGCGCAGTCGGTGGCCGACCGGATGGTCGAGGCGGGCCTGCGATCGATCTTGAACTTCGCGCCGGCCGTCGTTGTGGTGCCCGCGGGCGTGACGGTGCGGAAGGTGGATCTGGCCGTCGAGTTGCAGATCCTCGCGTACTACGAGCAGCGGGGGAGCGATGAGCGTCCGAGCGGGATCAGCGCGGGATCGTGATCCAGATCAGGAAGCAGACGATCAGGATCATGACCGTCAACAGGATGAACTGCACGCTCCCCTGATCGAGGAGGGGCACATCGGCCAGCAGCTGCAGCATCATGTCGTTCCCCCTTCCTCTAGGCCGGTCCGTACCACGGCGGCGCGCTGCCGCCGACCAGGAATGCCTTGCGGGTGCGTTCGGCCCGGTCCAGCAACGGGATGTGCACGAAGAACAGGATCAGCGAGATCGCCAGGAACATCGCGGAGTAGTGCCAGACCTGCCCCCCGTCGAAGTGCAGGCTGACCGTCGTGCTCGGACCGCCCCCGGAGTAGTGCGCCTGGGCCACCGCCAATCGCGTGCCGTCGGCGGCCGTCGCGAAGCGGAGGTCGTCGACGACGAACTGCGTCGACAAGATCGAGTCGAACGCGGTCGGGTCGAGCCCGAGTTGCTCGTTGGCCTGCTTCGCGAGGTAGGCGGCCACCACCCCCTGCGCCTGTTGGACGTCCGCCTCCACCGAGGGGTTGGTCTCGTCGGGCTCCGGATATTCGCCGCTCGGATATGCGGCTAGCTCCTGATGCACCGCCCCCGGATCGAGGCCGGCGGCATCGACCACCCAGGTCGCGTCGGGGCCGCGGGGGCCGAGGTTCGTCTTCGTGTCGGGGCCTTGGGACCAGAACCCGAACAGCCACAGTCCGGACTGGATCGTCATCCATCCGAAGAATGCGACGGCGAGGACCAGGTAGCCCATCCAGCGGCCGAAGATCGCGGCCAGCAGCATGTAGACGCTCCCGACGAACAGGATGAAGCCGGCGATCGTCACCCCGAGGCCTTTCCAGAGGACATCGCAGTCGATCGCGAAGCTCAGGCAGGAATGCTGCTCCATCTAGGGGTCCCTCGGGTTGATGGGCGAGCCCGCATCCTCGTTGGCCTTGATGGCCGCGTCCGAGGCTTCCTTGTTCAGGCACACGTTGTCCTCGAAGGGGACGTTCTGAGAGCTCAGGTCGACGAGGTAGAGGACCAGATCGTTGATCTGCTGGTCGTCCAGCGCGCCGGCGAACCGGATGCTCCACGACGGCATTGCGCCTCGGCCCTCCGAGATCACCTGATAGATGTCGTCGACGGTGAAGATCCTCGTATGACCGTACTTCGGGCCGCCGCAGAGCGTGGTGAGGTTGGGCGGGTAGGCGTAGGTCGGGTTCCCGTTCGGGTCGAGCGCGTTGATCACGCCACCCTGCAGCTCGTTGCCGTGGCAGCGAGTGCAGCCGACCCCGAGCTGGTTCTCCTCCGTGAAAGGGTGCACGGCCTTCTCACCACGCGCGATCGACTCGGTTCGCAGCGCCTCTTCCTGTTTGAGGTTCTGACCCGGCTCGATCAGCCATTGCAGTGGGAACCACAGGACGAAGAAGGCGACGAGCACGACGCCCCACCCCTGAAGCTTGAGCAGTTGCGTCGACTCGAGGGCGCTGATCGGCCGGGCCGGTCCGCATCGTCACCGGGATCTCGGGGCGGGCGCCCTTGGCGCGGTGCCGCAGCGAAAGCACCACGACGAAGCCGAGGACCAGCACGGCGCCCGCGACGATGAGCGCGAGTCCCGCGACGTTCGTGTCGGCGATCATCGTCGTCTGGGTCTCCTAGCCCGTCGCCACGCAGAAGGGGCCCTTTGGGGCTGGTCGGTCGTGTTCGGTGCCGCGGGGCGGGCCCAGCTGATGGTGGAGGTGTCGACGATCACGTTGCCGTCGACGATCTCCATCGTGAAGCGATCGAGCCCTCGGGGAGCCGGGCCCAGCTTGTACTCGCCGGCGTGGTTGTACTTCGAGCCGTGGCAGGGGCACTCGAACCATGCGACGACGCGCAGAACGGCACGCGGCAGCCGAGGTGGACGCAGCGCTGATACAGCGGCATGACGCCCTCGGCGGTGACGCCCTCGGCGGGATAGTCGGCCAACCCCGTTCCCGGGGTGCCTTCCCACGGCACGACGTAGAAGCGGCCGGCGCCCACGTAGACGTAGTCGTTCGCCGCGATCTGCGCCTTGATGTCGTTGAGCGGTCCCGCGTTGATCAGGGAGCCGAAACCCCCCTTGAGGTTCGGCCACAGGAACGCCACCGTGCCCAGACCGAACTCGGCGCCGAAGAGCATGACGGAGGACAGCAGCGCCCGGCGCTGGAAGTCGCGGCGACTGATCGCCCCGCCCTTGGGGGCCGGTGTCTCGCCGGCGGCGGCCTGCTTGACCTGCGCGGTTACGGCGGGCGTAGCCGGTGATGAAGTAGATGAGGAACAGGTCGGCCAGGACCACCGCGATGATGATCGCCAACGTGCCGTTCTGGATCGCGAGGAGCCTCACAGTTCGAAGAACACCCCCTGCGCCCAGGGCCACACGAAGTTGTAGCCGGGGCCGCGGAAGAACGAGCCGATGATCGTCAGGATCGCGCCGAACATGAACAGCAGCGTGAACATCGTGATGGCCACCTTGCGATCGCCGGGCTTCACGCTCGGGTTGCGATCGACATAGGGCACCGCTGCGAGCCCCACGAGGATGAACGTGGGGATCGTGATCCCGGCCACCATCGGATGGAAGTACCGCAACAGCTCCTGCAGTCCGAGGAAGTACCACGGCGCCTTGGAGGGGTTCGGCGTGAGGTTCGGGTTCGCCAACTCGCGCAGCGGCGCGTTGATGATCGAGGAGAACACGAGCATCCCCGCGAACAGGATCAGCATCGCGATGAACTCCTCGAGCAGCAGGTGCGGCCACGTGTGGACGCGGTCGCCCTGCTCGCGCTCGACCCGCTGGATGCCCTCGGGCGGGACGATCGCCAACAGGCGGTGCTTGTCCTCGGCGCCCTTCTTCGGCGTCGGGATGTTGCCCGTCGGCAGCGGCGCCTCGCGACGAGCCGACGTCAGCGGCGCCGCGGCGACGGCGACGGCGGTGCCGGCCGGGGCGCCTGCGGCGGTGGGAGCGGCCGGTGCGGCCGCGGCCGGTGCAGCCGCGGCTGCGGGCGCGGCGCTGCGGGCCTGTGCCGCGTGTGCGGCGGCCTCCTCCGGGTTGGCCTCCCGGTGCGCGCGGATCGCCTTCGAGCGGGCGCGCCCCTCGGCGATCCGGGCGTCGGCGCCGGCCGCCTTCTGGGCGTCCAGCGTCTGCTGGTATGCGTCGAGATCCTTGTTGGTGTCTTCCCAGCTCATGCGCGCTCCATCACAGCGGCCCCGAGATGCCGCCGTCCTTGCGGATCCGCCAGAAATGGACCGCGAGGAAGATCACCAGCACGAACGGCAACGCGAGCACGTGCAGCACGTACCAGCGCAGCAACGTGTTGGGCGACACGATCGCGCCGCCGAGCAGGAGGAAGTTCGCCTGCTTCGCGATGAACGGCGAGTACCCCGCGAGCGACGTGCCCACCGTGACGGCCCAGATAGCGAGCTGGTCCCACGGCAGCAGGTAGCCGGTGAACGACAGCCCGAGCGTCAGGAACAGCAGGACCACGCCGACCACCCAGTTGAACTCGCGCGGCGGCTTGTACGCGCCCGTGTAGAACACGCGCGCCATGTGCAGCGTGACCGACAGCACCATGAGGTGCGCCCCCCATCGGTGCAGGTTTCGCATCAGGTCGCCGAAGAACACCGACGTGCGGATGATCTGCATGTCGGTATACGCCTGGGCGCCGCCGATATCGGCCATCGGCCGGTAGAAGAACATCAGGAAGATGCCCGTGATCGTCAGCAACACGAACAAGAAGAACGACAACCCGCCCAGGCAGAACGTGTAGGTCAGCTTCAGGCCGTGGCGCTTCACCTTCGTGGGGTGCAGGTGCCACAGCACGTTGTTCATCGTCGCCAGGGCGCGATCGCGTGACGTGTCCTTGTAGCCCTTGCGATAGATCGAGCCCGGCCGGAAGATCGACTTCCAGACCTCGGATTCCCGAAGGTTCGGCGGCTGGATCTTCGCCACGCTCCTGTCGTCTCCCTCGCTCGCGTTCGGTTCGTCTCAGGCCGACTCGGCTTGCGAGATCGGCACATCCGCCAGTGCGCGCTTTCCGCCGGAACCCTCGGGCAGTCGCGCATAGTACAGCGTGTCGGTCGGGCAGCGGTCGACGCATACGGAGCACCGCGTACAGGCGTTGTCGTCGACCACGAACAGCGCGTTGGCACCGCGCACCTCCGCGCCGACGGCCTCCTCGTCGGTGTCGGTGACGATGTCGGTCGACATCATCCAGATGCAGTTCCACGGACAGACGTCCTCGCAGGCGCGGCACAGGATGCAGTTGTCGGGGTCCAGCATCAGGTGCTTGGGCGACTTCACGCCGGCCGCGAGCCACGCCGCGTCGACCGCCTCGACGACGTAGTCGTCGTGGATGTCGACCTCGGTCTTGGTGAAAGGCATCCGGGCTCCTAGCGGTATCCGCCGCTCGGGCGCGAGCCGGCGTCGCCGCCGCGCAGCTTCTTGCGCCAGTTCTGCATGGCCGCGGAGACGACCAGCAGCAGAACGAACGGCACCGTCGTCAGGCCCATCGCGATCGCGTCACGCACCATCAGGTACCCCTCACTGGACAGGGGGTCGGTCAGGCTCGTGCCGAACGGCTGCTTCAGGAACGCCTCGAGATCGGTGGGGCCTGCCCAGCCGATCTTCTGCTCCGCGAAGTACATCCAGAACGACGGCATGATCACCGCGGAGATCAGCAGGAAGAACACGAGTGCGAACGAGAAGAGCACCGCGTTCGTCCACGTCCACTCGAAGGCTCGTAGGAATGCCTCGATCCGGGCCTTCCGGCCGCTCGTGCGCTGCTTCGTGGAGGAGTTCGTCGCGACGTCGATCTGGCTCATCCGCTCGTCCGTTCCGTGGCGGCCGAAATCATAGCAACACACCTGCTGGCTCCCGCAGTACAACACGGGGGGAATGGCCGACGGGCGGGCACACTATGGCGGGCGCCGAGGTCGCGAGACAACCCCTGCAGGTGAGGGCACGTGACCCGGTGTCGTCCCACGCGGCGACCCTACACTCCGATGCTGTGACGCACGTACCGCGGAGCACCAGATGATCGCCGACGCGCAGACCAACCTGGCGCAATGGTGGGGGCCGTTGCTCGCCTTCGTGGCCGGTCTGTTGTCGTTCGCGAGCCCGTGCGTGCTGCCGTTGGTGCCGGGCTACCTGTCCTTCGTGATGGGTGGCTCGGCGGTCGAGGCCGGCGGCGATGGCGACGCGGAGAAGAAGGCGGACCTTCGGCCGATCCTGCTGTTCGTCGGCGGGTTCACGCTGGTGTTCACGTTGTTCGGGGCGTTCGCGTCGACGTTCGTGCATCTGTTCAAGGGTCGGCCGGGTCAGATCGTCGCGGGCGTCGTCGTGGTGCTGCTCGGCGTGCTGATGATCGGGTACGCCCTCGGGCGTGGGTCGATCCGGCTGTACGCGGAGCGCCGGCCCTTCCTCGGCTGGGCGCGCCCCGGGCCCGCCGGCGCCTTCCCGCTCGGCATGGCCTTCGCCGCCGGGTGGACGCCTTGTATCGGGCCGATCCTCGGGGGCATCCTGATCATCGCCGCGGCGGGAAGCGCTGCCTGGGGCGCATTCCTGCTCGTGTGCTACTCGATGGGACTGGGGATCCCGTTCATCGCGATCGGCCTTGGGGCGCAATGGCTCACGGGCTCCACCCGGTGGATGAAGCGTCACTACGCCGCGATCGCCAGCGTGTCGGGCGGGATCCTCGTCGTGCTGGGGGTCATGATCGCCACGGGGGAGTTCACGCGCCGCATCGCCCCGCTGGTGCGACTCGGCACGTGGCTGTGAGGAGCCCGGCGGTAGCATCGTGGCGCCGATGACCCCGCCCAACGGCCCCCGCTCGTCCTTCAGCCGCTCCGTGGCGATCGTCTGGCGGACGCTCCGCTCGATGCGGACGGCGATCATCCTGCTGTTGATGCTCGCGGCAGCTGCCGTGGTCGGCTCGTTGATCCCGCAGATCCCCAACAGCCCCGAGCGGGTCGCCGCCTACCAGCTCGACCACCCGCTCTGGGGCTCGTTCTTCTCCGCCGCCGGGTTCTTCGACGTGTTCGGGTCGTGGTGGTTCGCGCTGATCACGGGTCTGTTGTTCGTTTCCTTGATCGCGTGTCTGCTCCCGCGGTCGCGCGCTCTCTGGCGGGCCGCTCGCGCGAGGCCGATCCAGGCGCGCGAGCTTGATTCGTTCCCCTCGTATCAGGAACGTCGCGTGGCAGCCCCGCCGGTGGACGCGACGAAGGCGGCCTCGAAGATATTGCGGCGCAAACGCTATCGCGTCGAATTGGACGCCGGCGGTGTCGCGATCGCCGCGGAGAAGGGGTTCCTGCGCGAGATCGGCAGTCTCGCCTTCCACTGGGCGTTCCTCATCCTGCTCGTCGCGGTCATCGTCGGGAAGGGGACCGGCTACGTCGGCCACGCCACGATCGTCGAGGGCCAGACATGGGTCGACGCGCGGTTGAACTACGACGGCGATCTGCGCACGGGGCGGTTCTTCGCCGGCGGCTTCTCCGGCACCCAGATCACGCTGACGGACTTCGAGGACGCGTATCGGCAAAGCGGCATCCCGATGGACTTCCACTCGCAGCTGCAGCTTGTCGGTCCCGACGGCGGCGAGCCGCGCGACGTCGACGTCCGGATCAACCACCCGTCGGTATTCAACGGGATCCGCATCTTCCAGTACGGATTCGGGTGGGCCGCGATGATCCAGGTGCACGAGGGAGACCGCACGTTGTTCGACGGCCCGGTCGTGCTCGGCCAGGACACCCCCCCGGGCGAGAACCCACTGGCCCAGCCTTGGGTCGGTGTGATCAAGCTGCCGACGCTGCGGCCCCAGCGGGCGGTGGTGCTGGAGCTCTACCCGGACGCCGAGGCCTATTTCCGAACGATCCAGACCGGTGTGCCACAACCGATGACACAGGAGAACGCGCCGTTCATCAGGTACCAGGTGTGGTCTGGAAGGCTGCTGGATACATCCCTCTCCGGCCTCGACACGCGCTTCATGCGAGTCTCCGGCTCGGGCGTCGTCGGGGAGGGGAAGACGGTGGATCTCGAGCGCGGATGCATGGTTGGCGGCCCGGGCGAAACGCTCCCGCCGGGCGCCGCCAACGTCGTCTGCTCGCCTCGACCGGGGCCCGCCGCGCTCCTGATGTCGTTCCCCGAGCTCCGTCAATACTCGCGGCTGCAGATCTCCCACGACGCCACGATCCCCTACGTCCTCGGGGCGGCTATCCTCATCGTTCTCGGGCTCCTCCCGGCGCTGTACGTGTCACGGCGCAAGGTGTGGGTCCGGGCCCGGGCCGACGGGCCGGGGTCGATCGTTCAGGTCGGAGGGTTCGCGCTGCAGCGAAAGGATCGGTTCGACGAGGAGTTCACCTCGCTGGTGGACGCCGTCGTGATCGCGGCGGGCGGCGCGCCGACGGCCGAGCCCGCGGAGGTGGCGCGGCCATGACGACCGCCGAGTGGGCGCGTCTGTCCTCCGACGCCTTCAACGTCGCGTTGTTCTCCTATATCGCCGCGATGGTCGCCTCCTTCGCGTACCTCGCGTTTCGCCGGGACGGCCTCCACACGCTCGCGACCGCGATCGGGATCCTCGGCCTCGTGGCGAACGGCGTGTCGATCGTGACACGCGGCATCGCCGCCGATCGGACGCCTTGGGGCAACATGTACGAGTACTCCTCGCTGCTGACCTTCTTGATCGTGCTCGGCTACCTGTGGATCGTTGAGGCGCGGGCGAAGGTGCGCACGATCGGCGGGTTCGTCTATGCGATGGCCGTGCTCACGATGGCCATGGCGGTGTCCTTCTTTTATGTCGGGCCGACCGCCCTGCTTCCGGCGCTCAATTCGTACTGGCGGCAGATCCACGTGACGTCGATGATCGTCGCCTCATCGTTGCTCGGCGTCGGGTGCCTGCTCACGATCGTCTATCTGATGAAGCTCGGGAGCGAACGGCGGGCGCTGCGGCGGCTCGGAACGCAGGTCCCGCCGCCGATCATGGGCGGCGCGATCGACGCGAGCGATCCCTCGGCGCCACCCGGGTACGCCGCCGGCGCGGACGAGCCGGTCGGATCGGCGGCGACCGGATCGCGCCGGATCTCGCTGCCGCCTTCGGCGACGCTGGACGGGCTCGCCTACAAGTTCATCCGGTTCGGCTTCCCGGTCTGGACCTTCGGCGTCATCTGCGGGGCGATCTGGGCGCAGCAGACCTGGGGCCGGTACTGGGGCTGGGACCCGAAGGAGACGTGGTCGTTCATCACGTGGGTCATCTTCGCCGGCTACCTTCACGCGCGCGCCACCGCCGGGTGGAAGGGCACGCGTGCCGCGGTGGTCGCGATGGTCGGTTTCGCGTCGTTGCTCATCACGTACTACGCCGTGAACCTCTGGATCGCAGGCCTGCACACGTACGCAAAGTGATGCGACACCACAGCAACCGCGCGTGTCCGACTCGCCCACCCTCGGTGGTACATTCCTGCCGGTTTGCGCCCCCGGGCGCGGCATCCGAACGATGAGGGGCAACGTGCGCAAGAAGGTCCTATGGGTCGGCGGACTCCTGTTGCTCACCGTGCTGATGGGCGCATGCCGCAAGGACCTTCCGCAGAACACCTTCGACCCCGCAGGGCCGACGGCACAATCCGAGAAGGACGTGCTCATGCTCCCGCTCGCCATCGCGGGCGTGATCTTCGTGCTGGTGGAGGGCGGCATCGTGCTGATCGCCCTCAAGTACCGCCACCGCAAGGACCGGGAGCGGATGCCCAAACAGCTCCACGGCAACACGCGCCTGGAGATCGGGTGGACCATCGCGCCGGCGGTGCTGCTGGCGATCGTCGTGGTGCCCGCCGTGTCGCTGATCTGGCGGCTATCCGCCATCCCGGCGAATTCGATGCAGATCAAGGTCCAGGGCTTCCAGTGGTGGTGGGGCTACCAGTACCTCGACGAGGACCTGAAGGTCGACTACGGCGACCACGGTCCGATCACGACCGCGGACGTCCTCGTGATCCCCACGAACACGACGATCAACCTATCGCTGGAATCGGCCGGCGGGCTCATCGGCGGCGACAACCCCGATCACCAGGTGATCCACTCGTTCTGGGCGCCTCGTCTGTTCGGGAAGCAAGACGTCGTCCCGGGTGAATCCGGCCAGGACAACCACATCGTGTTCTCGGCATGGGAGCCGGGCACGTACTTCGGTCAGTGCGCGGAGTTCTGCGGCCTGCAGCACGGCATGATGAAGTTCCGCATCGTCGCGCTGGACCCTGCCGACTGGCAGGCGTGGGTCGCCAATCACAAGCAGCCGGCGCAAACGCCGCCGGCCGGGACGCTCGCGGCCCAGGGGATGGATCTGTTCCTCGGCACGAACGGCCAGGGCGGGCAGTGCATCGCGTGTCACGCGATCGGCGGTACTCCCGCCGGGAGTCCGGCGGGGCCGAACCTCACGAGGTTCGCCGACCCGACCCACGAGTGCTTCGCCGGCTGTGACTTCGAGACGTTCATCGACGGCAAACCCAACCAAGAGGCGCTCGCGGCATGGTTGCGAGATCCGAACGCGGTGAAGATGGGTACGAAGATGCCCAACTACCACCTGAGTGAAGATGAGATCGACGCCCTCGTCGCCTACCTCTTCACGCTGTCCTAGGAGCCGATGCGGACGATGGCAAGCGTGACCGTCTCGACCGAGAAGGGGATCCTGCGTCGCCCGATGGCGACGACCGGGTGGTGGAGCTGGTTCACGACGGTGGATCACAAGAAGATCGGGATCCTGTACGGCGTCTCGTCGTTCCTGTTCTTCGTGTTGGGCGGGCTCGAGGCGCTGCTGATCCGTTCGCAGCTGGCCAAGCCCGGTAACACCCTGCTCAACGCGGAGCAGTACAACCAGATCTTCACGATGCACGCGCTGACGATGATCTTCCTGTTCGTCATGCCGATGTCGGCCGCGTTCTTCAACTACCTGATCCCGTTGATGATCGGTGCGCGCGACGTCGCGTTCCCGAGGCTCAACGCGCTGTCGTTCTGGGTCTTCCTGCTGGGCGCGCTCCTCCTCAACTCGAGCTGGTTCCTCGGCGGCGCGCCGGATGGCGGCTGGTTCGCCTACCCGCCCAACTCGGTGACCGACCCGGGCAACGGCATGACGTTCTACGCGATCGGCCTGCTGATCACCGGCATCGCCTCGACCATCGGCGCGATCAACTTGGCGATCACGATCCTCAACATGCGAGCGCCCGGCATGTCGATGTTCCGCATGCCGGTGTTCGTGTGGATGGGCCTCACCGTGCAGTTCCTGCTGGCGTTCTCGCTGCCGATCATCACGGTCGCGCTGTTCCAGCTGCTGTTCGACCGACGATGGGACACGGCGTTCTTCGATCCGAACCGTGGCGGCGAACCGATCCTGTGGCAGCACATGTTCTGGTTGTTTGGGCATCCGGAGGTCTACATCCTGATCTTGCCCGCGTTCGGCATCATCAGCGAGATCCTGCCGGTGTTCAGTCGCAAGCCGTTGTTCGGCTATCAGTTCGTCGTGTTCAGCGGACTCGCGATCGGGTTCATCGGCTTCGGCGTCTGGGCGCACCACATGTTCGCCGCGGGGCTCGGGCCCGTCGCCAACACGGCGTTCGGCATCACCACGGCGATTATCGCGATCCCCACGGGCGTGAAGATCTTCAACTGGATGGGCACGATGTACGGCGGCGACCTCAAGTTCGACTCGCCGATGCTGTTCGCGGTCGGCGCCGTCGCGATGTTCGTGATCGGCGGGCTCTCCGGTGTGACGCACGCGATCGTGCCCTCGGACTACCAGCAGACCGACACCTATTACATCGTGGCGCACTTCCACTACGTCCTGTTCGGCGGCGCTGTGTTCGGGCTGTTCGGCGGGATGTATTACTGGTGGCCGAAGGTATTCGGACGCATGCTCAACGAGCCGTGGGCCAAGGTCCATTTCTGGGTGATGCTGCTGGGGTTCAATCTCACCTTCGGTCCGATGCACATCCTCGGCCTCGGCGGCATGATCCGCCGGGAGTACACCTACCCGGCCTCGCTCGGGCTGACGTTCTGGAACCAGGTGGCGACCGTCGGCGCGTTCATGATCGCGTTGAGCGTGCTGATCTTCATCATCAACGCGGTGCGCACGCAGCTCCGGCCGGCCGGTCTGCTGGACGAGGACCCGTGGGACGCGCGCACGCTGGAGTGGACGACCTCGTGCCCGCCACCGGCCTACAACTTCGCCGAGATTCCCACCGTGCATGCGCTCGATGAGTTCTGGCACCGCAAGTACGTCGAGGACCAGGAGGGTCGCCTCGTGCGCGTCCCCGCCGGCGCGTCCGGCGGGGAGCGCCCGGCCGAGGGCGGCCACGGCATCCACCTGCCGAGCCCGTCGTTCTGGCCGCTCGTCGTGTCGTTCGGCTTCCCGCTCATGGGCTACGGCGTGCTGTATTCCTGGTGGTTGGTCGGGGCCGGCGCGGTTGTGGTGGTCGTCGGGTTGATCGGCTGGGCCCTCGAGCCCTCGGTGGCGGAGTAGGCATGTCGGACATCACGCACCCGCCGCTGCACGAGGAGCACACCTCGACCGGGCTGTCCTCGACGAAGCTGGCGATGTGGCTGTTCCTCGCGTCCGAGTGCATGTTGTTCGGCGGGCTGATCACCGCGTACCTGCTGTACCGCGGCTCGAGCCTGAAGGGGCCCTACCCCCAGGACGTCTTCGACATCGGCTACACGTCGGTGTCGTCGTTCGTGCTGCTGGCGAGCTCGCTGACGATGGTGCTGGCCCACAACGCGGCGATCGACAAGGACTACGCGCGGATGCGGCTGTGGCTCGCCGGCACGGCGATGCTCGGGCTGACGTTCGTCGGCGGTCAGGTGTTCGAGTTCACGAGCTTCTACCGGGAGGGCCTGTCGTTGACGACGAACCTGTTCGGCACGACCTTCTACGTGCTGACCGGGTTCCACGGTGTGCATGTCACCGTCGGGGTCCTCATGCTCCTTGTCCTCGTCGTGATGTCGTGGCGCGGATCCCTATCCGACGAGCCCGCGTTCCCCGTCGAGATGGTCGGGTTGTACTGGCACTTCGTGGACATCGTGTGGATCGTGATCTTCACCCTCGTCTACCTGATCCCGAGCCCGCAGAAGTAGGTGCGATGACGACCGACGACCAGCACATGACGGAGCGCCCGGCAGCGGCCCCGCACACCGAGTACCACCCCTCCGGGCGCGAGTACGTCCGCGTGGGGTTGATCCTGGCGGCGCTCACGTGTCTCGAGGTCTGGCTGAGCTATTCAGACCTCGCGGGCGCCAGGCTGATCACCGCGTTGCTGATCTGCACCGTCGTCAAGTTCCTGATGGTGGTCGGGTACTTCATGCACCTGAAGTTCGACAACGGGCGGTTCTCGAGGATGTTCGCGCTGGGCGCGATCGGCGCGTTCACCTTGTACGTCGCGGTCCTGTTGATGTTCGGGATCTGGGGGAAGTAGCGATGCCCGCCTTCAACGCCCACGTCGACGTCTGGCTGATCCTCGGATCGGTCGTCGCCAGCTACCTGATCTGGTGCGCGCGGCACGAGCGCGACACGGGCCAGGCGACCCCGATGCACAACCGGCGGCTGTTCCTGTCCGGGATGGCGGTGCTGTTCGTCGCCTCGGTGTGGCCGCTGCACGATCTGGCCGAGCGCACCTGGTACATGGCGCACATGGTGCAGCACATGGCCTACACGTTGGTCGCCGCGCCGTTGCTGGTGGCCGGGATCCCGGCGTGGATGTGGCGGTCGGTGCTGCGGACGCCGGCGCTGGCGCGGATCTGGCGCAGCGTGACGCGCCCGGTGATGGCGCTCGTGATCTTCGACGGGGTGCTGCTGTTCACACACTGGCCGGCCGTCGTCGCGGCCTCGGTCGGCTCCGAGCCGCTTCACCTGGCGCTGCACACGCTCATCGTCCTGTCGGCGCTGATCTTGTGGTGGCCCGTGTTCTCGCCGCTGCCCGAGATGCCGCCGATCTCCCCGCCGGGGCAGATCCTGTATCTGTTCGTCCAGTCGCTCGCCCCGACGATCCCCGCCTCGTTCCTGACCTTCGGGCATGAGCCGCTCTACAAGGTGTATGCGACGTTCCCGCGACTGCTCGGGGTCTCGGTCATGACCGACCAGCTGATCGCGGGGCTGATCATGAAGATCCTCGGCGGGTTGATCTTGTGGGGTTTCATCGCCGTGATCTTCTTCCGGTGGGGCGCGCGCGAACGAGAGCAGGGCTGGGACGCACTGGCGATGCAGGACGTGGAGGCCGATCTGCGCGCGGGACTGAACAGATGACCGACGACGAGCGGACGCCGGCGGCCCCGGAGTCGGCACGGCCGGCTCCGCGCCAGAGCCTGTTGCTGCCGGTCGTGATCCCCCTCGGCCTGCTCGCGATCATCGGGCTCGTCCTGTGGGGGTTCTCTCGCGTCCTGCTGCGGGTCGAGCCCAAGGTGGCGACCGTGACCGCGCTGCTGGTGGCCTCGTCGATCGTCGCGATCGTCGCGATCGCCGCCTCACGCAAGCGGGTGACGAGCAATTCGCTCCTCACGGTCGTCGGCGGCGTCTTCGGCGTCGCCATGTTGCTGTCCGGCGCGGCGCTCCTCGCGGGCACGGCGAAGGGGGAGAGCGGCGTGGAGACGGTGGCCGTGGCGCTCGCCGCGCCGAAGGGCGCCGCCGTGACCGGGTTCGACCTGAAGACGCTGACGGCCCCCGCCGACACGCCGTTCACCATCGCGTTCAACAACCAAGATCCCGGCGTGCAGCACGACGTCGTCGTCGCCTCGGCGGACCCCGCCAAAGACCCGTCCGCGGAGACCTTCCTCGACGGCGAGGTCATCACGGGTCCCAGCGCCTTCGACTACGAGGTGCCGGCGCTGCCGGCCGCGGAGTACGTCTATTTCTGCAAGATCCACCCGACCACGATGAAGGGCGTGCTGACGGTGGCCGTCGGGGCGCAGCCCGGCACCGGCGCGAGCGGCAACGTGATCACCGCGGAGAACCTGGCGTTCGACCGCGACACGCTCTCGTTCCCCGCGGACACGGCCTCGACGCTGACCTTCCAGAACAACGACGCGGGCGTGCCGCACAACGTCGCGATCTACCCGGACGCGTCCTCGTCGAAGGCGTTGTTCACGGGCGATCTGGTGACCGGCGTCGATACCGCCACGTATGACATCCCGGCGCTGCCCGCCGGGTCCTACTACTTCCACTGCGACGTGCACCCGGATATGAACGGAACCGTGACCGTGGGCACGGAGGCGGGTGGCCCGCCGTCGAGCGGCCCACCGCCAAGCGGGAGCGGCCCGCCGCCCACCGAGAGCTCGGCCCCGCCGAGCAGCGGAAGCCCGCCGCCGCCGAGCGGGGGTGCGACGGTGACCGCCTCAGGGCTCGCGTTCGATCCGACGACGATCTCGCTGCCCGCCGGCACCGCCTCGACGATCACGCTCGACAACCAGGACGCGGGCGTGCAGCACAACATCTCGATCTGGACCGACGACACCTACAGCGGCGACCCGCTGTTCACCGGCGACCTCGTCACCGGCGTGGCCAAACAGGACTACGCCATCCCCGCCTTGGAACCCGGGACGTACGCGTTCCGATGCGACGTGCACACCACGATGACCGGGACGATCACCGTCGGCTGACGACGCGGGCGTTCGCGTGGCCGTTGGGTAGCGTGTAGCGGTGCACATCCCCCGTCCCCTGTTGATCCTCGTCGTGCTCGCGGTCGCCGCCGTCGGCTGCACGCGCGGCGAGGCGGCCACCGAGACCGGCACCGGTGTGCGGACCATGTCCGAGCCGCTGCCCCTTCTCGAGGGGAACGACCTGCAGGGCAACGCGATCAGCTCGGCGGACCTCGCCGGTCACGTCCTGGTCGTCAACGCGTGGGCGACCTGGTGCACGCCGTGCGAAGACGAGCAACCGGCCCTCGTGCAGGTCGCGAAACGCTACGCCGATCGCGGCGTCCGTTTCCTGGGGATCGACCACATGGACCAGAATGCGGCCGCCACGGAGTGGGTCCGCACCTACCACGTGCCCTATCCGAGCATCGCCGACCCCTCAGGGCGCTTCGCCACGTCGTTCGACTACTTCGGTCTGCCCGACACCTACATCGTCGACGCGGCCGGGACGATCCGCTACGCGGTCGGACCCGGCGCGACGACGGCGACGCAGCTGTCGGGTCTCCTGGATCAGGTGCTTGCCGCTCAGACCAGCGCGTCGAGCGCCACCGCGACGAACAGCCCTGCCAGGTAGAGCATCGAGAACGTGAAGACCCGCCATGAGCGGTCATCCGTCGGCTCGCGCCACAGCCGCAGGCAGCGGTAGACGAACGTGCCGCCGAGCACGACCGCGGTTGCGACGTAGACCGGGCCCATCGAGGCGATCGGCACGAGCAGCAACGTCGTGGCGAACAGCACGAGCGAGTACAGGAAGATCTGCTTCCGCGTCTCCTCCGCCGCCGCGCACCACCGGCAGCATCGGCACGCCGGCCGCCGCGTAGTCGTCGCGCATCCGCAGCGCCAGCGCCCAGAAGTGCGGCGGCGTCCACACGAAGACCACCGCGAACAGCACGAGCGCCGGCATCGCGAGCGATCCTGTGACCGCGGCCCAGCCGACGAGGACCGGCACGGCCCCCGCCGCGCCGCCGATCACGATGTTCTGGTCGGTCGAGCGCTTGAGCCACATCGTGTAGACGAAGACGTAGAACGCGATCGCGGACAGCGCCAACACCGCGGCGAGCACGTTCACCGTGACAGCGAGGAACAGGTAGGAGGCGGCGGCCAGCACGAACCCGAACCGGAGGGCCGCGTCGGGCTCGATCCGGTGGCCCGGCAGCGGTCGCTGCCGGGTGCGCTTCATGATCTGGTCGATGTCGCGATCGAGGTACATGTTCATCGCGTTGGCGGCGCCGGCGGCCAGGGTTCCGCCGATGAGCGTCGCCAGGATCAGCCCGACCGGGGGCACCTCGCCCGCCGCCAGGACCATCGCGGGCACGGTGATGATCAGCAGCAGCACGATGATGCGGGGCTTCGTCAGCGCGATGATAGGCGCGAACGGTGTCGCCCATCGCCGACGGGGGTCTCGCCCGGCCAGCGGTTCCGTCTCGCAGTCGTCCTCGCCGGCCGGCGTCGCCCGCGGGCTCGACGCGCGCGGCCATCGCCAGCGCCACGACCGCGGTCCAGATCAGCGCCGACAGCCCGACGTGCGCGGCACGCGCCCAGGTCGCGAGCTCCGTCAAGACGTTGGCGCCGCCGACCAGTACCTGCAGGCCAAGAGCGCCAGGGCCGCAGTGGAGAGGCGAACCAGCAGCGGAGACCGCGGGCGCATCGTGCGCGCTCGAACCATGCACCACACGAACAGGGCGACGATGACGATCGCGAGCACGCCGGTGGGCGAACATCGCGACCGCGCCCGGTCGCGCGAGATCGGGAACGATGCTGTCGCCCATCAGCGGCCACTCGCGGAAGGCGAGCCCCGCGCCCTCGGCGCGGACGTAGGTGCCGACGAGCAACAACCCGTAGGTCGCAGCCGCCGTCCAGGCGATCAGCCGTCGATAGCTGCGGCTGCCCCGACCCCGCCGGGAGCCACATGCGCGCGCGGCGATCGCCACCGCGATCCCCGAGACGAGGAACGCGACCGCGAAGTGGATCGTCACGACGCCCGGGTCCTCGTGGGTCGCGATGATCCAGCCGCCGATCGCGGCCTGCGCCACGAACAGGGGGAGCAGGACCACGGCCAGATCGCCGCCGGGCGGTCGAGGTCGCGGCGCCGAAGCAGCGACCACGCCGCCGGCGATCCCCAATGCCAGGGTCAAGCACCCGCGCGAGGAACGCGAGCAGCCGGTGCGTGTACTCGATCAGAGTGTGGTACTCGAAGCGCGGGATCCAGGAGCCGAAACACTGCGGCCAGTCCGGGCACCCGTCGCCCGAGCCGGTTGCACGCACCACCCCGCCCCACGCGATCAGCAGCAGGATGGCGACGACGGTCGCCGTGGCGAGGGCGCGAACGGTGCGCTTCATGGGCTTCGGCGCACCATGATAGGCGGTCTGCCTGTCGCTGGGCCGGGCTTGGGATACTGGGCCGCATGACGCCGACCTCCGCTGCCGCCGTCCCCGCACTCGCGGGGGTCGCGACGCGCATCGACGAGGTGCTCGGCTCCTTCCTCGAGGATCGCCGCGCCGAGGCCGTCGCGATCGAGCCGCGCGCGACCGAGCCGATCGATGAGATCGAGCGGCTCGTGCGCGCGGGCGGCAAGCGGCATCCGGCCGGCGTTCTGCGTCTGGGGGTACCGCGCCGCCGGCGGCGCCGACATGCCCTCGATCTGGTCGGTCGGCCGCGGCGCTGGAGCTGCTGCACACGATGGCGCTGATCCACGACGACGTGATGGACGACGATGACGGAGCGACGCGGGGAGCCGACGGTGCATGCGCGGCAGGCCGCCGCCGGCGGCGCGCCGCGGACAGGCGCGTCCCGCGCTGCGTCGGCACCGGGATCGCGATCGTCGCCGGCGACCTGGCGGCCGCCTTCGCCGATCGAGTTGTTCGCGAGCTCGGGTTCACCGTCCGAACGGCAGGCCGCCGCCGCGGCGAGGTTCCAGACGACTCCGGCTGCAGCTCGCGCTTGGGCGCGTACCTCGACCTCGCGTCCGTCGAGGTCGCGCCGCGACACGGTCGCGTATCTCAAAGGTGGGCGCCTACACGGTCGAGGGCCCGCTGTTGGTGGGCTCGGCGCTCGCCGGCGCGTCGACAGGAGTGGATGGAGCGCTGCGTCGCTACGGGCGGCCTCTGGGGCAGGCCTTCCAGCTGTTGGACGATCTGGCGGACGGTGACGCGCCCGCGGCGCGACACGCGAGGACGCGGTCGCGCTGGTGGCGACGCGCCCGCGCGACGCTCGGGGACCCGCTCGCGCCGGAGGCCGTCGTCGCCCTCGATCAGCTGGCCGAGCTCGTGGGGTCGCTGTGACCGAGGACGTCGCCGTCATCCGGCGGATGTTCCGCGACGTGCCGACCTGCCGCGTGGCGACCGTGCGCCCGGACGGGGGTCCCCACGTCGCGTCGAGATGGTTCGTCTGGCAGGAGGACGCGATCTACGTCGCGACGAGGATGGGCGACACCACCTGGGAGGACGCGCTGCGCGACGCGCGCGTGTCGGTGCTGGTGGATCGTGGCCGCGACTGGCTCGAGATGTCCGGCGCTCGGATCGACGGAACGGCGGAGTCGCTGCCGGCCGAGCATCCCGACCTCCGCGCACCGATGTCGGCGTGGCACGACAAGTATCGAACGCTGCTGGCGGGGGAGGGGTTCGAGCGGTTCACCCAGGCCGTTCCCGTCCTCGGGTTCCTTCGCGTGGTGCCCGCGGTCGTGGCGACGTGGGACCACACGCCCACGCGGCTAGACTGCCGCCGGGCATGCCGCCAGGGTGCGGTAGGCTGAGCTTGTGAAAAGTTTCACAAACCCTGGGCGGTAGCGGCGACCAGGGCATGGGGGGCGTGAAGGTGCAGGAAATCGAGACGGACGTGCTCGTCGTCGGCGCCGGCCCGGGAGGGTCCGCGACCGCCTATCACCTCGCCCGGCACGGGATCGACGTCACCGTCATCGAGAAGGCCGCGTTCCCTCGGGAGAAGGTGTGCGGCGACGGTCTGACGCCCCGCTCGGTCAAGGCGATCCAGGACATGGGCGTCGACACCGAGGACCCGCGTTTCGAGCGGGTGATCGGGCTGCGAGTGCACGCGCGGGGCACCACGATCCAGCTGCCCTGGCCCGACCTGACTTCGTTCCCGCCCTTCGGGCTCGTCATGCCGAGGGACGGGTTCGATCACCTGCTGGCCGATCGCGCCGTCAAGGCGGGCGCCCGGCTGCTCGAGCGGACCGAGGCGATCGAGCCGGTGTTCGTCGACGGGTACGTCCGCGGCGCATCCGTGCGGACCACCGGCGAGCGCGATGCGGAACCGCGGACGATCCGCGCCCGCTACGTCGTCGCCGCCGACGGCGCCGCGAGCCGCTTCGGGAAGCCGGCCGGCGTGCGCCGGGACCCCGGGAAGCCCTTGGGGATCGCGGCGAGGCGCTACTACCGCGTGGACTACCACCCGGGGCCTTGGATCGAATCGTGGCTCGACCTGTGGGACGGCGATCTGTTGTTGCCGGGCTACGGCTGGCTGTTCCCGGTTGCGGGCGGTCGGATCAATCTCGGCGCCGGCCTGCTCAACACCTTCTCGAACTTCAAGGACGTGTCCGCCCAGCAGCTCTTCGCCGCCTTCGCGCGGATGCTGCCGCCGGAGTGGGGCATCGACGAGGACACCGCCGAGGGCCGCGTGCTGTCGGGGCCGCTGCCGATGGGCATGAACCGGGCGCCCGCGGTCGTGCCGGGGTTGCTGCTGGTCGGGGACGCCGTCGGGGCCGTCAACCCGTTCAACGGCGAGGGCATCGCCTACGCGATCGAGACAGGTCAGATCGCCGCAGAGCTCGTGCACGAGGCGCTCGTCAACGACCGTCCGGCGCTGACGATGCGATACGGCCAGGTCCTGCGCGACACCTACGGCGGCTACTTCGCGATCGGGCGCCAGTTCGCCAAGGTGATCGGCAAGCCGGCCATCATGGGCCGTGCGACCGAGCACCTGCTCCCCCGTCGGGCGATCATGGCCTTCGCGCTCCGCGCGATGGCGAACCTCAGCGACGGGCCGGACGGCGACCTGCAGGATCGCATGCTCGACCTGGCGATCCGGGTGGCGAGGGCGGCCTGAGCGATGGCTCGTAGGATGGGGGCCCGATGCTGATCGACTACCTGCCCATCGTGGTGATGGCGGGGCTCGCTGCGGTCTTCGCGATCGGTTCGCTGGCCGTCTCGTCGCTCTTGCGTCCGAGCAAGCCCAACCCCGTGAAGCTGTCCGCGTACGAGTGCGGCAACGATCCGGTGCGGCTGCCGCGCGGCGAGCGGTTCAGCGTCAAGTTCTACGTCGTCGCGATGCTGTTCATCATCTTCGACATCGAGACCATCTTCCTGTTCCCGTGGGCCGTGTCGTTCCGACGTCTCGGGATGTTCGGGCTCGTCGAGATGGCGGTGTTCATCGGGCTCGTGTTCGTCGCCTACGTCTACATCTGGCGCAAGGGCGGGTTCGATTGGGCGCACGAGGAGGTCACGCCGAACGAGGCCGAGGACATCGCGATCCGCGAGCGCTCGCTGGTCGAGGACGTGGCCCATGCCGGTTGAGCGCTACGAGGGGATCCACCTCGGCACGACGCCCGAGGAGATCGACCGAGGAGGTCGAGCGCGGCGTCCTGCTGACGACGATGGATCGGGCGATCGGCTGGGCCCGCAAGCAATCGATGTGGCCCGCCACCTTCGGCCTTGCCTGCTGCGCGATCGAGATGATGGCCACGGGCGCCGGGCAGTACGACCTCTCACGCTGGGGGATGGAGCTGTTCCGGGCCTCGCCGCGGCAGGCGGACCTCATGATCGTGTCCGGCCGCGTGTCGCAGAAGATGGCGCCGGTGCTCCGGCGGATCTACGACCAGATGCCGGAGCCGAAGTGGGTCATCTCGATGGGCGTCTGCGCCTCGGCTGGCGGCATGTTCACGAACTACGCGATCGTCCAGGGCGTCGACACGATCGTGCCGGTCGACGTCTACGTCCCCGGGTGCCCGCCCAAGCCGGAGATGCTCATGCACGGGATCCTCACGCTGCAGAAGAAGGTGCGAACCGAGGAGCCCTTCCGGTGAGCCTCGAGGCGATGGCCGCGACCGTCGCGGCTCGCTATCCGGATGTGCTCGTGGCTCGCGGCGAGCTGAGCGTGGTCCTCGACCGCGAGCAGCTCCTCGAGGCCCTCGCGTGGCTCCGCGAGGAACCGACGCTGGAGCTCGGATTCCTGTCGAGCATCACCGCGACGCACTGGCCCGGGCGCGAGCCGGCGTTCTGGCTGGACTACGAGCTGCGATCGATGACCTTGCGCCACCGTCTCCGTGTGAAGGTCGGCTGTGGGGACGACGACGCTCGGGTGCCGTCGGTGACGTCGTTGTTCCCGACGGCGAACTGGCACGAGCGGGAGACGTTCGACTTCTACGGGATCGACTTCGCCGGGCATCCGGACCTCACGCGGATCCTGCTCCCCGCCGATTGGGACGGGTATCCCTTGCGGAAGGACGAGCCGCTCGGGGGCGTGCCCACCTGGTACCACGGCGCGACGATGCCGCCGATCGACGAGCGGGGGATGGCGTGAGCGACCCCGGTCAGCGCGGCGCCGGCGCCGCCTTCGATCCGGCCGGCGACATCGCCGAGGCGTTCCGCGACCCGGTGTCGGGCGATTTCCGCCAGGAGACGATGATCATCAACATGGGGCCGCAGCACCCCTCGACCCACGGCGTGCTGCGCCTGTTGCTCGAGCTGGACGGCGAGTCGGTGATCCGCTGCAAGCCGGTGATCGGCTACCTCCACACCGGCATCGAGAAGAACACCGAGTACCGCACCTGGGTGCAGGGCATCACCTACGTCACGCGCGCCGATTACGTGGCGCCGTTCTTCAACGAGCTGGCCTATTGCCTGGGCGTCGAGCGGCTGCTCGGCGTCGAGGTGCCCGAACGCGCGCGGTTGATCCGGGTCCTGGTGTGCGAGCTGAACCGGATCACGTCGCACCTGGTCGGCCTTGCGACGACCGGCCTGGAGATGGGCGCCGTCTCGATCATGCTTTACGGACTCCGCGAGCGCGAGATGATCATGGACATCTTCGAGGGGCTCACCGGCCTGCGCATGAACCACGCCTACATCCGCATCGGTGGCGTCGTGATGGACCTGCCCGAGGACGGCCCGCGCAAGATCCGCGACCTGATCGACATCCTGCCGAGCCGGATCGACGAGTACGAGACGCTGCTGAACGACAACCCGATCTGGCGTGAGCGCCACGAAGGGGTGGCGGTGCTCTCGGAGGAGCGGTGCCTCGAGCTCGGGGTCACCGGACCGGTGCTGCGCGCCGCGGGTTCGACGGCGGACCTCCGCAAGGACATGCCCTACGGCGGCTACGAAACGTTCGACTTCGACGTGCCCACCCGCACCGAGGGCGACGCGTACGCGCGCTACCGCGTGCGGATCGACGAGATGCGCGAGTCGCTCAAGATCGTCGAACAAGCCCTCGAGCGGCTCCAAGCCACGCCGGGTCCGTTCATGATCGAGGACCCGAAGATCGGTTGGCAGTCGCGTCTGTCGGTCGGTCCCGACGGCATCGGCAACGACCCCGAGTTCCTCGCGCACATCATGGAGGGGTCGATGGAGGCCCTGATCCACCACTTCAAGATGGTGACGCAGGGCGTCGAGGTGCCGGCGGGCGAGGTCTACAGCTGCGTCGAGGCGCCGCGGGGCGAGCTCGGGATGTACCTGGTCTCCGACGGCGAGCATCGGCCCTACCGGGTGAAGATCCGGGACCCCTCGTTCGTGAACCTGCAGGCGCTGCCCGACGTGATCGAGGGCTACCTGGTTGCCGACGTCATCGCGGCCGTGTCGTCGCTGGACCCCGTGATGGGTGGGGTCGATCGCTAATGAAGATCTTCGAGGGCGGCGTGCTGGAGGACGCGCGCGCGATCCTGGCCCGCTATCCCGCCGAGCACCAGCGCTCCGCGATCATGCCGCTGCTGTACGTGGCGCAGTCGGTCGAGGGCATGGTCGGGCGCGAGGCGCTGCGCGAGATCGGGGAGCTGCTCGGCATCACGACGGCCGAGGTCGAGGCGGTCGCGACCTTCTACTCGATGTACCGGCTGCGGCCCACGGGCGAGCACGTCGTCAACGTGTGCACGAACCTCGCCTGCAAGCTGCGCGGCGCCGCGGATGTCTTCGAGGCCGCCCACGAGGCGGCCGGTATCGAACACGGCGAGGAGCTGTCGGCAGACGGCCTGTTCACGGTCCACGAGGAGGAATGCCTCGGCGTCTGCGACTTCGCACCGGCGGTGCAGGTGAACTTCTGCAACTACGACGCGGTCAGTCCCGACCGGATGCGCGAGCTGATCGAGACCCTGCGCGCCGGCGATGTGCCGGCGCCCGCTCGCGGCCCGGCGTTCGCCAGCTTCAAGGCCGCCTCCCGCGCGCTGGCGGGCCTCGAGGAGGTCCCCGCGTCGTGACGATCGACCTCGAGCCGCGTCTGACGCGCAATTGGGGCGACCCGAGCGCGATCGGGCTCGACGGGTACGTCGCCGCCGGCGGGTACGCGGGGCTGCGCCAGGCGCTCGGCATGGACGACGGCGACATCGTCGAGCTCGTGAAGGCCAGCGGTCTGCGCGGCCGGGGCGGGGCGGGATTCCCCACGGGGATGAAGTGGGGGTTCGTGCCTCGTGACACCGGCAAACCCACCTACGTGGTCGTCAACTTCGACGAGTCCGAGCCCGGCACGTGCAACAACCGCGAGCTGGTCGAGCGCGAGCCGCACCGGCTGCTCGAGGGCACCGCGATCGCGGCGCTCGCGATCGGATGCGAGACCGCATACATCTACGTGCGCGGCGAGTACCTCTGGCAGTCGATCGTGCTGGAGCGCGCGATCGCCGAGGCCTACGCGGGCGGATACCTCGGCGGCGATGTCTGCGGCTCGGGCACGCGCGTGGATGTCGTGTTGCATCGCGGGGCCGGCGCCTACATCTGCGGTGAGGAGACCGCCTTGTTGAACTCGCTCGAGGGCCTACGCGGACAGCCACGTCTGCGCCCCCCGTTCCCGGCCGTCGAGGGGTTGTTCGCGAGCCCGACGGTGATCAACAACGTCGAGACGCTCATGAACGTGCCCGACATCATCACGCGTGGCGCCGAGTGGTTCCGCTCGGTGGGCACGGAGAAGTCGCCCGGCACGAAGATGCTCACGCTCAGCGGCAAGGTGGAGCGTCCCGGGAACTACGAGATCGCGCTGGGCACGCCGTTCTCGGCGGTGCTCGAAGAGCTCGGCGGCGGTGTGCTCGGCGGACACGCGCTCAAGGCTTGGACCCCGGGTGGCTCCTCGACGCCGTTGCTGACCGCGGCCCACGTCGACACCGGCCTGGACTACGAGTCGCTCGCGGCCGCGGGGTCGCTGCTCGGCACGGCGGCGATCATGGTGCTCGACGAGACCGATTGCGTGGTGGACTGCGCGCAGCGGATGGTCGCGTTCTACGCCCACGAGTCCTGCGGCAAGTGCACCCCCTGTCGGGAGGGAACCTGGTGGGCCACCCGTGTGCTCGAGCGTCTGGAGGACGGGTACGGACGCGGCGAGGATTTGCCGCTCATGCACGACATGGGGACCAACATCCTGTTCCGCGCGTTCTGCGCGCTGGCCGACGGCACGGCGAGCGTCATCAACTCCTCGCTCGCGCATTTCGCCGAGGAGTACGAGGAGCATGTGCGGCTGGGCCGGTGCCCGCTCCGCGAGGAGCCCGCGGAGGTGCTCGCGTGAGCGCGGACCTGGTCACCCTGACCATCGACGGCACCGAGGTCACCGTCCCGAAGGGCACGCTGATCATCCGCGCGGCCGAGCAGGTCGGGGTCGAGATCCCTCGGTTCTGCGATCACCCCTACCTGGAGCCTGCGGGCGCGTGCCGCCAGTGCTACGTCCAAGTCGAGGGGCAGCCGAAGCTCGCGACCTCCTGCACCGTCACCGTCGCCCCGGGCATGGTGGTGAGCACGCAGAACACGAACGATTCGGTGCGGCAGGCGCAGGTGGCGAACCTCGAGTTCCTGTTGCTGAACCATCCGTTGGACTGTCCTGTCTGTGACCGCGGCGGGGAATGCCCGCTGCAGGACCAGGCGCTGGCGTTCGGACCCGGTGAGAGCCGCTTCGTCGAGGCCAAGCGAACGTTCCCGAAGCCGATCCCGATGTCGCCGCTCATCGGGCTGGATCGGGAGCGATGCGTGCTGTGCGCGCGCTGCACGCGGTTCTGCGACCAGATCAGCGGGGACCGATTCCTGGAGCTCTACGCGCGGGGAGCGGGGGAGCGGGTCGCGATCGCCGCCGGCGAGGATCTGCGGTCGCCGTTCTCCGGCAACGTCGTGCAGATCTGCCCGGTCGGCGCCTTGACCGCCACGCCCTACCGGTTCGTCGCGCGGCCGTTCGACCTGACGAGCGTCGACAGCGTCTGCCGACACTGCAGCGCCGGGTGCGCGGTCCGCGTGGACCAGCGGCGCGGCGAGGTGGTGCGTGTGCTCGCCCGCGAGAATCCGGAGGTCAACGACGCCTGGCTCTGCGACAAGGGCCGATTCGCGTTCCACCACGACGACGCGGGCGGCCGGATCACGACGCCTCTCGTGCGCGATCGCGGCTTGGAGGCGACCTCGTTCGGCGAGGCGCTGTCCGCGGTCGCCGACGCGTGCCACGGCGCGCGTGTCGGGGTGATCGCGGGCGGGCGCCTGCTCGACGAGGACGCCTACGCGCTGTCGAAGCTCGCGCGCACGGTGCTGCGGACCAACGACGTGGATCACCGTCGGGCACCGCACGGCGGGACGGCCGAGTTGTTGGCCGCGGCCGGAGCCGAGACCGTGACGTATCGCGAGATCGAGAGCGCCGCCGCGATCGTGGTCGTCGGGCTCGATGCGGAGCAGGAAGTGCCGATCCTGCACCTCCGGCTGCGCAAGGCGGCGGCCCGTGGCGCACGGATCGTGGTCGTGGCCGCGCGCCGGACCCGGCTGCACGATGTCGCCGACCACGTGCTCGTGCGTCCCGGCGATGAGGTCGAGGCCCTCGCCGCGATCGCGGCGGGCAGCGATCGGGCGGGCGCCGGTGCAGCGCTCGATGCTGCCGGGCAGCGCGGGATCGTCCTCGCCGGCGCACGCCTCGGGGAGCAGGCGGGAGCCGCCGATGCCGCCGTCGCCGCCGCGCGGACGCACGGCGCCCGGTTCGGGTGGGTCGCTCGTCGCGCGGGCGATCACGGCGCGCTGCGGGCGGGCGTGCACCCCGGCTTCGGGCCGGGCGGCCGCCGGCTGGACGTCCCCGAGGAGCGCGCCGAGCTCGAGGCGGTCTGGGGACCTGTGATGACCGAGACCGTCGGTCGCGACACGACCGAGATCCTGCGTGCCGCGGCCGAGCACGAACTCGACGTCCTCTACCTGATCGGGGTCGACCCGCTCCGCGACGCCCCCGATGCCGGGCTCGCCCGGCGGGCGCTGCAGAACGTCGCCACCGTCGTCGTCCAGTCGCTGGAGCTCGGCGACCTGCAGCCGTATGCGAGCGTGTTCCTGCCGGCCGCATCGTTCCTCGAGCGCGAGGGGCATGTGAGCGACTGGGAGGGCCGCAGCCAACGCATCGGTCCGCTCCGCACCGCCGCCGGGATCAGCCGTCCGGACTGGGAGATCTTCGCGGGGCTCGCGGCCGCGTCCGGCGGCGACCTCGGCTTCGACACCCTGGACGAGCTACACGAGGAGATGGCGCGCCTGTGGGCCGCGCGCGAGGTCACGGTGGTGCCCTCGCCCACCGGTCCGACGCCCGTGTCCGAGGCTCTGACGCTCTTCACCTATCACCTGCTGGTCGACGAGGGCCGGATGTCCGAGGGTGCCGACGAGCTCAAGGCCACCTTGTCGGAGCCCGCCTTCGCCGAGATGCACCCGAGCGACGTGGCCTCGCACGGCCTCGCCGACGGCCTGGGCGTCCGGTTGCGCACCGCAGCCGGCGAGGCCGTCGTGCCGCTGCGCGTCACCGAGCACATCGCGCCCAGCACTGTGTTCGTGCCGTTCAACCAGCCGGGGCTGGCGGCCAACACGCTGCTGTCGGGGAGCTTCACCACCGCGGTCGAGGTCGAGGCCGTCGACGCCGAGGCGCTCGCCGCCGTCGGGGAGGATGCGTCGTGACCTGGATCGACTGGGGGATCCTGCTCGGCAAGGTCGTGATCGTGTTCGTCGGGATCATGGTCTCTGTCCTGCTGTTCATCTGGATGGAGCGCAAGGTGATCGCCGACTTCCAGACACGGGTGGGCCCGGTGCGCGCCGGGCCCCGCGGGGTCCTACTCTCGCTCGCGGACGGGGTGAAGCTCTTCTTCAAAGAGGCGATCAAGCCCACCCAGTCCGACCCGTGGGTCTATCGGCTCGCGCCGATGTTCGCGGTGATCCCTGGATTCCTCGCGTTCGCGATCGTCCCCTTCGGGCCCTCGGTGTACATCTTCGGGCGCACCGTCGGGCTCCAGCTGACGGACCTGTCGATCGGTGTGCTCTGGGTGCTCGCGATGACTTCGATCGGCGTCTACACCGTCGTGCTCGCCGGCTGGTCGAGCGGCTCGAACTACCCGTTGCTGGGCGGGGTGCGCTCCACCGCCCAGATGATCAGCTACGAGGTCGCGATGGGGCTCTCCCTCGTCGCGCTGTTGATGTTCGCGGGGCATCTGCGCACCTCCGAGATCGTCGATGCGCAGGCCAAGGTCTGGTACGCGATCCCGCAGTTCCCGGCCTTCGCCGTGTTCCTGATCTGCGCGCTTGCGGAAGTCAACCGCCCGCCGTTCGATCTGGCGGAGGCCGAGTCGGAGCTGGTGGCGGGGTTCCACACGGAGTACTCGGGCATCCCGTTCGCGATGTTCATGCTCGGCGAGTACGTCAACGCCGTCGTCGTGTCCTCGATCGCCGTCACCCTGTTCCTCGGCGGCTGGCGCGGCCCCTGGCCGTGGGACGGCGCGTGGTTCGTGGTCGGCGGAGTCGTGTGGTTCCTGTTCAAGCTCGTGTGCGTGATGTACCTATTCATGCTCGTGCGCGCGACGTTGCCGCGCATGCGCTACGACCGGCTGATGAACTTCGGGTGGAAGTACCTGATCCCGTTCGGGCTGTTCTGGGTGCTCGCGACCGGCGCCATCATCGTGCTCCCGGATCGGTACGGGCGACAGCGTGGCGCCGTCATCGCGGTGGGTCTGATCGTCGCCGCCTGGCTGATCGGCACGATGGTCAAGCCCTTGCTCGACGCACGCCACGAGGAGGTGCCAGCATGAGCGACGAGACCACCGAGCCCGAGCGCCGCTCCTCGCCCGTCTGGGCGGTGGCCAAGGGCATGGGCACCGTCTTCAAGCAGACCTTCCGTCGCGACAACACCGAGCAGTACCCGAAGGAGATCGTGCCGCCGCCGGAGCGCTCGCACATCGGCCGGCACCGGCTGAACCGCCACGACAACGGTCTCGAGAAGTGCATCGGGTGCGAGCTGTGCGCCTACGCATGCCCTGCCGACGCGATCTGGGTGGAGGGGGAGGACAACGATCCGGCCGCGCCGGTGAGCCCAGGCGAGCGCCACGCGAAGGACTATCAGATCAACTACCTGCGCTGCATCATGTGCGGCCTGTGCGTCGAGGCATGTCCGACGCGGGCGCTCACGTTGACCAGCTACTACGAGATGGCGTTCACCTCGCGCGAGGACGCGATCTGGACCAAGGAGCAGCTGCTCGAACCGCCGCCGGCCCTGGGCACCGACCCGGTCGACAAGGAGGGCATGTAGGTGCCCCTGGACAACGTCGTGTTCTGGGTCTTCGCTCCGATCTCGATCGCCGCCGCGGTCGGCATGCTCGTGATGCGCAACGTGATCCACGCGGCGCTGTTCCTGGTCGTGAACTTTGGCTGCATCGCCGTGATGTACCTGCTGCTGGATGCGCCGTTCCTGTTCGCGGTCCAGATCGTCGTCTATGCGGGGGCGATCATGGTGCTTTTCCTGTTCGTGATCATGCTGCTCGGAGTGGATCGCAGCGACGTGCGCACCGAGCGGCTGTTCCTGCAGCGGCCGCTCGCGATCGTGTTGGCGCTCGCGTTCATCGTCGAGATCACGGTCGCGGTTCACGCGGCGATCGGGTTCTCGACGCTCGCGCCCGACGGGTTCGACCAGCTGCAGCCCAACGGGAACGCGCAGGCGATCGCGGAGGTGTTGTTCCGGGACTACTTCTTCCCGTTCGAGGTCACCTCGATCCTGCTGATCGTGGCCGCGATCGCCACGATGGTGCTGGCGCAGCGCAAGGTGCGCGCCGTCACCCAGGCGGAGCTGGTGGCCACCGCCGAGGCCGGGGCCGGGGCCAGGCCGTGAGGACGCCGATCAGCTACTTCCTCCTGTTGGCGGCCGTGCTGTTCGCGATGGGCACCGTGGGCGTGCTCGTGAACCGCAACGCGCTGCGCATCTTCATGTCGGTCGAGTTGCAGCTGAACGCGGTCAACCTGACCCTCGTCGCGTTCGCGCGCATGCACAACGACCTGACGGGGCAGGTGCTCGCGTTCTTCTCGATGGTGGTGGCAGCGGCGGAGGTGGTCGTCGGCCTCGCGATCATCGTGTCGATCTACCGGCGCCGCCGCAGCGTCGACGTCGACGACGTCCGGGAGATGCGGTGGTAGAGACCCTGACATCCCACGACGCGAGCGTGCTGTGGCTGATCCCGGCGATCCCACTGGCGGTCGCGACACTCAACCTGTTCCTCGGGAAGCGGCTCGGTCGCTGGGCGGGGGTGCTCGCGACGCT
Source organism: uncultured Actinomycetes bacterium (assembly GCA_963794065.1). GTDB lineage: Bacteria > Actinomycetota > UBA4738 > UBA4738 > HRBIN12 > AC-51. Next base: position 173,518 of record CAWCDA010000033.1, on the reverse strand, counting down.
TGCCGTGGCGGCGTCCTTCGCGATCTCGGTGGCGGTGGTGGCCGACCTCCTGGGCCGCCCCGCCGGGGAACGGCTGGCGCTGCAGCATCTCTTCGACTGGATCTCGGTCGGCGGGTTCCGCGTCGGGGCCGACCTACGGTTGGACTCCCTGAGCGCCACGATGATCCTGGTCATCACGGGGATCGGTGCGCTGATCCACCTCTACTCGATCGGCTACATGGCCGAGGACCCGCGCCCGGGCCGGTACTTCGCCTACCTCAACCTGTTCGTGTTCTTCATGCTGATGTTGGTGCTGGGCGCCAACTACCTGGTGCTCTACCTCGGGTGGGAGGGCGTCGGACTCTGCTCGTTCCTGTTGATCGGTTTCTGGTTCGACAAGGTCGGGAACGCCGAGGCCGCGAAGAAGGCGTTCATCACCACGCGCATCGGCGACACGCTGATGCTCATCGGCCTCGCCACGCTGGTCTTCAAGTTCGGCACCCTGGACTTCGTGCCGATCTTCGGCACGGCCTCGAGCGTCTTGACGAAGGACGCGGCCACGGTGATCGCGCTGTTGTTGTTCGCGGGGGCGATCGGGAAGTCGGCGCAGCTGCCGTTGCAGGTCTGGTTGCCCGACGCCATGGCGGGCCCGACACCGGTATCGGCGCTGATCCACGCGGCGACGATGGTGACCGCCGGGGTGTACCTGGTCATCCGCTCGCACGTGCTGTTCGAGGTCTCCGGGGTCGCGCTCACGGTGGTGCTCGTGATCGGCGTCGCCACGGCGCTGTTCGCGGCCACATGCGCGATCGCGCAGTTCGACATCAAGCGCGTGCTCGCGTACTCGACGATCAGCCAGCTCGGCTACATGTTCATCGCCGTCGGGATGCGCGCCTACGCGGTCGCGATGTTCTTTCTGGTCGCACACGCGTTCTATAAGGCGCTGATGTTCCTGGGCGCCGGCTCGGTGATACACGGGATGCACGACGAGCAGGACATGCGCCAGATGGGCGGGCTGCGCAAGGCGATGCCGATCACGTTCGTGACGTTCCTCGTCGGCGCCCTGGCACAGGCCGGGATCCCGCCGCTCGCTGGCTTCTTCGCGAAAGACGCCCTCTTGGAGGTCGCGCAACACACCGGACGCACGGCGGTATACGCACTTGGCACGCTCGCCGCGTTCCTAACCGCGTTCTACCTCGGCCGGATGCTGATCATGACGTTCTTCGGCTCGGCGCGATCGGAGCGGGCCGAGCACGCCCACGAGTCCTCGCCGCTTCTGTGGATCCCGCTGGCGATCCTCGCGATCGGGGTCGCGTCCGCGGGCCTGTTGGAGCTGTCCCCGGACGGGCGTCTTGCCGCATACCTCGAGCCGGTGACCGGCGTCCTGAACGAGGGGACCGGCCTCACGTTCGTCGCGCTCGCGGGGATCGCCGTCGCGGTCGCGATCCTGGCGCTCGCCACCGCGTGGTGGATCTACGGCTCGGGTCGGATCGATCCCGCTGCCTTCCGCTCGCGGATGGAGCCGATGGCCACGGCGGCGCAGCACGGTTGGTACGTGGACCGGGCCTACGACGTGGTCATCATCCAGCCCGCGAAGGCGCTTGCACGCATGACGGGCGACGTCGTCGATACGAAGGTGATCGACGGCGCGGTGAACGGCGTGGCCGGCGCGGTCAAGCGGGCCGCCAGCGGCGGCCGGCTGATCCAGACGGGCTTCGTGCGTACGTACGCGCTCGTGCTGTTCTTCGGGGCGGTCCTGGTGCTCGGGTTCATCGGGGTGCGGGTGTGAGCGGCCACCTCCTGAGCCTCGTGATCTTCTTGCCCCTGCTGGGCGCGCTGGCGTTGGTGCTCGGCGGGCGCGAGGTCAGCGACGCCGGCGCACGATGGCTCGCCCTGCTCGTCACACTCGTCGTGTTCGCCGTCTCGCTCGCGATGCTCGGGCGGTTCCACAGCGCCGACCCCGGCTACCAGCTGGTCGAGCAGGCCTCGTGGGTGCCGGGGATCGGGCTGCAGTACCTCGTCGGTGTCGACGGGATCAGCCTATGGCTCGTGCTGTTGACGACGTTCCTGTTCCCGGTCTCGGTGCTGGCCTCGTGGCCGATCACGACCGAGATCCGACGCTACATGATCGCGATGCTCGTGCTGGAGACCGCCGTGCTCGGCTCGTTCCTGGCGCTGGACCTGATCCTGTTCTTCATCTTCTTCGAGGCGATCCTCGTGCCGATGTACCTGCTGATCGGCGGGTGGGGGGGCGAGCGCCGGGTGCACGCGGCGCTGAAGTTCTTCCTCTACACGATGGCCGGCTCGGCGTTCCTGCTGTTCGCGATCATCTTCCTGTACGCGCGTGCCGGCGGCGGCACGTTCGACCTGCGCTCGCTGGCCGACACGGCGACGACGCTGCCGGTCCAGACCGCGCGCTGGCTGTTCCTCGCGTTCTTCATCGCCTTCGCGGTCAAGGTGCCGGTCTTCCCGTTGCACACGTGGCTCCCCGACGCGCACACCGAGGCGCCGACCGCGGGCTCGGTGCTGCTCGCCGGTGTGCTCTTGAAGGTAGGGGCCTACGGGTTGATCCGATTCAACATGGCGTTGTTCCCTGAGGCCTCGAAGCATTTCGCGACGCCGGTCTCGGTGCTGGCGGTGATCGGCATCATCTATGGCGCGGTCTGCGCGATCAGCCAGCGCGACGTGAAGCGGTTGGTGGCCTACTCCAGTGTGTCCCACCTCGGGTTCGTGGTGCTGGGCCTCTTCGCGCTCACGCAACAGGCGGTCAGCGGCGGCGTGCTGCAGATGGTGAACCACGGTCTCGCGACCGGCGCGCTGTTCCTGTTGGTCGGGATGGTGTACGACCGCACGCACACCCGACGGCTCGACGAGATGGGCGGGCTCGCGAGCGTGATGCCGTGGTTGCTGGGGTTCTTCCTGTTCGCGGTCTTCGCCTCGGCCGGGCTGCCGGGGCTCAATGGGTTCGTCGGGGAGTTCCTCGTGATCGTCGGCACGTTCGCGGTCAGCCACTGGCTGGGCGCTGCGGCCTCGATCGCCGTGGTGCTCGGCGCCATCTACCTCCTCTGGTCCTACCAGCGCGTCGCCTACGGCCCGGTGCGCGAGGAGCATCGCGGGCTGGCGGACGTGTCGGCCCGTGAGGTGGCTGTGATCGTCCCGGTCCTCGCGCTGTTGCTCGTGTTCGGCGTCTATCCGAAGCTCATGACGGAATCGATCGACCCCGCGACCGCCCGCGTGATCGAGCACGTCGCGCCCGACCACGCGACGACGGTGGTCCCAGGCGTCGAGGTAGCCGAACCGGGGAGCGGCGGATGATCGCCCTGCTGCTGCACCTCGCCCAGGCGGCGCCGACCGGTCCGGACGCCCCGATCCCGACGCCCGTCCTGGAGTTCAAGCCGATCCTGCCGGAGCTCGCGCTCTGTGCGGCGGGCATCCTGGGGATGCTGTACGAGGCGTTCGCGCGACGGAGCCACCGCTCGGTGCATCTGGCGATCGCGCTCGTCGGCCTGCTCGCGGCCGGGGTGACCGCGACGGCGTTGTGGAGCTGGACCGGCGCGCCCCTCGTGCTGGGCGACACGGTGGCCGTCGATCGGTTCTCGGTCGTCGCGACGATCGTGCTGGTGCTCGTCGCCGCGTTCGGGTGCCTCTACGCGTGGCACGAGGCGGGCGGCGAGGGCGAGTACCGCGGCGAGTTCTTCCCGCTGCTCCTGTTCGCGACGGCGGGGATGTGCCTGATCGTGACGGCCAACGACCTGATCGTCGTGTTCCTCGCGCTCGAGATCCTGTCGCTGGCGCTGTACGTCCTGACCGGGATGGGGGGCAGGCGCAGCAACGAGGCGGCGATGAAATACTTCCTACTCGGCGCGTTCTCCTCGGCGTTCTTCCTCTACGGGGTCGCGATGGCCTACGGCGCGACCGCCAGCACGAAGATCACGACGATCGTCGCTGCGCTCGGCGGTCAGACGGGCTCGCAAGCGCTCGCGCTCGTGGCGATGGGATTCCTGGTGATCGGGTTCGGGTTCAAGATCTCGGCGGCGCCGTTCCATATGTGGACGCCCGACGTTTACCAGGGGGCGCCGACGCCTGTGGTGGCGTACATGAGCGCCGCGACGAAGGTGGCCGCGTTCTTCGCGCTGATGCGCGTGTTCGACGTGGCGCTGCAACCGCTGACCTGGGACTGGACGCCGATCGTCTACGCGTTGGCGGTGATCTCGGTGCTGACGGGCGCCGTGCTGGCCGCGGCGCAGCGCGACGTGAAGCGGATGCTGGCCTACTCCGCCGTCGCCCATGCGGGGTTCATCCTGGCCGGCCTGACGTCGGCCAACGCCACCGGCATCCGGGCGGCGATGTTCTATCTGATCGCCTATGCGGTCATGACCGTCGGCGCCTTCGGCGTCACGATGTTGGTCGCGACGAAGACCGAGGAGCCCTCGTCCTATGACAGCTACGACGGGCTCGCGGCGCGGAGCCCCGGCCTCGCCGCGCTGTTGACGGTCTTCCTCTTGTCGCTGGCCGGCATCCCGCCGACGGTGGGCTTCATCGCCAAGCTGACGGTGTTCGGCGCGGCGATCGCGGCAGGGAACTGGCCGCTGGCGCTCGTGTGCGTGCTGGCCAGCGTGATCGCGGCGTACGCATACTTGCGGGTGATCGTGCGGATGTACTTCCGCGAACCGCGTGGCGAGCTGACCGACGACCGGTCGGTCGTGCCGGAGATGGCCGGGCTCGTCCTGGCCGTGACCGTGGTGGTGCTGGGCGTGTTCCCGCGCCTGCTTTCGAGCATCATCGAACAAGCATCGATCTTGAGGTGGTGAGGATGCGCAGAGTGATCCCAGGATTGGAAGCACCCGACGCGGCCCTTGAGGCCGAGATCCGGGGCCGGCTGGACCGGGTCGAAGACGCGCTCGAGAAGGCGGTGGTCGCGGACTCCGAGTTGTTGGCCGCCACCGCGCGGTACCTGTTGTCCGCCGGCGGCAAGCGCTTCCGGCCGATGCTGGTGCTGCTCGCGGGGTACTTCGGCGACCCGACCGACCCGCGGCTGATCCCCGGCTCGGTCACGATCGAGCTGACGCATCTGGCGACGCTGTATCACGATGACGTGATCGACGAAGCCGAGGATCGGCGCGGCGTGGCCAGCACGAACGCCCGCTGGGACAACACGGTGGCGATCCTCACCGGCGACTACCTGTTCGCGCGGGCCTCGGAGCTGTCCGCCGACCTCGGCACGGAGGTCTGCCGTCTGCTCGCCCGCACGATCGCGGTGCTCTGCGACGGCCAGATCCGGGAGGTGGACGCCGCGGGCAAGCTCGAGCAGACCGAGACCGCCTACCTGGAGATCATCCGGCGCAAGACGGGCATCCTGATCGCGACGTCGTGCCGGCTCGGGGGCCTGCTCTCCGATACGCCGGAGGACCAGCTGGAGGTCCTGGAGGCGTTCGGCGAGTCGATCGGCATGGCCTTCCAGCTGTCCGACGACATCATGGATGTGACGGCCTCGCAGCTCGAGCTCGGCAAGGAGCCGGGCACCGACATGCGGGAGGGCGTCTATACCCTGCCCGTCCTGCACGCTCTCCACGAGGGGCCGGACCGCGCTGAGCTGCAGCGACTGCTCGCGCACGGCGCTCCCGACGGCGAGATGCTCGACCGGGCGCTGCAGATCGTCCGCGGCGGGGGTCGATCGAGCACGCCCGAGCCGCGGTGTCCACGGAGGTCGCTCGGGCAGACGCATTGGCGCGCCAGTTGCCCGACGGCACAGCCCGGCATGCATTGATCCAATTGGCGCGGTTCCTGGCGGTGCGCTGCGGCGCGGACGCGGGCGCCGATGTCCCGTAGGCCGCAAGGAGAGGGGGCCGACCGGCTCGTTCGAACGGGCGGGCCAGGCGCGCTGCTAGGATACGGCCGCGCTGGGGAAGGCGCATACACGTCGTGACCTATTTCGGATCGTACGGAGTCGTGTTTGCGGTAGCGCTCGCGGGGGCGCTGCTGGTCATCGTTGCCTTCCTCGCGGCCAGGCTGATCGCCCCCAGCCGCCCCTCCACGGCGAAGTACCTGACCTACGAGTGCGGCATCGATCCGGTGGGCGAGGGCTGGTCCCAGAGCCAGATCCGGTACTACGTCTACGGCTTCCTGTTCGTGATCTTCGACGTCGAGTCCGTGTTCCTGTTCCCGTGGGCGCGTGTGTTCGTGACGCTCGGCTACACCGCCGTCGTCGAGATGGCGATCTTCATCGGCATCCTCGGCGCGGGCCTGCTCTACGCGTGGCGCAAGGGGGTCTTGAAGTGGGCGTGATCACCGAGAAGACGGCGTTGCCCAGGGTCAAGCCCGTCAAGTTCATCCTCAACTGGGGACGCCGCTACAGCCTCTGGGTGTTCAACTTCGGCCTCGCCTGCTGCTCGATCGAGTTCATCTCCGCCTCGGCCGCCAAGAACGACTTCATCCGACTCGGCGTGATCCCGTTCGCGCACGGCCCGCGCCAGGCCGACCTCCTGCTCGTGGCCGGCACGCTGACCGACAAGATGGCCCCGGTCATCAAGCGCCTGTACGACCAGATGCCCGACCCGAAGTACGTGATCTCCTTCGGGTCCTGCGCCAACTGCGGCGGTCCGTACTGGGACAGCTACGCGGTGACCAAGGGCGTCGACCAGATCATCCCGGTCGACGTGTTCGTGCCCGGCTGTCCGCCGCGGCCCGAGGCGCTGCTGCACGGCATCGTGCAGCTCCAAGAGAAGATCAAACACGAAGACATCCAGGAGAAGTTCCGCAGTGGGACGACGGCTGTCTCCTGAGGACCTCGGGTCGCGGTTGCGGGCGCGCTTCGGCGATGACGTCGAGGTCGCCGATGCCTTCGGGCACGCGGTCGCAACCGTCTCGGTCGATCGCTATCACGACGCGGTCCGGTATTGCCGCGACGAGCCCGAGATCGGTTGCGACTTTTGCGACTTCACCGGCGGTGTCGACTTCGGCCCCGAGACGGGCTTCGAGGTCGTGACGCACCTCGTGTCGACCGAGCATCACCACGCGGTGCGGATCAAGACGCGTGTCTCGCGTGCGGAGCCGTCGGTGCCGACGATCAGCGACCTCTACCCGACGTGCGACTGGCACGAGCGGGAGATGATGGAGATGTTCGGCATCCGGGTCGAGGGGCATCCGCGCCCCGTGAAGCTCCTGCTCTCCGAGCCCTTCGAGGGCCACCCGTTGCGGAAGGACTTCCCGCTGATGGCGCGCGAGGCCAAGCCGTGGCCGGGCGCCGTCGAGGGCGAGGAGGACGAGGACGAGTGATGCTGCTCGCCGAGGCATCCGCGATCGACGACCTCTTCTCCGGGTATTGGATCCCCTTGGTGCTCAAGGCGATGCTCGTGCTGATCATCTTCCTGGTCGTGCCGCTTGCGGTCGGCTACATGGAGCACAAGGTCCTCGCGCACATGCAGGCGCGGATGGGCCCGATGGAGGCCGGCGCGTTCCACGGGTGGGCCCAACTGATGGCCGACGGCGCGAAGTTCATCCAGAAGGAGGACATCGTCCCCGAGGCGGCCGATCGCACCGTCTTCTCCATCGCGCCTGGCGTGGCGCTCGTTCCGTACCTGATCGTGCTGGTCGTCATCCCGTTCGGCGCCGACCTGTACGCGCTCGACCTCGACATCGGCATCTTCTTCGTGCTGGCGATGAGCTCGATCGGAGTCCTCGGCGTGCTGATGGCCGGCTGGTCCTCGGCGAACAAGTTCTCGCTGATGGGCGCGCTGCGCGCCGCCGCGCAGCTGATCGCCTACGAGCTGCCGCTCGTGCTCGCCGCCGCCGCCGCGGTGATGCTCGCCGCCACGACCTCGCTGATCGGCATCATCGAAGCCCAGCAGAACATCTGGTACGTGATCCCGCTGTTCCCGCTGTTCATCGTGTTCATGATGGCCGCGGTGGCCGAGTTGACCCGGCCCCCGTTCGACATGCCGGTCGCCGACTCGGAGATCATCTTCGGCGCGTACACCGAGTACACCGGGTTGAAGTTCGCCTTCTTCCTGCTCTCGGAGTACGGGGGCATCGTCGTCATGTCGGCGGTGGCCGCCACGCTGTTCCTGGGCGGGTACCTGCCCCTGCCGGGTCTGTCGTTCCTGCCGGGGCCGGTGTGGATGTTCGGCAAGATCTTCGCGCTGTCCTTCGTGATCGTGTGGCTGCGGGCGACGTTCCCGCGCCTGCGTGAGGACCAGCTGCAGCGCTTCGCGTGGATCAAGCTGGTGCCGATCACCCTGATCTGGATCCTCGGCGTCGCGTTCGTGAAGGTGGCGAACGCATGAAGCCCCAGAAGGAGCAGGGGATCGGGCTCGGGTTGCTCCAGGGCCTCGCGGTGACGCTCCGCACGATGACGAAGCGCTCCGTGACCGTCCAGTACCCACACGTGAAGCCCGACCTGCCCGCGCGCACGCGCGGCGTCATCGCCCTCAAGGAAGCGAACTGCACGGTCTGCTACAAGTGCTCGCGCGAGTGCCCCGACTGGTGCATCTACATCGACGCGCACAAGGAATCGCACGAGCCGGCCAGCGGCGGGCGCGCGCGCAGCGCCAAGATCCTCGACCGGTTCGCGATCGACTTCTCCCTGTGCATGTACTGCGGCATCTGCGTGGAGGTCTGCCCGTTCGACGCGCTGTTCTGGAGCCCGGAGTTCGAGTACGCGGAGTACGACATCAAGGAGATGGTCCACGAACGCGAGCGGCTGGAGGAGTGGACCTACACGGTGAAGCCCCCGCCCGCCCTCGAGGAGGGCGCCGAGGCGCCTGAGGAGGCGGCCTCGTGACCGCGCAGGAGTACGCCTTCCTGGTCGTGGCCGTGATCGGGTCACTCGCCGCAGTCGCGGTGGTGACCGCGCGCAACGTTGTGCACGCGGCGCTCTACCTGGTGGTCGCGCTGGCCTGTGTCGGCATCACGTTCCTTCTGGTCGGCGCGGAGTTCGTCGGATGGACCCAGATCCTGATCTATGTCGGCGCGATCGTGATCCTGTTCCTGTTCGGGCTGATGCTCACGAAGGCGCCGATCGGTCGCGACACCCTCGACCACCTGCCGCAGAACCGCATCGTGGGGGCCGTGGTCGCGCTGTTGATCTTCGTCGGCCTCGCGACGTTGTTGCTGCGGGTCTGGCCGGTCGGCACGACCGTCGCCTCCCAGCCGGTGGCCGGCACCACCGAGGCGATCGGCGAATCGCATGTTCCGCGACTACGTCCTGCCCTTCGAGGTCGTGTCGTTCCTCCTGCTAGCGGCGCTGATCGGCGCGATCGTGCTCGCTCGCAAGGATGACGGAGGGGCGGCGTGATCCGGCTGCCGCTCGTGCTGGTGTTCGCGGCGCTCCTGTTCTCCGCCGGCGTCTACGGCGTGCTGGCCCGGCGGAACGCGGTCATGGTGCTGATGGCGATCGAGCTGATGCTGAACGCGGTCAACCTCAACCTGGTGGCGTTCGCGGCCAGCCTCAAGGACGTCACCGGCCAGATCTTCGCCCTGTTCGTGATCGCGGTCGCGGCCGCCGAGGTCGGGATCGGACTCGCGATCGTGATCCTGCTGTTCCGTAACCGCGCCTCGATCAACGTCGACGAAGTGGACCTGCTCAAGTGGTAGGCGTGCTGGCCCAGGAGGTCACGACGACGTCGGCGACGACCGTCAACTGGTTCGTGGAGCACGCGTTCCTGATCCCGCTGCTCGCATTCGCCTCCGGGGCCCTGACCCTGTTCTTCGGCAAGCGCACCCCCGGCAAGGGGCCGGTCTACGGGATCCTCGCGATCGGCATCGGTCTCGTGCTGTCGCTCGGCGTGGTGTGGAGCTTCGTGCAGGGCGGCGGGAACTTCGAGCACAACATCGAGTGGTTCCGGATCGGGACGCTCCAGGTACAGCTCGGGTTCTACGTCGACGGCCTGACCGCGGTGATGCTGGTCGTCGTCACGTCGATCTCGTTGATGGTCCACATCTACTCGCTGGGGTACATGCACGGCGACAAGCGCTACACGTGGTTCTACGTCGTGCTGTCGATCTTCACCGGCGCGATGCTGGTCGTGGTGCTCGCCTCCAACCTGTTCCAGCTGCTGGTCGGCTGGGAGATCATGGGCGTCTGCTCGTACCTGTTGATCGGGCACTGGTACGAGGACCACGCGAACTCCTCGGCCGCGATCAAGGCGTTCCTGACGACCCGGGTCGGCGACGTGCCGTTCATGTTCGGCATCTTCGCGCTGGTCTACGCCACCGGGCATGACGACCTCGAACATCCAGGTGATCAGCGAGACGGTCGCCGCCGGGCATGTCTCGGTCCTGTTGATCACGTGCGCGGCGCTGCTGATGTTCGGCGGCACGATCGGCAAGTCCGCCCAGTTCCCCTTGTATACGTGGCTGCCCGACGCGATGGCCGGCCCGACGCCCGTGTCGGCGCTGATCCACGCGGCCACGATGGTGGCGGCGGGCATCTACCTCGTCGCGCGCACCTTCGAGGTCTTCGTGCAGGCCGACCCGATCGCGCTCACGATCGTGTCGATCATCGGCGCGATCACGTTGCTGCTGGCGGCGTTGCTTGCCCTTGTGCAGGACGACATCAAGAAGGTGCTCGCGTATTCGACGATCTCCCAGCTCGCCTACATGGTGGCCGCGCTCGGGATGGGGGAGGCCGGCTACCCGGCCGCGATGTTCCACCTGTTCACGCACGCCTTCTTCAAGGCGCTGCTGTTCCTCGGCGCCGGCTCGGTGATCCACGCGGCCCACTCGAACAACATGAGCGACATGGGCGGCCTGCGGAAGCACATGAAGCTCACGTACGCGACGTTCGTGATCGGCTCGCTCGCGCTGGCCGGTGTCCCGCCGTTCGCCGGGTTCTTCTCCAAGGACGAGATCATCCTGGTCGCGAAGGACTCCCAGACGTACTGGCTGGGCGCCGTGCTGCTGGTGGGCGCGGTGATCACCGCCTTCTACACGACCCGCATGGTGCTCAAGACGTTCCACGGCGAGTACCGGGGGACCGAGCACCTGCACGAGTCGCCGCGGTCGATGACGGCGCCGCTGGTGCTCCTCGCGATCGCGACGTGCTTCGTCGGCCTGTTGGGGTTCGCTCCCGTCGGGGCGCCGTTCATGGACTGGGTCTACTTCGGCGGCGTTCCCGAGGTGCCCGTCTTCAGCCCGCTCGTTGCCGCGATCTCGATCCTGGCGGTCGGCCTGGGGATCCTCTTCGGGTATCGCGTCTACAAGGAGTACCGGGCACCCGATCCGATCACGAACCTGGGCGGCCTCTACAACCTGCTCGAGCACAAGTACTACCTGGACGACTTCTACTGGGGTGGCATCGTCCGCCCGATCCGCGACACGTGGTCGGCAGGCATCTACTGGTTCAACCAGCACGTGCTCGACGCCGTCGTGAACGCGGCGGGCGGCGGCTCCAAGGGTCTGTCCGGCGGCATCATGTGGATCGATCGCAACATCATCGACGCTGTCGTCAACGGCGCGGGCACCGCCATGGAGACCTTCGGCAAGGGTCTGCGCACGCTCCAGTCCGGCAAGGTCCAGTGGTACGCGGTCGGCTTGTTCGCCGGCGTGATCGCCCTGGCCGCCTTCTTCATCAGGTAAGGAACGAGGGAACCCATGAACGAGTCGACCTGGCAAGAATGGGCCATCACGATCACGACGTTCCTGCCGATCGTCGGCGCGCTCGTGATCCTGCTGGTGCCCAAGGAGAAGGACAAGATGATCCGCGGGCTCGGCGTCGTGATCATGACGCTGGCCTTCATCTGCGCCGCTGTGATCGCCTTCCAGTTCGACTACGGGCGCAGCGGCGAGCTGCAGTTCGTGCAGAACGTGAAGTGGATCCCGGTCATCGGGGCTCGCTACCACGTGGGTATCGACGGCATCTCGATGCCGCTGTTCGTGTTGACCTACCTGTTGGGGCTGCTCTGCGCGATCTACACCTACCGGTACGTGCCGCAGCCGGGGCGCACGAAGGCCTTCGTCGCGCTGACGCTGTTGCTGATCACCGGCATGGCCGGCACGTTCATCGCCTTCGACCTGATCCTGTTCTTCGTGTTCTGGGAGCTCGTGCTGGTCCCGATGTACTTCCTGATCGGGGTCTGGGGCTCGGCGAACCGCCAGTACGCCTCGATCAAGTTCTTCCTGTACACGTTGTTCGGGTCGGTGTTCATGCTGTTGGGGTTCCTGGCCCTCTACTTCAACGGGCCCATGGTCGACGGCAAGCACACGTTCGACCTGCAGGCGCTGACCGCCTTCGGCGCGTCCGGCGGCTACGCGCACACGTTGCAGCTCGTGGTGTTCGGCGCGATCGCGCTGGGCTTCGCGGTGAAGGTGCCGATGTGGCCGTTCCACACATGGCTGCCCGACGCGCACACCGAGGCGCCGACGATCGGGTCGGTCCTGCTGGCCGGGATCATGCTCAAGATGGGCACCTACGGGTTCGTGCGGATCGCGTTGCCCGTGATGCCGGAGGGCGCGGTGGCCTACGCGCCGTGGATCGGGGCCCTGGCGGCGATCGCGATCGTCTACGCGGCGCTCGCCTGTCTCGCCCAGAAGGACCTGAAGCGATTGATCGCGTTCTCCTCGGTCGGCCACATGGGATTCGTGATGCTCGGCATCGCGACGCTCACGACGATCGGGATCCAGGCGGCGATCTTCGGGATGGTCGCGCACGGCGTGATCACCGGCATGCTCTTCTTCTGCGTCGGGTCGATCTATGACCGCTACCACACGCGCGAGATCGCGGCGATCGGCGGCGGCATGAGCGAGTTGATGCCCAAGATGGCGGGCATCTTCGCCTTCGTGGCGATCGCCTCGCTGGGCCTGCCGGGTCTCGCCGGGTTCTGGGGCGAGATCATGGCGCTGCTCGGATCGTTCAGCCCGAACACCGATGTCGGCTTGAACGTCGGCCTGTATCGAACGTTCATGATCATCGGGGGCATCGGCACGATCCTGACCGCGGGCTACTTCCTGTGGATGCTCCAACGGGTGAACCAGGGCGAGGCGCCCAGCACCTGGAAGGAGCATCACTTCCGCGACATCCTGGCGGTGGAATGGGTGTCGTGGGTCCCGCTGCTGGCGCTGACGCTGGTGCTCGGGCTGCTCCCGAGCCTGATCCTGGACACGACCGCCACCGGCGTCGACGCCATCGTGAAGATCGTGAGTGGGTAGCGCTTGCTGACCATCGACTATCACGCGCTGCTGCCGGTCGAGATCCTGGCGGCCACGATCCTCGTGGTGCTCATCGTCGATCTCTTCCTGCCGGCGCGCGCGAAGTCGGTGTCGATGTGGGTCGCGATGGTCGGTGTGCTGGCCTCGCTGGCCGCCGTCTTGTCGCTGGTCGGTCAAGGAGAGCGGTCCGCGTTCGGCGGCGCCTATGTGGTCGACGCGTTCACGCTGATCTTCCAGGCGTTCTTCCTGGTGTGTGCGGTGGTCGTCCTGTTGATTTCCTACCGATACCTGCGCGACGGCGGCTTCTACCAGGGGGAGTACTACTTCCTGCTGCTGACGGCGTTCCTCGGCTGCACGCTGATGCCGGCCTCGCGGAACCTCCTGATGCTGTTCCTGGCGTTGGAGCTCGTGTCGGCGCCCGGGTTCCTGATGGCGGCGTTCCGCAAGTCCGACATCCGCGGGAACGAGGGCGGGCTGAAGTTCTTCATCATCGGGGTGCTGTCGACCGCGGTGATGCTCTACGGGATGAGCCTGATCTACGGGCTGACGGGCGCGCTGGAGCTGCACGCGATCGCGGCCAAGCTCGGCGGTCTGACCGGGCCGAGCGAGACGCTGGCGCAGGTGGCGATCCTGTTCGTCGTGGTCGGGTTCGCGTTCAAGGTCTCGGCCGTGCCGTTCCAGTTCTGGGCGCCGGACACTTATGAGGGCTCGCCCGTGCCCGTGGCGGGGTTCCTTGCGGTCGCGTCGGCGGCCGCGGGGTTCGCGGGCCTGTTGCAGCTGATGTTCGTGGCGTTCGTGGGCCAGTGGGAGTTCTGGGCGCCGATCTTCGCGCTGCTGTCCGTGTTGACGATGACGTTGGGGAACCTGGTCGCGCTGCGCCAGCGTCAGGCGGTGCGGCTGCTCGCGTACTCGGGGATCGCGCAGGCCGGGTACATCCTGTTGCCGTTCGCGCTCGTGTCGGGCGACGCGGGCGTGAACCAGTCGGCGTTCACCGCGGCGGTCGCCTACATCCTGATCTACGCGGTGATGAACCTCGGCTCGTTCGCGGTGGTGACCGCCGTGTCGGAGCGTCGCCCGAACCTGCGGATCGAGGACTTCGCGGGCCTGATGAAGTCGGCGCCGTTGCTCGGCGTGGCGATGACCGCGTTCATGGTGTCGCTCGCCGGCGTGCCGCCGACCGGTGGGTTCTGGGGGAAGCTGGGCATCTTCGCCGCGGCGATCGATCGAGGCGGGATCGGCTACTGGCTGGCCGCGATCATGGTGATCAACTCCGTCATCAGCGTGGGGTACTACTTCTTGATCCCACGGGCCATGATCTTCGAGGACCCCCCGGCCGAAGAGGTCCGCGTGCGCACCCCGGTGCTGCTCGGCACCGTCGTGACGATCGCGCTGGCGGGCATCCTGCTGATCTTCGTACTGCCCAACGCGCTGTTCCGACTTGGCGAGCTGTCGTCGTTGGCGCTCGGCAGCTAGGCCATCGTCCCCAGGATCGCCCGCACGTGATCCAGCGTGGTCCGCGGGTTGACGAAGCAGAGACGCGCGACCTTCTCGCCCTTCCATGAGGTCGGCTGGACGAACGCGATCTGCGCGTCGACCAAGCGGTGCCACCACGCCTCGTAGTCGTCGGGCTCCCAGCCGAGCCGGCGGAATAGCACGACCGACAGCTCAGGTTCCATGATCAACTCGAGCTTCGGGTGTTCGTGGACGAGCGCGGCGGTCTGTCGCGTGATCGTCAAGACCGCCTCGATGGCTTGGCGGTAGGCGTCGGTGCCGTAGGTCGCGAGCGAGAACCACAAGGGCAGCCCCCGGGCCCGCCGCGACAGGTGGTAGGCGTAGTCCGCCGGGTTCCAATCCGGCGCTGCGTTCGACGTGTCCAGGTACGAGGCCTCCTGGCGGTGCGCCCGCAAGGCGACCGATGGGTCTCGGTACAGCAGCGCACACGCGTCGTAGGGCGCGAACAGCCACTTGTGCGGATCCACGATGAAGGAGTCCGCGCGCTCGATCCCGTCGTACAGCCCGCGGACGCTCGGCGCGAGCAGTCCTGCGCCCCCGTAGGCGCCGTCCACGTGGAACCACAGGCCACGCTCCGCGCAAACGTCGGCCACGCCCTCGAGATCGTCGACGGTGCCGGCGTTCGTCGCGCCCGCGCTCACCACCACCGCGAACAATCCGGCGCCGCCGTCGGCGTCCAGGGTTCGTCGCAGCGCCTCGCCGGTGAGCCGCCCGTGCTCGTCGGCCGGCACGTCCAACACCCCGACGTCCATCACGCGCGCGGCCGCGGCTACCGACGAGTGGACGGTCTCGCAGGCGGCGAACCGCCAGCGGGTGGGGCGCGCTCGATCGGCGGCCGCCGCGTGTCGCGCGGCCACCAGCGCCGACAGGTTCCCGGCCGAGCCACCGCTCACGAACACGCCGCCGGCGTCGGCGGGCATGCCGGCCGCGTTCGCCAGCCATGCCAGCGCCTGGTTCTCCGCCCAGATCGCGCCCGCGCCGTCGATCCAGCCCGCGGCGATCGTCGAGGAGGCGCCCACGATCAGGTCGAACAGCACGCTCGCCTTGGTGGGAGCGCCCGGCACGAACGCGAGCGCGGCCGGGTGGTCGGTGGAGATCGTCGCCGGGGCGAGCACCTCGCCCCAGAGGCGGAGCGCCTCCTCCCAGCCGATCCCCGAGGCGGTCACGGTCGCACCGGCGCGCTTGTCCAGCTCGGCTGCGGGGACCACGTTGTCCAGAGGCTGCGCGGCCGCGATGCGATTCCGCGCGTAGGCCACGAGCGCCCGCGCCATCTCCTCGGTCTCGTCGGTGTACTCGTGCATGAACTGCATGCGGAACCTCCCCTCAAACCCGCTCGTTCACATCCGGCTACGCCTACTGTTCACTCGCGGTAAACGAAAGGCCGGCCCGAGGGCCGGCCCACCGCGTCTGGTCGCTACCCGTGATCGCGAGCGTTACTTGGAGAGCTCCTGGCAGAACTCGCCGAACGCGTCCACGTACTTCGCGATGTCGTCCTCGGTGTGCTGTACCGAGATCGTCCACTGCTCCTCGTCGCCGGGGGTCATGAAGATCCCCCGGTTCACCATCCACGGGTAGGAGGCCCAGTAGATCTCGGTGTGCGTCTCCAGGAAATCCCGGTAGTTGGTCAGCGGCTTGTCGCGATACGACACGCAGCCCTTCGCGCCGAGGTCGACCGTGTGGGCCGGCAGGCCTGTCTCGACGATCGCCCGGTTGCAGCCCTCCGCGAGCATGGTGCCGAGCTTGCCCAGGTAGTCGTACGCGTCCTTCGTCAGCACCTGCGTCAGCGCCGCAAGTCCGGCGGCCGAGGACAGCGGGTTGCCGTTGAACGTGCCCTGCTGCGCGGCGCCCTTGCTCACCCACTCCATGAAGCGGGCCTCACCGCCGAACGCGCCGATCGTGGAGCCCCCGCCGATCGCCTTGGCGAACGCAGCCATGTGTGGCTTCACGCCGTAGCGCTCCGCGGTGCCGCCGTAGGCGATCGTGCCGCCGCACTTGACCTCGTCGAAGATCAAGACGGCGCCGTGCTTGTCGCAGGAGTCCTTGAGCGCCTGCAGGTAGCCGGGGGCCGGCTCGACGATGCCGATGTTCATCATCACGGGCTCGAGGATCACGGCCGCGATCTGGCCTTCGTTGTCGGCGAGCGCCTCCTCGGCGGCCGCCGCGTCGTTGAACGGCACGACGACCACGGTGTCCCACAGCGCCTCCGGCACGCCCTTGGACGTCGGCTCGGTGGAGTACCACGACTGGTCCCCGGTGCCGCCCGTCGTGAAGCGCATGTCAAGCACGTCGGCCTCGGGAACGACGGAGAACAGCACCGAGTCGTGGTGCCCGTGGTAGGAGCCCTCCATCTTGATGATCTTGTCGCGGCCGGTCGCGGCGCGGGCGACGCGGATCGCATCCATCGTCGCCTCGGTCCCGGAGTTGACGAACCGCATCTGCTCCAGCTGGAACCGCTCGCAGATGGCCTCGGCCAGCGCGATCGTGTCGGGCGTGGTGACCGCGAAGTGGATCGCGTTGCTCGCGGCCTTCGTCAGCGCCTCGACGATCTTGGGGTGCGCATGGCCCACGACGTTGACGCCGAACCCACCGTGGAAGTCCTTGTACTCGGTGCCGTCCACGTCCCAGACGCTCGAACCCTTGCCCTTCTCCAGATACACGGGGTAGGGGTCGCCGGCCTGGAAGTTGGACGCGACGCCGCCGGGCATGCTCTTGATCGCGCGAGCATGCAGCGACTTCGACGCGCCGGTGTTGGCGAGCAACTTGGGGGTTTCCGCTTCGGCGATCTCCGCCGAGCGTGCCTTGATCCGCTCAAGGTCCATGCGTATCACCTCCTGAAGAGCCGAAAGCCTACCCGGGGCGGGCCTGGCCAGGCAATCTGGAGCAATCCGCGAGGTTTCGTCCCGGGCGAGCCGGGGAACACCGCCACCGTTTCGTGCGCGAGGAGGCGGCGATGGCAACCTCGAAGAGGCGGCGCGAGGACGGTTCCCGCGGCTCTGCGTTCGTCCATTTCACCAACGCGGTGGCCCGGTACACGGGGTCCGAGTGGGCGTTCATCGGAGCGGTCGGCTTGATGGTGCTCTGGCTCATCTCCGGGCCGCTCTTCCACTTCTCGAACACCTGGCAGCTCGTCGTGAACACAGGTACGACGGTCATGACGTTCCTGATGGTCTTCGTGATCCAGGCGACGCAGAACAGGGATTCGGTGGCGACCCATGTGAAGCTGGACGAGCTGATCGCGTCGTCGGAGAAGGCGCACGACAAGCTGATCGGGTTGGAGCGGAAGAACGACGCAGAGATCGAGCGCGAGCGCGAACGTCTCGAGGAGGAGACCGCGGGACAGCCGTAGCGCTGAGGCTCATCGGCGCGGAGCAACCAGACTCGGGATAGGCTGCCTCCGTGATCCGATGCCCTGCATGCGGTGAAGAGAACTCGGAGCGAGCTCGCTTCTGTCAGGCCTGCGCGACCCCGCTCGACGAGGCCTCGTCCCGGGAGGAGCGCCGGGTCGTCTCCGTCCTCTTCGTCGACCTGGTCGGGTTCACGTCCAAGTCGGAGCAGCTCGATCCCGAGGATGTCCGGGCGATGCTGACCCGCTACTACGAGCGCGCCCGCGCCGAGATCGAGCGGTTCGGCGGCACGGTCGAGAAGTTCATCGGCGACGCGGTGATGGCGGTCTTCGGCGCCCCCATCGCGCACGGCGACGATGCGGAGCGGGCGGTCCGGGCGGCGATGGCCGTTCGTGACTCGATCGCCGACATGGACGAGGCTGACCCACTGCTCGAACTGCAGATCCGCGCCGCCGTCAACACCGGCGAGGCGATCGTTGCGCTCGGTGCCCGGCCCGAGACCGGCGTGGCGATGGTCGCCGGCGACGTCGTCAACACGGCGGCGCGCCTGCAGTCCAACGCCCCGGTGGACTCGGTCCTGGTCGGCCAGGAGACGTATTCGTCGACGCGGACGGTGATCGAATATCGGGAGGTCGAGGCGATCACAGCCAAGGGCAAGGTCGACCCGGTGCCCGCGTGGATCGCGCTCGCGCCGCTCGTGGCCGCGGGGGAGCGGGTCTTCTCCGAGGTCCCGATCGTCGGACGCGGCGAGGAGCTCGCGGCACTGCGTGGCATGTGGGACATCGTCGCCTCCGAACGCCGATGCTCCCTGCTCACGGTGTTCGGACCGGCGGGCATCGGCAAGTCGCGGCTGGCGCACGAGCTCGCGCACCGGGTGACGGAATCCGGTGGGCACGCGCTGCGGGGGCGATCGGCCGGATACGGCGACACCGGCCCGTACAGCGCGTTCGCTCAGCACGTGGCAAGGGTCGCCGGCATCTACGACAGTGACGACCCGGCCGACGCGATCGGCAAGCTGCGGGCGAAGGCGGTCGAGCTGTCGGTGGGGGAGGACCCAGCCGAGGTCGCCGACGCGGTCGCGATCCTGGCTGGGCTGCCCGTCGAGAACGGTCCGGCCGATCGCGAGACGTTGTATTTCTCGGCAAGGCTCTTCGTCGAGGCGGTGGCGCGGGATCGCCCGACGATGATGGTGTTCGAGGACATCCACTTCAGCGACCCGAGCTTGCTCGACCTGATCGAGTACCTCGCGTCGCGGGTGCAGGACGTACCGCTGCTGATGATCGCGACCTCCCGGCCGGAGTTGCTGACCTCGCGACCGACGTGGGCCGGTGGTCTGTTGACGTCGCGAACCGTCTCCCTCGAGCCGCTGAGCGCCGAGGACGCGATCGAGTTGACCGGCCGGCTCTTCGAGCAGCGCGGGCTCGACGGGTTGGTGGACCGCGCCGACTCGCTGGCCGCCTCGAGCGACGGGAACCCGCTGTTCATCGAAGAGCTCACCGCGTCGCTCGCCGAGCGTTCGACACGGGACGCCAGCCAGCTGCCCGGCACGATCCGCGGGATCGTTGCGGCGCGCCTGGACGCGTTGCCCTCCGCCGAGCGAGAGGTGGTGCTCGACGCCTCGGTCGTCGGCAAGGTGTTCTGGCGGGGTGTGTTGCAGCGGCTGCGGGTCGATCGGCCCGACCTTCCCGAACTGCTCGGGTCGCTCGAGCGCCGCGACCTGATCCGTCGCGAGGCCTCATCGCGGATCAAGGGCGATCAACAGTTCAGCTTCAAGCACGGGTTGATCCGCGAGGTGGCCTACCTGACCTTGCCTCGAGACGAGCGGCGTCGGTGTCACCGGACCACCGCGGAATACCTGGAAGAGGTGTCGCTCCGTGCCGGCGACGCCGATGCCACGCTCGCCTATCACTGGCGTGAGGCCGGCGATGCCGCCAAAGCGATGGAGTACCTGCTCGCGGCGGCCGACCTCGCGGGGCGTGGGTGGGCGAAAGCACGTGCCGCACATCTCTACGCGCAGGCGCTCGAGCTTGTGCCGGAAGACGAACCGAAGCTCAAGCACGACATCGTCATGAAGCGCGCGCTTGCGGCGGCCTCGGCGTGGCACACGCCCGATGTGGAGGCCGCGCGAGGGCACCAGGCCCCCCAGGAATCGAGCTAGTTCGTTTCGGGCAAGGGTGGGAAGTCCGCCGGCGTCACGTCGCCGGCAACCTCGTACACGCCGTCGACGATGTGGTCCCCGAGCATCTCGGCGTGCTGCTGGATCGCCTCGAGGTCCGGTGCGTCGTACAGGCAGAACGTTCGGACGTGCCCATCCTCCTCGACGGCGACGTGGCTGTGGACCCAGACGACGTTCGTGAACTCCTGCTCGATGATCTGTCTCGAACGGCGGCCGATCTCTGGCATCTGATCGGATCCGACGTCGAACCTGCGTTGTATGACGTAGCGCGGCATGGGGACCCCCTATCTGCTGCGGGCGAGTGTAAACCCGATGTTGCCCTCGGACAATCCTACGAACGGGCCCTATCGGTAGTTCGTGAATTGCAGGGCGATCCCGAAATCGTGGTCCTTCACGGCGGCGATCGCGGCCTGCAGATCGTCCTTGGACTTGCTCGAGACCCGCACCTGGGAGCCCTGGATCTGGGTCTGGGCCTTGGGCACCGCCTGGCGGACGAACTTGGAGATCTCCTTGGCCTTCTCGTCCGTGATGCCGGTGACCAGCTTGACGGTCTGGCGGACGGAGCCCTTGGCGGCCGGCTCGACCTCTCCGGGCTGCATCGCCTTGAGCGGCACCTGGCGGCGGACGAACTTCTCCTCGAGGACCTGGTAGGCGGCCTTCAGCCGATCCTCGGTGCCCGAGGCCAGCTCGATCGCCTCGTCCTTCAGCTCCACCGAGGTTTGCGTGTTCTTGAAATCGAACCGCTGGTGGAGCTCGCGCCCGGTCTGGTCGACCGCGTTGCGGACCTCCTGCATGTCGATCTCGGACACGATGTCGAAGCTTGCCTGCGCCATGGCGGCAGGATAGCGAATCAGTATCATCGGTGCGCTATCCGGGAGGATGCCCGAGCGGCCAAAGGGAGCGGTCTGTAAAATCGCCGGCGATGCCTACGGAGGTTCGAATCCTCCTCCTCCCACTAACGACGAACCACCACCACCAACCACCACCACCCACCCACCACTCACCAGCTGACCAACCAACCGACCACGGACACAACAACGAGCAACGACAGAATTGGACCCTCCCGACGCGGCGCAGCTAGGACATCTTCACGCCACGGAGCCTCAATCTAGACTGACCTGAGGATCAGGACGATCTGCGCAGCGCTCCAGTGCGAGGCGCGATCCATGAGATCGGGGAGGCAACGCATGACACCCAAGGTGCTTGTGCTTGGAGGGAACTTCGCCGGCCTCACGGCCGCGCTCAGCGTCAAGGACGAGCTGGGAGACGACGTCGACGTTACGGTCGTCTCGAAGTCCGATCGCTTCCAGTTCAACCCGTCGTTCATCTGGATCCCGTTCGGCAAACGCAAGGCGAAGGACGTGGTCTTCCGGGTGGCCAAGACGTTCGAGTCCCGCGGCGTCGAGTTCGTTCACGGCGAGGCGACATCGGTCGATGTCGAGGCGAAGAAGGTCGCCACCTCGCGCGGCGAATACGGATACGACTATCTGGTAATCGCCACGGGGTACCTGAACGACTTCGACGTCGTCCCAGGGCTTGGACCCGGAGGCAACGCGTACTCGATCACATCGCTCGATGGCGCCATCGATGCGGCTGAGGGGTGGGCTCGGTTCGTCAACCACCCCGGCCCTGTGGTGGTCGGCGCGACCCAGGGCGCGGCCTGCTTCGGCGCGGCATACGAGTTCGTGTTCAACGTCGCCTACCACTTGAAGAAGCAGAAACTGAAGGTGCCGGTCTCCTACGTGAGCGCCGAGCCGTTCGCCGGTCATTTCGGGATCGGTGGGCTCCCGGGCGGGGAGAAGATGCTCGGGATGTTCTTCAAGCACGTGAACATCAAAGGGATCTTCGATGTTGCGATGGAGGAGATCGTGCCCGGCGAGATCCGCCTGACGGACGGCAAGAACCTCCCGTTCCGCTACGCGATGGTCGTCCCGCCGTTCCTCGGTGCCGACGTGGTCAACGCGAGCGGACTCGGCAACCCGAAGGGCTTCATCGATGTGAAGGACACCTACCAGACACTCGGTGATCCGAACGTCTACGCGGTGGGGATCGCGGCCGCGGTCAACGCTCCGTGGCAGACGGCGAACGCCGTCGGTGTGCCGAAGACGGGGTTCCCTGCCGAGACCATGGCGCACGTCGCGGCGACGAACATCGCATCGCAGATCCGCGGCGAGGAACCCACGAAGGAGGAGAGCTTCGGCGACATCCCGGCAGTCTGCATCATGGACGCCGGCAACAACGGGGTCGCGATCTTGGCGGACAAGATGCTGCCGCCCCGCAAGCACGGTGTGATGATCCCGGGTCCGCAGAACCATGCGGCGAAGATCGCGTTCGAGAAGTACTTCCTGTGGAAGATGAAGAACGGGTACGTGAAGCTGCCCTAGTGGAGGCCCGCGGACCTGGCCGTCAAGAGAGGGGACAAAGTGGGTGGTTAGTGCCTCTCTTAGTACCAGGAGTCTCTCGCGTTGCTTGCTGTACCTGGGCCATGCGAGGCGTAGTCGAGCAAGCAACCGCCTGCTTCGACGCGACCTTCATGCCGGCTGCCACGGTGGGTCCCAGGGGCCGGTGATGGTCGGGATCTCGCGCGGGTCCGTTTGATGCGTGTGGAGCGTGCCGTCGACGAGCGCGCCCCACTCCCACAGGTGACCGCCCGTTGGCCCTTGTCCTACGAGTGAGATGGCGCAGAGGTACACCGGGGCTCCCTCGAAGCCATGTGGGTCGTCCACCCGGCAGTCGATCGGCGCGTCGTAGCTCATGCCATCAGGAGGATGCTGGAACCGTCCAGCCTGCGCCAGCGCCAGCATCCCGGCGCCGACGGCGTCCGCCGATGGGGTCTTCGAGATGTAGTCGTTGATCGCCGCGGACGCGGTGGCGCGGAACGCGACGATTGATGCGGGGATCCGACAGGGCCCGTACGTGATGGTCCTGGCGTCCAGCAGGCGAAAGACGATTTCGGCGCCGGCGTTACAGGAGATCCCTTGTCGGAGCGGTCCAGGTAGAGGACTCGGGATCTCGTCTGCCACGAGTTGGATCGGAACATTGACGCGATCCGGCACGCCCCCCGTGAACCCCGGCTGCGGGGGGCCTTCGGGGAACGAGGAGAACTCGATCGCTCGGATGTCGGCGACAGCGACCGAAACTGAGGGTCCCTGCCGGAACGCGACCCACCACACCCCGATCGCGAGGGCGATGGCGACGAGAACGACGACGGCGACCGCCTTCTTCAAGGTTCGAGCGTACGCCCCTGTGGGCCTTGAAAGGCCGAAAAGGGTCTCTGACCTGCTGTGGGTACTATCCCTCTTAACCTGTGGGTACTCCCCAAGAAGGGCTGCAAACCGTGTGGTCAGGGAGTTCTGAGAACACCCCACTAACCAACCCACCACCACACACACACCCAACTCACCCACCCACGAACGAACTAACGGAATTGCCTACTGTCAGCAACCGATGACCCCTTTCTCCGATCCAAGTAGGGTTCGACGATGTCCTCCGATGAGGAGCCCCGGCTTCACCGGTATCCGGCCTATGTTCGCGAGTCGCCCTACCTGGAGTTCGCGATGGCGGAGGGCGCCATCATGGCTTGGCCGTACAACCGGATGTGGCTGCCCGCGAGCTACGGCCGCGACCGCCGCGTCGAGTACGAGGCTCTCCTCGAACGCGTCACGCTGTGGGATGTCGGGTGTGAACGCGCGCTCGAATTGACCGGGCCCGACGCCGTCGCGTTCGCCGATTACCTACTCACGCGCGACATCGCCGGACAGACGGTGGGTCGGTGCAGGCACGCGACGGCCTGTGACGAAAACGGGGTAATCATCTGCGAGGCGCTCGTGCTGCGGTTGAGCGACGAGCGCGTGTGGATCTGTCACGGACCGGCGGACTTCCCGCTATGGGCTCGAGCCGTCGCACTGCACACCGAGCACGAGGTCGAGGTCCACGAGGCACCCGTGTCACCGCTCGCGCTGCAGGGACCGCGCGCTCTGGATGTGATGAAGGCGCTCGCGCCGAGCGTTGCATCGATGCCGCGGTACGCATGGGATTGGACGTCGATCGCAGGCGTGGAGGTGCTCGTCTCTCGCACCGGGTGGAGCGGCGAGTTCGGATACGAGGTGTTCGCTCCCGATGTGGAGCCTGCGAGGCGTGTGTGGCGGGAGGTTCGGCGTGCTTCGGATCCGGTCGGAGTGCTGGTGACGCCCGTCATCGGGGAACGGGCGTGGGAGCGCGGCGTGACCGACATCCGCTACGGCGACAACCTGGAGATCAACCCGTTCGAGGTGGGACTCGAGTACACGGTCGATCTCGACAAAGACGCGCCGTTCATCGGGCAGGACGCGCTTCGTCGGATCGCGGACGGCACGACCCCGAGGCGTCACGCGGTCGCGTTCACGATTGATGGCGAGGACCCGCCCGAACTCGAGACGTTCTGGCCGGTCAAGACGCCCGGCGACGGCGAGCAGATCGGCGTCGTGTGGCAAGCCGGGTACTCGTACGCGCTGGAACGGCACGCCGGAGACGCGCTGCTCGACGAGCCGGCGGAGATCGGTACCCGGCTCGCGCTGCAGTCGCCGTCGAGTCCGCTGACGGCCACGGTCGTGTCGCGCCCGCTCGTCCCCGAGGCGGCAACCGAACCTTGACGCGACTGACCGCGGCGGGGCATACAGGTGGCCTGATATAACCCCCACGCGTGAACCCTTGCACCGCAGGTGTGGCTCCTCCCCTCTTTAACCTGTGGGCACTCCTCTCATAAGAGCCAGTTCGCCCAGGTCATTAGGTTCTGAGAACACCCCACTAACCACCACCAACCAACTAAAGTCCTCCTCCCACAATGGCAGCTCGCCTATACGTACGAGGTGACGGAACTCGTGCCGGGGAGCGGCTCGTGCAGCGCGCGAGCGACGGCCCCGTTCCCGATGGAGACGACCTACACCTGGGAGGACGACCCGGACGGCACGCGCATGACGCTCCGGAACCGCGGCGAGCCAGCCGGCTTCGCGAGGGTGACCGGCGACGGCGGACGGGCGCCGCTCATCGGAGTCGTTCCGTTACCTCGTACGGATCGCCGGCTGGGCGCAACCCTTCTTCCCCCGGCCGTCAGTCGATCATCGGGAGTGACCTGCCCGTGGCGGATCGCCGCGCGGGCTCGAGTCCCGGGGTTCGAAGGGTGCTCGCCTTTCGGTCGGGCTACTCGACGGTGAGGTCGATCGTCAACGAACCTGCGAACTCGCCGTTGCCGAAGTCGAACCCCAGCACGACGGTGTGACCCCCGGGCGCGAGCCCCTGTACGAGGACGACCTGGCCCCGAGCGATGGTGCGGCTTGCCCCGGCCGGCACCTCGTGGTCCTCGAAGACGTTCCTCTCCGGCAGCGTCACGTCGATGACCTCCGAGTCGACCTCGTATGCGTCGAGGCCCTCGACCTCGACCCCGTCGATCGTCACGGACGAACTCGTGAGATCCCACAGGCTATCCAGGCAGGCCGTGTCAGCCGTGCCGCCGGATTCGGGGGCGTCGATGCAGAACGCGCTCGTCGGCACGACCAGCAGCGTCTGGTCCGCGGACATGGTGCACGTCGTCGACAGATCCCCCGGCTCGCCGGGCGTCGGGGCGAAGTAGACGTCTTCGGTGGACAAGCCCATGTCGCACTTCGCCGGATCGGCCACGGACGAGTCGTCGTGGGGAGTCTCCACGACGCCGACGGCGTACGTCCCCAACAGATCGGCGGTGCTCATCCCGTTCACGTCTGCATCGGGGCCGAGGACCTCGATGCCGCCGCTCGATGCCCCGGTAGTTGACGGCGGATCGGTGCCGTCGTCACCGCGACACGCGCCCACCGCCAAGACGAGCACGAAGAACGACAGCCGCACCAGCGATCTCACGGTTGGTTCCCTCCCTCCGGTCCGGCCGGGCGCAAGTCCCCGGTGTACGTGCCCACTGCGATCTGGCGGGCGTCGGAGCCGTCGATCCGGACGCTCCAGATCGAGTCGACCCAGGCCCCGTCGGGTTGCCCCGCCACCGCCGGTCGGTGATCCCCATACAGGACGCGGTCGCCGTCGGGCGAGAACCCGATGACCACGTACCACGTCCCGCCTTCGGCAAGCAGCGTTGTCGACCCGGTCGCCACGTCCACGATCCGAAGTCGGTCCGGGGCCTGCTCGTGGTTCCCGCCGTCCCCGCGCTTCGTGAATTGATCGGTGCCGGGGGTGGCCGAGGCGACCGCGATCAGCTCGCCGGTCGGAGACCACGCCGCGGTGTGCGCGCCGTCCGCGGACACCTCTCGGGGGTCGGAGCCGTCGGCCCGCGCGACCATCAGCCCTTCGGGCGTGCCGTACGCCATCTGCGAGCCGTCGGGCGAGTAGGCGAGCGCACCCTGCCACCACCCTCCGGATGGATCCATGAACGTTCCGTGGAATGCGATCTCCCGTGGGGTCCCGCCGTCGAGGGGAACCTCGAGCTCGCTCACGATCACCGAGTCGCCGTCCGCCGTCCAGATCGGGCCGCCAGACCACGACGGCGCCCATCCGCGAGGCATCTCGAACTGCGCCTCACTGCCGTCGATCCCGTGGATGCCGATCGTGTACGTGCCCTCGCGAGAGCCGTACTCGTCCCACACCGCGACGCGCGTGGAATCGGGCGACCACCCGATCTCGTATCCGAGCTTCGAGGCGGGGAAGACCCCGACGACGTTGCCCTGCAGGTCGGCGATCACGACGTCGCGGCGCGTAAGGTCACCGCACTCGGCGGAGCGGCGGAAGGCGAGGTATCGCCCGTCCGGCGACCACGACGGCAAGAAACTCGTGTAGACGTGGCCCGGGCACTCGTCGTCGAGCTCGACGACGTCGTCGAGCGCGACGGGGTTCGACCCGTCCAGGCCGGCGACGTGGGTGTGACCCCGGAGGTCGTACGCGAGGGGGCCGGACAGCGGCGCCGCCGGCGGCTGATCCGCAGGAACGCGATCCGCGCGAAGCAGGCCGCCGAGCCCGGTGGTGAGCGCGACCACGATGGCGAGGGCACCGACGCCTGCGCCGGCTGCGTTCAGGATCTGGCGGCGCCGCGTCCGGCCTGCGACGTGGCGTGCGTCTGAGAGGTCGACCGCGGGCGCGTCGCTTTCGTGCTCGCGGAACGCGCCGCGGAGCCTGGATTCGAGGTCGTTCATGATGGCTCCTCGCCGATCTGGGTGCGGAGGGTCTTCATCGCTCTCACCACGAGCTGATTCAGGGCCTTGACCGAACAACGGAGGATGTCGGCAGCCTGCACCTCGCTCAGGTCTTCGTAGAAGCGCAGGACGATCGCCGCCCGCTGTCGTGGCGGGAGATCGAGGATCGCCTGCCACAATTCCTCGCTGACAGCAGGGTCCCGCTCGGGGACGCCAACCGCCGGGTAGGCAGCCTCACGGGCCAGGGACGATCGCTCCACCTTGAGCCGTCGCAGCCTTGATGCGTTGAGGTTCACGATCGTGCGGCGCAGGTACGCATCGAACCCGTCGGGTTGCCGTAGGTAGCGGAAACGACCGGCGACCTGGACGAACGCATCCTGGACGAGGTCCCTGGCGGTCTCCTGGTCACCGCTCAGGAAGTACGCGAACCGCAAGGCGCTCGGAGCGTGTTGCTCATAGAGGGTCTCGAGGCCCGGCGAGGTTGCGGCATCGGCGGTCAATGTCTCTCGCATCATCATGTAAGACGCGTGAGACGACCATTCGACTACGGACGGCGGCGAACATGGACGGAGTGGCTCGGCACCTCTCCCTTCCGGCCAGGAGATCCTTCGGTGGCGAAGAAGGGCCTCTGACCCGCTGTGGGAGGTACCCCCCCTAACCTGTGGGAGGTTCCCCAGAAGTGTCGGAAACCGTGTGGTGAGAGAGTTCTGAGAACAGCCCACCCACCGACCGACCGACCGACCGACTACTACCGAGCGTCAGTCGCCGGGGCACGTGTACCCAAGTTCATGAGCGAGAGAACCAGGACCTGCGCCTGAACTTCCTCATTTCCTCGGCGTGACCGGGGCATCGTTCGGCGGGCGGAACGTTGCGGAGTACTTGCTCCACATGGGCGCCGCACCCTTTCCAGGTCGGCAGGCCGCATCTCCGACACGTCACTGCTCTACACACGTCGTCCTCAGAGGTCTTAGACAGACGAGGGGAGTTTCGTCGAGATCCGAACCTGCGGGGCCTGGCGCAGGGAATTGTGGACGGTGCAGCGATCCACCACGCGCATCAAGGTGGGGATCTTCGACTCGGGGACGCCGGCGGGGATGGTGAGTTGCACGTCGATCGACGCCACCCTGGATGGGGCATCGTCGGCGTACTCGTAGGTCGCGTGCACCTCGAGTCCCTCGGTCGCGATGTCATGGCGAACCAGGAATCGTTCCGCGAAGTAGCCGACGCATCCGGCGAGGGAGGCCACGAAGAGTTCGCTGGGCGTCGGGCCCATGTCGTCCCCGCCGTCCTCGAGGGGTTGATCGATGGTGATGTCATGGCCGCGAACGCTGATCGTGAAGCGATCGCCTTGCTCGTGCCGTACGAAGATCTCGCTCATCGGTGCCTCCCTGGCTCAAGGCCTGGTCTCATAAGACGCTCACGCGAGGGACAAGAACAATCGCTCCAGCTCGTCGAGGCTGCGGTCCGACTCCGGATTCGCGAGGCACTCCCGCAACCCGGACGCGATGATGGCGAAGCCCGCCCTGTCCAACGCCCGAGAGACGGCGGCCACCTGCGTCACGACGTCACGGCAGTCCCGGCCCTCCTCCAACATGCGGATCACCCCGGCGATCTGGCCCTCGACGCGCCGCAGCCGGCGAACAACCGACGCGACGTCGGAAGGGTCGAGGCCCAACGTCTCGCCGCTCGGAGCCGTACCTGTCGCCCTCATGCGTGCCTCCGTGACCATCCAGAGTTCCCTTCCGACCGAGGTGAATACCGGGGGGGGTATGTATGGAGACTACTACGAATCTGCGTGTGCAGCTGGTGCCTCGCTGGAAGAACGATGGGTTGCAACGGCCATGGCTCGTGATTTTCAGGCGATCACCGAACACCACCAGCACCGGTGATCGAATCCATTTGCCAAACTGACCAGTCAGTCATAGCCTAGGAGCAGTTCCGGACGTCGGGCGGAAGGATGCTCATGCCTCGCCTCGCAGCTGAAACCAGGGTCGCTCGTCGCCAGCAGTTGATCGATGCTGCGTGGCGCTGCGTCGCGGATCGCGGATTCCAGTCGCTCACCGTCGATGAAGTCTGCGCCGAGGCCGGCGTCAGCAAGGGAGCCTTCTACCTCTACTTCGAATCGAAGCAGGATCTCTTGCTCGGGCTTCTCGAGGACGAGGCAGCAGAGATAGATGCGTTCATGGCGGACCTCGAGCGAGCCGATCTGGGCGGCGTTGAGCGTCTGCGGCGATTCACTCGCGTGATGATCGAGCGCGGCGACGACCCAGCTCGACTCCAGATCCGCGCAGACCTCTGGTCGGAGATGTCGGCCAGCATCGCCGTTCGGGAGAAATGGGTCGCCGTGGTGAGAGCCAGACGCGCGGTGCTCAAGCGTTGGATCGAGGCAAGCATCGCATCGGGCGAGTTGGCATCGATACCGGCGAACGCGTTGGCGGCGATCCTGCTCGCACTCGGAGATGGGCTGCTGCTTCACGCCGGACTGGATCCATCCGGCTTCCGGTGGGCCAACGTCGCCAAAGCCCTCGATGCGATCTTGGACGGGATAGGCGGGTCATGACGATCGAAGCGACAGACCTCGGCCGCAGCTTCGACGAAGTTCGTATCAGCGTCCGCGCCGAGCGCCATCCGTTCGTCTGTGACGACTGCCTGTGCACTTGGCAGGTCAGGTACGAGGTTCGCGACTACCTGGCTCCCTCCGGCGCTCGCTGGGTAGTGCATTGTCGCGACGGTCAGCCCGTCCCGGCGCCGAGTTTCGGAGCACGGTGTCCGAGGTGCGGTCACGTCAGCGTGAAACGAGCCGATGACGTTCTGCCGCCTTCTCGGGCGGCGAGCGGATGAAGCGCGGTGGCAGCATCCTCGCGAAGACCTCCATCCGGCTTCGGCAAGCGGGTTACCTGCGGAAGTGGCTTGTCCTCGGCGTCGTGATCGGTGTCGTGGCCGGCCTCGGCGCGGTCGCGTTCACCGCGGCACTTCGCTGGTCCACCGACCTCTTCCTGGGTCTTGCAGGCGGCTACACGCCGCCGGCGCCGGCGGGTGAGGGGGCCACGCTCGGCTCCGGATCCCATCTTGTGCGTCCGTGGGTGCTGCCGGTGATCGTCGGGCTTGGAGGCTTGATCTCCGGCATCCTGGTGTTCAGCCTCGCACCCGAGGCGGAAGGCCATGGCACGGACGCCGCCATCGCAGCCGTGCACCACAACCCGAAGGGCATCCGAGCACGCGTTTCGTTCGTGAAGATCGTCGCCTCCGCCATCACGATCGGTTCGGAGGGTCCGCCGGCCGTGAGGGGCCGACTGCGCAGATCAGTGCGGGCTTCGGTTCGATGCTCGCTCGGTGGCTCGACCTGACGCCGGCGGACGCGAGGATCGCCGTGACGGTCGGGATCGGCTCGGGGATCGGCGCCATCTTCCGCGCGCCGCTCGGAGGCGCGATCCTCGGCGCCGAGGTCCTGTACCGCGAGGACGTGGAAGCCGACGCGCTCATCCCGTCGCTCGTGGCATCGATCGTCGGATTCGCCATCTTCGGGGCGGTCGACGGGTTCACGCCGATCTTCGCGACACCCGGCGGCTACCACTTCGACCACCCCGCCGAGCTCTTCTACTACGCCGTTATCGGAGTCGCGGCCGGACTCCTCGGGCGCCTGTACGCGACGTCGTTTTACGCGACCGCGCACCTCACGCATCGGCTACCGGGCAGCCGCATGCTGAAGCCTGCGATCGGGGGCGCGTTGGTGGGGCTCATGGCCATCGCCATGCCGCAGATCCTCGGGACGGGATACGGCTGGGTCCAGGTGGCGATGACCACTGCCATCATGACCATCCCGCTGTGGGTGATCCTCGCGCTCCCGTTCGCGAAGATCCTGGCGACGTCGCTGTCGATCGGCTCCGGGGGGTCGGGAGGCATCTTCGGTCCCGGCATGGTGATCGGGGGCTTCCTCGGCGCCGCGGTCTGGCGACTGACCCAAGGCTTGCCGGCGGTTCCACACTCGCCGGCCCCGTTCGTGGTGGTCGCGATGATCGCCTGCTTCGGCAGCATCGCGCACGCCCCGCTCGCGGTGATGCTGATGGTTGCCGAGATGACGGGCAGCCTCGAGATGTTGGCCCCGGCGATGGTCGCCGTCGGGCTTGCAACCGTGATCGTCGGGGACCAGACGATCTACGAGAGTCAGCTGCGGAACCGGGCGGAGGCTCCCGCGCATCGCGCCCGGTTCGGCTTGCCACTGTTGGCATCGATGCCGGTTCGAGAAGCGATGCGGCCTCCACGACTCGTATTGAACGAAGCCGTACCGGTGCGCGAGGCGCACGAACAGCTGGCCGAGCTGGGGCTCAGCGGTGCTCCGCTCACCGACGGCAACCAGATCTTCCGGGGCTCGGTCGATATCGACCAGCTCCTTCGAGCCGATCCGGATGCCCCGGTTCGTTCGATCGCGGACGGGAATCTGTCTGCTGTTCCCGACGAGGCCACGCTCGATGCTGCCGTTGAGATCTTCGCAACCGAACACGTCACGTGGGTTCCGGTCCTCGACGCGGATCGTCGCGTTGTCGGAACGGTGGGAACCGCAGATCTGGTGGCTGCCTACCGAAGATCTCTTGCGTCCAGTCTCGAGAGCCTCGGTTCGATCTTCCCGGGGTCGGTCCTGGTCGAAGAAGAGGTACATCCGGCGTCTGCGGTGACCGGTCGAGCTATCGCAGATGCCGACTGGCCGTCCGGGACGGTAGTCGTCGCCATCCAGAGGGATGACCAGCTGCTGTTCCCCGAACCGAAGACCGTCATCGCGGACGGAGACGTCATCAGTGTGTTCGTTCCGGCCCGCGGGGAGGCGCTGCTGCGGCAAGCCGTCGGGGCCCCACCCCCCCGGGAGTCGGTCGACGACTCCCCCATGATCTGATCCAAGCGAGCCGAGAGTTCAGGAAACCGAAAGGATCCCGATCGAGGGCGGTCATCACCTCCCGCCTAGATTGCTTCTGCAAGTCGGTTCGGCCGAACCTCCATCGA
Source organism: uncultured Actinomycetes bacterium (assembly GCA_963794065.1). Lineage (GTDB taxonomy): Bacteria > Actinomycetota > UBA4738 > UBA4738 > HRBIN12 > AC-51. Next base: position 141,221 of record CAWCDA010000033.1, on the reverse strand, counting down.
CCCATCACGAAAGAAGGTGCAGCAACGTGTTGAAGCGCATCATGCTCACTGCAGTCCTCGCCACAGCCGTGGTGCTTCCCGCATCCGCGGCGCACGCCGGCGGCGTCACGGGACCCGCCATCTACGTCAACGGCTCCCTGTTCCGAACGGTCGGTACCCCGACGGACTTCTCCCGCACGCGCGCCCCGGAGAGCTCCTTCGATACGATCTACGAATTCAGTGGCGCCCAGATGAATGTGGCCACGGCTGGCCCCGGCGACGCGGGCTTCAACGGGGGCCGCTGGCGCGTGCACCTGCTCGGCTGGAACTCCACCTACGCTGCCGCGGTCGCGGCTCACGACCTCAACGGGAACGGTGTCCTGGACACCAACGCCGAGGTATGGGGAGCGCTCGCCGACGGGGGCACCGGCGGGGCGATGGACCTCGGGGTCGTCAAGAGCTTCGAGTGTCCGTTGATCCCGTACCACGGCTGATCACTCCGTGACCGAGCGAGGAACGGCCGGCCATCGGGGCGGCCGTTCCTCGTTCGTAAGACTCTCGCAACACAGTTCTGCGACCATCGATGTGATGGCTGCCTCGCGCGTGCTCGTGGTCGACGACGAACCGATGGTCCGCGACGTATTGGTTCGCTACCTGTCACTCGATGGTTTCGAAGTGTCCGAGGCGGCGGACGGCCGTTCGGCGCTCGAACGGATCACGGAGAGCGCGCCCGACCTCGTGGTGCTCGATCTGATGCTGCCGGAGATCGACGGCTACGAGGTACTCCGGCGTCTGCGCGCCTCCTCGCCGACCCCTGTGATCATGCTGACCGCTCGGGGTGAGGAAACAGATCGGATCGTTGGGCTCGAGCTCGGCGCCGACGACTACATCACGAAACCGTTCAGCCCGCGCGAAGTCGTCGCGCGCGTTCGCGCCGTCCTGCGACGCACGAACGAGACGACCTCGGTGGAAGGCGCATTGGTGTTCGGCGACGTAACGATCGATCGAGGCCGTCGCGAGCTCGTGGTGCGAGGCACGATCACGCCGACCACCCGCAAGGAGTTCGATCTGCTCGCCTTCCTCGCTGCATCTCCGGGCATGACTTTCACTCGCACGCAGTTGCTCGAGGAGGTCTGGGACTTCGCTTGGGAGGGTGATTCCTCGACGGTGACCGTGCACGTCCGACGCCTGCGGGAGAAGGTCGAGCTCGATCCGTCCGAGCCCAAACGCATCGTCACCGTCTGGGGCGTCGGCTATCGGTTCGAGCCATGAGACGGTGGCGAGGATCGCTCGTCGTCATCATGGTGGCGGCGGCGGGGGCGCTCGGTACCTTCCTGGCCAGCCTCGCGCTCGGTATGCGCGCTGAAGTCGCGGGGATCTCGCGGGCGCTCCTTCCGGCCGCCATGCTCACCGTGCTGGCGGCGACCATCGGCGGTCGGATCCTCGCGCGCCTGTCTCTTCGTGCCCAGTTCGTGGGAGTTGCCGTCCTCGCCGCTACAGTTGCGATCGCCAATGTGTTCGTCCTGAGCCAGCAGATGTTCGTGAGCGACCACGACGCCGCACTCGTGACCGTGGTCGTCGTGTTCGCGGTCGGCGCCGGCATCGCTGCCGCTCTGGCTGCCTCTAGCCGCTCGGCGGAGGCGCTCGAGATCGTCGACGTGACCGCGGCACGCCTGGGGGAGGGGGACCTTGACGCCCGAGTGGGAGAGATGGCTGCGGGCGCGGAGCTCGATCGGCTCGGTAGCACGCTGGACACGATGGCCTCGCGGTTACAGGAGGCGCAAGCCACCGAGCGGCGTGCGGAGAGCACTCGTCGCGACTTGATCACCGCGGTATCGCACGATCTGCGAACGCCGCTCGCGTCTCTGCGCGCCATGGTGGAGGCGATCGACGAGGGCGTTGTGGCCGACGCCCCAACGGTGCAACGTTACGTTGGGCAGATGCGACACTCCGTCGATCAGCTGGTCACGATGGTCGATGACTTGTTCGAGCTCGTCCAGCTGGACGCGGGGGCTATCGAGGTCGAGGGACGCCGCGTCGCGCTCGAGGATGTCGTCGGCTCGGCCGTGTCGACCATTGCGGTGTCCGCGCGGGAGAAGGGCCTGCGGCTCGAGACCGATCTCGTCGGCGTGTCCGGAGTCACCTGTTCCCCTCGGCTCGTGAGGGTGATGCAGAATCTGCTGACCAACGCCGTGCGTCATACACCGGCCGACGGCACGGTCCGCATCGATGCGCGGCGTACCAGCGAAACCCTCGTGCTCTCGGTCACGGATACCGGAATCGGGATCGCCCCCGACGAGGCTTCAAAGATCTTCGAGCCCTTCTACAGGGGTGACCCGGCTCGATCAGGCGCAGGCTCAGGGCTTGGGCTGACGCTCGCAAGGCGGATCGTCGAGGGCCTGGGCGGCAGGATCTCGGCGGTCGATGTCGACACGGGTGCCCGATTCCAGATCGCGATCCCGATCTAGGCAAGCAGGTTCGTGCGAGGGACCCCGGCTGGTTTCATCGAGTCCACCCCTGTGACCTCCTCGCGCACTACCCAGGCACAGGGTGGGAGGCCGCTCGATCCGGGTTCCCGCGGGTGCTTTGTGCGTGTCAAGATGCGCCGATGGAAACCACGGATCTCCTGATCGCAGGCCGCGAAGCGTTCAGTTCGCAGGATTGGACGGGCGCCGTTGACGCCCTTGGATCGGCGGGTGCGCTTCCTCCGGATGCGAGCGAGGCCCTCGCGACAGCCCGGTGGTGGCTCGACGACCCGGGCGGCGCGATCGCGGCGTGGGAGGACGCTTACAACGGGTACCTTCGCGCGCACGATCCACGTGCCGCATCGCGGGTCGCAGTCACTGTGGCGCGTGAGTACACCTCGGTGTTCGGCAACGCTTTCGCGGCCAACGGCTGGCTCCAGTTGGCGGCCGACGCGCTCGGCGACGACGGGCCTTCCGCCGAGCACGGCTGGATCGCGTTGGCCGAGGCCGAACGCACGCACGACCCAACCACGGCGATCGTCCAAGCTGAGCGGGCGCTCGAGATCGCGCGCGCGTTCGGCGACACGCAGCTCGAGATCCACGCCCTATCGGCGTTGGGCCTGGCGCGTGTTCGCCAAGGACGGATCAGTGACGGGATGGACCATCTCGATGCCGCGCTCGCCGCGGCGACCGCCGGCGGCGCACACGACCCGCGGGTGCTGGGTGACGTTTTCTGCGATGTGGTTGAGGCCTGCACCCTCACGGCGGACATGTCGCGCGTCGAGCGGTGGCTCGAGGTCTTCAATACCTACATGGAGCGGCATCAGCACCCGCCGCTGCTGTCGTTCTGCATGGTGTGCGACGCCGAGGATCAGCTGCAGAAAGGGGAGTGGGACAAGGCCGAAGAGACCCTGGTCGCATCGCTTGAGCCGATCAAGGCCGGCATCCAGCGTGCGCGCTGCGTGCACCCAGCCGCGCTACTCACAGGCTTGCGCGTGGCGCAGAGCCGGTTCGAGGAGGCAGACCAGCTGGTCACGGGTCTCGAGGACCTGCCCGAGATGACGATCCCGCGGGCTGCACTATTCCTCGCGCGCGGCGAGTCGGCGGTCGCCGTCGCCGAACTGCATCGCCGTTTGAACGTCGTGGGGCGCGACAACCTGCTCGCGGTTTCGATGCTGGCCGCGCTCGTCGAGGCCGAGATCGCCCACGGCGACCTCGGCGCGGCCGCCGACGCCGCCCAGCAGCTCGACGTGCTGTCGCAGGAGTCCGAGCGAGAGCGCGATCGGGCCGACGCCGCGCTCGCGCTTGGCCGCGTGGCCGCCGCACGCGGCGATGAGGCGCGCCCCGACCTGGAACGCGCGCTCGAGATCTACGGGCGCCTCGAGATGCCGCTCCAGGCAGCCCAGACCCGCATCGAGATCGCCCGCACGGTGCGCGCCGCCGAGCCCACGTTGGCGATCGAGGAGGCCCGCGTGGCGCTTTCAGCCTTCGATGAGATCGGGGCGGTTCGCGACGCCGACATCGCCGCGAGCCTGCTCCGCGACCTGGGCGCGACCGGTCGTGCGGGCCCCAAGGGACTCGAGCGCCTGACCAAACGCGAGCGCGAGATCCTCGCGTTGCTCGGCCAGGGCCTGACGAACGCCGAGATCGCCGCCCGGCTGTTCATCTCCACCAAGACTGCTGCGCACCACGTGAGCAACGTCTTGGCCAAGCTGGGTGTTCGCAACCGCTCCGAGGCTGCCGCCTACGCGCACAGATACCTTTCGGACGTGAAATAGGCAATCCTCCCGATCCTTCCCGAGGCTGGCTCCCGCATCGTGGCAGCAACGAGACCACGAGGAGGTGGCCCCATGGGAACGAAGCAGCAGCTGGAGGCCGGGCGGATCGACATGCCCGATCTGGTCGTGTCGCGGAGTGCGAGCGTTCCGCCCGCGCGGATCTACGCGACCCTCACGGACCTGTCGACCCACACGACCTGGGCTGGCAGCATGCACGGCAAGAAGAACTTCGGGCTCCGCACGCTGGAGGCCGCGGCTGACCCGGCGGTCGTGGGTACGGAGTTCCACAGCACCGGCGATGACCCGATGGGGTCGTTCACCGATCGCTCGGTCGTGACCGAGGCGACGAGCCCCTCGGTGTTCGAGTTCGTCACCGAGGGTCACCTCGAGCCCAAGAAGCCGGGGAAGCCCGCCTGCGACACACGTATCACGTACCGCTTCGAGATCGCCCCGGAGGGCGCCGGGAGCGCGGTGACCTACCGGGTGCACATCTCGAAGTGGACGAACCCGCCGGTGGTGTTGCGCTCGGCGGCGCTCCGCCCGATCGCCCGTATGGCGACGAGGAGCTACGCCAAGAGGATGCTCCGCAACCTCACGACGTACGCGAACGAGCACTGAGGAGGCGGTGATGGAAGGGGGTGACGATGAGCACCAGCGAGTGATCCGGCAAGGGCGCATGCCAGGCACGTCACACCGTGACGGGCGTCAACGGAGAAGTAGGGGGCATCGATGGGAACGGGAACGAAGCTCAACAAGGACAGTGCTCCCCAGGTTGAGAGCATGCCTGGGTTCGAGGGGCGGTATGCGCGCGAGGATGGGTACATCCTCGGGTTCGAGTCCTTCGATCAGGCCGGGGACTTCACGCCCATGTATCAAGGGCTGCCCGACGACAGATGCCAGAGCCACCACTGGGGCTACGTCATCAGAGGCCGGATGATCATGCACCGGCCAGAAGGTGACATCGTCGCGGAAGCGGGCGAGGCCTACTACGTCGGACCCGGGCACACGGGTGAGGTCGGCCTTCCCGGGACCCAGGTGATCGAGTTCAGCCCGGCCGACGAGTACGACCAGACGATGGCCGTCGTGTCCAAGAACCTGGAGGCGTCTGCGGGAGGCGAGTAGCTGAGATACCCGGTGATCGAGCTGACCGGCCGAGCCGCGTGCTCGGTCGGTTCCGCTTGTCGACCTCTGCTCAGTTCGGAGTCTCCGTGTTCGTCCGCGCCGGAGCGGGGGAGCGTCCCGAGAGGTACTTGACGAAGTGCACCTCGGCGTGGCCGCGTGGGTACCCCTCGATCCTCCCGTACTCGACGTAGCCCGAACGCCTGTAGAAGTCGGGAGCCTGGAAGCTGTGGGAGGAAACGATCATCTGTGTACAGCCACGAGCCCTCGCCTCAGCCTCGGCCGCATCGAGCAGTCGGCTACCCAATCCAGCACCTCGCAGGTCGGCGCGAACCCAGAGGAATTCGATGTAGCCGCAACCCCCCCACGTCCAACCCGACAGACCCGCTTCGACGCCCCCGTCACCTCCTCGCTTGGCAACGTGGAGCCACCGCCCGTCGTCGAACCCGGTCGCTTCGGCGTTGAACTCGTTGATCCGATCCGAGAGAGCGGCAGCGAGTCCGTCGTCATGGTCACTGACGGTGATGGGATCGTCGATCACAGCTGCATGATGACGTGTCATGGGCATGTCGTGCATTCAGCGGCCCGTCGCGGATCTGGACGTGATCTCGAGCAAACGACCTGATCAAGGCCCCGCGTCTGAGCATCCGGGCACAACGTGGGAACATCAGTCTCCCTCGATGTCACCGGGTACAGGAGGTCGCACAATGAGCGCGCCCGCGTCGATCACCATCACGCCGGTCCGCGTTGCCGATCTGCTCGCCGAGGCGGAGCGGATGCCGGTGTACGTGCACGTGATCGACCATCCCGATGCGCGCGTGCTGGTCGACACCGGCATGACCGAGCTGCATCCGGCGGTGGCCGACCTCGATCCCCGGCGGATTTCGCCGTCGCCTATGCTGACCAGAACGACCGCGACCACCAGCGCCAGTCGAGGCCATCAGCGACGCCGTGTTGTCGCCCAGGAGGGGATCTCACCCGGTATGAGTGAACTTGGTCCGCCCAAGGACTCGACGGTGGACCCCGAGTCCGCGAGCCCGATGCTGACGATGCCCGGCGCCCCCCCGGCCTTCCACCTGATGGCCAAGCCCACGGGAGCGATCTGCAACCTCGACTGCGAGTACTGCTTCTTCTTGTCCAAGGAGATGCTGTACCCGGGCAGTCGGTTCCGGATGGCGGAGGAGATCCACGAGACCTACATCCGCCAATTGATGGAGTCGCATGCCCGCGCCCCTGAGGTCGTCGTGGCCTGGCAGGGCGGCGAGCCGACGATGATGGGTCTGGACTTCTTCCGCCGATCGATCGAGCTCGAGCAGCGCTATGCGCAGCCGGGCCAACACGTCCTCAACACGATGCAGACCAACGGGACGCTCCTGGACGACGAGTGGGGAGAGTTTCTCAAGGAGCACGAGTTCCTGGTCGGGATCTCGATCGACGGGCCGCGTGAGATGCATGACGCCTACCGTGTCGACAAGGGCGGCAAGCCCACCTTCGACAGGGTGATGAAGGGCCTCGACGTCCTCAAGCGCCACGAGGTCGACTGGAACGTGCTCACCACGATCCACGCGGTCAACGGCGATCACGGTCGCGAGGTCTACACGTTCTTCCGCGATGAGCTCGGTGCCACCTTCATCCAGTTCATCCCGATCATCGAACGCGCCACCGAGGAGAACTTCGAGATCACCGACTCTGGTTGGGGCGACGGTGTGAAGGGCAGGCCGCTGTATAAGCAGGAGGGCGATCTCGTGACGCATCGGTCGATCGGTCCCGAGCAGTACGGGCGGTTCATGATCGACGTGTTCGAGGAATGGGTCCGTCGCGACATCGGAACCGTCTACGTCCAGATGTTCGACACCGCGCTAACCAACTTCTACGGCGAGCCCGGGGGGATGTGCGTGCACGCCGAGACCTGTGGGCTGCAGCTCGCGATCGAGCACACGGGCGATCTGTACTCCTGTGACCACTTCGTTGAGCCCGACTACCTGCTGGGCAACATCAAGGACAAGCACATGCTCGAGCTGATCGTCTCGCCCCAGCAGCGGAAGTTCGGCCAGGACAAGCGCGACACGCTCACCCAGTTCTGTCTGGACTGTGATGTGCGCTTCGCCTGCAACGGTGGGTGCCCGAAGGACCGCTTCGCGACCTCGCCGTACGGCGAGGCGGGCCAGCACTACCTGTGTCCGAGCTACAAGGACTTCTTCCACCACGTGACGCCGGCGATGCAACAGATGAGTGCGTTCCTTCGAGCCGGGAGGGCCCCAGCGGACCTGATGGCTATCTACGCCTCGGAGGATGCGAAGCGGGGCCGTAACGATCCCTGCCCCTGCGGCAGTGGCCTGAAGTGGAAGCGATGCCACAGCGCGCCCGTTGCCGTCGGCGCTGAAACGAGCGACGTCCAGCTGAGCTCGTCTCCTTGATGTCTGCGCTGCAGGGGTGGGTACTACCCCTCTTAACCTGTGGGTACTCCGCAAGACAGGCCGCAAACCGCGTGGTCAGGGAGTCTTGAGAACACCCCACTCAGGGGTGTTCTCGAAACTGAGGCCCCCGAAAGTCGAATGTCTCACCGTTGGAGCTCAGCCGATGTTCGGAGACGGTGATGGTAGTGAGATCCCGCAAGCCGACAGTGCCCGGCTGGGTTTCCACGATCGCTCGATACTGCCTTGTAGGCTCGATGGTGATGGGCGATGCGTCGGCGACCCCGCGGCCACCGGAGACCGCCGAGTTCGGCGTTGTAACGGTCGGCGGTCCGGTGCACGACTATCCTGCCGCGGGCTCGCTCCGCGTGCGCAAAGTGGCGGTCGGCTCCTACGAGAACAACGTGTACGCGCTGATCGCCGGTGACGAGGCGCTGATCGTCGATGGGGCCGACGAACCCGACAGGATCCTCTCGCTCGTCGAGGGCCTGAAGGTGACCGGCATCATCCAGACCCACAATCACTTCGACCATGTCGCGGCACTGCCGGCGCTCGTCGAGGCGCTGGGTGCTCCCGTCTATGCGCATCCCGAAGACCCGCCGCCGGTGCCGTTCGCCCCGATCGGCGAGGGCGACGTCGTGAAGGTCGGCGACGTGACGGTGACCGCGTTGCACACACCCGGACACACGCCCGGGAGCGTGTGCTACACGACCGACGGCTTCCTCTTCTCGGGTGACACCTTGTTCCCCGCGGGACCCGGGAAGACCGCCGACGTCGAGCGGTTCACCGAGGTAATGGGCAGCATCGGTCGGCTGTTCACCGAGTTCTCGGACGAGACGCGTGTTTGCCCCGGGCACGGGATAGACACGACGCTCGGGCGCGAACGCCCGTACGTCGAGACCTGGCGTTCGCGCGGCTGGTAGCTACAGAACCTTTGTCCCGTACATCGAACCGAGCGGATCAGAGATCAGCTCCACGCGCGTCCCGTCGGGATCCGAGAAGTAGATCGACGTCCCGCTCTCGTGCAGGTAGGGGATCCCTGCGTCGTCGAGCTTCCCCTTGAGTCGCTCCCAGTTCTCCGGTTCGACCGAGATCGCCATGTGATGCAGGCCGCCGAGCACCTCGGCGTACGGCCCCAGGTCGAGCCCCGGGAAGTCGAAGAACGCGAGCAGGTTCCCGTTCCCGAGGTCGAAGAAGAAGTGGTTCGAACCCTTGTAGTCGCGGTTCTCGAAGATGTCGGTGAGCGGGAACTCCAGCAGGTCTTGGTAGAACCGGATCGTCTGCTCGACGTCGGAGCACAGGACCGCAGTGTGATGGATCCCGCGCACCGACGACGCCGGTCGTTCACCCTCCGGCTTCAAGTACTTGGCGCGGATTCGCTCGCGCTCCGCGTTGATCGCTTCCAGGTCGATCTCTTGGCTCGCCATGTCAGATCCTCAGGAACAGGCGGAGGAACCGGTCCGACAGGTCGCGGCTCCCGCGGAAGGTGCCGGCGTTCGCGCGACCGAACGCGGTAAGGACGAAGCTCGCGGGGTCGAACTCGTACACGACCTGCAGGCCGTCGACGCTCCCCGGCTCGGCTCCCATCCCGTCGGGCGAGACGGTCAGGACCGTGTCGCCCGCGCTCTCGCCCGAGAGGATCCGGATCCCGACCTTGAAGGTGTCCTCAAAGTCCGTCTGCGCTGTCGACTGCCAGAGCACGAACATGAACGGCACGAGTAGATCGGCCGTCTCACCGTCCAGGGCGTGCTCCTTGCCGAGCGCCTGTCGGATGTCCCACGAGTGGACGCCGTAGTCCATCAGGTGGAACGCGGGGTAGAAGAACGACGGGAGCGGTCCCATGTACCCGTGATTCACGATGAGACCCGACCAGTCTTCTTCGCTGAGACCGTCGAAGATCCCCATCATCTTTTGAAAGTCGGTCTTCAGGCGATCCAGCATCTCCTGTTGAGAGAGCTCGCGGAACTCCTGCGCGTGCTCGTCGAGCCGCTTCGCCATGATCGGCAACCCGTGGCTTTCGGGACCCTCCTGTTCCGCGCGCGCGGCATCGAAGCCCACGAAGTACCCCTCGGTGACATCGACGATGTGCCCGATCACGTCGCGGACTTGCCAGTCGGTCGAGTTCGTCGGCATCGTCCAGATGTCTTTGGGCTCGGCGAGCGCGAACATGCCCTCGGCCTGTTCTCGGACGACGCGGAGCATGTTGTCCTTGGCCTCGTAGGTCATGCCGTTCCACTCGCTCATGACGAGCCTCCTTCGGTCGACGTTCGCATCATAGGCTCGAACGCGTTTTCCAGCAGAGTCCTGATCGCGGCGGGGTCGTCGATGTCGCCGAGGTCGTTCATAGCGACGTCGATCGCCGCGCGCGGCAGTCCGAGCTCGTCGAGGGAAGATGGCGCTCCCGTGTCGATCGCTAGGTGACGCAAGGCGTCAGAAGCGTCCCGATCGGTCTCGAGGACTCTGGCGAAGGCGGCCATCTTGACCGGCGCTTCCGCCTCGTGGAACGCGGCAACGTGGGGGAGCAGTACCGCGTGCACCTCGGCGTGGATCGCGCCGTAGCGGCCGCCGAGGATGTGCGAGAGCTTGTGCTGCAGTCCTGTGCCCGCCAGAGCGAGCGACCGGCCGGCGAGGAACGCCGAGTACTGCGCGACCGACCTCGCCGCGAGATCCCTTCCGTCGTGGACGCACGCGCGCAGGGCGTCCGGTAAGAGCGCGGCCGCTTCGCGGGCGACGAGCGCCGAGAATGGGGTCGCGCCAGGTCCGACGATGGCCTCCATGCAATGGGCGAGTGCGTTCAGCCCGCTCGTCGCGGTGACCCGCGGGGGCAAGCTGAGGGTGGTCGTAGGGTCGTAGACGACGGCTTTCGGAAGCGCGCGGGGATCGCGACGAGTCACCTTCTGCTTGGCGGTGACCCCATAGACGGGCGTCATCTCCGAGCCCGCGTACGTCGTGGGGATCGCGATCAACGGGATCTCGAGCGAGACGGCGACGACCTTGCCCAGCCCGATCGACGATCCTCCGCCGACAGTGATCACGCCGTCGGCGTTCGCGTCGCGGGCCCGGCGGACGGCAATGTCGGCGAGCTCCTCGGGCACGTGTTGACGGACGTCGTCATGCATCGCGACGATGCGTTCGCCGAGTTGGGTTCGAACCGACTCGCTGATCACGGCGGCGGAGCCGCCGGCGACCAGCATGATCCTGCCGACGCTGATCCGCTCGACGACGTCCGAGACGCGGTGGAGCGTCCCGGGACCGAACACGATCCATCCCGGCGGGAGTTGCATCTCGAACGGCTCGATCGGGAGCGTCACCGTTGACACAGGGTAGCCCCATGCCTCGATCTGCGTACGTCGCTCCATCGCCCGAGAGACTCACGAGATCGCGCCCAAGTTGTCCATCGCGCGTTCGAAGCCGTACGCGCGGCCGTAGGCCTATCCAGCGAGCCCGATCGATCGATAGCGCAAACCGACAAGGCTCTCTACCATCAGCGCATGAGCGTGCGACCAAGCGTCTGTCTCCTTGACAGCCCGACACTTGAGGTGTGGGATGTCCGCTGCACGGCGGGCCGTGGCGGACCGGGTGCCGAGGAGCATGCGAGCGTCACCCAGTTCATCCTTCCGCTCGACGGCGTCTTCGAGGTTCACCGCGGGAATCAGATCGCGGTCGCCGATGTCGCATCCACCGTGATCTTCGAGGCGGACCGAGACCACCGCATCGGGCACCCCGGGGACCTGGGTGATCACTCCCTGGTGCTCGTGTTCCCGCAAGAGATCGTCGAAGACGCGTTGAAGCCCGGCGGTCCATTCGGGGGCGCGGTCGAGCCGAGGACGTTCCTTCGCGCGCGAGCGCTCGCAGCGGGCCTCCGGCGGAACGTGTTGAACACTATCGAGGCCGAAGACGTTGCGCTGGGTCTGCTCGGGGGGATATCCGCCGACCTGGGGCGAACATCCGGGTATCGCCCCCAGAGCCGGCATCAGCCCGTGCGGATCGAACAGGCCCGCGAGCTGTTGGCAGGGGAGCCGGCACGACGATGGCACCTCGAAGAACTCGCTCGGGCGGTCCACTGTTCGCCCTTCCACCTGGCTCGTCAGTTCCGTACCGTCACAGGGACCTCGGTTTCCGGATACCTCTTGCGCCTTCGCTTGGCGGGGGCGATCGAGCGACTCGCAGATGGCGCAGAAGATCTGGCCGCACTTGCGAGCGATCTCGGGTTCGCGAGCCACAGCCACTTCAGCGCCCGCTTTCGATCCGTGTTCGGGGTTTCACCGGGAGCGGCCAGGCACACACTCGCCGTTGGCGACCTGACCGAATTGCGCACGTTCTTGACAGCGGACGGCAGTCTCGCTCCCTAAGCTGATCGTCATGCAAGAAGAGACCGTGACGGACACCGGCACGAGGTTGCGCGAGGTGCTCCACGCTGACAACGGACAACCTTCCAGCAACGATCAGGCTCGGATCTTCGATCGGTTCGTCGGAACGTGGGAGTGCGAGTACGTACATCTCGAGGAGGACGGCTCCGTCAAAGAGCGTTACCCGGGACACGTGACCTTCGGCTGGATCCTGGATGGGCAGGCGCTCCAGGACGTGTGGACAGGCGATGTGGGCGACGGCAGGGGCGAGCGACAGGTCGGGACATCGGTTCGTTTCTTTGATCCGACGGCAGAGCGGTGGACCGTCGTGTGGATACTGCCCGAGGCTTCCGCGGTGGTCGTTGTCTACGGCGGATCGGTTGACGGTCGCATCGTGCTGGAGGGCGAAGGTCCGGACGGCTCGTCACGACGTTGGTCGTTCAACGACATCCGCGAGTCGTCGTTCATCTGGCGAGGGGAGCGCTCCACCGACGGCGGTCGAACCTGGACGCTCCTGGCTGACTACACCATGTCTCGATCATGATCGAAGCGAGAGCCGACGGATCGCACTGGAAGAGGTCGCGTCCTCGGCCGTGACCCCTTTCGTTTTCCATCGCCGATCTGAAGACGGGGTGCATCGCCGGTCAAGGGCGTCGACGAGCGGCGGTCGGACGGTTCAGCGTTGCCGACAGTGGGAAGACGGACGCCCTGCGCTGCAGCTGTGGGTACTCTCACTCTTAACCTGTGGATACTCCCCAAATACGACGGCGTACAGCCTGGTCAGGGAGTTCTGAGAACAACCAACCAACCAAGACCAATCACCACCACAGTCGCTCCGTGATGATCGGCTAGTTACGTGAGCCCCCGACGTCGCGTGCCCACCTTCTCGGAGCCTTGGAGCTCCATAGGAGGTGGAGCGGCAGAGCGCACCCGACCCCCGTAGATCTTCGCGAACGGCCCGGCGCTGAGCCCGTGCAGCACCACGGACAGCAGGACCGTCCACGTGACGGTCAGCTGCAAGGTGGTGATGGGCAGACCTGCCGACGTCAGCGCGTCGTAGGCCAGGAGCCCGAACACGACCGAGGCGAGCCCACGCGGCCCGAACCAGCCGATGAACGCCACGCTGTCGGGCCTCAGGCCGCTGCCGAGGAGTGCGATGGAGACCGGCACCATGCGGATCAAGGTAAGACTCAGGACCGCGTATGCGATCGGGGCGAGTTGCACGCTGCCGCTCAATGCCGGACCGACGAAGACGAGTCCGAACAGTCCCCAGACCGCGAACGACAGGAACATGCCGATGGTCTCGGCGAATTCGGTGGGTTCCCGGAGCGCGCCTTTCGTCGTCGCGCCGAAGACGAGCCCCGCCACGAACGCTGCGACGAACCCGTTTCCTCCCGCCTCGATCGAGATCCCATAGGACAACAGACCGAGCACCAGAACGAACAGCTGCTCGGACGTCGGAGTCGTCCAACCGTGTCTCCGTGCCCAACTCACGCCGGCACCGGCAACCACCCCGACCGCGACGGCGACGAGGATCCCGATGCCCAGCTGGGAGATGGACTCCCACAACCAGTGGTGGGTTTCGCTGGACTCGGTCGCGACGACCGCGGCGAGGAAGAAGGCTACGAACGGTGTCGCGATGCCGTCGTTCAGTCCGCTCTCGACGTTCAACGTACGTCGGATCCTCGCCGGGACCGCTTTGTTCGTCACGACTTGGAGGCTGAGGGCCGCATCGGTGGGGGCCAAGATGGCCGCCAGCAGCGCTGCCGAGGCCCATCCTTCTGCCGAAAGGATCAGCCGCGCGAGCACCGCTCCCAGGCCGATCGTCAGCGGGAGCCCGATCAGCAGCAGACGGCCAGGCAGTCTGGCGTCGCGTTCCGCCGAGCGTAGGTCGACGGTGGAGGCGTCCGTGAACAACAGCAACGCCAGCGTCACCTCGGCCAGCACGCGGATGGGAGATGTTCCTATGTTGAGGGAGAGGACGTTGAGACCCTGCGGGCCGATCGCGAGTCCGACCGCGACCAAGACGATCGGGGCCCCGATGGACCACCGGTCAAGTCGCGAAGCGAACAGAGCATAGATCGCCAGGGTGGCCCCAAAGAGCACCAGCCCCGCCTCCATCTCAGCGTGGATGCGGCTGGTCAGCCGAGCCCGAGCAGCAGGCGCGGGTACGAGGTGGTGGGCGCACACAGCAGTGGCACCGCATCGGGGGGCGGCGGTGTCGAAGCGAACACCAGGCGCGCCGCGCCCTGCAGCAGCGCCAACATCTCCGGACCGTCACCCTTCGTCTCGAGGGCAACGGTCCACCATCGTTGCCGACCGATCGCGAAATCGGTCAACTCCATCCCCCCATCCGCCGCGTCGGGAGTACTGACCTCTATGGCGCGGCCGTCGATCCACGAGAACCAGCGTCGCCGGCGAACCTTTTCCACCGGAAGCCAGCCCGCGTCGCGGGGGATCGGAGGATTGCCGGACTCGATCGGGAAGCTCCAGCGCTGCCATCGTTCGGTCTGGCCAGCCGGCACGCCCACGAGCCGGCCCTTGCGCCCCTGGAAGACTTTGACGTCGAGCAGCCGGCCGTCCTTCACTTTGATCCCGAGCGTTGCGGAGCCTTGCAACAGGTACCGATCTTCGCGGTGCTCGGAGGGTGCGGTGAATGGTCCGAGCCACGCCTCGACTGTGGGAGGAACCGTGCCCGGCAGTATCCATCGCACCTCGAGCGACGCCAGCACCGACCCGTCTGAGCGCGCGCCAAGGTCGTCCACGCGGACGACCTCATCGGGTCGCAACAGATCCCTGGCGACCACTTGCCTCGCTCCCAATCCCCGGTTTTCGCGGCGGCGTACCCCGAAGGGCGGAGGCTCAGTCTGCCGAATTCAGCGCGAATGAGCAATACGACATCTGCCGTTCGGGTTTGACGACCGGAGCTGTGGAGGCTATAGACAGGTGTTGCCCGCCATCGAGGCGGGCTGGGCGTAGTGCGCCAGCGTAAGACGATGCGAGCCCATCCGTCGGTCGCCGCCAACAACGTCAGGTCACCGACGAGACGAACCGGCGAGGGGAGCTGAGGGTCACCTGGCTTCCACGAGGATCCAGCACCCGAGCGTCGAGGAACGCAAAGCGCGTGGGAAACGAGCGCGCGATGAGGCCGCGCGCACTAGCCACGCGGGCTGGACGCCGGCCGCGGATCGCCCCGACCCGGTCGCCCTCCTCGAGGAGCAGGACGCGACCCGTGAGCAAGACCTCGTGCCGGTGCGCCACGGACGGATGATGGTCTCGCCGTTCACGTTCTATCGGGGCGCGGCCAAGATCATGGCCGCCGACCTGAAGGACACGCCGCGGGCCGGCCTGATCATGCAGCTCTGCGGCGACGCGCACCTCTCGAACTTCGGCGTGTTCGCATCGCCCGAGCGGACCCTGCTGTTCGATCTGAACGACTTCGACGAGACGCTCCCGGGCCCGTTCGAATACGACGTGAAGCGCATGTCCGCGAGCTTCACGATCGCGGCACGCAACAACGGCTTCTCCAAGGCCGACACACGCGCGGCGACGCTCGCCTCGGTGCGGGCCTACCGGGAGGCGATGGCCGAGTTCGCGCAGATGGGCACGATGGAGATCTGGTACGCCCGCCTGTCCGAGCAGGAGCTGATGGCGGCGATCAAGACCTTTCGCGGCAGCCGCGACCGGGAAGGCGAAGAAGGAGGCGAAGAAGGGCGAGAAGGGTGCGCAAGAAGATCGCCGCCAAGGCCCGCACGCGCGACAGCCTGCAGGCGCTGTCCAAGCTGGCCGAGCTGGTCGACGGCCGCTACCGGATCGTCAGCCAGCCGCCGATCGTGATCCCGGTACGCGACCTCCCCGCCGCCGCCGGGATGTCGGCCGACGAGCTCGAGCAGTGATCCACGAGCAGTTCCGCGCCTACCGGGCGACCCTGCAGAACGACCGGCGCCACCTGCTGGAACGCTTCGAGATCATCGACGTGGCCCGCAAGGTCGTCGGCGTCGGCAGCGTCGGCACGCGGGCCTTCATCGCCTTGCTCCAGGGCCGCGACCAACAGGACCCCCTGTTCCTCCAGGTCAAGGAGGCGACGGCCTCGGTGCTCGAGGATCACCTTCCGAAGAGCCGGTTCAAGCAACCCGGCGAGCGCGTCGTCCAAGGGCAGCGGATGATGCAGGCCGCCAGCGACATCTACCTCGGCTGGACGAAGGGCGTCGCAGGACAACCGCTACCTCTACTGGCGGCAGCTCCGCGACATGAAGGGCTCGGTCGTCGTCGAGATCGATGGGCCCGGCCAGCCTCGGCTTTCTACGCGACACGCTGTGCGGATGGACGCTGGCGCGGGCGCACGCTCGGTCGGGAGACCCGTCGCGATCGCCGCGTATCTCGGCAAGAGCGACGAGTTCGACCGGTCGATCACCGACTTCTCCGAACGCTATGCGGATCAGAACGAGAAGGACTACGAGGCGTTCGTCGAGGCGGTCAGCTCCGGCCGGTTGGAGGCGATCGAGGGTGTCTGACCGCGATCTTGGGAGGTGCTGCTGAGCAGGGGGATAGGGGAACGAGTGGGTCGGCATGTGTGAACGCAGAATCAGAAGGGGAAAGTCATGAGTGAGAAAGACACGTTGGTAGTTCTCGGAGCCTCCTACGACAGCGTCTCGGACGCCGAGGTCGACTACGAGGCCGTCAAGGCGATGTATGCCAACGCCGGAGTCGGCCACGACTTCGACGCAGCGGTCTTGGAGCGCGGGGCCGATGGCACGGTCAAGGTCGTCGACAAGCACGAGGCGTCCACGCGACATGGTGCCTGGGAAGGATTGGCCATCGGAGCTGTGGCCGCGATCCTCCTTCCGGGCATCGGCCTCGCCGTAGGCGCCGCAGTTGGTGCCGGGGCCGGCGCCGTCGCCGGCCACGTCAAGGGCGGCTTGGATAACGACGATCTCAAGCAGCTCGGTACCGTGCTGCAGAACGGTCAGGCCGGTTTGATCGCGATCTACGCAACGAACTTGGCCGATCAGGTCGCCGCCAGCATCAAGGCGGAGAACAAGTTCGTCTCCAAGGAGATCGACGCGAGCGCCGACGACCTGGCCAAGCAGATCAAAGAGGCCGAAGGCAAGTAACCAACTGCTTGAGGGTCGGACCCGACAGGGTCCGACCCCCACAGATAACGAAGGGAGAGGCATCAGTGCTGGCATATTCGTATCCACTGTTGAGCATCTTTTGGACGATCATCATCTTCTTCTTCTGGCTCACCGTCTTCTTCGCCGTCATCTGGGCGTTCATCGACAACTTCAGGCGTCGCGATCACTCGGGTTGGGCGAAGGCGGTGTGGGCGCTGGTCATCATCATCCTGCCGCTCCTCGGCACGCTCATCTATTTGATCGCGCGCCCGACGGAAGTCGAAGTGCTCGTCTGAGAACCATTGAGAACGGTTCGTCTCCTTGGAGATCGCCCCGACCTTCGCTGGTGGCTATCGGCTCGGCAGGGATCGCGGCAGCCCGAACCACGGGAGCACGCTGGTGTCGAAGCGCGTGACGGAGCAGATCCGGTCGCCGGCGAGGGTGAGGACCAAGAGGCCGGTCCCATGGCGGATCCCGGAGGGCGCGCGAAGGTACGCGCCGAACGCCGGCTGACCGTTGGCTCGCGTCGGCACGAGGTCGAACCTCCGGCCCGAGCCCATCATGCGTCCGTAGAAACGAGTCACGACCTCGATGCCCTCGTACTCGAGCGGGAACGGCGGCATCGAGAGGAACACGTCGTCGGTGAGCAGCGCGACCAAGGCATCGAGATCGCCGTTCTCGTACGCGCGGACGAACTCGGCCACCGTCGCCTGCTCGGAGGGTGAGTCGGGAGCGGGAGCCGGTTCGCGATCGGCACCGGTCGACAATCGGCGCTGCAGAGCCGGCGCGAGCCCGTTTGAGGAGGCTGTTGACCGAATCGATCGTCGAGTCGAGCATCTCAGCCACCTCGTTCGCGTGGAACCCGAGGACGTCGCGCAGGACGAGCACGGCCAGCTGGCGAGGCGGCAGGACCTGCAGTGCGGTCACGAATGCGAGGGAGATCGATCTCGGCCTGTTCGTACCGAGCCTCCGGCCCCAGCGGCACGTCCATCACACCCTCGAGGAGGGCGTCGGGGAACGGCTCGAGCCAGACGATCTCGCCGAATCGCGGTCGGCTCAGGAGGTTGATACTCGGCGATGTCCCACTCCTTCGCCGGGCGCCGGCTGGCCGAACGACGCGCGTTGAGACACCGGTTGGTGGCGATCCGGTAGAGCCAGGTGCGGATCGAGGCCCGTCCCTCGAACCCTCCGAGGCCTTGCCAGGCGGCCATGAGCGTCTCCTGAAGGACGTCCTCGGCGTCCTGGAGAGATCCGAGCATCCGGTAGCAGTGCACCTGGAGCTCCCGACGGTATGGCTCGATCAGCTCCTCGGAACGCCTCGCCGTCCCCGGCGCGCGCCCTGTCGATCAGGTCTCCCGTCACCGCTCCACCCTAGCCTCACGCCCCTCGCTCTCATCCTCGCTCGGGTACCGACACCGCCGGAGTCGGAAATGGGCGGCGCGAGACGCGCCCAGTTTGCCGTCGCGGTCGGTGTCGAACCGGAGTCAAGACGCACGCAAGGAGGGAGAGCGCTATGGCCGGTCACACCGATCGGAACGCGCGAGGAGTGGCTCGCGGCACGCGAGGAACTGCTCAAGCGGGAGAAGGAGCACACCAGGCTGGGCGACGAGATCGCGCAGCTGCGTCGGGATCTGCCCTGGGTCCGCGTGGAGAAGGACTACCGCTTCGAGACGGACGACGGGGAGAAGTCGCTCGCCGAGCTGTTCGACGGGCGCTCCCAGCTACTCGTCTACCACTTCATGTTCGGCCCGAGCTACCAGGCCGGATGCCCGATCAACTCGTCGATCGCCGACTCCATCGACGGCGTCGTCCCGCACCTGCACGCCCGCGACGCGACGTTGATCCTCGTCTCGCAGGCACCGCTCGAGAAGCTCCAGGCGTACAAGCGCCGCATGGGTTGGAGCATCCCGTGGGTCTCGTCCTCGCCCGGCGACTTCAACTTCGACCTCGGCTTCTCGCAGACCGAGGAGCAGTCTCGCGAGGCCGTGGCGCAGATCGCCCTTCCGGCCCAGGCCTTGGACGGGGCGTTCCCACCGATCGTCGCAGCACAACGCCCGCGCGTCGGGCACCGACGTCGCCGGCTACCTCACCGAGAGTCCGGGGTTCAGCACGTTCGTCCGAGACGGCGACGACGTCTACCACGCGTACTCGACGACGTGGCGCGGCTTGGAGTTCGTCATGACGTACTACCCGATCCTCGACCACGCCCCGAAGGGGCGCGGCGAAGGTGACGAGGATTGGCAGCTCTGGATCCGCCGGCACGACGAGTACGGGACGCGAGTGATGCTGAAGGACAAGGTTGCGGTGATCTACGGAGCAGGAGGCGGGATCGGCGGCGCCGTCGCGCGCGCCTTCGCGCGCGAGGGGGCCAAGGTCTTCCTTACCGGGCGGCATCTCCCGCCCGTCGAGATGGTCGCCAAGCAGATCGTCGCGGACGGCGGATCCGCGGAGGCGGCGGAGGTGGACGCTCTCGACGAGCAGGCGGTGGACGACCACTTGCGGTCGGTGGTCGAGGAGGCGGGGCGCGTCGACATCTCGTTCAACGCGATCGGGATCCCGAACGCGGAGATCCTGGGGACACCGCTGGTCGACCTCGACGTCGATCGGTTCTTCGTGCCGATCACCAGTGCCGTCCGGTCGTATTTCTTGACCGCACGACTGGCGGCCCGCCGGATGGTGCCGAACGGATCGGGGGTGATCATGACCGTCACCGCCACCCACGCGCGGGAAGGCCTCCCGCTGGTGGGCGGCTACGGTCCGGCGCAGGGTGCAAAGGAGGCGCTGACTCGAGACCTGTCTGCCGAGCTCGCATCGCACGGCATCCGGGTGGTCGGCCTACGACCGCAAGCGATGCCGGAGACACGCACGATCAGAGACGCCTTCGAACCCCGTGCCGCGGCATCGGGCATGACGTGGGACGAGTGGCAGGAGATGCTCGCAAGCAGGACCCATCCGCGACGGCTGATGACGCTCGAAGAGATGGCGAACGTGGCAGCGTTCATGGCGTCTGACCAGGCGAGCGGCATGACGGGGACGACCGTGAACCTGACGATGGGGCGCCTCGACGACTAGGCGTGGCGACCACCGCTGGCTTCCTCGCCGCGGGAATCGCCAGAACGCATCGCGCGCGTTTAGGACCTGTTCGTCCGCTTGCGGCGGCGCTGCATGACCGCGTGGAATGGGATAAGCAGATACAGCGCGATCCCGAGGTAGATGAAGACCGCGAGCCGGGGCGCGAGCAGGCCTATCGCGATCGCCACGGCGTAGAACCCGAGGCTCGGCGTCAACTTCTTGGTGACCTCCTGCACCTCCTCCTCGGGATGCTCGCTCGAGAGCATCCCTTCGGAGACCGCGTGTCGCCACACCACGCTCGTCATGGCCGACATCGCGAGCAGGTTGAGCCCATAGATCGTGACCGCGATCCGCTCGGGTCCGAAATCGCCCATGAAATCCGCGAGCATCTTCGTGGGAAACGGGAGCACCGAAACGAAGAAGAGCAGGAGAAGGTTGAGCCGCAGCAGGACGGAGTCCACCCGTTCGAGATGGTTCGTGATCGTCGAGTGGGCGATCCATACCGCACCAACCGATGCGAAGCTCACGAGGTAGGCCGTGTAGAGAGGCCACTGATCGAGCAGCGCATGACCAACCCCGTCGTTCGTTTCCGGGACGGCGAGATCGAGCACCAGCAGCGTGATCGCGATCGCGAAGACCCCGTCGCTGAAGGCCTCCATCCGCCCTGGACGGAGCCACCGTCGGTCGTCCTTTGGCGACGAGTCATCGTTCACGCGCCGAGGATAGCGGCGCGGGGAAATAGTCGCTGGGCTGGGGCTCAGCCCTCGATTGCGGCAGAGCTGATCCCGGCTTGCGCCCCCGGCGCGCACCGCCGAGAATGCTAGGTCCCACGACCTACAGGGAGGGCCGTATGTTCCGCAGAGTCGTGATCGCCTTCGTGGCGGTCGCCACCACATTCGTCGCCGCGCCGACCGCAAGCGTCCAGGCCGCAGGCACGGTCCCCGAGTTCCCAGGCAAGGTCTATGTGTTCGTCGGAGAGAACACGAGCCTGTCACAGCTGACGATGAAGAACGCGCCTTTCCAGCTCGGCAACGTCAAGCCGAACAGCGCGTGGTTCTCGAACTACTGGGGCATCTCGCACTATTCCACGTCCAACTACATGGCGATGACGAGCGGCACTTTCGACCGGTGCGACCAGCTCGACGAGAAACCGAAGACCTGCAATCACACGTCGCAGAATATCTTCGGGATGCTCGAGGACGTCCCTATCAGCTGGGCGGCGTGGAACGAATCGATGCCCAAGCCCTGCTACCTGATCAATGCCGGCGTGAACCACGACCTCAACTCCTACGCCGTGAAGCACAACCCGGCCGTCTACTACCACGACATCGTCGGCGAGGATTTCTCGCAGCCGACGGGAACGGACCCGACGGCGCCCTGCCAGACCAAGGTGATCCCGATGGGTGGGACCGGGCCGAACGACACCAGCGCGTTCGAGTACGCGGCCGCGCACGACCAGACGCCGACGTTCAACTACGTCGTGCCGAACATGTGCGAGGACGGTCACGACAACTGCAACACCTCGAAGGGCGGCACGATCAAGCAGTTCGACGACTTCCTCGCACGCCAGATCGCGGCCGTGCAGTCGTCCGCCTCATGGCAGGCCGGCAACGACGTGATCGTCGTCGTCTACGACGAGGGCCAAGACGGCGGCACCGGGAAGGCGCGGAAGTTCGCCGGCGGCCACACCATCTGCGCGGTCATGGGCGCGAACGTCGCGACCGGCGTGTACGACACGTTCACGAACCATTACAACCTGTTGCGTACCCTCGTCGACGGATTCCAGCTCGGCACCGCACCTGCCAATGCGATGAACGCCGATCCGATGGATATCTGGCAGCCGTAGCCTCGGTCGGTAGCTCGGGATGCTGCCGACGGAGACCATTGCGGTCGGGATACGATGAACGCCCCGGCCTCAATCACCATCACGCCAGTTCGTGTTGCGGACCTGCGCGCTGAGGGCGAACTGATGCCGGTCTACGTGCACGTCATCGACCATCCCGATGCGCGCGTGCTGGTCGACACCGGCTTGACGGAGCTGCATCCGGCGGTGGCCGACCTGGATCCCCGCCTCCGTCCATTGAGCGAGCAGGACTTCGACCTCGCCGGCGTCGACATCGTCGTCAACACGCACCTGCATTTCGACCACTGCGGCGGCAACCACCTCTTCGCCGGCAGGCCGATCTACGTTCAGCGTCTGGAGCTCGACGACGCGCGCAGCGAGGACGACTACACCATCCGCGAGTGGGTCGATGCGCCCGGCGTGCGGTACGTGCCGGTCGACGGCGAGCTCGAGCTTCTGCCCGGGCTCCGACTCGTCCCGGCGCCGGGCCACACACGCGGCACGCAGGTGGTCGTCGTCGAGACGGGGGAGCACCCGGTCATCATCGGCGGCGACGTAGCGGTTTGGTTCGGCGAACTGGATGAGCCGCACACCGAAGGGCAGCGGCTGGTGCGCGCGCTCGACCCCGAGTTGGTCTGGCTCGCACACGAGCACGAGCCGTGGCGACCCCGCACGGTCTAGCGCACACCGAGAATCCTCCGACGGGTTCGAGCGCGTCTCAGGTGCTGGCGGCGTCCACCAGTCTGCCGGCGGTTGCGTCGACGTCGTGGTCTTCTGCGTTCGCCAGCACCACGACGACGATGCCCGGATCCTGGAAGCACAGCGCCGCGGTTCTGTATCCCTCTTCCACGACGCCCGTGAGGCCCAAAGCCCCGGAGCCCCAGCCGTATTGCGATCGCCGGTCCCAGATCCCGAGCCCGAATTCGGGGCGCTTGTCGAAGTCAGTCATCTCGTCGAGCGACGCGGCCGACACGACCTCACCGGCGCACAGTGCTCTGAACCATCGGGCGAGGCTCGGCGCGTCCGACGCCATGTTGGCCTCGGCGGCCTCGGCGGTGACGCGGGCGATCGATGGGAGCGATCCGCCGTTCTCCTTGAAGGTGGTGGCAGGCGCACCGGACGGCATGGCCATCGGTTCGGTCGGCCGCTCGTCGGGCTGATAGATCAGGCGCTCGTACCCGTGACCGGCAAGGACCCCGCTCCGCAGTACCTTGGCGATCGGGCGCCCGGTGACCTGTTCGACGATCACTCCCAGCAAGATGTAGTTGGTTCCGATGAACTCCCAGCGCTGCCCGACCGGCCCACGTTTCGATCCGACGGTGGCAAGCTCCTCTTCGGGCGTCCAGGCGTGCAGCGGGTCGGTCGTGAGGCTCTTCCACTGCCCGGGGCCGAACAGCGTATCGGGGAGCCCGCTGCGGTGACTGAGTAGATCAGCGATGCTCGCCCCGTTGGTGTCGAACTTCAGATCGACCGGAAGATGATCTGCGGCGAGATCGTCGAGGTTCAGGTCGCCCGCCTCGACCAGCTGCATCACCTGGGCCGCCACTAGTGTCTGCGTGATGTGGGCGATCGACATCTGATCGTTTGGGACCATCGCCCGATGCCCCGCGGCGAGCCCCGTTGCGCCACTCCAGGTTCCCGCCGGTGAGATCACCGTCGCCGTGAGTCCGTCGCCGTTGGCCGACCTCTGGAGCACCTTTTGGAGTTCAGCCGCCAACTCATCGGAGACAGCGTCGTCACCAAGGCCGGCGAACACCTCTGTCGGGAACGCCTCGCCCGTTCCACTCGGGGAGGCCGAAACGGCTGCCACCGATGGCTCGACGGAGTCCGAAGCCTGCGAGTCGCCCAGGGTGCTCGATGAGCATCCCACGAGTGTGAGCACGAGCACCATCGCGGACCGCCGACCGAAGGTTCTCAGAGGTGGTCGTTGTGTTCGGGCTGGCTGACCCGATCCGCCAGCGTCGATCACGAAGGCGGATCGGATACGTCTTCACCTACCGGCGCGTCCTCGAGCGTGCCCGGGTGCCATGGACCCGAGCGACCAAGTCCAACCGTCCGGATGTTCGATCCATCTGCGTCGGCAATCACGACCCCGCCGCCCGGCTCTTGGTACGCGATCTGGGATCCGTCGGGCGACCAGTACGGCCCGACCCCGCCGGCGATCACCTCCGTGAAGTCCGAGCCGTCGGGGGCGAAGGTGTAGATCGCGAAATGGCCCGAGAGAAGGTTGCCCGCGGCGATGCGGTCGCCCGCCGGCGACCACCTGAGCTGGAACATGCCGTTCGCCAGGGCCGGCTCGTCGGCCAGGATCTCGCGGGCGTCGGTGCCGTCCGCGTTCACGACCCACACCGGTGCCTGACCCACGCTATTGAACGTGCTCTCCGGCAGCATGGAGAGGTACGCGATCTGGGTCCCGTCGGGCGAGATCGTCGGTGATGCCGCCCCCTCGGCGATCCGAACCGGCTCGCCGCCTTCGTCGACGACGTACAACCGTCCCGTGGTGGTAGCGAAGACGACCCGCGACCCGTCGGGCGAGATGGCCGCGCCGCCGACTGGCTCGGTTGTCACCTGGGTCTCCGTCCCATCCGCATGGAGGATGAAGAGGTAGTTGTCGTACGGGGGTTCCCCATCTTGGAAGCGACCGGCTGGGTCCGCATGCATGAGCAGGAGATTGGTTCCGTCACTCGACCAGCCGAGCGGCTCCGTGCCCTGTGCGAACCGGTGGGCGGCGGGCGCTCCCCGAAGGTCGAGGCGCACCAGCGTCGAGCTGGGCGAGGCCGCGCTCGGGTCGACCCCCGATAGACCGATGCGTCCGATGTCGAAGTAGACGATCCGCCCTGCGAGCGCCTCGAAGATCCCGAGGTCCACTGTGGACTGCGGGGGGTTGGCGGGCATGGAACCTATGGGGAAGGCTCGGATGAGCGCGCTCGCCCCCGCGGCCGCCACGACGAGAGCGAGGATGCCCGCGGCGATCCGCTTGTTCCGGTGCTTGCGGTCACGGCGCGTCACAAGGCGCTCGAACGAGCGCTCGGGAGGCACGAACCGCTCGACGGCACGCTCGAAGAGCTCGCGATCATCGATCATCGTGGATCTCCTGCCTTCTCGCGGATCGCGGCGCGGGCGCGCGTCGCGAGCGTGCGGACCGTGCCGGCGCGCATGCCGAGCACCTTCCCGGCTTCCTCTGAGGTGAGACCGACGTAGCCGGTCAACACGACCGCGGCGCGCTGATCGGGTGTGAGATCACGCAGGGCGCGGACGACGACGTCACGATCCTCGACGGTCGCGAGTGCGTCTTCGGTAGGGCCGACGCTGATCGTCTTCCTCAGGGCCAGGGTCGCGCGCCGATACCGATTACGGAATACGTTCATGGCCGTTCGGAAGAGGTAGGCCGACGGATCGTCGACCTCGGCGACGTGCTCCCACCGCTCCCACAGCCGGAGGAAGGCGTCCTGCATGATCTCCTCCGCCTCGGAGCGGTCGCCGGTGACGAGGCAGAGGGCCCCGAACAGCCGCGCGTGCTCGGATGCGAAGAACACCTCGAAGCTCCGCGGTTCCTCGGCCTCCTCCGTCTCCACGACCTCCTTGCCTCGAAGCACCCGTAGCGAGCGGTCAATCATGGCGCATGAACAACTGAGACGCCCCGATCGTTACAGCCAAACGCCGAGAGTTCGACGCATCAGTTCTCAAGTGCTCGCGGCGTGCATCAGCTGGCCGGCGACCGTGTCGACGTCGTAATCGTGCGCGTTCGCCAACACCACGACGACCATGCCCTGTTGTTGGAAGCACAGCGCGGCGCTCGTGAATCCGAAGGCGAGACCGGTGTGGCCGAGCGCTCCCGAGGCCCAGCCGTACTCGTCCCTGCGGTCGATGATCCCCAGGCTGTACTCAGGCCGCGTGTCGAAGTCGGTCATCTCGTTGAGCGACGCCGGCGAGACGATCTGGCCCGCGCACAGACTTCTCCACCATCGGGCGAGGCTGATTGAGTCCGACGCCATGGCGCCCTCCGCATTGAAGGCGGTCACGGCAGCGAGCGACGGGAGATATCCACCGGCATCGCCAAACGCGTCGGACGATTCGCCGTACGGCATCGCCATCGGCTCGGTCGGCCGCTCGTCGGGCTGATAGATCAGGCGTTCGTACCCCTTGCCGGCGAGGACCCCGCTCCGCAGCACCTCGGCGAGCGGTCGCCCGGTGACGTCTTCGACGATCAAGCCGAGCAGGACGTAGTTGATGCCCCTGTACTCGAACTGCCGACCAACCGGGCCACGTCCGGGTCGGACGGTCGCGAGCACCTCGTCGATCGTCCAGACCCGAGCCGGGTCGGTCGTGAAGCTCTTCCATTGCCCCGGACCCAACAGGGTGTCCGGGTACCCGCTGCGCATCGAGAGGAGGTCGACGATCGTGGCCCCGTTCGTGTCGAAGTGGATGCCCGGCGGAAGGTGATCGGCAACCGGATCATCGAGGCTGAGCTCACCTGCCTCGACCAGCCGCATCACCTGGGCCGCGACCAACGTCTTGGTGATGCTTCCGATCGCGAACTGATCGTCGACCCGGACATGTCGAACACCGTCCGCCTTCCCGGTCGTTCCGCTCCACGTGCCGTCCGCCGTCATCACGGTGGCACTCACCCCGGCGCGGCCGGCCAAGTCGTCGAGGACCGCCTGAAGCTGCGTCGCCGTCTCTTCGGGGACCCGGTCTTCGGTGATATCGGCGAACACCTCGATCGGGAAGGGCTCCGGGGAGGCCGAGACGACCGGTGCAGCTGAGCGCTCGAGCGAAACCGTGCTCACGCTGTTGTTCGAGGTCGATGTGCATGCTCCTAGAGCGACCACGAGAACGATGGTTGTCATCGGACCGCAGTGACGCTTCATCGCGGGACTCCCTCGATCAGCGGGATCGCCATTCCCCCTGGGTGGTCCCGGCGACGAGGAGGCGGGCGTCGGCGCCGTCGACGCCGATGCTCCACAGGGCCGTCGCGCCCCCGGCCCCGTCGCCGGTCTCGTACAGGATCCGGTCGCCCTGGGGCGAGAACCCTCGGACGCCGAGGATCTTGTCGCCGCCGCTCAGTGCCGCCGTCGATTGCGTCAGCACCGTCACGGTTCCGGATGCGGCGTCGACAACGTTGAGCACGCCGTCGGACAAGGAAACCAGGTGCTGCCCGTCCGGCGACCATCCGTCCACGCCGTCCAGACGCCCGTCTACCTGCGACACGAGCGAACCGGAGGCGTCGAGGATCGTGATGTGTTTGCCCTCGACCAAGGCGACACGGGTCCCGTCCGGCGAGTACGTCGCCTGCCCACCCAGCGACAAGTCGTGCGGGGCGCTCCCGTCGAGCGGCACCACGAACACGCCGTACAGGAGAAGTGCCGAGCCGTCAGGCATCCACTCGCCCGGGCCGGAGTCATAATGGGGGGCCATCCTGCGAGGCAAGGGCAGCGACGCCTGTCGCTCACCGTCGATGCCGTAGACCGCGATCTCCCGCCCCCACGTTCCCCACACCGAGACGCGCGTCGAGTCAGGCGACCACTCGAACCCCCACATGTCGCGCGGGAACTCGGTCACGACGTTGCCGTGCGGATCGGTGATCATCACGTTCTCCTGCTCCGAGGTCGAGCAGTCGTGATAGAACGCCAGGTACTTCCCGTCGGGTGACCATGACGGAACTTCGTTGCTCCAGTGCGCGCCGGCCCCCGTGCACGCTTCGTCGGCTGCGCTGTCAACGATCTTGACCGCGTTCGATCCGTCCGGATCGGCGACGTAGATGTCACCCTGGACGGCATACGCGAGCGCCCCCGACACCACCGGCGCCGGCGTCGGCTGATCCGCCGGCATCGGGGCGGTCTCGATCTTTGCGACCCCTGCGAACAACAGCGCGATCGCGGCCGCGATCCCGACCGCCCCGACGACCACGGTTCTCACAGCGCGGTGGCGCGCCCGACGGGTCAGCGGGGTCGCGTCGAAGAAGGGGATGGGCTCTTCGGCGGCTATGCGCTCCAGGAGATCTCGGACGTCTTGATCTGTCATGTCGTCACCTCGGGGATGCGGCGGAGAGTTTCGAGGCCGCGCGCGACGAGTGAGCGCACGGTGGCCGGACGGCAGCGCAGCAGATCGGCGATCTCGGACTCGTGGAGGTCTTCGTAATAGCGAAGGACGATCGCGGCTCGCTGCTTCTGGGGAAGCGAGAGCAGCGCCATGCGCATCGATTCGTATTCGGCGACGTCTCGGTCGGTGTGGCCGTCGCGGAGCTCAGCGGTCCGCCGTTCGAGGTAGGATCGCTCGAGCGCGCAGCGCCGGAAGGTGTCCTTCGATAGGTTCACGATCGTGCGACGGAGGTAGGGGTCGATAGCCTCTGGGTCTCGCAGGTGGTGCAAGCGGCCGACGAACCGAAGGAACGCCTCTTGGACGAGATCCTCGGCGAGCGCCCGGTCGCCCGTCAGGAGGTACGCGAGCCGGAACCCGGCCGGGGCCGACCGCTCGTAAACCTCGGCCAGCCGGCTCGTGCTCGTCTCCTCCATGTCGGCGACCATCGTCGTCCTTTTCGCACCCACATCACCAGGACGTACGAGGACCCGAAAGTGTTGCAAAAGACGCTACACGCGGACGCCCGGATCTCCGCTACGCCATTGCATCCACACGGAGGTCAGGTGATGACCGCTCGTTGTCCTGACGCGACGCGAAGCCTTCCGTGAGGAGCCAACCGGCAAACACCATCTCTTCGACGGCGATCGGCATGGCGAGGAGCATCCAGGGCGATCCCATACCTGTATCCACACCGAGGATGCCGAGCAGTCCGTA
The DNA here is from genome assembly GCA_963794065.1 of uncultured Actinomycetes bacterium. Taxonomy (GTDB): domain Bacteria; phylum Actinomycetota; class UBA4738; order UBA4738; family HRBIN12; genus AC-51. The sequence continues at coordinate 112,293 of CAWCDA010000033.1, read as the reverse complement.
CAGGAAGAGCAGGCCTCCTCCGATAAGTCCCCATAGCGACAACCAATCGGGGACGAGCCGAGACCGATACAGCACGAAGTTGAGCGTGACCGCGCCGAGGCCGGCGAAGATCAACGTCCCGATCATGGTCGACCAGTCGCGCAGCGCCATCAACGCAGCACCGAGCAGCGCGAGCTGTGAGACATCGGCCGACCCGGCAGTGTCACTCTGGCTCACTCGCAGCATCGCGAGGATGCCGACGACCGAGGCGACGTAGAACACGTTCTCGAAGGCCCGCAGTCCCACATAGCCGGCAGCCAATCCCTCGGTGTGTCTCCTGAGGATCGGGAACAGGAGAAACGCGGTCGCGAATGCAGACGTCGCAGCGATCAAGAAGAGCAGTGCCGCCGTGATGACCCGCCCCTCGTGGGCGGCGACGGTCGTGAGGTAGTCCGATCCATCCAGAACAGAGCCCAAGGCAACCGAGCCGAGGATGGATGCGACGGTCGCCACGATGAAGCAGATGCCGACGATCCTTGCGGTCCTCTTGTCCTGATCCATCTCCTCCGCCTCCTCTCACCCCGGGGATCGTGGTTCCAATACCACCACTGGGGTCTCCGTCGAACGGCTCGCGGCATATACGTCGAGGTCCATGTCGACGGACGCCCAGCGGGCCCACAGCCGTTCGCGCTCATCGCCGGCAGCAGCGCGTGCGCGGACCAGGTGTGGCTGGTCGTGTGCTAGTCGAACGACAGCGTCTGGATTCGCCTCCAGATTGAGCCACCACGCGGGATGACCCTCATCCCAGCCGTTCATCGCGAGCGTGACGAGATTCGAACCGTCGGCGAGGTAGCCGACGATGACGCTGCGCTCCTTGCCCGACCTTCGGCCAACCGTCGTGATGCTCAGTGCGCCCCAGCCCCGCTTGCTCGCCGCGGTCCACAGGAATCGACCGCGACTGAGTCGGTACAGGCCGCGATGCACACGCCAGAACGTATGAACGAACCAGCGTGGCGGCATCTTCGGCGATCGAGTCTTGACGTCGTTCATAGCGACCTCCTACATCCAGCTAACCAGCGATCCCCGACCAGGGAGAGGGCCTTCCGGGCGGTCGGTCAAGGGTCGGATGGTCTGAAGGCGTGGGAAAGGTGTTGGTGCGGCAGTCGGGTGGGTGGCAGAGGGCGCACGAAGACTGAGCGACCGGAGGTTCTGGGGGTCAGGTGCTCCCGCTGCGTTCAGCTGCGGGAGCACTGCGTATCTCAGCGAAGCATTCGACAGGTGCCGGCTTCATCCTGCCTGTCAGGCTCGTTTGCACACTCGGGGAGTCTCGTGGGTTCATCTCCCGACATGACCGAACGGATCGTCGCCGCTGACGCGGCTCTCGACGAGCTCGAGGCGGCTCGCACCTTCGAGGCCTTCTACCAGGCCGAGGCTCGGACCCTGTTCCGGCGGTTGTGGCTCGTGACCGGGAATCGCGCCGAGGCGGAGGAGCTGATGCAGGACGCCTTCCTCAAGGTGTGGGAGCGATGGGACCGTGTCGGTGGGATGGACGATCCTCTCGGGTACCTGTATCGAACCGCGATGAACCTGTTCCGCAAGCGGTACCGGCGGGCCATGCTCGCGGTCCGCAGAACAGTCGGGCTCACGCCGTCGAACGACGACTTCTCCGACGCCGATGACCGGCAAGTCGTCCGGCACGTCCTGGCCACGCTCCCGCCGCGGCAACGCGCGGCGCTCGTGCTGACCGAGATGCTCGGGTTTACGTCCAAGGAAGCTGGGGATGCGCTCGGCGTCACGGATGCGACGATCCGCTCACTCACGCGTCACGGACGCGACGCGTTCCGCCAGGTGATGGAGGTGGAGGATGCCTAACATTGCCGACGCCCTCGAACGCGAGAGCCGCACGGTCGACCTCGAGCAGGGCGACTTCGAGCGGCTGCTCGACCGACGCGAGCGCCGACAGCGCAACCGGCGGATCCGTGCTGGCGCCGTCGCCGTCATCGTGGCGCTCGCGACGGCGGCGCTCCTCGCCCGCTCGATGGCGTCGAAGCCCGTTCCGGCGGATACCGTGGTGCCCAATCCGGCGCCGGCGGCAGCGGGCTCGCTCGCGTACATCCTGGACGGCGACGTCTACGTCGCCGATCTTGACGGGTCAGACGCGGTCAAGATCGCGGACGGCCGCGGGGACGACTGCGGTTCCACCGACGGGTTCTCGTTCTGGGCAGAGGGATCGATGTGGTCGCCGGACGGGAGATACCTCGCCTATCGCCGCGTTGACTGTTCCGTCAAGAAACCCGGGATCGAGAAGAACTGGGGGGACGTCGTGATCAGCGACGTGGCTGGCAACGTGCAGGCCACGTTCCCCGCCGATGGATGGGACATTGGGTGGTCGCCCGATTCCTCACGTGTCGCGGTGTGGGACAACTTGTTCGTGACGGTAGGCGTCTACGGCGTCGACGGCGCCCGGCAGGCGCAGATCGCGATGCCGTCCGAGTGGCAACCGTCCGGCGATCACGATCCGGCGTGGCTGCGGGACGGGACATTGGCAGTCGACAGTGTGGAGCTCCCGCTCGACGGCAGCGCGCCGGGCTGGCTCGACGCTGCACAACTTGCCGAGTGGCGGGACGGTTACAGCGCGACAGGCTATGCTGCGGACTCGCCCGACGGATCGCACACTGCGCGGGTCGACGGCCGGTCGTTGATCGTCGAGAGCTCGGACGGTTCCGGATCGGTGAGGCTGCTGACCGCCGAGCCGGGAACGTCCCTCCAGGTCCTCGGGTTCTCACCACAGGGAGACCGCATCCTCTTTTCGAGCCGCGTCGGCAATGCCCGCCGAACGTTCGCGTCGTCGCTTCGGAGCGTCGGCGTCGACGGCTCCGGCCAGCGCCTCCTCGTTGCCGGGACGATGGATGGCGATTGGTTCGTGCCCTCGCTGGCGTCGTGAAATACCCCATCCATCCAACCAGCGATTCGAGTCATTCTTGGCTGACGATGTCGACCGAGATCTCCACCGCGGGGATCGTTCCCCTGTTCTCGAGCCAGTGGATCGTGTTCCGATCCTCGGGCCAGCCCACCCCCGGCCCATAGTCAGTAGCGACACCGTTTCGATGGTCAGTGATCGTTCCTTGCAAGATGTAGACGGTGCCTGGTCTGCCTCTATGGTCGTGGATCGGGCCGAAGATGCCTCCAGGCTCGATGGTCACCATACGCATCCGAAGTTGGCGCCCTGCCATGCCCTCGATCTCGCGGGCAAGGTCAACCGTTGTTAGTACCCGTGCCGTGACACCCCTGGTCTCAGGTATCACCTGCTCGTCGCTCATCGTGCCCTCCTGTCTGTCCGCCCCCGGTGGACCGTTCTGCCGTCCATCGAATCCACCTTGACGGTAGGCCTGAATCCACTTGCACGCTCGGCGGGTCTCGAGGGTTCATCACCCGACATGACCGAACGGATCGTCGCCTCGGACGGAGCCTCGATACGAAGCTCCTCCAGACCAGGCAGGAGCAGCCTTCGTGCTGCCGTGAAGGGAAAGGATGAGCAACGATGGCAACCACCGGTTCAGCGTTGAAGCGATCTCTGGTCGTCGCAATCGGCATGGTCGTCTTGTCCGGGTGCACCGGATCTACGACTAGCTCCACGGCCGCCTCGGGGCCAGTCGCCTCATCACCAGCTACCCTCGGGCACGTCACTGACGTCTTGACGGGGGGGACCTACCTGTTCGGACCGTTCGGGGACACGCCATCGCTGACGATCGCAGCGACGGGACCGGACGGCTGGGTCGGATATCCCGACTGGGCCATGGATGGGCCCGAGCCCGTGCGCGCCGACGCGCCCACTGGGATCGGGATTTCGTTCTTCACGGCCAACGGTCTGTACAGCGACCCGTGCCACTGGGACGTGCAGGGCACCGGGCGCGCGGACAACGGCGACGTGAAGGTCGGTCCGACCGTCGATGACATGGTGGCCGCGCTCCGCGCCAACACGTTCTACACGTCATCGAAAGCGAAGCCTGTGACGATCGACGGCTACGCCGGCCAGGAGCTGGAGCTGCAGCTGCCGGACGATCCGTTCACCAAGTGCGATAAGGACGATCCCGATGATTCGGGCGGCCATGCGTTCGTGTTCTCAGGGCCGGGCCTCTACGCCCAGGGCCCGGCCAACCGCTGGCACCTGTACATCCTCGATGTCGATGGCGCCCGGCTCATCGCGGTGGTCCTCTCGTACGCGAAGACGCCTCGATCCGACCTCGATCTCGCGCAGAGCATCATCCAGACGCTCGACATCAATCTATGAGTGGCCCCGGCTGACACCCGCCCGCACGTCGCGAGGCAACGACGAGTGCCTGGCACGTGCGGGATGGGTTCACCTCATGCTCAGCATTCTCTCAGGAGCGTTTCGTACCATCCCGGCACCACGCGGGAGGAGGCACGGTGAAGGGAAGCTGGCGCGTCGCCTTGCTCGCGGCGGCGCTCGTCGCCTGCACGTCCACCCAGTCAGGATCGGGGACCTCAGGATCGCCTCTGAAACACGATCCGGTGGCCTCGCCGTCACCTTCCGCCACAGCGCCGCGGATCGCGATCGTGCCGGCCGGGTACCAGCTCACCGCGCCGATCCAACGAGCGGTGGCTGTTTGGGACCGCGGCGTCGTCTATGTCGCCGGGGGTCTCGACGCCACCGGGCAGACCGTCGGCGGTGTTTTCTCGATGGATCCCACCTCGGGTCGGCTCACGCCGCTCGGTTCGCTGCCGCAGCGGGTGCACGACGCCGCCGGCGCGATGATCTCCGGCAAGCTCTACATCTTCGCTGGCGGCGAGGGCTCCGGCACCGACACGGTGCAGGCGTTCGATCCGGCGACTGGACAGGGGACTGTCGTCGGCCATATGCCGGTTGCGCTGTCGGATCTGGCAGTGGCGCAGGTGGGTTCCACGACGTATCTCATCGGTGGCTACGACGGCTCGATGCCCCGCACCGAGATCTACGCGACGACGGACGGTACGAAGTTCAAGGTCGTCGGCCGGTTGCCGGTGGGCCTGCGTTACCCGGCCGTGAGTACGTCAGGTGGCATGATCGTCATCGCGGGTGGGCTCGCCGCCGACGGGCCGACATCCGTTGTGTACGTCTTCGACCCCAACACGGGAGCGATAAGGTCGGTCGGTACGCTCCCGGCTCCGGTGGCGCACGCAGCGTCGTTCGCCCTTGGGGGCATGAGCTATGTCGCGGGGGGTCGGAACGGCGCAGACGCGGCGGTCGTGCGGGTGACTGCGATCGATCCCGCGACCGGTGTCGTGACGCGCGAGCCCCCACTCCCTCACCCGGTGGCGGACACCGCTGTTGCGTCGAGCGCGGGCAGCGCCTTGCTGATCGGGGGTTGGGGTAGGGCCACGCTCAGCGGGGTGTTACAGGCAACGACGACTCCGAACACGGCGACTTCATCGTCCATGTCAGGAGGCACGTCCGGCTCGCACAACGTGTGGGCAGCCATCGCGAGCGGGAAGTACCGTGCCTCCGTCCGTGGGGTTCCCTCCTATGTGTATGTGCCCAATGGCGTTCCCGGCACGGTCGAGGTGATCGACCCGAAGACCTACAAGGTGATCCGCACGATCCACCTCGGAGCTCGGACCTTCCCGGAGCATGTGACCCCGTCGTGGGACATGCGCTGGCTCTATGTCGACACCTCGGCGGGAAGCGAGTTGGCGGTGATCGACCCTCGCACAGGCAAGCTCGCGCGGATCATCCATGGCGTGGAACACCCGTACAACCTGTACTTCACCCTCGACGGCGCGATGGCTATCGACGTCGCGGAGTACTACGACCGTCTGGACTTCATGGATCCGCACACTTGGAAGCGCATCAAGTCGGTGCCGATGCCATGCAACGGCCCCGACCACCTCGACTTCTCCGCTGACGGCAGCTACCTGATGATCAGCTGCGAGTACGACGGCATCGTCGTGAAGGTCGACGTCAACAAGATGAAGGTCCTCGGCACCGTCCACGTGGGTGGCAGGCCGGTGGACGTCAAGCTCTCGCCCAACGGCAAGGTCTTCTTCGTCGCCAACCAGGGGATCAGCGGCGTCTCAGTCGTCGACCCGGTGTCGATGAAGGTGCGAGGCTTCATCCACACCGGCGCCGGCGCCCACGGGATGGCGGTGAGTCGCGATGCGACCCAGCTATACGTAACCAACCGCTTGGCCGGGACCATCTCCGTGATCGACTTCGCCACGCGCAAGGTCGTCTCGACGTGGAACGTCGGTGGGAGTCCAGACATGATCCAGGTCACGCCCGACGGGTCGCAGCTCTGGGTGTCCAACCGATACGGCACAACGGTCGAGGCGATCTCGACGTCGGATGGTCACGTCATCAAGAAGGTCGAGGTCGGTCCGGACCCCCACGGCCTCGATTTCTTCCCTCAGCCCGGCCGGTTCAGCTTGGGGCACAACGGTGTCTATCGGTAGCCGGTCGATCGATCGCTGTGTCCGCGTCGTCCTGCTCACCTTCACCGCGTGGGCGTTGTTGCTGCTGACTGGCTGCACGGGACGGTCGACGACGAGCGAGCCTGGAAGCCAAGTGGTGTTGCCCGACGCCTCGTCATCGTCGGTCGCCCCAGGGCACGCGCCGCAGACGCCACTCGTGGTCATCGTGATGGAGAACCATGAGTACGGTGATGTGGTCGGTTCGCTGTCGGCGCCGTACCAGAATTCGCTGCTTCATCGGGGGCGCGACTACACGCACTACTTCGCCCTTGCCCACCCTTCGCTCCCGAACTATCTGGGGATCGCGAGCGGGACGACCGCAGGGAAGGTGTCCGACACGATTGCGGCAGGGGAGCTCTCGGGGATCAGGACTGTCTGGGACCAACTGACCGCCGCCCAGATCCCGTGGGCGGTGTACGAAGAGTCGATGCCCGCCCCATGCTACGCATCCTCCTCGGCGGGTCAGCCCCCCGCTGAGTACGTGCTGAAACACAACCCGGCTACGCCCTTTGATTCGGTCTTCTCCGATCCAGCACAGTGCGAGCATGTTCAACCATTGACGCAGATGGATCCGAACCGGCTGCCGTCCTTCTCGTTCATCACGCCGAACGAATGCAACGATGCGCACTCCTGCGACCTCACAGCGGGTGATTCCTGGCTGTCTCAGGAGGTCCCGCCGCTGCTTGCGGCGGGAGCCGATGTCGTTATCACCTACGACGAGGGAACGACCGACCTTGGCTCAGGGGGCCCAGGCGGTGGTCATGTCTACGCCGTGGAAGTGGGAGCGTCGGTGCCGACTGCAACGGTGGGGACGGTGTTCGACCATTACGCCCTACTGGCTGGGATCGAGGCACGCTTTGGATTGCCGGCGCTCGCCGGCGCGATGAATGCACCAGCCCTCCCTCTTTCTTAACGATCATCAGCTCACTCTTGGCTGACGATGTCGACCGAAGGCGCCGCCTGGCTCGATGGTCACCATCCGCGTCCGAAGTTGGTGCCCTGCCTTGCAGCGTTGGAGCCCCGCACTCGCTAGGCTGCTCGACGTGGATCGAGAACAGATCGTGGCCGTGCTCCGAGAGACTCACTTCTTCCGTGGCGCAGATCCGTCAGACCTTGCATCGGTCGCCGAGATCGTCGAAGAGTGGTCGTCTCCACCGGGTCAGCACATCTTCTTCCAAGGCGACATCGCGACCGAGTTCTTCGTCGTCGCCCATGGGAAGGTCCGCGTCTACATTCCTGGCCACGGTGACGAGCTCGACCTCGGCATCGTCGGTGAGGGTCAGATGTTCGGCGAAGGAGGCTTGCTGGACGGCGGACCCCGGGTCGCATCGGCGATCGCTCTCGAGCCGTCGACCATCCTGCGGATCCCGCGTGACCAGTGGCTCCTCGTGATCGACGAGATCCCCGAGTTCACTCGGCGGATGCTCTTCGCGATCGGCGCGTCGGTCCGCCAGTACACGACGCACGCCATCGACTTCCTCTTCCTCAACGTGGAGATCCCGTCGTTTCCGCCGGAGGAGGACGCCCCCCCAGGTTGAGCACCATCCGTCTCCTATCGATCCTCTCCTCGCCGACTCTGCGAAGATGGGTGCCTCGTGAGGCGGAAGGCGTACGGCATGGGAAGCGGGCGGATCCGTCCATCGATCGCGCTCTGCGCGATCGCCCTGGTGCTTCTCACCGCGTGCGCGGGAGGCTCGAACCTCCCGAGCGCGTCACGATCGGTGAGCCTCCCGGCGCTTCCCTCGCGGACGCCCGGCCCCTCGGAAACCGCGCCGCCGACCGGCATAGCCACGTCGACGTCATCCTCCGCAGCCACGTCGACGTCGTCGACGAAGACTCCCACGTCCTCCTCGAGTTCGGCGACCAAGACCTCGACCGTCACGTCGACGTCGACGTCAACGACGACGTCGACATCGACCGCGACGTCGACATCGACCACGACGTCGACATCGACGACCACTCCGACAAGCGCGACGAGCGTTCCCACCACGGGCGGTCCCTCGCCCACGATCTCTCCCACACCGGCGGAGACGTCGTCGGCACCTCTCTGGCCTTGGATCTTGCTGGCGCTCGCGGTCGCCGCCATCGTGGCGTACCTACTCTGGCGCCGGTCGAAGGGCGCAGCCGCCGCTGCGGTGCGCCAGCGGGCGCTGGATGCGTACGCGACCGCCATGGCGTTGCACGACCGGGCCGCAGTCCTTCCGATGGCCTCGGACGTCGAACGACCCCAGATGTTGAGTGACGTCTCGGCGAGCCTCGATCGCGTGACCGGCGAGTTCGACGCGCTCGCCGCCGAGCCGGCGATGAGCGAAGCATCGGCGGAGCTCGGCGACGTGCGACTGTCGCTCGGCAGCCTCCGGGCGGCGCTGCAGGCGCAGGTCCAAGCGGGCGGGATCGACTCCGAGCTCCTTCGAGTGCGCCTCGCGGATCTGGACAGCGCCCTTCAGCGGTTCCGGCAACGACTTTCGCCGACGACGCCACCAAGCGGTTAGCCCAAGACCACGCCGTCGGCCGCACCCGACGGCGCCGGGTCGGGCAGTCGCATCATCCGGATCGACGTCACGAACCCGAATAGTGAAGCGATGAGCGGCACCAGCAGTGCCACCTGAAGCGCGAACGGTCGAGCCTCCGTGTTGATCCGGATGATCTCGGCTTGGACGTCTGGGGGCTGGCCCACGAGCAGCTCGGCGAGTTGCGTGTTGCTCATCACCTCCGCGTTGTCTTCGAGTCCGGTTGCGACCTGCTGCTGCTCGGTGGGGGAGAGCACGACGCTCGACTTCGCGAGGTCCGTGAAGGCGATCGAGAGCGTCGCCAGCATGATGGCTCCAGCGAACGCCAAGCCGAACGAGAGTCCGAACGACCCGCTGGCCGAGTTCACCCCCGCGGCCTCGCTGACCCGCTCGTCCGTGATCGGCGACAAGGTGTAGTTGTTCAGCTGGGATACGAGCAGCCCGAGGCCCGCTCCCGCGATCAGCAACGGGACGAACAGGTACCACCCGGAGTCCGCGCGCGGCACGACCACGATCAATAGGAGCATGCCGATCGCCAGCAGCGCGAAGCCCGAGCGGATGATCCGGCTCGGACGCCGCGTGCCCGCCTTCTTCCCGGCGAGCACCGCCACGCCGAACATCGTGAGCGAGAGCGGAGCGAGCGACAGGCCCGTTTGCAGCGCGTTGTACTCGAGCACCATCTGCAGGAAGATCGGCAGGACGATCATCGCCGAGCCCAAGGCGACGTTCTGCAGCAGCTGCCCCGAGACGCCGAACCGGAACATCTTGGATCGGAACAGATCCGGATCGAGCAGGGTCGGCTTCTCCTCGCGCTTGCGATGCACGAGCCACCATGCGAGCGACCCCAAGCCCACCACACCCACGATCAGGAGTTCGGCGACGGCGTCCCCACCTTCCTGCCACGCCAAGATGCCGATGACGAGGCCGCCCATGCCGAGTACCGAGAGGATCGCCCCGACCGTGTCGATGTGGCGAGGTCCTATATATGGCACGTCCTTGATGCGCCCGGAGCCGAGGAGCACGATGGCGATGATCACGAGCTCGAGCAGGAAACCGACTCGCCACGAGAGGAACGTGGTGATGAACCCGCCGAGCAGTGGTCCGATGGCCGCGGCGACCGCCGCCGCCGCTCCAACCAGGGCGTAGACCCTCTTTCGCGCGGCACCTTCGAAGTTTCCGTGGATCAGGGACTGCATCGCCGGCATCATGAGGGACGCGCCGAGTCCTCCGATCACGGCCCAGAACACGACGATCGCCGTCACGCTCTGGGCGAGCGTCATGGCGAGCGCGCCTGCGGCGTATCCGAGAAGGCCGATGACGTACGCACGCTTCCGACCGATCAGATCGCCGACCTTGCTGCCGATCAGGATGAAGGCAGCCGAGACGAGAGCCTCGAGCGCGATCGCCGCTTGAACGCTGCTGACGGTGGTTTCGAGGTCGTGGACGACGGAGGAGATCGACACGTTCATCAGGGACGTGTCGAACACGAGCACGAACATTGCCATCGCGAGGAGGAGCGCGAGCCGTCGATCGAACGCGGGCTCCTCCATCGTGCCACCTGTAGTCACCCGAACAGCGTATCGCCGGTCCGTGAACTGCCCGACCTCGCGGATTTCGCCGGGGAGTCCGAGGAAGTCTCCTACGGGTGCTTGGCAGCGTGGCTCGATGACGACTCGCTTCTCGTGGCTCCCGAGGAACAGTCGTTATTGCTCGATCTGGATGGACCGTAAGACCTCGTGCAGCTCGACGAGATCTTCGGGCGGCGATCCAGGGGACCGCTCCGCCGCGACCATCAGGCGCGTGCCGTCCACGTCGAGGATCCAGAACTCTTCGCGGTAGCCAGGGCCCGTGTAGCCGTAGAAGGCGTCCCCTTCCTCGGCCACATCCAAGGGCGCGATCCAATTCCTGAGGTCGCCGGCGTCGCAGGGATCGAACGCGATGTCCGGCACGGTCAGCTCCAGGTGCTTCCCGCGATAGCGATGGACCTTCACGTCGGACGGTGGGGACGTGACCTCGAACGGGGCCAGTTGCGACAGCGCTGTCGCGAGGTCGTCCACGGTCGGCCCGACAGGTGGATCGGCGGCTCGAGGAAGGCTTACGGGGCTTCTGCGAGCGCTTGGACGACTGCGTCCGCGATGGAGGCTAGCGAATCTCACCTAGATCTTCGATGTGACCAACATCACTCTTGATTCGTCGAGAAGCGTGAACCGATGAGCGACCCCATCCGGAAATCACACCGGACGTCCGAGTTGAGCAGCGACAGAAGGTTCCACTTGAGAGGAGAACGAAGATGTCTGCACAACGTCGATGGGATCAAACCGAACCCGCTTCGCGCCCGGTGGTAGTGCGGGAGAGCGCGTCGAGGGCGAAGCCAAAACAGAACGCCGCCCGGATCGTGTCGGTGATCGCCTTTGCCAGCATCGCCGCCGGTGCGATCAACGTCGCCGCAGCGGCGACCATCGCGCGCGGGAGCGCCCAGAACCTTGCGTTCTTCTGGGCCGTCGGCGTTGCACAGCTGGTCTGGGGTGCCGTCACCCTGGTCCGCGCTCCCCGGTGGTGGCTCGCGTTGGGCGCGCTGGGAAACGCGGTCGTCGTGGCCACGTGGGTCGTCTCCCGAACGGTGGGACTTCCCTTCGGCGACTTGGCCGGCGTCGTGCTGCCGGTCGGGTTCCCCGACGGCTTGGCTACGGTGTTCGAGGCCGTGACCGTCGTGGGCGCGACGGGGCTGGCCGTTCGGGGATCGGGTCCGGCTCGGTCGGCGACTCGCGCTCGGAGCTTCGCGCTCGCGGCCGCGGTGTTGATCGGCGCGCTGGGCTTCGCCGGCGTACTTTCACAGGCCAACGCGTCCTCGTCCGGCGGCAGCGGTGGTGGCGGTCAGAACGGCCCGACCGCGCCCTACGGTGGCAGTCAGAGTGGCAATCAGAGTGGAGGCCACTACGGCTACTGATACGAGCGGCGCCACGACGAGTAGCGAACGCCTACACGCGGCGCTCGGCCGATGCGGCCGAGCGCCGCGCCCGCCGTACCGGTCGTGACGCATCCATGTCGGACTCGTGGAAGACGTGATCAGTCGACCGCCTCCAGGATCACGACGGGGATGTCACGGTTCGCCGTCTTCTCGTACTCGGCGAACTGAGGGATGTTTCTCTTCTGGCGCTCCCAGATCCCCGCCCGTTCGTCGCCCTCCGCCACACGAGCGACGACCTCGATCGTCTCGGTCCCGATCTCGGCCGTCGTGCGTGGGTGGGCTCGCAGATTGTGGAGCCACGACGGATCGGAGGTCTTCCCCGAGTTCGAGCCGAACACCGCATACGCGCTGTCGACGCGCTGGTAGCCGAGCGGGTTGACCCGCTCGACCCCGGTCTTGGACCCCGTGTGGTGTAGGAGCAGCACGTCGGCGCCCTCGAACATGCCTCCGAGCTTGCCATCGTTGGCGCGGAACTCCTCGATGATCTGCGCGTTCCAGTCGCTCTCATCCGACATCGATCGGATCCTCCCTCTTATGTGGCGTCCCTCGGAGCCCGGGTTCACCACCCACCACCGGGAACGTACATGACGGAAAGGATCTCCTGCATCGCTTCGGCGCCGATGGCTCCTGCCAGCTCGGACCGCATGATCTTCGAGGCCGTCATAGGGTTGATGCACATCGAAGGTTGCGGCCGCGATAGGCGTGCCGTGGGAAGGGGGCAGCGATGGACGACGGCTCGAGCACACCTCGGGGCACCCTGGATGACGAGGTCATCTACCTCGAAGAGGGCGCGATCCGCCCCTACCGGGTCAGCGTTCCTCAAGAGGATCTCGACGATCTACGCCGACGCTTGGCGGCGACGCGTTTCCCCGAGCGGGAGACCGTCGCCGACCAGTCGCAGGGCGTTCCCTTGGCCACGATGCGCGAGCTTGCTCGGTACTGGGGCGACGACTACGACCTCCGCAGGTTCGAATCGAGGTTGAACGCATTCCCTCAGTTCCTGACCGAGATCGACGGGCTCGACATCCACTTCATCCACGTCAGGTCGCCGCATGAGAACGCGCTGCCGGTGATCATCACCCACGGCTGGCCCGGCTCGGTCATCGAGATGCTCAACGTGATCGGACCGCTCACCGACCCCAAGGCGCACGGCGGCAAAGCTGAGGACGCGTTCGACGTGGTGGTTCCGTCGATGCCCGGCTATGGGTTCTCTGCCAAGCCGACGACGACCGGCTGGGGTCCCGTTCACATCGCGAACGCCTGGATCGCCCTGATGGAGCGACTCGGCTACTCCCGTTACGTCGCACAGGGCGGCGATTGGGGTGCGCAGATCACGGACACGATGGGCGCCGTGGCACCTGCGGGCTTGCTCGGGATCCATTCCAACATGGCCGGCACCGTGCCGCCCGACGCCGTGAAGTCGCTCTCGTCGAACGTCCTGGGAGCCGGCGACCCACCTCCGTCCGGCCTGTCCGCCGACGAGCAACGCGCGTACGACGAGCTTAACTTCCTCTACACGAAGGGCATCGGCTACGCGCTCGAGATGGGGCTCCGCCCGCAAACGTTGTACGGGCTTGCCGATTCGCCCACCGCTCTTGCGGCCTGGATGCTCGACCACGATGCGCAGAGTCTCGAGGACATCGCCGCCGCCTTCGACGGCCATCCGGTCGGCAACCTCACACGGGACGAAGTTCTCGACAACATCACGATGACCTGGGTGACGAACACAGGCGTCTCTTCGGGTCGTCTGTACTGGGAGAACACGCTCGACTTCTTCAACGCGAAGGGCGTCACGGTGCCGGCCGCGGTCAGCGTGTTCCCCCGTGAGCTCTATCAGGTGCCGCGGAGCTGGGCCGAGAAGGCGTACCCCAAGCTCGTCTACTTCAACGAACTCCCGGTAGGCAATCACTTCGCGGCGTGGCAGGAGCCCGACCTCTTCACGAGTGAGGTGCGAGCCGCGTTCAGATCCTTGCGATGAGCAGGGCGGCATCTCCCGGGGGTGCACCTGCTGGCCGAAGGGGCGTTGCCGCCCGTTCACCGGTGCGACCGCGGAACGTCGCGAACGCCCACACGCGGCGCTCGGTCCGGCCGAGCGCCGCGTCAGCTGTTGAGAGGGTCATGTCTTCTCAGGGTCCGAGGCCAACCCTCTTTGGCGCGTCGCGGATCCAAGCGACGAGTGGTGCGATCACCTCGTGGGCATCGTCGCTCACACCCCTGAGCGTGTTCGAGGCATAGGAACGCTGGAACTCCAGGCCCACGTATACGAGGCCGAGGTGAGTCGATGAGATGCCGCCGACATGCCTCGGCGCTGCCTGCTCGTCGAGAGCGCCGAGCTCGCGCAGGTAGTGCAGACTGGGCCGGTAGCCGGTGGCGAGGATGATCGCGTCGACCGGTTCGCGCTGGCCATCGCTCCAGACGGCCCGCTCGCCATCGAGCGCGACGAACATCGGCCGTCTATCGACGCGGCCCTCGGCGAGGGTCTGTTCGAACCCGACGCTGTCGGTCACGACACTGCCGCCGGTGATCTTGCTCAACCAGACGGCCGGCAGTGTGTCGAACCCCGTCTCGCGAAACCAGTAGTGCACGTCCTTGCCGCCCAGCCGTTGTGGAACGAATCTGACGGGATGGCGGGTGGCGATCGTGACCTTCGCGACCGGCGCGAGTTCGTTGGCGACCTGCGCGGCGGAGTCACCCGCACCAACGACGACCACTCGCTTCCCGGCGTACGGCGTCGGGTTGAGGTAGTCGGCGACGTGCGACAGCTCGCCGGTGAAGGTGTCCTCGCCCGGGGAAGCTCGGGCGATAGGGATTCGAGAACGACCCACTTGCGGCCACGATGCCCGACGCGGCCAGTTCACGTCCGTCCGTGGTCAGGACCACGAATGCCCTTCCATTCCGTTGGATCATCTCGACGCGGGTGTTGACCTGGATCTCGACGTCGAGCTGGGCTGCGTACCGCTCGAGGTAGTCGGCCACCTCGTCGCGACCCGGGTAGCGATCGGGCTCGCCGGGAAAGGGCATCCCCGGCATCGCGCTGTACGCCGCCGGCGAGAACACGCGCAGGCTGTCGTAGTAGCGGGGCCACGAGCCGGTCGGACGGTCGCTGGCCTCCAGGATGATGGATCGCATCCGAAGGTCCCGTAGAGCGCGAGCGGCGGCCAGTCCCGACTGGCCGCCGCCGACGACGATCACGGGTGGAATCGAGCTCGTCTCCCGGTCTGACTCCACGCGCATCGATGCATATGTATCAGCGCTGCCAAGCGCGGTCCACGAGCTTGTCTGCGTGCACAGGTGTGCCTGGCAGCATTGAGGTAGCGCTGATCAGGTGCGAGGCGCGACGCAGGCGTCACCGAAGTCGGCGCCCGAAAGATCTGGCGCGCCGAACACCGCGGTCAGCGCCCCGGCGGCCTCGGAACTGACGGCAAGCGACGCGGTCGCGGCGCATCCCGACGATCCTGGCGCGACGCCGAGGTCGAACAGTGGCAGGCGACCCACCGACGCGCCGTTCACCGACGCCGAGGCCCACAGGCGACCGGTATTCGTGTCGATCGCGTAGTTGGTCAGCCGCAGCACCGTGTCGTCCGTCGACAGGCTCAGGCCTCCCACGTGCTGAATCACACCGCCTTTGAGCGAGGCGACGATCGGGAACGAGGCCTGTAGCTCGGCGCCGTCGGCGCCTAGCACCCCGGGCGTAACGGGTGCCGGGGTCAAGCCTAAGCCGATCACTGCGCCGATCGTCGCCTGGTTCAGGGTGACGATGGTGGCACCACGTGCCGAGCCCTGCGGCCGCACGTCGGCGCCCGCAGTTCCGATCGTTGCGAGCATGCAGATGGCGGCCGCGCTCGCTATGAGCGAGAGCTTCTTAAGTCGAAACGTCATCGGTGATCCCTCCTGTGGGTCGTCGTTGTCGCTCGCGAGCGGCGTTTGCCTCGCACGAAGTAGGGGCGAGGTTCTTCATGCAAGCCGCAGCGTGCGGCGCGGTTGTAGATCGACAACTGGGTGCTGCACCCCGGCTCTGAGCAGAAGCGTCCCGACTCATACGTTCGACTGGGACGGGCGTTCACGCTCGCGACGGCTCGCAGGGGCGTTGTCGATGGGGTCATGTATAACTCCTGTGTTCGTGCGCCGATGGCTCGGAGGGCCTCTCAGGCAGCGATCGCGACCTGCCGGTCGCGGCCCATCAGGGCCACGAACCGGAACGCCAACCAAACGCCGGAGGCGCCGACCAGGCCGTAGACCACTCGGGTCAGGCCGCTCGTTTCGCCGAACTCCATGCCGAAGATCTTCGCCACCAGATCGAATTCGCCGATAGCGACGAGCCCCCAGTTGAGCGCGCCCACGATGGCGAGTGCCAGGGCAACTGCATCTAGCTTCCTCATTCCCGTTCCTCCTTGTCGAGAGTCTGTCGAGGTTCACCATAGACACCCGGTCCTTCGAGTGTCAAGGGTTTGTGGACGAATGTGTCGAGTGTTCGTGTAGAGTGCGGCAGGTGAGCGACGAACGGGGGTACCTGCGGATCGGCGTCCTGGCGGAGCGGACCGGCGTGTCGCCCGAGTTGCTGCGGGCTTGGGAGCAGCGATACGACTTGCTCCGTCCGTCTCGGTCGGCGGGCGGCTTCCGCCTCTACTCCGACGGAGATGAGCGGCGGGTGCGGCGAACGACCGAGCTGATGGCGAGCGGCCTGTCGGCGGGTGAGGCGGCGAGGCAGGCACTCGAGGCCGACATCTCGACACCTTCGGCGCCGGTTGACGGGGTGTTGGTCGAAGAGCTTGCCGGACGCCTGCGGCAGGCACTGGACGAGATGGACGCGGAGGTCGCGCACCTCGCCTTCGACGGCCTCCTCGGGGGCGTTTCGATCACGACGGTGTTGAGTGAGGTGGTGTTGCCATACCTCCGGGAACTCGGTGACCGGTGGGCGACGGGCGAGGTGTCGGTCGCGCAGGAGCACTTCGCGTCGAATCTGATCCGTGGGCGGTTGCTAGGCCTCGCGCGGGACTGGGGGTCGGGGGAGGGACCGAACGTGCTGCTCGCCTGCCCGCCGGGGGAGGCGCACGACCTCGGGCTGATCGTCTTTGGGATCGAAATCGCGCGCCGCGGATGGCGCGTGACCTTCCTCGGGGCGGACACTCCGATCGCGACCATCGAGGCGACCGCACGGCGGTTGCGGCCCGAGCTCGTCGTGCTTGCGGTGTCCGACCCCGCCAGGGCTCTTGAGGAAGCGACTGCGATCCGATCGCTTGCGGCCGTCGCACCGGTCGCGATCGGCGGGAGCGTCCGTCCCGAGGACGCCGAGGCGATGGGCGTGAGCCTGTGGCGCGAGGGGCCGATCGAGGCCGCCCGAGCGGCGACACAGCGCTCCTGAACGTCAGCGTCCACAGCGGTGTACGGTCGACGCATGAGCAAGGTCGTCTATTTCACGGCGTCCTCCCTCGACGGATTCATCGCCGATGAACGCAACTCGCTCGATTGGCTCTTCGAGACGCCGCACGACGAGGGCGAGTCCTCGTGGGACGAGTTCATCGGCGCGGTGGGTCCCATGTGCATGGGCCGAACGACGTACGAGTGGATGCTGAACCACGATCCGGAGCTCCTCACCGGCCCCGAGCGGTGGGAGGCGTTCTACGGCGACCGCCCGGCGTGGGTCTTCACGCACCGGACCGACCTTCCGACGGTCGTCGGCGCGGAGATCCGGTTCGTGCAGGGCGATGTCCGTCCCGTCCATGACCAGATGCGGGCACTTCGGGACGGCGACCTATGGATCATCGGCGGCGGCGACCTCGTGGGCCAGTTCGACGATGCCGGCCTCCTCGACCGCATCATCCTCGGTGTGTGTCCGGTGACGCTGGGGGCCGGATCGCCGCTGCTACCGCGCCGGATCACCTCGGAACGGATGCGTGTCACCGATGTCCGGCTCGAGGGTCAACAAGTTCGGATCGTCCTGGATCTAGACCGGAAGGCGGGTCAGCCCGGCGAGCTCTGAGTAGGCGGTTGCCGACGAAGACGTACGCTGTTACCGAGAACCTCGACCTCACGAGGGAAGGTCGCCGCGGAGGCTCGCCGCATCCACGTCCGGCAGTCGTGTCTTCGAGTTGATGACCGATCCGCGTCACTACATGTCGACCGCTGCCGCACGTCAGCAGAAGCAACAAAGGGGGACGCACGTGAAGCACGCAGACGCCGGCAAGGACACGACAACAGGTCAAGCGACCGCGTCAGATGATCTGTTCACGACCGAGACTGCCGGACTGCCTGACGCGTCCAGCCCGCAGGTGATCCGGCTCCACGACGGCGATCGGTTCGACCTCCGGATCACGCCGGTGCGCAAGCGCATCGATGACGCGGAGCTTCGGATGCTTGGCTACAACGCCTCGATCCCCGGTCCGACCCTGCATGTCGATCAAGGGTCGGAGATCACCGTGCAGGTGACGAACGACGGCGACGTCGAGGCGACCGTCCATTGGCACGGCCTTCGGCTTGAGAACCGCTACGACGGCGTCCCCCATGAGACGCAGTCCCCGATCCCGATCGGGGGAACGTTCACCTACAAGGTCCAGTTCCCCGACGCCGGGTTCTACTGGTATCACCCGCACATCCGAGAGGACTTCGGGCTGGAGATGGGGCTGTACGGCACGATCATCGTCGAGCCCTCGGATCCCTCGTTCTGGCCCCCCGTCGATCGCCAGCTCCGGCATCACGCTGGACGACCTGCTCGTCGAGGACGGCCATATCGCACCGTTCCACCGCGCCGGACCCAACTACACGGCGATGGGACGGTTCGGAAACGTGATGCTGATCAACGGCGAGACCACGTTCTCGGGCGAGGCCGCGGTGGGAGAGGTCGTGCGCCTCTATCTCGTCAATACGGCGAACACCCGGATCTTCAACGTCGCGCTCCCCGAGCGCCCGCATGAAGCTGGTGGGCGGGGACAGCGGTCGCTACGAGCGAGAGTCATTCGTGGACGAGGTGATGCTCGCACCCTCGGAGCGAGCGGTCCTCGACGTGATGTTCGACAATCCTGGGGAGGTCCGGCTCGAGCATCGCACGCCGGATCAGGTCTACGATCTCGGTGCCTTCTCGGTCGCGGGGAACGCAGACCGACTCGGCTGGTGCGTCGTTCGACGCGTTGCGCGTCGATCCGGAACTCGCCGCTGAGCATGCATCGATCGAAGGCGACCTCGAGCGGCCGCCGGACAAGGTGCTCGCCTTCGTGGCCTCGATGCCACTCCTCTATGGAGACGACGTCGCGCCGGCATCGTCGTACGCCTGCCCCATGCACCCGGAGGTCACGGCCTCGGAGCCGGGCAAGTGTCCGAAGTGCGGCATGCAGTTGCTGCCGGTGCGGTCCGAGCAGCCGACCGATGTCTCCTACACCTGTCCGATGCATCCGGAGGTCACGGCCTCGGAGCCGGGAACGTGCCCGAAATGCGGCATGAAACTGGTGCCGTCCGACACGCTGCCGGCGCCGCACGAGGATGCGGCCGTCACGGGCATGACCAACACGAGGAACAGAGCGACGGTCTGGAGTGGGAAGACCTGATGCCGGAGATCAACCGCGCCTCAGAGCCCGGCAACATGAGATGGATGCTGATCGACCGGGAGAGCGGAGCCGAGAACGGCGCCATCGTGTGGGCATTCACGGTCGGAGACCGGGTGAAGATCCGACTCGTGAATGAGATGGAGTCCGATCACCCGATGCATCACCCGTTCCACGTCCACGGAGCGGGTCGCTTCCTCGTCCTGTCACGTGATGGGGAGGCGGAGTCCAACTTGGTGTGGAAGGACACCGTGCTCGTTCCCGCGGGTCAGACCGTGGACATCCTTCTCGACGTCTCCAATCCAGGACTGTGGATGGCGCACTGCCACATCGCCGAGCACGCGCAGAGCGGGATGATGTTCAGCTTCAACGTGTCTCGGCGCGCTCCCGCGAGAGGCGACGACGTGACCTCGGAGGACGGGTCGACCATCGTTCGACGTCGTCGTGATCGGTGCCAGCCAGGCCGGTCTCGCCATCGGCTATCACCTCGCCGAGCGCGGGCTGAGGTTCGTGATCCTGGACGCCGATTCCGCGATCGGGCAGGTGTGGAGATCGCGATGGGACTCGCTCAAGCTGTTCACCCCCGCGCAGTACAGCGGCCTGCCCGGGATGGCGTTTCCCTCACCCAAGGACACGTACCCATCAAAGGATGACGTCGCCTCATACCTCACGTCATACGTTTCCGAGTTCGACCTCCCTGTGCGGCTCAACGCGAACGTCTCGTCGCTCACCAGATCCGAGGGCGCCTACGTCGTGGCGACAGCGAGCCAGGTGCTCACAGCGGATCAGGTCGTCGTTGCCACGGGTCCGTTCCAGGTCCCCTTCGTGCCTTCGGTGTCCGGAGATCTCGACGATACGGTGTTCCAGGTCCATAGCGCTGGCTACCGAAACCCGGCGCAGCTTCCCGATGAAGAGGTGCTCGTGGTCGGGAGGTGGCAACTCCGGCTTCCAGATCGCCGAAGAGCTGGCCGCGACGAGGAAGGTCAGCCTCGCCGTCGGTCAGCGCGTTCCAGCCCTGCCGCAGCGTCTTCTCGGCAAGGACCTCTTCTGGTGGCTCAACGGTGTCGGGTTCATGAAGATCAGCACCGATTCGCGGCTCGGTCGGAAGCTGGCAAAGCGCGACGTGCTGATCGGATCGAGTGGCAGGGGTCTCCGGCGATCGGGCGTCACCATGAAGGGACGGCTGACGAGCGCCACCGGGCGGCGCGTCACGTTCGAGGACGGGACCGAGCAAGACGTCGACGCCATCGTCTGGGCGACCGGCTATCGATCCGACTACTCCTGGCTCGACGTCCCCGCGATCAGGAGAGCCGACGGCACGATCCTCCACAGACGAGGCGTGACGGACTCTCCCGGCCTCTTCTTCGTCGGGCTGCCTTGGCAGCACACCCGGGGGTCGGCGCTCATCGGGTTCGTGAAGCGACGACGCTGCCTTCATAGCCGGACGCATAGAGTCGCATCTCGAGCATCGCGCAGGGCTTGTTGGGACCGATCCCCAGCGAACATAGGAGGACCAAATGGCGATGGAAGTGGATCCGGTGTGTGGCATGCATATCGACAGCGAAGAAGCCGCAGGGACCATGGAGTACGGGGGGAAGACGTATCTACTTCTGCTCGCAGACCTGCTTCGACGCCTTCAAGGCGGATCCCACCTCGTTCGTGACGTGACCGCACAGGGTTTCACCGAGGATGAGCTCGCGGAGCGTGTTGGGACGACACCTGGGCGTATCCAAGCGCTTGCCGAACTCGGCATCCTGGAACCTGAAGACGGAACCTACCCGCGCCGAGACGTCCTTGCGAGCCCGCTTCGTCCTCGGTCTCGATGCGATCGGCGTCGACGCGAGGGCCGTCGCGGACGCGCTGGCTTCGGGGGATCTGACCCTCGGGTATGTCGAGTTTGGCGGACGTCGGCCGCCCCGTTCCGACAAGACGTTCGTACAGCTGAGTGAGGAGATCGACATCTCGTTCGCGATGCTCGAACGCCTCTACGTCGCCTTCGGGCTGTCGCGCCCGATGCCCGACGAGTACGTGCGAGAAGAAGACCTGCGCCTCCTCAAGATCGTCCCGCTCCTCTTCGGCGCCGGGTGTAAGCGAGGGTGAGATCTTGCGGCTGGCACGCGTGTGGGGCGATAGCGCCCGACGGGTCGCGCAGTTCCAGAGCCATTACCTGCACCACTCGATCGAGGAGCCGTTCCGTCAACGCGGTCTCCGCGACAACGAAGCGTTCGAGGCGGCGCTCAGAGAGGTCAGCGTGCGGGCCGGCCGTTCCGGAGAAGACCTCCTCGGCTGGCTCTTCCGGCGTCACTCGGAGTCGTTCGAAACCGAGCATCTCTTCGATCACGTCGAGACCGCGCTCGAAGACGCAGGCGTCCATCGAAGGGAGCCGCGGCAGGTCGAGGCGTGCGCGTTCGCCGATCTGTCCGGTTACACGAGGCTGACCGAGGAGGCCGGCGACGAGGTCGCGGCGCAGGTGTCCGTGACGCTCGCCGGGTTGGTGAATGACGTCGCATCGCGGCACCGCGGCACCGTCGTCAAGATGCTCGGCGACGGTGTGCTCTTCCACTTCAAGGAGCCGCAGAACGCGGTGATGGCGTCGCTCGAGATGTTGGATCGTGTGCGACCGGCCGGTCTTCCGCCGGCGCATGTCGGCGTGAATGCTGGGCCGATGATCTACGAGGAGGGTGACTACTTCGGCCGCACGGTCAACATCGCGGCCCGCATCGCCTCGCAGGCCGGCCCGGATCAGGTCTTCCTCGGAGAGGACGTTCTGCATCAGATCGAGCCGACCGGGTTCCGGGTCGTCGAGGCGGGCACGTTCGAGCTCAAGGGCATCGAGGAGCCGCTCACGCTGTACGAGGCGATCCGTGACCACTCGTAACGCGTAGCCTCGATAGGGAAGCCGGGCGGAGCGTCGCCTTGCTGGAGCCGAAGGGCAACAGTACGCTCCGTGCTTCCATGGGCTTCACGCTCCCGCAGTTCGGGATCTTCGCGCAGGGGACGTTGGCGCACCACTTCCTGGAGTTCGATCTGCGGCCCGACGTGAGCCCAACGACGGCGGTGCCGTCCTTTCGCCGTCTCCGGACGCCCGACGTGTCGGCCGGCGGTGTGAACCTCGTGATCGCCTTCGGGGCCGGTGCGTGGCGGGAGGTCGCGCCAACGATGGCGCCGGCCTCACTCGCGCCGTTCGCGGAGATCGTCGGGTCGCAAGGTCATCGCGTGCCGGCGACGCAACACGACGTCTGGATGTGGATCAGTGGGGGCACCCCAGACATCACGTTCGACCACGCACGAGCTGCCGTGGCGGCGATCTCGGATGTCGCGGTCCTTGCGGCCGAGCAACCCGGCTTCACCTATCACGAAGGTCGCGACGAGACCGGCTTCCTGGACGGGACCGCGAACCCGCCGGTGCGTCAGGCTGCCGGGGTGGCTCTCGTGCCGCCCGGTGAGCCCGGCGAAGCGGGGAGCCATGTATTGGCGATGCGATGGGTCCACGACCTCGAGGCGTTCCATCGGCTCTCCGTCCGAGAGCAGGAGCAAGTGATCGGGCGCACCAAACCCGACAGTGTCGAACTCACCGATGCGGAAAAGCCCCGAGAGGCTCACATCGCGCGCGTCGAATTAGGCGATGACGACGAGATCTTCCGGCGCAGCGTTCCGTACGGATCTGTCGCGGAGCACGGTCTGTACTTCGTCGCGTTCAGCGCAGATCCCTCGAGGTACGACCGGATGCTGGCCCGGATGTTCGGCATCGATGGCCCGCGGGATCGGCTCACCGACTTCTCGAGGCCCGTGAGCGCCGGCTACTACTTCGCGCCTTCCGGCACCGCTCTACGCGAGTTGGCGGGCCCCGAGGACGAGTGACGCAGCAGCAGGGTCGACCGACTAGCGTTAGCCTGCGCCATGACCGAGGATCTCTTCCTCGGGACGACAGAAGGGGAGATCTCGATGGGAGAGGGCGGATCGGGAGCTGGCACGACAGGATCCTCAGGCAAGTTCGAACGATACGTGGCCCGTCCAATCGAAGAGAACATCGTCCAATCGATGGAGGACTTCCAGAACCCGAAACAAGAGTGGCGCCGGCTGTTCTCCGAAGCTTTGGGAACGTTCTTCCTCGTGTTGGTCGCCGCCGGCGGCGGCATGATGAGTCAGGCCTTCCCGAACACGATCTCCCGAACCGCGGCCGTCACCGCCCCCGGGCTCATGGTGATGGCGATCATCCTGTTCATGGGCAAGGTCTCGGGCGCGCACCTGAACCCGGCGGTCAGCCTCGCGTTCGCGACACGTGGGGACTTCCCGTGGCGGCGGGTCCCCGGGTACATCGTCGTCCAGCTCTTAGGTGCGACCCTCGCTGCCTTGTTCCTCCAGGCGGTCGTGAATGTCTCCGCGACGTACGGCTCGAACTACCCGGCGTCCGGATACGGCGCCGGACCCGCCTTCTGGATGGAGTTCATCCTGACCGTCGGACTCGTGAGCGTGATCCTGGGCACGGCGTCCGGTGCCCAGAACATCGGCATCTTCGGTGCGATCGGCGTCGGCGCCTACATCGCCCTGGCAGGGCTGTGGGGTAGCCCGATCTCGGGAGCCTCGATGAACCCGGCACGCACGTTCGGCCCGGATCTTGTCGGGGGCGATTGGACCAACTACTGGGTCTACGTCGCGGGCCCGATCTTGGGCGCGGCGGGGGCGGTGGCCTGTGCCTTCGTGCTTCGGGGACGCGGTGGCGGTAGGGCCGGGTCCGACGCCGCGCAGGGGGCGATCGACACAGAGGTCGCGGATCCCGACAAGGCGTAAGGCCCAGAACCATGGGGCAAGGGGTCAGCGAGGTTGCATCCCACCACTGAGTGGTTGAGAGCGCACCCGTCTTGCCTGTCCGCGGTTCAGGTCTCGACGAACGGCTGGCGGATGATCGTCCTCCATTTCGCGGGAGCGCTTCGCCGAGGGTCGCTCAGATAGATCTCGTGGTGCTTCTGATGGATCCCGTCGAACGCATGGCCCCGCTCGTTGATGAACGCGTGAAGACGCCTGATCGTCGGACCCTCTCCGCTGTAGGGCCCGACATACAGGATCTGCGCGGCGCTTCCTTCCTCGAAGCGCTGGAGGCGGGCGCTCGGCAAAGCGGGTAGATCCTTCTTGTCGCCGACGTCGGTGCGTGCCAGCTCGAACCTGTCCGGGGTGACCTCGTCGGGCTGGGCGATCATCGCGGTCCAGTTCCAGTCGCCCTTCCGATCCTCGCTGAAGTCGGTCATGTCGTCGCCCCACCACAGGCCTTCGAGCGGGCTCACTCGATGCTGCAAGCCAAGCTCTCGTTTCAGGGCGAATTTGAGCATGTAGGACAACGAATAGAGAGCCTGGATCGCATCCACGTACGCCGGCGACGTGTTCGGATCGCCCCTCCCGTCGATCATCACGAATCCCATCTCAGGGACGCGAACGATCGCCGGCTCGCGCGCCGACGCTTTGTACAGGAGCTCTCGATCGTTGACGAGCGTCGAGGTCATCGTCGCCTCCTTTCAACCCATCCACGTCATCGCGCCTTGCGCGAAGACATCATCCGGGTCGTCCCACGTGAGGCGGTCGAGCACATCGACGATGCCGGGGACCTCGTGCACGCGACGAACGATCTCCATCGCCTGTGACCGACGCTCGAGCCTTCCCTCGATCGTCGCCACGCCGTCCTCGACCACGACTCGTGGATCGTTCGACGGCAGGGACAGCTCTCGCCAGAGTGCGCCGATGTCGTCGGCGATCTCATCATCCGTCCGCGTGAACTCGAGGAGCAGATCTCGACGAGACACGATCCCGAGCAGACGTCCATCGGCGTCGCACACGGGCGCCCGCTTGATCGCGTGCTTCCGCATCAACCGGGCAGCTTCGGCGAGTTCGGTCTCTGGCTTCACGGTGACGGCCGGGGCCGTCATCAGTTCCCTGGCCGTCGAGGCGTGGAGCTTCTCTCGGATCGACCGCCTCGTCCAACCCGGCAACCCCGGAACACCGAAGGACTCATCCCTCAGGATGAGGTCGGCTTCGGATACGATCCCGAGAACGCGGCCGTCGACGTCCACGACCGGAAGGGCGCTCACGTCCTCCTCGACGAGCGACCGAGCGACCTGCTTGAAGGGCACGTCCTCCCGGATCGACTCGCCCGTCTTCACCATCACATCTGCGACTCTCCGTGTCATGGTGCCGCACCTCCCATGCTCGCCGAGAACCCGCGGCGCTACGCCGCGGCGTGCTGATACGGCCGCGGGGCGACCCACCGATGCCCGTCGGCGTCCCAGGTGAGCTGTCGTCGCTCCCCGTCCAGGAACTCGACGTACGCCTCGCCCCGCTCCTCTTGGTGCAACAGCGTGACCAGTTCGGCGTCGTCGACATCGGCCTCGCGTCTCGCCATCTGCCAGAAGATCACGTGATGCCTCATGTCATGCCTCCTCGATCGCAGCATGTCGCTCCGGGTCTGCCACGCAAGGTGTCGGATGTCCCGCTCCGGGGAGGGCTTTCGGCCACCACTTCTCGCAGGATCCGCGTAACGGTTCGGAGCACCGCAGGGACGGTGTCCTCGTCCGGAACCGAAGGAAGGGGGACACCATGGAGACCTCCATGGAAGGAGCGGTGTTCGTACAGACGAACGCCGCGCACAACGAGGTGATCGCGTTCTCGCGCGCCGCCGATGGGGCGCTCGCGCCCGGGGGCACGTTCGCGACCGGTGGTGCAGGCGACGACAACCCGCACCTGCCCTCGCAGGGTTCGGTCACGCTGACGCGTGACCGGCGTCACCTGCTGGTGACCAACGTGGCCAGCAACGATGTGAGCGTCTTCGCCGTGAACGGCGGCATGCTCGAGCTGACCAAGACCGTGCCGGTCGGCGCGGCGCCGCGAAGCGTCGCAGAGCACGACGGCCTCGTCTTCGTGCTCGCCACGGGCGACGCGACGATCCAAGGGTTCCGCCTCGTCGACGGTGACCTCGTGCCGATCGACGCCGCGATGCGTTCATTGTCGACGCCCGATGGCGCGCAGGTCGGCTTCACGCCCGACGGACACGCGCTGATCGCGACCGAGCGCGGCGGCGACAAGCTCTCCGCGTTCGCCGTTGGCATGGACGGGATGCTCGGCGAGCCGCGAACGATCGACTCGCTCGGTGCCACACCGTACGGATTCGCGATCTCGCCGAACGGCACGCTCGTCGTGACCGAGGCGTTCCGCGCCGAGAAGGGTGCGGCCGCGGCCTCGAGCTACCGGGTGGACGGCGACGCGATCACGCCGGGGACCGCGAGCATCGGCAACGGTCGCAGTGAGATCTGCTGGGCCGTGATCTCCAACGACGGCAGGTACGCGTTCACGACGAACTTCGCCGACGGTGCCGTGTCGCGCTATGCGATCGGCATGGATGGCGCCCTCACCCTCGAGGACGCCACCGCCGGCGTCACCGAGGATGGTCGCCCGGGCCTTCGCGACGAGGATCTGTCCGACGACGGTCGGTTCCTGTACGCGATCGACGCCGACCAGGGCCAGATCGTCGCGTGGTCCGTGGACGAGCAGGGTCATCTGTCCATGGCCGGCTCCTGGGGCGGCGTGCCGACGACCGTCGCGGGTCTGGCGGCCGTCTGATGCAGCTCGAGCCCTTCTACCGGGTGACGTTCACGACGCCCGAGGCGTGGAACGTCAATCGGGAGGGCGAGACGGGTACCGAGGGACAGAGCTTCCTGATCGCCGAGGGGCGTGCCGACGGCCGCCTCTCGGCGAGGTACCGCGCCGCCAACTTCCCGCGCCGTCGCGTCGATGGCGCGCTCGAACCGGAGTTCCGCGGCGCGCTCGAGACCGACGACGGCGCGACGATCTTGTTTCACTGGGAGGGGCTGGCGAGGTTGACCGACTCCGGGATGCGCCAGCTGCTCGGCATGGCCCAGCACACGACCGACGACGAGCGATATCGATGGCTCAACGATCGGGTATTCGCAGTTGAAGGCGAGGTCCGGCCGCGTGCAGACGGCTCGGGCTTCGACGTGGTCCTAGAGGTCAGCGAGATGCACTGGGAGCCGGTCTCGGCCTGACGTCCGTCCTGCCGGGCGAAGGTTCTGCCTGAAGAGGAAAAGTGCCTACGGCGACGGGGCGGGACAGGCCATCGATGTCTGCAGATCCGCAATCTCGGTCTGGATCGTCCCGGCGGCCGAAGCGACCTTGCCTGGCGCCGCGGTCGCGAGGTTCTGGATGTCGATCGAGAGCTGCTTGACGTCTGGCGCTGCGTCCGCGCCGAGGGTTTGCAGGAGGGCGGCGGCGCTGTTCAGGTCCGCTGCCAAGGTTTGCGCCTTGCTCGACAGCTCCCCCGTTTGGCCCGCCTGCGCGGCGGCAACCGCCGTCGACGCATCGGTGAGCTTGCCGCACACGTTGTCGATGGCCTGCCCGAGGGCGCCGGCGGAATCCGACGGTGACGCGGCGGTGCTGGACGTGCTCGAGTCGCTGGAACACGCGGCGAGCGAAGCAGCCAAGACGAAGATGATCGCGGCTGTCGTCGAGCGGCGGTACGTTCGCATGGGATTCCTCCTCGGTCGGTCGAAACCTAGCCAAGCATGCCGGGATCGTGATGAGCCGTCGTCATGCAGGATGCGTGAATCACAGGCTATCTCTCTCAAGCCGGACTGCCGAGACTGGCCGCGGATGTCGGCTCCTCGTGCTGAACTCGCTGACGGCCCGCTAGGTCCGCACACGGATCTGAAGGCACAGCGCGATCGACCCATCTGATCAGGCGCTCAGCACCATTCGCGGCTGAGGAGTACAACGGTGACGGAAGTCAGCGATGGTTCCTGTCACGACCCGAGGCACCGGGCTTTCAGGAATGACCCGATGGGCGCCGCTCGGCGACGCCGGATGGAAGGAGCAGAGAGATGGCGAGTGGATCTGTTGAGACCCCGGTGCAGGACCTGTTGGAGGTCATGACCGTCGCTTCGATGGAGGCCTCGGGCCTCGACGCGCGGAGCCTCATGTTGGTGCGGATCGCGGCGCTTATCGCCATGGATGCACCCCCGGCTTCGTACCTCCTGAATCTCATGGCCGCCGACGCAGCGGGCGTCGACGGAGAGACCGTTCGTGATGTCGTTGCCGCGATCGCGCCGATCGTCGGCACGGCTCGCACCGCGTCTGCCATCGGTCACGTCGCGAAGGCCCTTGGGTTCGCCGAGCTCGTGGTGGAACTCCAGGATGCCGACGACGAATCGATGAGCTGACCGGCCCGACGTTGGGAGCGAACCCATGCCCGTGAAGAAGATCGCACATCCGAGCCTCGAGGAGCGGCGGGCACAGGGGAAGCAGGCGCGGACGCGAACGCCGCAGTCGGCGCACACCGGTTGGAAGGCTGCGCGCGACCGTGCGGATCCCGTCTCGCTGCTTCAGGAGCAGAACACCGCGCGCGAGCAGGACCTGGTGCCTGTCCGTCACGGCCGCATGATGGTCTCGCCGTTCACCTTCTATCGCGGAGCGGCGCGGATCATGGCGTCCGACCTGAAGGACACGCCGACGGCCGGGCTGGAGGCGCAGCTCTGCGGCGACGCCCACCTGTCGAACTTCGGCGCGTTCGCCTCACCGGAGCGACAGCTGTTGTTCGATGTGAACGACTTCGACGAGACGCTCCCCGGGCCGTTCGAGTACGACGTGAAGCGCATGGCTGCGAGCTTCACGATCGCTGCGCGGAACAATGGATTCTCGAAGGCCGATGTGCGCTCGGCCACTCTCGGATCGGTCGCCGGGTATCGAGAAGCGATGGCCGGCTTCTCGCAGATGTCGACGATGGAAGTGTGGTACGCCCACCTGAACTCCGACGAGATCATGGCGGCTGTGCGCAAAGGCGCCGCAAAGAACAAGCAAGGCGCCAAGGAAGCCAAACGGGCCGAGAAGGTGGTGAAGAAGGCTCGCACGCGCGACAGCCTCCAGGCTCTGTCGAAGCTCGGTGAGCTCGTCGACGGTCGGTACCGGATCGCGAGCCAGCCGCCGATCGTGGTCCCAGAGCGCGAGCTTGCCGCCAGCTACGGCCTCTCACCCGACGAGGTGGAGGACGCGGTTCGCGAGCAGTTCCGCTCGTACCGGGCCACCCTCGAGGATGACCGGCGTCACCTGCTCGAGAAGTTCGAGTTCCTCGACCTCGCCCGCAAGGTGGTCGGCGTCGGAAGCGTCGGCACCCGCGCCTTCATCGTGCTGCTCCAGGGCCGAGACGGGCAGGACCCGCTCTTCCTCCAGGTGAAAGAGGCGACGACATCGGTCCTCGAGGATCATCTCCCGAAGAGCAGGTACAAGAACCATGGCGAGCGTGTCGTACAGGGTCAGCGATTGATGCAGGCCGCGAGCGACATCTACCTGGGCTGGACGGTCGGCCTGGACACGACCCGACACTTCTACTGGCGACAGCTGCGAGACATGAAGGGGTCCGCCGACGTCGAGGCGATGTCGCCGTCCGGTCTCATGACCTACGCAAGCTTGTGCTCATGGACGCTTGCGCGGGCGCACGCTCGCTCCGGAGATCCGGTCGCGATCGCCGCCTATCTGGGTACGAGTGACAAGTTCGACCGTTCGATCACCGACTTCTCGGAACGCTACGCCGACCAGAACGACCGCGACTACAAGGAGTTCGTGGGCGCCGTCAGGTCTGGCAGGCTGCAGGCAACCGAGGGCATATAGGCGACCCCCGCTCCAAGAGCGCCGGATCATCCGGCATCCCGGAGCCGTGATATGTGACGGACTCCTTTTCCTCCGACGGGTGTCAGTATTGGCGGGTCCGTTCGTAGTTAGGTGAGGGGCGGGACAACCTCGCCCAAGCCGAAGGGAGTGTCCGATGGCCCAGTACATGTTCTCCGCCTATGGCGGTGAGAGTGGCCCCGCGATGACCGAAGAAGAGATGCAACAGTCCTGGCAGCGGATCCTCACCCTTGAAGAGGAGATGAAGTCGGCGGGTGCCTTCGTCTTCTCCGGCAGGCTGGTGGAGCCCGAATCGGCCACGGTCGTACGCGTCGCCGACGGCGATGTCATGACGACCGACGGCCCCTTCGCCGAGTCCAAGGAACACCTGGGAGGGTTCTACATCATCGAGGCGAGCGATCTCGACGCGGCGCTCGGCTGGGCGTCGAAGACCACCGTAGCCGTCGGCGCTCCGATCGAGGTCCGGCCGTTCTGGGAGATGCCCGACGCCTGAAGCGCCGGGCGTCGGTGGCCTACCCGAGATGGACGCGGCCGCGATCGATCGGATCTTCCGCGAGGAGTCCGGTCGAACCGTGGCCACCCTGATCCGCATCTTCGGTGACATCGACACCGCCGAGGATGCCCTGCAGGATGCGTTCGCCATCGCCCTGCGGAAGTGGCCGGTCGACGGTCTCCCTCCCAACCCTGGTGGCTGGATCACGACGACCGCGCGCAGATGCATCATCGACCGGCTTCGCCGCGAGTCACGTGGGCGGGACCTGCTCGACGAGGTGGCGGTCCTCTCCTCTCGCGCAGAGGATCTTGGGATTCCGGAGGTGGTGACGAACATGCATGATGACCGTCTTCGGCTCATCTTCACGTGCTGCAACCCCGCGCTCTCCACCGAAGCACAGGTCGCGCTCACCTTGCGCTTGCTCGGCGGACTGACCACGGAGGAGGTCGCCCGTGCCTTCCTCGTCACCCGGCCGACCATGGAGCAACGGCTCGCGCGCGCCAAGCGCAAGATCAAGGCGGCGCGGATCCCGTATCGCGTGCCAGAGGACGATGAGCTGCCGGGGCGCCTTCGTCCCGTGCTAGCCGTGGTCTACCTCGTGTACAACGCCGGGCTGACGAGCTCGGCGGACGTGGATCTCTGCGTCGAGGCGATCCGGCTGGCTCGACTCCTGGTGGCGCTCATGCCCGACGAACCCGAGGTGGCCGGCCTGTTGGCGCTGTTGTTGCTGACCGAAGCCCGTCGCTCGTCGCGAACGCGACCCGATGGATCGCTCGTGCTGCTCGGCGAGCAGGATCGGATCGCGATGGGATCGAAGTCTGATCGAGGAGGGAGAAGCGATCGTCCGCAGGTGCCTTCGCCGCGACCAACCCGGTCCGTATCAGCTCCAGGCGGCCATCAACGCCGTCCATGCGAACGCCTCCTCGATCGAGCAGACCGATTGGTCGCGGATCGTCGCGTTGTACGACCAGCTGCTCGCGATCGCCCCCACGCACGTGGTGGCGCTCAACCGCGCGATCGCGGTCGGCGAGGTGGAGGGCGCCAGCGCCGCGTTGGCGCTCGTGGACGAGCTGGACCTGGACAACTACCACTCGTTCCACGCAACGCGAGCCGATCTCCTTCGCAGGCTGGGGCGGGACGACGAAGCCGCGGCCGCCTACAAGCGCGCGGCCGACATGGCGCCGACGGACGCGGAGCGAGCGTTCCTCAGCCAAGGCGGTCGAGCGTCGCGCTGAGCGCACAGGTGGGTTCGAATCGCTCACGGTCGCTGCTAGTCGTCCATGCTCCCCATGGTCACGGATCGCTACCGAGTCGATGAGACGCCCGAGGTTGGATCGTGGACGTGAATGTTCCGCCCACCTGCGACGTCCCGGATTGGAGGAGGCGAATGGCCCCCGACGCGCGACCTCACGCCACCTAGGTTCAGCCTCGTAGTGGCAATCAACCCGATTGTCCGAGGTAAGGAGGGGTTCGAGATGCTCGCGATGTCGGTAGGTGCATGGTTGATGTGGTTCCTAGTAATCGCGATCTGGGTGGCTTTGGCCTTCTGGCCCGCCCGCGTCGCCGGCCGTAAGGGTCACAGCTTCTTCTGGTTCTTCGTCTTCAGTCTGTTCTTCTTCCCAGCGGCGCTGATCGTGGCGTACGTGGTGCAGGACCGCACCGTGGCAGGTGTGCCGGTGCACGCCTAAGCGATCCACGAACGGTGAGCGACTCCTAAGGACCGAAATGACCGGATCGGCGGGCCATGCAGCAACTACAAGCCGTAGTCTCCGAACGAGTGAAAGGTACGAGTCATGTCAGATGTCTCCTTCGATGAACTGGGCCCTATCGATTACATCGTCGTCGAGTTTCCGGCAGGAGCGAGCAACTTCACCGGCGAGATGACGGCGGAACTGCTCGCCCTGGTCAAGGCCGGAACGATCCGCCTCGTGGACGTCCTGATCCTGACCAAGGACGAGGACGGTTCGGTCGAGGCCATGGAGCTTTCCGACGTCGAGGATCTCGGGGAGCTCGAAGCGCTCGAGGCCGAGCTTGCGGAGCTCTTGGCCGCGGAAGACGTCGAGCACCTCGCGGCCGCGATGGACCCGGGGAGCACGGCAGGCGTGCTCATCTGGGAGAACCTGTGGGCCGCGCCGTTCGCCGCCGCCGCACGTCGTTCCGGTGGCCAACTGATCGCGACCGGCCGGATCCCGATCCAGGCCATCATCGCCTCGATCGAGGCGGACGAAGCACAGACTGTAGGAGGGTGATCATGCCAATGAGAGCTGCACGTGCAGGAAGACGTGGCGTAATCGGCGCCCCGGTGGCGAAGACGGCGGTCGTGGCCAAGGCCGTCACGCCGGGACCCTCGCCGGTCGCCAAGACCGCGGTCGTGGCCGCGGCGGTGACACCGGGTCGGGGGCGCCGGCGGATCTGAGCCCCAGGTTAGAGGTAGCGGTTCTCGCGCATCCAGCGCATCGAGAACGACCCCCATATCGGCGGCAGGTAGAACGTGACCAGCCGCATCATCAGCGCTGTCGACGTCGCGGCGGCCTGCGGGATACCGATCGCGACGAGGCCGGCCGTGTACGCGGCCTCGGCAACGCCGACGCCGCCCGGCACCGGCATGAACCCGGCGAAGAAGCACACGAAGCAGTAGATGAGGATCAGCTGGGCGAGCGAGGCGGAGTAGCCGAACGCACGCAGGCACATGCCGAGGATCACCGCCATCATGACCTGGGCGATCAGGTTGCCGCCGAGCAGGAACAGCAGCTTCCGAGGATCTCGCAGCACCCGGAGCGCGTCGCGACCGTCCGCCGCCTTCGCGCGGAGGGCGTCGACGAACCGCTTCAGCATGTGACGGAAGCGTGGCAAGAGCAGGGCGGCGGCAAAGGCCAGCAGCAAGAGGCCACACGCGATGACCACGGTCTGCCAGTCGATGCTCGACCCCGACGAGGATCCGGACGAGCCGGACCCGAACAGATGGAGCGACGCCAGACCCGACAGCGTGATGAGCGCTATCAACGAGATCTGGATGCAGAACGTGCTGAAGCTGTCGATCATGCCGACCGTGACGGCGCCGGCCGCCGGTGCGCCGATGCGCTCGAAGAAGCGGATCTCGAGTGCAACCCGCGCGGCGGAGCTGGGAACGGCGAGCGAGATGAATTGGATGCCGTATTGCAGCATCAGCGACGGGAAGTATCGAAGCGGGTAGGTGCTCGCCCCGATCGTGGAGAACGCCTGTGGGACCTGCGCCATCGGCGTGAGGATGATGGCGGCGAGCAGCCAGGCCTTGTCGGCACTCTGGAATTCCTCGACGATCGTGTCGAGACCGACGTTCGAGACCGCGGAGATCAGGGCGTAGGCGACGAAGCCGATCAGCGCGAGCTTCAGCAGCGATCCCCACGACACGCGCCGGAGCTGTTCGAGCTCCTTGGGGGCACTGCCCGTCTCTTGCTCCACCATGACCCGCAGGTCTTCCAGCTCCCAGTCGCGGCCCTTGATCTCGTGCCAGACCTCGGACTCCAGGGCTGCGCGCTGCAGGTAGGGCAGCGCGGCTTCGACCTCGTGGGCGCCCAACGCGCGTACGGCGATCCGTACGGCGCGCTCGCGCCCTACGACGAGCGCCGTGACGGCGAGCAGTTGTGCACGATCCGCAAGGACCAGGCTTCGATCCGCAGACATCGTCGCGTCGCTGAAGTCGCCGACCGCTGCCGATCCGTCCGGGCGAACGAACACGCTGTCGCCGGTCACGCGACCGAGCGCGATGCCCGCCTCGCCGAGCGCCGCGAAGGCTCGCCAGAGCTCATCGATCGAACGATCGTCGATCGCGTCGGCGTCCAACGATCCGAGGGTGCTCGCGTCGGCGTCCAGGACGAGCACGCCATCGCCCTCCGGCGTCTCCGAGGCGGCGATCACGCGCAGGACGGGCACAGACCCGCGCTCCGCGAACACCGATGCCAACGCCTCTCGCTCGACCTGTTGCCAGCCCGAGCCCGCACGGAGCGTGTGGCCCTTGCGGCTGAGCGAGGACCAGGTCGAGGAGAGGAACTCTCCGCCACGTGCGTCCCGACCGAAGATCTTGACCCGCAGCGGTCGGCCATCGGAGGTCGACGCGTCGACAAGCTCGACGCCTCGCGGGCCGAGCGGGGTCGCTCGCAGGTCCGTCGCCTCCACCCCCATGTCTTCGAGCGCCTCCGCGACCTCCTCGATCGTGAGACGCCCTCCGGGCGAGCCGAGCAAGAGATGGACGATCGCGGCGCCGGCGATCCCCGTTAGGAAGGCGGCCACCGTGCCGATCGCCACCGATGCGCCGAGCACGATGCACGCCAGCGATCCCAAGAACAGGATCCATCGGGCCATGCGACGCAGCGGCAGCGTCAGGTGCGGAGACGCAGTCGCGATCAGCGCGGCGGCGACGGCCAGCCTCGACGCGAAATACGCCGAAGGGGTGTGCGTGGTGAAGGCGTCCGACAAGACGGTACTGACGTCCTTGCCCATCGAGATCGCGACCAGCGATATGAACACGCATGCCACGACCAGCGCGAGCACCATGTCGCGCAGGACCCGCTTGCGGCCGTGGGCGAACAGCATCGCGAGCATGAGGACGACCGGCCAGACCAGCAGGAGGTCGTAGAACAGCTGCCACAGACCGCTCGCGGTGCCCGGCAGCTGCTGCAGGAAGGAGGTGATGGCGGTGTCGGTCGTGGTGGCGTCCGGCGCTGGAACCATGAACGTCGACACGAGGACGATCGAGACGACGAGGAGGACTGCATCGGTCGGGCGTCGCGATCGAGGCGCGTCGCTGGCCGACGAGAAGATCCGAACGTGGACGACACGTCGCGCACGCTTGGGCCGCGGCGTCGGCTCAGGCGGCTCACCGGCGGTCGTGACGGGTGCGTCGTGCTCCGTATCGTCGGGACCGGTCACGACGCGAAGGGTATACCTAGACACCCTCCAGAGCGGTCAGCCTGCCGGATCGGATGGCCTGGGTGAACGCCTCGTAGTCGCGCTCGTTCTGATCCGCATAGCGCGCTGAGAAGTCGACGATCGAACGATCGAAGCCGTCGCTCTTGCCGAGATAGCCAGTGATCGCGACGGGGTCTCCCGATCGCGCGTGTGCGCGAGCGAGCGTCCATCCGCAGATGCCCCCATAGAACGCGAGGGAGGGTGGATCCATCGACTCCACGTCCGCGGAGCTCTTCATATCCCGCAGCTGCCGCCAGTAAAGGTATCGATTTTCCTCTTGCCCCTTCGTCCAACCCAGGAAGATGTCGCTTGCCGCCTGCATCAGTCGCTGTCCCTGGACAACGCGCTCGCCGGACATCCGATAGCGACTCTTGGGGAGGTGGTCCTCGAGCACCGAGGTCGTGGCCTCCTTCACCTGCAGGAAGAGGGGATCTTGCTGATCGCGGCCCTGGAGCAACACGATGAATGCTCGAGTGCCGACGCTGCCGACACCGACTACTTTCCGAGCCATGTCGACGAACTCGAACCGCTCGAGGAGCTGCCGTCGGTCGGGCTGCAACGTCGCGCGGTAGGCGCGGAACTGGTCGTGCACCGCATCCATCAACTGCTCGGGGGACAGCCTGCCCATCTTCGTGAGGTCCCGCGAGGGCACGATGATCGGCGGTTGACTGACGATCTGGTACCTGCCGTCGACCTGCTCCGCGAGCTTCGACAGCGCGTGCAGGCTGTCGCGCGTACGAGCCTTCGTGGCGGCGGCGTCCGCCCGCTTCTCTCGCTGCTTCGCTGCCTTCTTGGCCGCCTTGTCCTTCTGCTGGGCGACGAAGGTCTTCATCGCCGATCGCAGCTCGGCCTCGGACAACTTCGCGTACCAGATCTCCAACGTGGACATCTCCGCGAATGCAGCCATCGCGCTTCGATAGCTGCTCACCGACGCGAGCGTTGCCTTCCGCGCGTCGCCCTTGCTGAACCCGTTGTTGCGTGCGGCGATCGTGAAGCTCGCGGCCATACGCTTGACGTCGTACTCGAACGGGCCCGGAAGCGTTTCGTCGAAATCGTTGAGGTCGAACACGAGGGCTCGCTCGGGCGACGCGAAGACGCCAAAGTTCGCCAGATGGGCGTCGCCGCACAGCTGCACCGTCAGACCGGACCTCGGGGTGTCCTTCAGGTCGGCGGCCATGATCTTGGCCGCCCCGCGATAGAACGTGAACGGGGACACCATCATCCGCCCGTGGCGAACCGGCACCAGGTCTTTCTCTCGGGTCGCGTTCTGCGCTTGGAGCAGCGCGATCGGGTCTGTGCGGCCCGCCGCCGGCGTCCAGCCCTCGTGACCGGAGGGGGCGAGCTTCTCCCGCCGGTCCTTGCCGGCTGCTTTCCGCTCCTCGACGCTTGGATGTGCGACCGTTGCTGCGCTCATCGATTTACTCCCTCTCGGGCCGTGCTCTGGGGAAACGACTGTAGGACAATCGATGGACGTCTGCACGCCCCCCGTTCTCAGATCCCTTCGAGCGACTCCAGCGCTTCATCGGCGTCGTAGTGGAGGGCGGCGGCGACCGACGGCGCGCAACGAACCAGTCGCGACGCTCCGATCAGCGGTGCGCACGCGATCAGCACGCTCACCACTTCTTCCTCGGTCGCCCCGGCATCGAGGGCATCGCTCAAGATCCGTTCGAACGTCGGCCCCGACGCGTCCGATGCGGTTGCCGCTGCGATCCGCACCAACGACTCGGTTCGCTCATCGAGACGCTCGATCTGGCAGTTCCCGGAGAGGACGGAGGACACCGTCGTGGGGTCGTCGACCGCCAGACCGACGAGGGTCTGCTGCCATCCTTGCATGGGACCTCCTCGCCTGCGGCTCGAGCCAAGTCCAAGGTGAGCACGGAGGGCAGGCACTCACATCATCCCGACTGGATGAAGGTCTGCGCTACGGCTGCAGGAGACCCGCCTCGGTCGCACGTGCGACCGCATCGCTCCGCGAAACGACGTCGAGCTTTCGATAGATGGAGATCGCCTGGGTCTTGACGGTATTCGCCGAGATGTGGAGCTCCTCGCCGATCTCGCGGAACGACAGATGCGTGGGCAGCAGCGGCAGCAACCGGAGCTCCGCCGTGGTGAGGCTGGGCATCGACGCGTCGGTCGACGAGGCACGGCGCGTCGTGTCGGCCAGGGTTTCGACCTCGTCGTTCAGGATCCCGAGGTCGGGGCGTCGGCGCAAGACGTCGGCGATCTCGCGGCCCAGGAGACGTGCGGCAACGACGTCACCGATCGCGAGCTGTGCTGCGGCCAGCTCCAATCGCGTCTGCACGGCGAGATAGGGGAGGGCATGGGTGAGCTGCGGCCGCAAGCGGTTCGCGGCCGCGATCTCACGCTTCGCCTCCGCGGCGTCGCCATGATGAGCCGCGATACGCGCTGCCGTGGCCGCAAGCAGCGCTGCCGTCGCGTATTCCTGGATGCCGAACGACTCGCTGATCTGCCGAGCTGCGCGCGAGAACACGGTGGCTGTTGCCCAGTCACCTCGTCGTATCGCGAGCGCCGATCGTTCGGACGCCGCCGCCACTGCTGCGGGGGCGGCCATCTGCAGGCCGAGATCCACCGCGTCCTCCCACCGCTGATCTGCGGCTTCATCGTTGCCGACGAGGAGTTCGGCGATCCCGAGGAACGTCAAGGCTGCCGGCCGCAGGGGGCTCATCGGGCCGAGTGTGTCGACGGCTTCGTTCGCGTCCCGGCGCATCGCGTCGGCTCCGTTGCGACACAGCACCGCGTGCAGCAGCGCTCGCCACGCATCGATCGAAGCGCTCCCGTCGGGCGGTTGCTCGTCGACGGTGGCGCGATCGGCCGCATCTGCCCAGCGCTCGGCATCGATCGGTCTCCCGGTGAGAGCTCGCTGGAGCGCGGCCAGCGTGGCCGCCGCCGGGTGCTGTTCGGGCGAACCGTTGTGCTCGAGCCAGTCGATCCATGCCTCGACCGTCGTGGCGCGATTCGTTGCATAGAGCTGCTGCCCCGAGCGTGCGATCAGCGCGGCCATCCGCGCCTCGTCACGCGCGGCCATCGCGTAGAGCCCTGCATCCTCGAGCAGCCGATGTTGGAGCGACCAGTCGCTCGCGGCCTGTCGCAACGCCGTCGCCCGCTCAGGATCACGGTCGCGCAGCCGTCGCTCGAGGGCGCCGCGGAAGACGCTGTGGTAGCGGTACCACGTGGCCGTTCGATCCAGCGGGACGACCAGGAGGTTCGATTCCTCGAAGGCCGCGAGTCGGGCCGCCCCCCCGACCTCGCCTGTGACCGCATCGCAGAGATCGCCCGACATCCGCTCCAGAACGGAGGTCTCCTCGAGGAAGCGGACGTCCCCCGGGGTCGCCCGCGCCAGGAGTTCGGACCAAAGGTAGTCGGTGATGAATCGGTCGTTCGCGCCGGTATCGAACGCGTGTTCCGCGCGCGGGAGCTGGTCCTTCTCCGCGAGCGCGGCGAGATACAAGCCGGCCGCCCACCCCTCCGCATGGGCGTTCAGGGTCGCGACCGTCGGCGCGTCCCAGTCGACGCCGGCGCCGCGGATGAGCGCCGAGGCCTCCGGATCGGACATCGCGAGCTGCTCGCGTCCGAGTTCGATCAACTTCCGCTCCGAACGGAGTCGCGCGAGGGTGCCGGCGGGCCAGCTTCGACCCGCGAGCACGACCCGCGATCCTTCCGGCAGCCGGCCCATCAGCTGTGAGAGGGCTCGGTGACAGAGCGGATCCGTCAGTAGATGAACGTCGTCGATCACGAGCACGATCGGATCCGGCGTCGCGAAGGTCGGTCCCAGTCGGCCGATCGCGAGCGCGCAGTCTGCCCGCCGCCGACCGAGCAATGCGCTCATGATCGCGGGTTCGATGTCGCGGATCGAGCCGAGCGTGCGCACGATCGATCCGAGCAGGGCGACAGGATCGTCGTCCGTCTCGTCGAGCGTGACCCACGCGACCGGACGATCGTCCCGCTCGGCCCATTGGGCAACCAGGGTGGTCTTCCCGTACCCCGCGGGCGCGAGGACCAGGGCGTCGGGCTGGGGTTCGGCGAGGAGATCGAGGAGACGTGGCCGCACGACGAATCCGGTCCGCTGCACGCTCGGTGCGAGCGTCGATGTGTGCGGAAGGACAACGTTTCCCGTCTGCTCGCTCAGTGAGCCCTCCCGGCTCGCGGCCGGCTCCCCGCCGACGGCCGAGCGGCATATTGCCAGAGTCCCGGCCAACTCGCCCGATGGCGAGACCGCCTCCCCAAGAGCCGATGTTTCGTCCGATGTGGGTGATGCAGGACCTCGCGACGCGCGCGACGCTCAGGGCCGAGGGCATCACCGCACAGGAAGAGGGGATCGAGGTGGGGGGTTTCTTGCTCGAGACGGGATCAGAGAGTGCAGGAGGCCCGCCTCGGTGGATCGCTCGGTGGGCATCACGCCGCGCGCAGAAGGGCTAGTTTGGCGGACACATTCGCCGGATCACCGATCGACGCAAACGATCCAGACGTATTTGAGGGGGCCACGATGACCGAGCCGGACCGCATGCACCTCCCCATCCGCCGTGGGGCTTTCCAGGGGGTGGCGAACCGCACGCTCGACGGATCGCAGCCGGATTGGGACCTCGTCGGACATCCGGTACCGCCTGAGGGGGCGCCCAACGTCCTGCTCGTCTTGATCGACGACGCCGGCTTCGGCAACCCCAGCACGTTCGGCGGTCCGATCCAGACGCCGAACTACACGCGTGTGGCCGAGCAGGGCCTCAAGTACAACCGCTTCCACGTGACGGCTCTCTGCTCACCCGACCCGTGCGGCCCTGCTGACCGGTCGCAACAACCACGCCGTTGGATTCGGCTCGATCGGAGAGTTCGCGGGCGGGTTCCCGGGGTACTCCGCGATCCTGCCTCGCGACTGCGCGCCGTTACCGCGGATCCTTCGTGACAACGGGTACTCGACGGCCGCGTTCGGCAAGTGGCACCTCACGCCGGACGGCCAACAGGGCCACGCAGGCCCGTTCGACCGCTGGCCGAACGGTTGGGGGTTCGACTACTTCTATGGGTTCCTCGGCGGAGGCGCCAGTCAGTGGGACCCGGTGATCGCGGAGAACCAGAAGATCATCGGGACCGACGACCGCTTCGACGACGAAGAGGACCCGTACTACTTCCCCGACGCGATGGCGGACAAGACGCATCGAGTGGCTGCACGGCGTTCGGGCGCAGGACGCGAACAAGCCGTTCTTCATCTACTTCTCCACCGGGTGCAGTCACGCGCCACACCACGTCGCGAAAGCGTGGGCCGACAAGTACAAGGGCAAGTTCGATCAGGGCTGGGACAAGCTCCGTGAGGAGACGTTCGCCCGACAGAAGGAGCTCGGGGTGATCCCCGCCGACACCGAGCTCACTCCGCGCGACCCGGCGTTCCCCGCATGGGACGACGTACCCGACAAGCTCAAGGCGTTCTACGCGCGGCAGATGGAGGTGTACGCGGGCTTCTCGGAGAACGCCGACCACAACGTGGGCCGGGTGCTGGACGCGATCGAGGAGCTCGGCGAGCTCGACAACACCCTCGTGCTCTGGATCTGGGGCGACAACGGCGCAAGCATGGAGGGCACGATCACGGGCTCGTTCAATGAGCTGACGATGCAGAACGGCATCCCACTCACCGACGAGATGCAGCTCCAGCTGTCCGAGCGCTTCGGCGGACTGGATCAGTGGGGCGCGGCGATCATGGATCCGCACTATGGCGCCGCGTGGGCATGGGCGGGCAACACGCCGTTCCAGTGGGGCAAGCAGGTCGGCTCGCATCTCGGCGGCACGCGGAACCCGCTCGTCGTGCGGTGGCCGGCCCGTGTGACCGACGGCGGTGGCGTCCGACCGCAGTTCGCGCACGTGATCGACGTGGCGCCGACGATCCTTGACGTCGCGGGTATCCCGGCGCCATCGACGGTCGACGGTATCGAGCAGGAGCCGATGCATGGCACGTCGTTCGCGGCGTCGTTCGCCGATACCGGCGCGCCGGAGCATCGCACCCAGCAGTACTTCGAAACGATCGGCAATCGCGCGATGTACAAGGACGGCTGGTGGCTGGCGATGAAGACAGAGCGGATCCCATGGGTCGTCACGCCCGGATGCCCTCGCGCCATACGCCCCCGGCGTGTGGGATCCGGATGCGGGCCCCGCGGAGCTCTACTACCTGCCCGACGACTTCTCGCAGGCGAACGACGTCGCCGCCGAGCATCCGGACAAGGTTCAGGAGCTGAAGGCGCTGTTCTGGAAGGAGGCAGAGAAGTACAAGGTGCTGCCGCTCCTCGCGACGCTGTCGACCTTCTTCGGCATACTGCCTCCGATCGATCAGCGGACGAAGTTCGAGTTCCGTGGCGACGTGCAGGACGTGCTGTCGGGGATGATCCCTCGGATCTACAACCGCTCCTACTCGATCTCGGCCGATCTCGTGGTGCCCGACGGCAGGTGCCGAGGGCGTGATCGTCGCCGAGGCGGACCACCTGGGCGGGTTCACGCTGTACGTGAGGACGGGAAGCTCACGCACACGTACTCGATGATGGGCGTCTTCGTCTTCAAACAGGTGGCGGAGGAGGATCTCCCCTCCGGCGACGTCACGGTGCGGATGGAGTTCGCGGCCGACGAGGCGAAGCCCGCGACCGGCGGCGAGGTGACGCTGTTCATCGACGATCGACCGGTCGGGAAGGGACGGATGGACCACACCGTGCCGATCCGCTTCTCGGGCTACGCGGGTATGGACATCGGTCGTGACAACGGCGGCGTCGTCGATCTCGCGTACGAGGACCGAAAGCCCTTCGCATTCACCGGCACGATCAAGAAGGTTGTGTTCGACATCAAGCCGCACCTGTCCGACGAGGACGAGTTGCAGCTGCACGCGGAGGCGCATCGGGGCGGCGCCGCGGGCAGCCTGGCCGGCTAGGAGCGGGAGGAGAAA
This sequence comes from uncultured Actinomycetes bacterium, assembly GCA_963794065.1. Classification (GTDB taxonomy): domain Bacteria; phylum Actinomycetota; class UBA4738; order UBA4738; family HRBIN12; genus AC-51. The sequence goes on along the minus strand of CAWCDA010000033.1, from coordinate 69,782 downwards.
GCGATCATGGCGAAGGAGCCCACGGACGTACTGATCGGCGGCTACCTCTCGACCGAGGCGGCGCACGATGATTACGAGGCCGTCCTGAACTGTGGTGCGGAGATCATGGGCGCCGTCGTGGTGAGCAAGGACCTGGAGGGCAACCTCTCGGTGGAGCAGACCGACCACATGGTCAAGGAGGGCGCCGAGGGACTCGGCGCCGTCGGGCTCGTGGTCGGGCTGTTCGCGCCGCCTCTGCTCGCGGCAACCGCGATCGGAGCCGTCGTCGGCGCAGGGGCCGGCAAGGTGCTGCACAAGAAGACCGGCAGCAAGATCGAGGAGGCGGCCGGCGAGACGATCCCGATCGGTGGCGCCGGCCTCATCGTCGCGTACACGCGCGACCATGCCGACGTCATCGAGCCCGCGGTGACGCGTGCCATCCAGAAGGTGGTCGGCGAGGCGGAAGGCCGTCACGTCGAGGCGCTCAAGGGTGCGCTCGCCGATGCGCAGACCAAGATGGCCGACCAAGCGTAGGGCGCATCTGAACCATGGAAGGGTGCCCAGTGGGGGCTCCGTGCTGGAGAGGGGAAAGACATGTCGGAACGGATGCCAAGTAGGGCAGCAGTGGGTTGGATCAGCTTCGCGGGGATCCTGATGGTGATCGGCGGTGGCTTCAAGATCCTCCAGGGACTCGGGTGGGTCATCAACTCGAACAACCTGTTCCCTGATGGCAACGACGCCGTGCTCGGTCAAAGCGCGACGTCGTGGGGCTGGTGGGAGATCCTGCTCGGAACGGTCGTCCTGCTCGCAGGATTCGCGGTGTTCAGCGGGAACGTGCTCGCCAGGACGGTGGGCGTGATCGCGGCCGTCATCAGCATGTTCTCCGCGTTCGCGTCGATGACGTTCTATCCGTTCTGGGCGCTCACCATCATCGCGATCGACGTCGCCATCGTCTGGGCGCTCACGGTGCACGGCCGTGACATCCAGAAGGCCGAAGAGATGGGTGGCATGGGCGGCTGACGCATTGATCCAAAAGGGATGGGGGCCGCGGCCGATGACGCCGCGGCCTTCTTCCCGGAAACATCGGGTTAGCTTTGACCCCGATCGCGAGAGAAGACTCCATGGAGGAACCGCAGACGGAACCGCGGACAACGATCAGCCGTCGAGGCTGCTCAGTCGTCGACCTCTACCCAGATCGACTGTTCGTCGTGCTCCTCCCAGTCGGCGCCCGGCATCGCCACGGCCCAGCGCGTCCACGTCCCCATGGGCCGGGCGGGAGCGGTCCGGACCCGAGCGCGAACCTCCATGCCGGGCGAGAGCTCCACGGGCGAGCGCAGGGGAGCCGTCGTCATCCCCCAATGCGTGGGTGGATCGCCGGGCCCGATCGAAAGCGACGTGCCCGGAGCGAGGTCTGCGCTGAACCACAGCGCCAACGCGTTTGCCGTACCGGCATCGCGAACCCGCAGCAGCGCTTCGGCCTCCTGAGGCGCTTCCGCCTCACCAATGGCGATCTGCTCCACGTCCGTGGTCCACAGCAGACCCGGCTCGGAGCGCTTGTCACCTTCCGCGAGGTGAAAGAAGGAGCCCGAGTAGATGATCTCGTTGACGGTCATCTCGACGAGCCCGTCGAGACGGAGGCCGTAGGGGTCGTCGCGGAGGAATCCAACGGTCTCGTCCAGCTGGCTGTCGTGCACGAGGCCCGTCCACGCGCTCACCGAGCGGGGGATCATGGTGCCTCCGGGCTCCAGCCAGCGGTCACGCGCAACGATGACGGGAACGAGCATCCCCTCGTCGATGCCGAAACCGCCGAGCCACTCCGAGACGATCACATCGACACGTTCCGGCAGGTCGACCTCTACGATGTCGCCCTGGATCACGTTGACCACGTCGCCGAAACCGTTCGCGGCGGCCAGTTCGCGGGCGAGCACGGCGATCGTCGTCTGCTCGACCGCGTAGACACGCGCTGCTCCGGCCCGCGCCGCGAAGAGGCTCAGGATGCCGGTGCCGGCACCGACGTCGAGCACGACGTCGCCCGGACGTACCACCGCATCGATCGCTCTTCGAAAGGCGTCGGTGCGCACGCGGTCGCAGATCATCGTGCGGTGCACCTCGATCTCCGCGTACATCGGGTCCGCTGGGTTTCTGATCGGGGTGCGCACGCACGCATTGTAGGTGGTGGGTCTCGCTCGGAGGCCGACCAACCAGGTAGCAGCCAGCCGAGCAAGCAGGAGGGAGTTCACCATGGGTATGCGGCGACGGACGAGGCGCCGAGCGGTCATCGCGACTGCGGCGGTCGTCCACCACGAGAATAAGAAGAACGCGGAGGCTGCGCAGGCCCCTGTTGACGATCAGGCGCAATACGCTGCGCCTCCGCCGGAGCCGGCGCAGTATGCGCCGCCGCCGGCGGATCCGGCCGAGCAGATCGACCATTTCGCTCAGTTGCACGCTTCGGGTGCGATGACGGACGAGGAGTTCGCCGCGGCCAAGGCAAAGGTCCTGGGGGGCTGACATGAGCGATTCGCGCAAGGATGTGCTGATGAAGGCGCTCCAGGCCGAGGTCGGGGCGGAGTCGGCCGATCCGAGCTCTCTGTTCACGGAGGATGTCGTCGGGTGGTCGCCGTTGGCTACGGTGTCAGGGCTGACGGCGATCACCGAGCTTGCCTCCATCCATGACACGGCATGGTCGAACGTGGTCCTTTCATTCCGCGGGCTCGACGAGGTGGGCAACAAGGCGTTCGCCGAATGGGTCATCGAAGCCGATCACACGGGGCCGCTCATGATCAGTGAGGACGCAGCCGTGGAGGCGACAGGAAGACATGTCCAGATGGCCGGCGTCACCGTGGCCGATTTCCGCGACGGCAAGATCCGGTCGTATCGGACGTATTTTGACGACGTCTCGCTGATCGAGCAGCTGATCGGCGACTGAACGAAGCAGATGCGGTGACGTTTCAGGTCGAGGACGATCCTGATCCGATCGACGTCGGATTCCTCGAGACGCAAATCCGGCGTGAGGCGTCGGCAACCATTGGGCTGGGCGACGAAGCCGAGCTCGCGATCTTCGTTCGCGAGGACGACAAGATCGTCGCCGGCGTCAGCGGGTGGACGTGGGGCGACGCGTGCGAGCTGACGAGTCTCTGGGTGGCTCCGAGTCACCGAGGTCGCTGGCTCGGACCTCGGCTTCTCGCCGCCGCCGAAGCTGAGGCGGCGGCGAGAGGCTGCACCCAGACGGTGCACTTCACCTACGACTTTCAGGCTCGGCGTCTGTACGAATGGGCCGGGTACGAACTGGTGGGCCGAGTCGAGGCTCTCCCCGCGGGTGCGGACGCCCTCTGGTACCGCAAACGATTGACACCTCCGGAAGGTGGCGCGGAAAGGCGCCCTACGACTGAGTCGGAGAAGCCAGGGAACGCCGGAGGATCTCGACGCTGAGGAGCAGCACCCACAGCGGGAACAGCAGTTCGACCCACGGCGCAACGGTGTTACCGACCAAGAGCACGGCGGCGCTCGCATAGCCGGAGATCGCGAGCCATCGAGGCATGACGCTGGTGCGCAGCGCGATCGTGGCGACCGTGATCATGAAGACGGCAGCCATCCGCATCGCGTAGATGTTCAGCAAGAACCTGGTGGTCCGCACGCCGATCGTCCAGGGGTCGGATCCGGGGGTCGCCGTGACGCCGAGCGTCGACGTGGCATCACTGAGTCCTCCGGCGACCGCGCCCGCGACCAACAGCATCGCGACGAAGAGGAGCCCGCTCCCCAACAGGACCGTCGCGAAGAACCTGTCCTCGTGGCGACCGATCTGATCGCGAAGCACGCCGATGAACCAGAGGAAGGCGATCGCGGCGAACGGGATGAGATTCACCGCGAGACCGACCCACGAACGTCGGGCCGGATCCGTGAGCCATCGACCGTCCTGCCCCGGGGTCGCTGCTATCGAGAGCCGCAGGAGCGCCAGGACGAGCCCCAGCATCACCGAGAAGATGATCCCGGCGATCGCCGCCGACCGAGGGGTCGTGAGGAGCTGCCGCGGGGTCAGCTCTCCTCCGTCCATCCGCGCATCCTATGGGAGCGCGCGGCTGCCAACTGATCGCTCCGTTCTCACTCGTGCTGCGGCGTCCCCACACGCGACATCGAGCGGCGTCGCCGTACACCACGTATGAGGAGGGCGGTGGCTTCGCCGATCGAAGCGCCCATCAACGCACCTACGATCACGTCCCCGGGGTAGTGGACGCCTGTGTGCACGCGCGAGTACGCGACGGTCGCCGCCAGGCCTCGCAGTGGGAAGCCGATCGCGGGCAGTGAGCCGGCAACAGCGGTGGTGAACGCGAAGGCCGACGCTGCGTGCCCCGACGGGAACGACGTCGATGTGGGCATCTCGACCCAGCGCTCGACCGGCACCCCGACGGCGGCGCGGTCCGGCCTCGCACGGCGGGCGGCGTGCTTCACCGGGAGGTTCACCACGACGGAGTTGACGCCGATCGCGATCGCGCCCGTCATGGCTGCCCGCCGCCCCGCTCGGCCACCCGCCACGAACAGCACCCCCGCGGCCACCAGCCAGAGCTTGGAGTTGTTGGCGAGGTTCGACAGGCGCCGAAGCGGCTCGTCGAGTGTCGGCGTCGGCGTTCTCGCGATCGCGCCGTACACAGCCTTATCGAGGGACGCCAAATCGCGCAGCGTGTGCACGACCTTGGACCGCAGCGGGGTAGGGGCGGCGGTCTCGAGTCGGGCGGCGAGACGCTCTTCAGGCGGCTCGTGCGACGTGGGGTCGGCGGCGTCGGTCACGGTGCCGATGCTACCCGGCGCCGCGCAACGCTATCGTGACGCTCGATCGGAGGGAGCACGTGCAGACTGAGCAACACGAGTCTCGGTCCGGTGTCCAGCGCTGGGTGCCTGGAGCACGGGTGTTGCGGACGTACCGCGCTTCGTGGTTGCGGCCGGACCTCATCGCGGGGATCGTCTTGGCGGCGATCCTGGTGCCGCAAGGCATGGCCTACGCCGAACTCGCGGGACTGCCGCCCGTCACCGGCTTGTATACGACGATCGCGTGCCTCGTGGGCTATGCGATCTTCGGTCCATCGCGCATCCTCGTGCTCGGGCCCGATTCCTCGGTGTCACCTCTGATCTTCGCCGCCATCACGCCGCTGCTCGTGGCCGGCGATCCGACGACTGCGATCGCGCTTGGCCGGGATGATGGCACTGATGGTCGGCGCGATCGAGGCTGGTCTCGGTCTCGCCAAGCTCGGATTCGTCGCGGACCTGCTGTCCAAGGAGGTCCAGGTCGGCTACATGAACGGCCTGGCGATCACGATCATCGTCGGGCAGTTACCGAAGCTGTTCGGCTTCTCGACGGACGCCGATGGCTTCGTCGATGAGACGAAGGCATTCATCTCGGGTCTCAGCGACACGAATACGACGGCCCTGCTGATCGGTGTGGCCACCCTGACCATCTTGCTGATCCTGCCCCGTTTGTCGAAGAAGGTGCCCGCGGTGTTGGTGGCGGTCGTCGGCGCGACGGTCGCGACCAGCCTCTTCGACCTGGCCGCGAAGGGCGTGGCGACGGTGGGGTCGCTACCTAAGGGGTTGCCCGCGCCGACGTTCCCAAGCGTGCCCTTGGAACATCTCGGGCCTCTGCTCATCGCGGCGATCGGCATCGTCCTGGTCTCGCTCACCGACACGATCGCGACCTCGACGAGCTTTGCCGCGCGCCGCGGGGACGAGGTCGATCCTGACCAGGAGATGATCGGGATGGGCGCGGCCAACGCCGTCGCGGGCTTGTTCCAAGGGTTCGCGATCTCGGCGAGCGCCTCGCGCACCGCCGTCGCCGAGGAGGCGGGCTCCAAGTCGCAGGTGACCGGGCTCGCAGGGGCCGCCATGGTCGCGATCTTGCTGCTGTTCCTGCCGTCGCTGCTGCAGGACCTTCCCCAGCCCGCCCTGGCGGCGGTCGTGATCGCCGCCGCGCTCTCGCTGCTCAACCTGAAGATCTTGCGCACGTATTTCCGCATGCGGCGGTCTGCGCTCATCCTTTCGGTCGTCGCAACGCTCGCCGTGATCCTGCTGGGCGTGTTGCAGGGGATCGTGATCGCGGTGGCGCTGTCGATCTTGCTGTTCTTCCGGCGCAGTTGGTGGCCACACGGGGAGGTCCTCGGTCGGGTACCGGCGTTGGACGGCTGGCACAACACGGGCCGCTACCCGGATGCGGAGGAGGTTGCGGGTGTCGTGATCTTCCGGTGGGAGGCACCACTGTTCTTCGCGAACGCCGGCATCTTCCGGGAGCAGGTCCGCGAGCTCGTTCGGCACCGGCGACCCGAATGGATCGTGCTGCAGTGCGAGGCCGTGACCGACGTGGACGTCACCGCCGCGGACATGCTCGAGGATCTCGACAACGAGCTCAACGACCAAGGGGTGCATCTCGCCTTCGTCGAGCTCCGAGGACGGATCGAGGATCTGCTGCATCGCTACGGCATGTTCACGACCTTGGATCGAAGTCACATCTTCCCGACGATCGGGATGGCGCTGGAGGCGATCGGATCGGCGAACGGAAACTCAGGCCTGGAACCGGGAGGGGCGGCCGAGGGCGACGCTCCACAGCTCCCGGAGGCTCTGCCGCCAACCGAGTGATCGCGCGGCCGGCGAGAGACCGATCGCGTGATGCGGTAGGCGCACACGCACCTGTGTGGACCGGATCGAGAAGCGAAGGGGCGCGTCCATGACCTGCGTCTCGCCGTCCAGGCCGAGCTCGATCGGCGCATCCGACGTCACTTCGAACGTCGGTGTCGCCCACTCTGCGTACCCCGGGAATCGTTCGGGGTGCCCGGTTGCAAGCGCTGCGAGGAACGCCGGAGCCCCGCCTTGCGCTCCGAGTACCAGCGCGATCACACCCAGCTGGCCGGTGTCGAGCCGTGGGCGACTTCCCCGGCCCGCGGCTGTCACGCCGTACGGGTTGTTGGAGATCTGGATCACGTGGGCGCCGTGGTGGAACTCGTCGTCGGGGCCGGTGAACCGAAGATCGAACGGCTCGGTGCCCGATCCAAGCACCTGCGGCAGCGTGGCGAGAGTTGTGTCCACCTTCGAGTCGCGGTACTCGGGCGAGCGCACGATCGCGGCGTAGAGACCGAGCGAGACGTTGTTCACGAACACGTGTCCGTTAACATCGGCGAGGTCTAGTCGCCGCTCGACGGCGTCGCCGTACGCATCGAGCGCACCGACGACGTCGTCTCGATCGAGCCCCAGGTCGAGCGCAAGGTGGTTCCGGGTGCCCGCCGGCACGACGACCATGGGCAGATCGAACTCGGCCGCGACCGTTCCGACCATCGCCTGGGAGCCGTCCCCACCGGCCATGCCAAGCACGTCGACGCCACTCTTCGCGACGTCGCGGACGCGCTGGAGCCAGTCTTCGCCGGACTGCAGGACGACGGGCTCGATCCCTCGCCGCCGGCATTCGTCGACAAGGTGGAAACGCTCTGCCTTGCCGCCCCCCGACTTGAGGTTCATGAATAAGACGCCGCGCTTGGCCGGCGGGACCGGCGTGCCGGCAACCTCGGCCGCCTTGAGGGCAGCGGCGGTTGTGCCCAACGCGTACTTCGCGAGGGCGATCGCTGCGAGGAGCGCGGCGATCCTGACGAGCATCGACACGACGAGCCACCCCTCCGCGGTCGCGATCAACACGGCCAGGCCGATGAGCGCCGCCGCAGCCACGAGCAGCGCGATGAATCGCCTCGTCGAGGCGCGCGTGAGCGCGACCCAGAGCGACTCGAGAAGCACCATGAGCAGTACGAGATGCGCGATCACCCGCAGCGGCTCGTCCAGGCCCCGGGTGAGCGTCGCGACGACAACCAGCGCAACGAGCACGATCGATGCGATCGCTGCGACGCGCCCTGCGCCGGAGTGTTTCGCACGCTCAGCGTTCATTGCGTCCCGTCCTCAGCGTTGGAGCCGGGCGAGTAGATACAGGACTTCAAGATAGAGCCATACCACGGTTGCAAGGAGCCCCCATGCCGAATACCACTCCATGAACGAAGGAGCACCGTTCGCGACTCCTTGGTCGACCACGGCGAAGTCGATGAACAGGTTGAGCGCCGCGACGATGCAGATCACCACGCTGATCGCGATCCCGGTCGGCGATGGATCGGTCCAGAACCGGAGGTCTCACCCCGAAGATGCTCAGGATCCACGCGACGAGATACATCAGGCCGATCCCGATCGTCGCGGCGACGACGACCAAGACGAACCGCCGTGTGACCTTCACGACGCCGAACGCGTAGAGCAGCAGGCACACGAGCACGGTCGCCATCGTGGCGAGCAAGGCCTGGGCGACGATGCCGTCGTAGGCCGCCTCGTACACGTTCGAGATCGCCCCGACCCACAGGCCCATCAGGGCCGCGTAGACGAACCCGCCGAGCGGAGCGAGGCGAGGGTTCGCGATGGCCAGGAACGACAGCGCGATCAGGAGGAAGTACCCGAGGAGCCAGGACGGCCCCGACGTCGCGCGGATCACGGTGCCCGCGCGGCTCCAGCCGACGGCCGCGAACCCGCAGGTCAGCACGAACAGGACGAGCGTCTTGAGGACCGTGCCGCCGACCGACATGCGACGGGGGACCGCTTCTCCGCGCGAGAGCTCGCGGATCGACTCCTCGGAGAACGTCCGATCGTTGATCATCTGTTGGGCCATAGGGCGTGACCTTATCCGACTGGGAGGCCAGTCAGTGCACGTGTGATTCGAGCCAGATGACGACGACCGTGACGACGATGATCACGCCGCCGGCCGCGAGCGCGCGGCCCCAGGCGAGGCCGTCCCGTCGGCTCAGCATGACGGCCAGGACGAAGAGCATCGCGAGCGTCACGCGCACCCCGGCGCGGTAACCGCTGTCGACGGAGACCAACCCGACCGCCGCGAGGAAGAGAGGGATGATCGGCACGAGCGCGGACATGAGCAGCGACACATCGTGGCGAAGGGCGTGCGTCACATCGCGAGCGCGCAGATGGCCCTGCCTCGCAACGTTCGGGACGAGCGCCGCGAAGACGTGCGCGATGTACAGGACGGTCGCCGTCGCCACGAGGGCGCTGATGGCTCCCCTCGGGTTCGGCGGCTCGCTCTGGGATCCGAACGCCGACACGAGCGCCAGGTACACGATCGAGCCGTAGAAGGCGAGCGTGACCTCGGTGTCGTCGATCAACGACCGCAGATCCCTCATAGGCACCGGAGCGTACCGCTGCTCACGTTCCCAACCTCAGGAGACTCGCTCGAGGAAGCCGCTGTAGTGCTCGACGAACCCGTCGGCGTCGAACACGATCGCCGCCTCGAATGAGCCGGACGAGTAGCGCACGATCCGCTGCCCCATGGGCTCGTACCGTTGGTCCGACGTCGTGGCGGCAAGGTCGGGGAGCGAGATGAACCGCATCATGTAGTCGCGGATAGGACCCGCGTCGAGGAGGCCGTCGCGCATCACGGGCAGGGAGTTGAAGAAGGGCGAGGCAAAGACGTCGAAGAAGTCGGCACCGTCCAGCTCGAAGCTCGCTCGTCCTTGGCCGTTCAGCTCGAGCTCGAGATGCTCGTCCTCGAGGCGCCATCGAACCTCGTACGACGAGCCGATCTGGACACCCGAGGCCGACGAGAACGATCGCACGTGAGCCACCTCCATCCCCGGCTCGTCGAGCCGGCGCCACACGAGCGTCTTCATGCATCCTCCCCTGGACGATCATCGAGTACCAAGGTACGCCGCGGCACTTTGCCTTCAGACGCGGCCCGCGCCTAGTGTGGTCTGAACGACCACCGGGGAGGGAGTTGTCGATGCGCGCACAGGCAATGAGGTTGGCTCTGACCGTGGGAGCAGTCCTGGCCGCCGGCGTGTTCCTCGCCGCTCCGGCCTCCGCGGTCAACTCCAAGGATGAACTGAACGAGCTCGATCAGATCGTGATGAACGGTCGGCTCATCGTTCCCGAGGGCGACACCGTCGACACGGCGGTGCTCTTCCACGGTTCGGCGACGATCGACGGCACGGTCACTGGATCGGTCGTCGTGTTCGACGGCCCGACCGAGATCTCCGGTCACGTCCAGAAGGATGTCGTGGTGTTCAACGGGGATGTCACGGTGCGATCCGGTGCCCAGATCGACGGGGATCTCGTGACGGCGCAAGAGCCGACGGTCGAGTCGGGTGCCACCGTGAGCGGCCAGCAAGAGCGCGTCAGCACGAAGTTCAACGCCGGCGCGGTCGGGGTTGCGAGCCGGTTCGCGTGGTGGCTCGGCTACACCGTCTCGACCCTGGTGTTGGGGCTCCTGTTGTTGTTGATCGCGCCTGGGCTTGACGCCGCGATCGTTCGCTCGGTGCGAGAGCGCCTGGGTGGCTCGATCGGGTTCGGTGCGCTGGTCTTCTTCCTGCTGCCGGTGCTCGCGGTCCTCCTGTTGGTGATCGTGGTCGCCATCCCGCTGGGCCTGTTCACGCTCCTGGGGCTCGGGCTCCTGTACACGGTCGGGTACGTGGCCGGAGCGCACGCGATCGGTCGGCTCATCGTGAAGCCGCCAACCTCGCGGTTCCTCGCCTTCCTCGCGGGATTGGGGATCCTCCGCGTGCTCGGCTTGATCCCGGCTGTGGGTGGACTCGTGTGGCTGCTGGCCTCGATCTTCGGTCTTGGCGTGTTGTGGGTGGCGAGTCGTCGGGCGACGGATGAACCCACCACGCCGACGCAGGCGATCCCCCCCACCCCCACGATGGCGACCTGATCCGGGACGATGCCTGCCTGGACCGAACAGGAGCTGACCGATATCGGAGCTGCGAACGAGCTCCGGATCGCACCGCAGCGACCCGACGGGACGCTCCAGCCGTCGCGGATCATCTGGGTCGTCCGCCTCGGTGACGAGCTCTACGTGCGATCCGTGAACGGCCCGGACGGCGCCTGGTTCCGTGGTGTGGAAGCGAGCCATGCAGGTCGTATCTCTGCCGGCGGCGTCGAGGCGGATGTGGCACTCGAGGACGCCGATCACGATCTGGACGATCGGATCGATGAGGAGTATCGGGTTAAATACGGTCGATCCTCCAGTGCGGTCGACCACATCAACAGCCCGGAGGCGCGATCGACCACCATCCGCCTCGAGCGGGGCATCGGCGGCTGAGAGCGCCGGACGTGACGGCGGCCGTCCGGCTCCGCTTGACCCGGCCGCAGATCCTCGCGTTCCGGCGGCACGTCGGCGCGCTCGACGAACGGCTCCCGCGCGGTCGCCGCTCCCTGCGGCAAGCGGCGTGGGCGGGCCTGCAGGACAGCATGCCGCGCGCCGCCCTCCTCTCGATCCATGCGCGCGTCGAGGGAACCGGGCCCGACGACCTGGGAGGATCCCTCGCTGATCCAGCTCTGGGGTCCGCGGCACCATGCGTACGTCGTCGCGGCGCGCGATCTCGCCGTCTTCACGCTGGGGAGGCTGCCGGACGAGGCGGGCCCCCTGCGGGTCGCGGAGGACATGGCGGCTCGACTCCGCGCGCATCCTCGACGGCGACGCGGATGACGTACGGCGAGGCGGGAGGAGCGCTCGGCGTCGACCCCAACCGGCTCCGCTACGCCGCGCCGACCGGCACGGTCCTGATCCGTTGGGACGGTGCGCGACAACCGGTCGTCTGGACCGTGCCGGCACCGGAGATCGAACCTCGACTCGCTCGCCTCGAGCTCGCGCGTCGATACCTGCACGTCTTCGGTCCCACCACACCCGCGGCGTTCGCCGAGTGGGCGGGGCTCGCCGCCAAGCGAGGTATCGAGGCATTCGACGCGCTCGGCAGGTCGCTGACCGCAGTGCGAACACCGGTCGGGGATGCATGGATCCTCTCGCGTGACGAGCCGACCTTCCGGACTCCTCGCGGGCCGACGGCGCCCGCGCGCTTCCTCCCGAGCGGGGACACATACTTCCTTCTGTGGGGCGCCGATCGCGGAGCTCCTGGTCCCCGACGTCGATCGTCGCCGAGGGCTGTGGACCTCTCGGGTCTGGCCCGGCGCCCTCCTCGTGGACGGTGAGATCGCGGGGACGTGGCGGCGCACGCAAGGGATCCTGACGATCCAGACTTGGCGCCGACTCTCGCGCGCCGCGCGCGGCGCCGTTGAGGCGGAGGCGGCGTCCTTGCCGCTGCCCGGCGTCGAGGGACGGATCGCCATCCAGTTGGGACTGATGGCGGCGCAACGGTAGATTCAAGGATATGACCGAGAACATCACGCCGGGGCGGTTCCAGGAGGCCGAGGGCGTCGACGACTGGCGGGTGCTGACGAATCTCGCGCACGCGCGTTTCCGCACCAAGTCGTTCACGAAGGGGGTCGCGTTGGTGGAGGCGATCGGCAGGCTCGCCGACGCCGCGAACCATCATCCCGACGTCGACCTGCGGTACGCCAACGTGACGGTGCGGCTCACATCGCACGATATCGGCGGATTGAGCGAGCGCGACGTCGCGCTCGCCCGGCAGATCTCGGCGGCCGCCCGTGAACTGAGCGTGCCCGCGGATCCGGCCGGCGTGCAGACCGTACAGGTGACGATCGACGCGCTGGTCATCCCGGAGGTGATGCCGTTCTGGCGCGCCGTGCTCGGCTACCGGCAGCAGGGGGACGAAGATCTGCTCGATCCCGACGCGCAGGGGCCCTCGTTCTGGTTCCAGCAGATGGACGCGCCACGGCCGCAGCGGAATCGCATCCACATCGACGTCTTCGTGCCGCACGACGAGGCCGAGGCGCGTGTCGCTGCCGCGATCGCCGCCGGGGGTCATCTGATCAGCGACGAGTACGCGCCGGCGTGGTGGACCTTGGCCGACAACGAGGGCAACGAGGCCGATCTCGCTACGTGGATGGGGCGCGACTGATCCGGGCACCGTCGCGCTGGGCAACGACCACACCGGCACGCCAGCCGGTCGCGCGGCCTCCCGGAGGCGGCTGGATGTTTGCAGCGTCGATGCCTGCGCGCGTCAGCACCCACGCGATCACCGAGTTCGAGTTCCACATCTCGCCCGCGTGACGTTCGTCGCGACCCCAGACGAGCGGCGGGACGGAGGGCACCAGATCGAGGACGTGCTCGGCCCGGTCGAGTTCGCTCGCGACGCGCACGGGGCTCGAGACGGCGGCTCCCATGTCCGGGATGACGCCGTCTCGCCACCGCCGGACCTCGTAGCGGAACACCCGGAAGCGTCCGGCCGAGCGTGTCCCGACCGGGCCCGCAACGACGGCGCCTCGCTGTTCGCCGTCAGCGTCAGGGACGGGGGTCTGCTCGATGACGAAGCGCCCCTCGGGGACGACGATCACCAGCGCAGAGTGGTACAGGGCACGTGGACGGCGTCGGTGAAGCAGTGCGTCGATCCTCTCGAACAACCTGCCGCTCAGGCGGACGACGCGTCCGCCGGCACCCAGCGGGATCCAGTAGAGATCAACTGCTGCAGTCTCCATGCACACAGTGAACGACGGGAGCCATCTGGCCGAACGGGCCAGAGGTCCCGTTGTTCCACGGCGCTCCGGAAGGTGGTGTGGCTACCCGACGTTCAGCGTGCCGGTCATCGAGGGGTGGATCGAGCAGTGCCATCCCACGGTCGCCGTGAGATCGAGGACGATCTTCTGCGTCTCGCCGGGTGGCAGGTTCGTGGTCGAGCTGCCGTCGTCGAGCGTGAAGGTGTGCTCGGTGTCGTCGTTGTTCGTCACGGTCAGCGTGACCTTGCCGGCGCTGACGTCCACGGAGTTCGGCGAGAATGCGAAGCCCGCCGCGGTGATCGCGGCGCTCGAGGCCCCGCCCCCGGTCGATGCCGGCGAGGTAGCCGTGCTCGTGGTGGTTGTCGTCGACGAAGACGATGTGGAACTCGAGCTGCTGCAGGCCGCAGTGACCAATGCAACGGCCACGACGGCCAAAACGATTCCGTGAACTCTCCTCACGTTTCTCTCCTCCCTCGGTCGGTGTTCATCAGAGGATGTACGGACGAGACCGGCATCCGGCCTTATCCGGGTGCTTCTCAACATCTGCGCAGCGTAGCTGGGCATGCGAACAACGCGCTCCGACCGTGGTCATTAGAATCCTGAGCCGCATCGGCTGCCGATCGGCGGCCGATCCCACGGAACGAGGGGGGCAGCGTGAAGCGTTTCGAGGATCAGATCTCGATCCAGGCACCGGCGCAGCGGGTGTTCGACTACGTCTCGGATTTCACCCGTCACGGTGAGTGGGGAGGCCATGGCCTCGCGGCGACGAAGTCGAGCGACGGCCCGGTCGCGGTGGGGTCCACCTACTCGACGACCGCGAAGCAGTTCGGCACGCAGCGCGAACAGAGCACGATCACCGACATGCAGCCCAACACGTCGTTCGCCTGGGATTCGAGGGGAGCGTTGGGTCGCGTCCACCATTGGTTCTCGCTCGCCGAGAACGGCGGGTCGACGACGCTGTCGAAGGGCGCCGAGATGATGGAGCCGACGTTCCTCGCGAAGGTCACGAGCTGGAAGCTGTCCAAGGACATCCCGAACGGCATCCACAGCGACCTTGCGAACATCAAGGCCAAGCTCGAGGGATCGGCAGCCTAGACCACCACCTCGCGTTCCGGCGACACCGGTGTTGTGTCGCTGTGTCACCTGCGTGACGGTCCGGTGGCGAGCCTTGTGTCGCCCCCTCGAGGCCCCCGATGCTCGGCGGACCGAGCGAGAGGGGGGACCACGTGTCGGCTCCGCACGCCGCTGCGCGCTCCAACGGACGGACGGATCGGCGGCGTCGTCCGCTCCGCGTGAAGATGATCCTGCCCTCGTTGGTCGAGGCGAACGCGCCGGGCTACCGCCCGATCAAGTACGCGTTGTTCCCGCCGCTCGGTCTGGCGAGCCTCGCCAGCTATCTCGATCCCGACGACGAGGTTGCGCTGCTCGACGAGCACGTGCAGGCGCCGCTCGCGCTGGACGACACACCGGACCTGCTCGTGATGACGGTCTACATCACGTCCGCGCGGCGAGCCTGGGAGATCGCGGACCTGCTATCGCGCCCGCGGGACCCACGTGTGCGTCGGGGGTTTGCATCCCACCTCGCTGCCCGAGGAAGCGTCGCGACATGCGGACACGGTGTTCGTCGGTCCGGGGGAGGGAGCGTGGCAAGAGTTCCTGACCGACTTCCGAGCCGGACGTCCGAAGCCACGCTACGAGTCCTCCGCGAGCATGCGTACGCTCGCGGGGATCCCACCGGTGCGTCGCGACCTGATCGAGCGTCGGCGGTATCTGTGTCCCAACTCGATCGTCGTGTCGCGCGGATGCCCGCACCATTGCGACTTCTGCTACAAGGACGCGTTCTACGAGGGCGGTCGCTCGTTCTACACGCAGACGATCGACGCGGCCCTCGCCGAGATCGACCGTCTCCCCGGTCGGCACCTGTACTTCCTCGACGATCACCTGCTCGGCAACTCGCGGTTCGCGGGCGGGCTCTTCGAGGGCATGCGGGGCATGGGGCGCCTGTTCCAAGGCGCCAGTACGGTGAACGCGATCCTTCGAGACGACCTGATCGAGCGAGCCGCGGCTGCCGGCATGCGCAGCGTGTTCGTCGGGTTCGAGACGCTCAACCCCGAGAACCTCCGGTTGCATGCCAAGCGGCAGAACCTCCGACGCGACTACGACGAGGCGATCCGGCGCTGCCACGACCTCGGCATCATGGTGAATGGCAGCTTCGTGTTCGGCCTCGATGATGATGGGCCCGACGTCTTTCAGCGGACGGTCGACTGGGGCATCGCCCACAGCCTCGAGACGGCCACGTTCCACATCATGACGCCCTATCCGGGCACGGCCTTGCACGGCCGGCTCGCGGCAGATCGACGCATCGTGACCGAGGACTGGGAGCTGTACGACACGCGCCACGTCGTCTTCGAGCCGGCGCGGATGACGCCGCGACAGCTCGAGGACGGCTACTGGCGCGCCTATCGGGACTTCTACCGATGGTCGGCCATCTGGTCGGGCGCCGCGGGGCAGGACACCGTTCGCGCTCGCGTACGGCATATCGCCTACGCCGGAGGCTGGCGGAAGTTCGAGCCTCTGTGGGACCTCGTGATCCGCGCGCGTCGCGTCAACGCGATGCTGCCGGCATTGGAGCGGACGCTCGACGCGTTCATCGGTGCGGTGAAGGGGCCGATACGGGTCAGGGGCGGTCTCGGAGCCACTGCGCCGGTGGACCTTCCGCCGCAAGCGCCGACAGGTCGCCACGTGCCAGTCCTGTCGCAGCCTCCGTCATCGCGTCGATCGCAACCCACGTGAGGCCGCCGCCGACGCTGATCCGCTGCCCGCCGGCCTCGACGATCTCGACCAACGCCATCCCGGGTCGCGCCAGGACGTTCACCGGCTGCGAGACGGCCTCGCAGACGGTCCGGATCTCCGAGGCGCTCCGCAGGCCGGGGGCATACAGCACGTCGGCGCCCGCGGCGCCGTAGGCCGTCAGCCGGGCGATCGTGTCGTCGAGGTCGGGGTTGCCGCGGATATGGTTCTCCGCTCGCCCGGTCAGCATGAACGGGAACGGGAGCGCCCTCGCTGCCTCCGACGCCGCGGCGATCCGCTCGACCGCGTGCCCGATCTCATAGATCCGGTGGTCGTCGCGGTCGTAATCCTCGATCGAGGCGCCCACAGCACCCGCCTCGGCCACACCGGCGATCGCGGCCGCGGCGCGCTCCGGGTCCGCGCCATACCCGTTCTCGAGATCGGCGGAGATCGGCAGATCGGTCGCGAGATCCAGCGCGCGAACGTGCGCCGCCATCTCATCCAGCGTCACGCCGCCGTCGTGGCGTCCCAGCGTGAACGCGAACCCCGAGCTGGTCGTGGCGAGCGCCTGGAACCCGAGCGCCTCCAGGACGCGTGCGGATCCCGCATCCCATGGGTTCGGGATCACGAACGGCTCGCCAGCGTGGAGGGCGCGGAACCGTTCGGCTTTCTCCGTCTGGCTCGTCATCCACGACCTCGTTCGACCACGCGATCCTCCCCTGGCGACAGTATCGGCCGGGAGCTGGTTCGGGCGTCAACGCGGCGGCGCCGCGCCCGCCTCTATCCCGGCGAGCGCGCCGCCGTGGTCCTCCGCAGATCAGCTGGGCGGAGCGAAGAACTCCAGCGCGATCCCGTCGGGGTCGCGGAAGCTCACATCCGAGCCGTAGTGCGCGTTCTCGATCGGTCCGTGCTCGATGCCGAGCTCGTCCAGTCGCGCGGTCCACTTCTCGAGCTCGCCCATGTCCGCGCAGCCGAACGCCACGTGGTCCAGCCCGACCCGGAACTCGCTGAACACCTCGTCGGGCGCCGGTGTCTGGTGCTGGTGCAAACCGATCAGGGTGCCGTTGCCGACCATGTACACGGTGTGGTGGAAGTTCGACACCGTATCCTCGTCGATCACGGGATCCGTCTCGAAGAGCGCCCGGTACCACGGGACGCTCACCGAAAGATCTCGCACGGTGAGCGCGACGTGGGTGAGCGGCGGGAACGCCGTCATGTGTCACATCCTTTCCGTCATATCGCTTGTCTCTGTCAGAATGAGTCTCCGGGAAAGCGGACGGAATGGCCATGATCGAGGCACCGCCAGGGCTGTCAGGAACCCCAGACATGCTCCGGTCTGCGCTCGAGCAGCTGCGGCTCGAGGGCGCGATCTTCTTCCGGTCGGAGTTCACCGACGCGTTCGAGATCGACTCCTCGCCGCTGGCGATGGCCGACACGCTGCACCCGGGAGCCGAACGCCTGATCCTGTTCCATATCGTCGCCCGCGGTTCTTGCTGGGTGACGGTTGCCGGTGGCGAGCGCCACTGGGCCCAGACGGGCGATGTGATCGTGTTGCCGTACGGCGACCGGTATGCCCTCGGTGGGGAGGCGCCCGCCGAGTGCGTGTCGATCGAGACGCTGATCGCCCCGCCGCCGTGGGACGCGATGCCGTTCGTCCACCATGGGGGAGGCGGGGCACCGACCAACCTCGTGTGCGGCTTCCTCTATTCCGACGATCCGCTCTTCGATCCTGCTATGCGAGCGCTGCCCCCGGTCTTCGTCGTTCGTCCGCCGGACGGCGCCGCGGCGGGCTGGGTCCACGCGAGCATCGAGTACTCGCTCGAGCACGCCGCACCGTCCGACGCGAGCGGGAACCCGATCGCCACCCGCCTGCCCGAGCTGGTCCTGATCGAGGTGCTGCGGGAGCATCTGTCGACCGCCCCCGCGGCGGAGAGCGGATGGATCGCCGCGCTCCGCGACCCCGTGTTGGCGCCCGCCCTTTCGCTCCTGCACGCGGCGCCTGAGCGCGGCTGGACGGTCGCGCAGCTCGCCTCCGAGGCGGCCGTGTCCCGATCGCTGCTCGACGAGCGATTCCGCCAGGTCCTCGGTCGGGCGCCGATCCGGTACCTGACGGAGTGGCGCATGCATCTCGCGGAGGAGCTGCTCACCACGACCGACCTCGGGGTCGGCAGGATCGGCCGGCGCGTCGGGTACGGATCGGAGGAGGCCTTCAGTCGGGCCTTCAAGCGCTCGCACGATGCCTCCCCGAGCCGATGGCGCGCCGCGCGCGCGGGCTGAGCCATGTCGTTCAACGTGGTGCGTGCGACGGGAACTCCCTTCGAGCGGGGTCGTGCGATCGGGCGCGGGCTCGGCGAGGCGATCGAGCACTCGTTGGGCTTCGTCCGTCGCTACCTCGACGCCCACGGCGTCGGTGGGCACGGGCTCGAACACGGCTTGCTCCCCTACATTGCGGCGTCCGAGGCAGCGGTGCCGCACCTCGTGGAGCAGCTCCGAGGGATGGCGAACGGCGCGGGGCAGCCGTTCGGGATGATCATGGCCGCGAACGCGTTCGAGGAGATCTACGGACAGGTGGAGCTCGGCATCGGGACTATGGCGCCGCTCGAGCGCTGCACCGACGTGGTGCTTGCCGGCGCCGACGGGCCGTTGCTCGGCCACACCGAGCAGTGGTACGCGGGCGACGAAGGTGCTGTGGGGATCGTGATCGACATGCCCGACGATGGTCCCGCGTTGCTCGCGCCCGTGGTGGCGGGGACGCTTCCCCTGGTCGGCATCAATGAGCACGGGGTCGCGGTCGGCGCGATGTCGCTGTCGGCGCGCGACGAACGCGTCGGCATCCCGAGGGCGCTCGTTGCTCGCGACGTGCTCGACGCCCGCGACGCGGCGGATGCGACGGCGCGAGCGTCGCGATCGGGGCGCGCGGGCGGTTATTCGTATCAGTTCGCGATGCCAGACGGGGGAGCGCTGGTGGTGGAGACGACCGGGTCGCGGGAGTCGGTGGGTGCCGCGCACGTTCACACGAACCATGCCGTTGATCCGCGGGTTGCCGAGGTGACCTTCCCGCCCTCGCCGAACAGCATCGGTCGCTACGCGCGCGCCGCCTCGCTCGCCGCGACCGCTCAGTCGACCGTGGAGGGCGTCGTATCGATCCTGGCCGACCACGAGGGGACGCCGCAGAGCATCTGCGTTCATCCCGATCCGGCCGAGGGCGACGAGGGATCGACGATCCTGTTCGCGATGGTGGCCGAGCCCGCCCGGCGGTCGCTGACCATCGCCGCCGGTCACGCCTGCACCGGGTCCTTCGAGACGTTCCTCCTCGACGACCTGCGCTAGGAGCGCGTCTCACCGACCTCGAACCCGCGAATCCGCAGGGCGTCCAGAACCTCGACGGGGTCGAAGGCGTCTTCGGGCGGGTGGACGCCGAGCGGGCCGCCGGTCGCCACCAGGTCGGCGGCGATCGCCGCGACCGTCCCCGTGATCGCGGAGGACGCCGACGCGCCGACCTGCTCGTTCGCGAAGTCGTAGGTGAGCCTGGTCGGTGATCCGTCGACCGTCCCGTCCAGGATCACGCGCTTCACGTTGGCGGTCGGCGGCTCGCCGACGCCGTGGCGTCCGACGAACGCAGCCGCGAAGTCGCGGGGAGAGACGGCGGCGCCTCCGAACGCGAACGGCTCCGCGTCGTCGAACCCGAGCTCCAGCAGCGATCGGAGCCTGCGTGTGTCGTCGTCGGGATAGCCGACCTTGAACACCACGTTCCGCACGTCGATCGACCGTGGCAGGGTCAGCGGCTCCGGGTGCGGGACGAGGTGTACGAGCCGATTGCCGTACGGCGGTGGGAACGTCACGAGTTCCTCCTCGCCGAAGGACGGGCGCTCCACCAACCGGCCGCCCTCGAGCACCAGGGACACCCCGGTGCTGGCGTCGAAGCGCGTGTAGACGATGCCGGGCGAGGTCGTCAGCGGGTGGGTGATGTAGGAGTAGATCTGCACGGCATCGACGGCGTCGAGGCGATCCGCTCCGTGGCGGGCCAGCACGTTGGTCAGCCCGGGCGCCACGCCGCACCCGGGCACGATCCGGCAACCTGCGGCGCGCGCGGCCTCGTCCATCGCGAGTTGCTCCGCCGTCTCGGGGTGGTAGGCGCCGAGGTCGACGAGATGCACGCCCGCCTCGATCGCGGCCCGGGTCACCCGGGGCACCCAGCGCATGAAGGTGGCGTTCAGGACCACCTCGACGCCGCGAAGCGCGGTCAGAAGCGACGTGTCGTCCGATACATCGACGCGAACGACCCCGACGCCGCGATCGAACGATGCGGCCAGTGCCGCCGCCGCGTCGACATCGAGGTCCCCGATCACGACCGCGTGGCCGGTGCGATCCACGAGATCGCGCACCGCGACCGAGCCCATCTCCCCGGCGCCCCCGAGTACCAGGATCCGCGTCGCGTCCGTGTCACCCGCCATGGCCGGACACCCTATCGGCGCGGTCGCCCGTCGCTCGCTAGGCTGAGCGGGAGAGGGGGGTTCCGTGGAGTCAGAACTCGAGCAGATCCTCAACGAACAGCATCGGTACTACGAAGACCGCGCGCCCGAGTACGACGACGTCTGGTATCGGCGCGGCGTCTACGACCTGGGCCCGGAGGGGAACGCTCGCTGGTTCGAGGAGACCGCCCGGCTCGAGGCAGCGGTCGACGAGCTCGACGTGTCGGGCGACGTGCTCGAGCTGGCCTGCGGCACAGGGTTGTTCACGCGTCACCTCGCGCCGCGAGCCCGTAGCATGATCGCGGTCGACGCGGCGACGAGCGCGCTCGCCATCAACCGCGAGCGCGTCGGGGACCCGCGGGTCGACTACGTTCACGCGGATCTCTACGACTGGGAGCCTCCCGCCGGCCAACGGTTCGATCTGATCTTTTTCGCGTTCCTCGTCTCGCATATCTTGCCCGAGCGGTTCGAGGAGTTCTGGCACCGGCTCGAGGGATGGCTCGCACCCCATGGCACCGTGTTCTTCTGCGACGACGTCGCCGGCGTCGATCCGCGCCGATCGGACCCCGGCGAGCCGGTCGACGACGGGCCGGCGTTCGCGCATCGTCGTCGCCTGCAGGACGGGCGGGAGTACACGATCGTGAAGATCCTGTACGACCCGGCGGAGCTCCGCGACCGGCTCGCGGCGCTCGGTTGGCAGGCGGAGATCGACACGACGGGCGAGGAGTTCTTCCACGCCGTCGCGCATCCTGCATAGGGTGTAGGAACAGACAAAACCGGGGAGGGTGCGGCCGTGGCATTCCGTGGCTGGCGGGCGGAGGCGGTGGAGTTCTTCGAAGGGCTCGAGGCAGACAACTCCAAGGCGTACTGGCAGGCGAACAAGGACGTCTACGAGCGTGAGGTTCGCATGCCGATGGAGGAGCTGCTAGCCGAGCTCCAGGCCGACTTCGGAGACGGCAAGATCTTCCGGCCGTACCGCGACGTGCGCTTCAGCGCCGACAAGTCGCCCTACAAGACCAACATCGCGGCGACGATCGGCGGTCGCTACATCCAACTGAACGCCGACGCGTTCGGCGTGGGCTGCGGCCGCTGGGAGATGTCCTCGGAGGATCTTGAGCGATACCGCGAGGCGGTCGACGACGCCCGAACCGGCGCCGAGCTCACGAAGCTGGTGGCGGCCGCCGGCAAGGCCGGGCTCGATATCTCCGGTCACGAGGTGCTCAAGACCGCCCCACGGGGCTACCCGAAGGATCACCCTCGGATCGAGCTCCTTCGCTACAAGGGCCTGATCGCCTGGCGCGAGTGGCCGGTCGGCGCGTGGCTCGGCACCAAACGGGCGAAGGATCGCGTGATCGCATTCTTCGAGGCGTCCGAGCCGCTCGATGCCTGGCTGACGCGAAACGTGTAGCCGACGGAAGGAGCAACCACGATGCAAGCGTTCGCGATCGATGCGTTCGGAGAACAGGGAACGGTGCGCGACCTGCCCATGCCCGAGCCGGAGGAGGGACAGTTGCGGCTCCGCGTTGCGGAGGCAGGCCTGAATCCGTTCGATGTCTCCGTGCTGCAGGGCAATCTGCAGGGCATGATGGAGCACCGGTTCCCACTGATCCCCGGGATGGACGCGGCGGGAACGGTGGACGCGCTCGGCGCCGGTGTGGACGACTATGCGATCGGTGAGCGGGCGTTCGGTTCCGTCGGCAAGCCGCTGCTCGGCGCCGGAACGGTCGCGGAGTTCGTCACCGTGTCGGGGAGCACGGTGACCCACACGCCGACTTCCGTGGACGACGACGTGGCCGCGGCGCTCCCCACCGCGGGGGTCACCGCGCTGGTGATGGCCGATGCGCTCGGGCTCGTGGACGGGCGTACCGTCGTGGTCGTCGGCGCGACCGGCGGGGTGGGCGGCTTCTTCGTTCAACTGGCGAGGCATCGAGGGGCGTCCGTGATAGCGGTGTGTCGGGGCGAGAACGCGGCATACGCGCGTTCGCTTGGCGCCGCCGACGTGATCGATTACACGGCTGAAGACGTCGTCGACGGCGTGCGGTCGCGCCATCCGGAAGGGCTCCACGCGGTCGCGGACATGCACGGCGACGCCGAGCAGCTGACGCAGCTGTCGGCGTTCGTGAGCGCGGGCGGACACGTGGTGTCCGCCGTCGGAGCGGCTGACCCGGAGGCGCTTTCGGCGCGGGAGATCGAGGGAACGAACGTGATGGGTTTGGTTACGACCGATCGGCTCGAGACGCTCCTTGGTCTGGTCGCCTCTGGCGATCTCCGTAGCGCCAGAGATCCATCGCCGCCCGCTGGCTGAGGCGGCCGAGGCACTCGCGACGATCGGGTCGGGCCATGTCCGAGGCAAGATCGTCGTCCAGGTCGGCTCCTGAACATGGACCACGATCAGGCGTCTCAACCTCGGTCCTGGGCCGAGCCGTTCAAGATCAAGATGGTCGAGCCCCTGAAGATGACCACGCGCGCCGAGCGCGAGGTCGCGATCCGCGATGCCGGGTACAACACCTTCCTGTTGCGCAGCGAGGACGTGTACATCGACCTGCTCACTGACTCGGGCACGAACGCGATGAGCGACCGACAGTGGGCCGGGATGATGCTGGGCGACGAGGCCTACGCGGGCAGCCGGAACTTCTACCACCTGGAGGAGGCGGTGCGGGAGGTCTACGGCTACCGGCATCTCGTGCCGACCCATCAGGGCCGCGGCGCCGAGCACATCCTGTCCAAGATCACTGATCACGCCCGGCGACGTGGTGCCCGGCAACATGTACTTCACGACGACGCGGCTGCACCAGGAGCTGGCGGGCGGCACCTTCGTCGACGTCATCATCGACCAGGCGCACGACCCCGCAGACGAGCATCCGTTCAAGGGCAACGTGGACCTATCGAAGTTGCAGCGCGTGATCGACGAGCATCGGCGCCGACCGCATCCCGTACGTGTGCATCGCGACGGCCGTCAACATGGCGGGCGGCCAACCGATCAGCCTGGCCAACCTGCGGGAGGTGCGCGCGGTGTGCGACGCCCACGGCATCCGCATCATCCACGACGCGACGCGCGTGGCGGAGAACGCGTTCTTCATCAAGGAGCGCGAGCCGGGATGCGCCGACATGACGATCCCCGAGATCGTGCGTGCGATCTGCGACCTCACCGACGGCGCCACGATGAGCGCCAAGAAGGACGCCCTGGTCAACATCGGCGGGTTCCTCGCGTTGAACGACGACGACCTGTTCGATGCGGCCCGCAACATGGTCGTCGTCTACGAGGGACTGCACACGTACGGCGGGATGGCAGGCCGCGACATGGAGGCCGTCTCGATCGGTATCCGGGAGAGCGTCGAGTACGACCACATCAAGGCCCGCGTGGGTCAGGTCGCGTATCTCGGCCGCAAGCTCCAGGACGCCGGCGTGCCGATCGTCGTGCCGATCGGGAGTCATGGCGTGTTCCTCGACGCCCGGGCGTTCCTCCCGCACCTGGATCAGGACGTCTACCCGGCGCAGGCGCTCGCCGCGGCGATCTACCTCGACAGCGGCGTGCGCACGATGGAACGGGGCAACGTGTCGAGCGGGCGCGACCCGGCGACGGGGGAGAACCGGCGACCCAGGCTCGAGCTCGTCCGGATCACGCTGCCGCGACGCGTCTACACGCAGGCGCACATGGACGTCACGGCCGAGAGCATCATCGAGGTGTTCCAACTCCGAGAGGCGATCACCGGGCTGCGGATGGTCTACGAACCTGCGCAGCTACGGTTCTTCCAGGCGCGGTTCGAGCCACTGGCGGCGTCTTAAGGCCCGATGCCCCCGCGGTATCGTGAGCGCGTGACGTTCGAGGGGGTCGCGATGCGGCGGAGATGAGCCTCCGATGAAGAGGTGCCCGGTCGGGCGCCCACACGCGCGCATCGCGTCGAGCCTCTGCGCGGCACCCGGTCCGGCTGAACCCTTCGTCGGACACGCTGCCTTCCGGACGGCCTCCACGCGATACGCCCGTATCCAACCCTGGAGGAGAAGAACGCATGTCATCCCTCGTTGATCGGCTCGCGAAGCCGATCGAGATCGCCCAGCAGTACGCAGCCGAGGTCGACCGCGACGCCCGGTTCCCGGACGAGACGATCGGCGCGCTCGCCGAGGCCGGTCTCTTCGGCCTGACCGTCCCGGAGGCCGCCGGTGGCCTGGGTCACGGCCCGAGCGAGTTCCTGGCCGCGACACGACGCATCGCGAGCGCGGACCCGTCGGCCGCGATGATCTACCTGATGCACACCTGCGCCGTGCAGGTGTCGATCGCCGGCGGCGCGACTGCCGGCACGATCGCCGCGATGGCCGGTGCGCACCTGTCGACCCTCGCCTTCAGCGAGCGGGGGTCACGCTCCCATTTCTGGGCGCCCACCTCGCAGGTGCAGGGGACAGACGGCGATGCCCGACTCGCGGCGACGAAGTCCTGGGTCACGAGTGCCGGACACGCGAACAGCTACGTCGTCTCGACGAGGCCCGCCGACGCGGCGTCGCCGATCGAGTCCTCCCTCTACCTGGTGCCGGGCGACGCGCCGGGGATCGAAGCCACCGGCCCGTGGATCGGATTGGGGCTGCGAGGCAACGCGAGCGCGCCGATGTCGTTCGATGCCCCGTTGTCCGACGCGGCCCCGCTCGGCGAGGCGGGGAAGGGCCTGGATCTGATGCTCGGTGTGGTGCTGCCGTGGTTCCAGCTGGGTCAGGGCGCCGTCTCGCTCGGGATCGCCGAGGGCGCACTCGGCGCGGCCGTGGCCCACGTGACGGCCGCCCGGCTCGAGCACCTCGACCAGACGCTGGCCGACCTCCCGACGGTGCGGGCCAGGATCGGGCGCGCGCAGACCGAGGTCGACGGCGTCGCCGGCTTCCTGGCCGACCTCGCCCGCCGGATGGCCGAGGGCGACGCGACGGCTCCCGTGCTCTCCGCGAAGGCGCTCGCCAACGAGATGGCGATCCGGGTCACCTCCGAGGCGATGCAGGCATGTGGCGGCGCCGCCATGAGCCCGTCGCTGCCGATCGAGCGCTTCTTCCGCGACGCCCGGGCCGGCTCCGTCATGGCGCCGACCACCGACGTCCTCTACGAGCTGACCGGCCGCGCGATGGCCGGGATGCCGTTGCTGGGGTGAGCGCGATGCCCGATCGACTGATGGTGGGGGCCGTCGCCTACGACCCCAAGGTGGTGCCGATCTGGGAGGGGATCCGCGAGTATTTCCGTGGGGCGCCGGTCGAGATGGACTTCGTCCTGTTCTCCAACTACGAGGCACAGGTCGAGGCGCTGCTGGCCGGGAGGATCGACGTCGCCTGGAACACGAACCTCGCGTATGTGCGGGTGCATCGCGCCACGGCGGGGGAGTGCCGGGTTCTCGCGATGCGCGATACCGACGTGGAGTTCTTCACCTTGCTGGTCGGCCGGCCCGGCGACCTCGCCTCGATGGACGGCCTGCGAGGCAAGACACTGGCGGTCGGGAGCGCGGATTCCGCACAGGCGACGATCATGCCGATCCACTACCTCACGCGCGAGGGTCTCGTGCCTCGCGTCGACGTCCAACTCCTGCGCTTCGACTCCGACGTCGGGAAGCACGGCGATACGGGCCGCAGCGAGCGCGAGGCCCTCGAGGCGGCGCTCGACAGGCGCGCCGACGCCGCCGCCGTAGGGGCCGCCAGCTGGGACGTCTTCGTCCGCGGCGGCGAGGTGCCGCCCGGGGAGCTGGAGCCGTTCTGGACCTCTCCGGCGTACTCCCACTGCAACTTCACCGCGATGCCGACGCTGGATCCACAGGCTGCGGACGCCTGGACCGCGCATCTACGGGCGATGGAGTGGGCGAACCCCGACCATCGGCGGATCCTCGAGCTCGAGGGGCTGCGCGAGTGGGTCGGTCCGCGGCTCGAGGGGTATCGCGACCTGTTCTCCGCCGTTGAGGAGCAGGGGATCTCGTTGGCGTGGTGACCGCCCCCGAGCCCGCCGCGACCTTCGACGCCGAGGATCTCGACCTCGCCGGCGGCCTGTCGTTCGTGTTGGACGTGTTGCTGTCCGACGTCGGCGTCGGCGACACGATCGAGATCCGTAGCCGGAACGCGGGCCTCGCGCACGAGTTGCCGGGGTGGGCGCGCGGCACCGGCAACGTCCTGGTCGCGCGCGAGCCCGAGGGCGAGGGCGCGATCTATCGGATCCGCCGCGGGGAGCGCGCAGCGCTGTTGTTCCGCGACCGGCCCGAGCTCGGCGTCGCGGTGCCCGATCGTCGCGATGGATTCGGCACCCGCGACTGGCTCCTCGGGACGGCCGCCGCGATCCCGGACCGCGCGGACCCGGCCACCGGTTTCGCACCCCGCGGTGCGGAGGTGGAGGCCGGGGCCCCTCGCTTCCCCTTCACGCTCACCGAGCGCGACCGCGTGTGGGCGACGAACGTCGCATCGCTCTACGACCAGGCGACGGCGCAGCAGTGGGACGCCAGCACGGATATCCGGTGGGACGTTCTGCCCGAGCTGCCGAACCATCTGGAGCGGGCGGTCGCCCAGGTGATGACACACCTCGCGGAGAACGAGTACGCGGCGCTGTACGTGCCCGCTCGATTCATCCCGAGGATCCATCCGCACTTCACCGAGGTCGTGCTGTTCCTGTCCACGCAGATCGCCGACGAGGCCCGGCACATCGAGGCGTTCACGAAGCGGGCGCTGGCCGGTGGCGCGGGTCTCGGGCGATCGGCGGCGATCACCCAGGAGTCGCTGAAGTCGCTGCTCGCGCAGGAGGACTTCTCCCAGGCGTCGTTCCTGTTGTCCGTCTTGGGCGAGGGCGCCTTCCTGGACTACCTCTCGTTCGTGGAGCGTTTCGCGCCGGACCCCGTCACCGCCGACATCGTCCGTCGGGCTCGGATCGACGAAGCGCGCCACGTGGCGTTCGGTGTGGAGCATGCGCGGCACTACTTGGCGGGGGACCCCGATCGTGCCGACGAATTCCGTGGAGCCGTCGAGCAGCGTGCGGCCTTCCTGTCGCAGACCGCCGGCGCCACGCCGCACGTCGAGGAGGCCCTCGTCGTGCTCGCCGCCGGCGGTCTGCGGCCCGGCGCGTTGCCTGATGCAGTGCGAGCGGTGCGCGACCTGCACGCAACGATGCACCGCCACCGCGTACGGCGCCTGCGATCGCTCGGGTTCGACGAGGCGACCGCAGACGAGATCTCGGCGCTGCACACCGCGAACTTCATGTGAAGGAGCTACTCGCGCGCGAGCATCGCCACGGCCTGCCGCTCCAGATCGAGGTAGGGCTCGCCGCTCACGTCGACGGCCACCCGTTTGATCGTGCCGCCCGTGAACCGGTAGGGGGTCGTGCCCGGATAGTCGTCGGTGACGGCCTCCCCGCTGTCGCGGCCGACGCACAGCCCTTCGCCGGCGAGCGAGAAGAACCCCGGCTGGGTCTTGATCCTGCCCTCGCCTACCTTGCGGTCGCCGTGATACAGGGACAGGATCCCCGTGGCGATGCCCGGCGGGTCTTCGCCATCCTTCTCGAATGCCGCCGACAGGATGAGGTTCTCGCCGGTCGGGATGTCTTCCGTCCCGTCGACCTTCTGCTCCATGACGCCGACGAAGTTGTAGACGTAGTGGAGCCTGCCGTCCTTCACGTACAGCGCGTGGCCGCCGAACCGCGCGCCGTGGGCGAACAGGACGCCCTCGGCGCCGGAGGCCGGGATGTCCACGAGCGCGCCGATCGCGTAGGAGCGGTTGCGGATATTGACCGCCTGCTGCTCCGGGATGTCGGCCGTGTCCGGGAAGTAGACGTAGCGGTTCCGCGGCTCGGCCAGCAGGGGTCGCGGCGTCAGGATGATCTCCAACGCGGATCGATCGTCCAGGGGGAACGCGCCGTTGCGCCCCGCCTCGGCGAACCAGAGGTTGACGAGTTCCCGCAGCTTCTCGGGCTCCTCCGCCGCCAGATCGTGCAGCTCGGCCCGGTCGACGTCGGTGTGGTAGAGCTCCCACACGTCGTCGTTGAAGTTGCTCCACCCGGCGATCGTGGGGTGCGTCGTGATCGCCTTCCAGCCGTCGTGCCAGATCCCCCTTGACCCGAGCATCGAGTAGAACTGCGTGGTCCGTGTCGAGGGCGCGGCCGCGTCGTCCAGGCTGTAGCGCATGCTCACCCCGTCGAGGCCGCTCTGCACGTGGCCCTTGAGCCGCTCGGGAGCCTCGACGCCGAGACAGTCGAGCACCGTCGGCACCAGATCGATCGCGTGGTGGTACTGCGATCGGAGCTCTCCCTTCGACGCCATGCCGGCGGGCCACGAGATGATGCACGGGTCCGAGGTGCCGCCGTTGAACTCGTAGCGCTTCCACATCTTGAACGGCGTGTTGAACGCCATCGCCCAACCGTTGCTGTAGTGGTTGTAGGTCGTCGGGCCGCCGAGCTCATCGAGCATCGCGAGCGCCGAGTCCAGATCGTCGGGCATCCCGTTGAAGAGTCGGTTCTCGTTCACCGACCCATTGGGCCCACCTTCGCCGCTCGCCCCGTTGTCCGAGACGAGGATCACGATCGTGTTCTCCCGCTGCCCCGTGAACTCGAGGAAGTCGAGCAGGCGTCCGATGTGGTGATCGGCGTGCGCGAGGAACCCGGCGTAGACCTCCGCCATCCGGGAGAAGAGCCGCTTCTCGCCGTCGGTCAGCGAGTCCCAGGGCTTCGTGGTGTCCATCATCGGGAACGGCTTGCCGTCCGGGCCCGTGCGCGTCTCGGGTGTGCCGATCGGGTTCACGGGTGGCAGCTCGGTGTCTGCCGGGACGAGCCCCATCTCCTTCTGTCGCGCAAGCGTCTGTTCCCGCATCGCCTCGTAGCCCATGTCGAAGCGCCCGGCGAACTTCTCGATCCACTCCTTCGGCGCCTGATGCGGCGCGTGGCACGCCCCCGGCGCGTAGTACAGGAAGAAGGGCTTGTCCGGCGCGATCGCCTTGGCGTCCTTGATGAACTCCAACGCCTTGTCCGTGATGTCCTCGGTGAAGTGATAGCCCTCCTCGGGCGTGGCGGGCGGGTCGACCGGATGGTTGTCGTAGACGAGCTCCGGATACCACTGGTTGGTTTCGGCCCCGAGGAACCCGTACCAACGCTCGAACCCGCGGCCGCTGGGCCAGTTGCGCCTCGTCGCGGCGAGGTTCATCTCGTCGGTGGGGCACAGGTGCCACTTGCCCACCATGTACGTGTTCCATCCGAGCTCGCCGAGGATCTCCGGGAGCATGCCGTTCTCGGGCGGGATCGTGCCGCTGGCGTTCGGGAACCCCACCGCCGCCTCGGTGATACAGGCCATCGAGTTGCGGGTGTGGTTGCGACCCGTGAGCAGGCAGGACCGGGTGGGGGAGCACAGCGCGGTGGTGTGCCACTGCGTGTAACGGACCCCGTCATCGGCGATCCGCTCGATGTTGGGCGTCTCGATCGGGCCCCCGTAGCAGCTCATCGCGGAGTACCCGACATCGTCCAGCACGATGTAGACGACGTTGGGAGCCCCCTCGGGCGCCTTGGGCGCGCCGAACGGTGCCCAATCTGGCTGCGAGTCGCGGATGTCGAGATTCACGACACCGCCGAACGGTTTGCTCATCGGATGTTCCCTCCCGTGGTTCGTTGGCATGATCGTCGCTGAGGGCACATCCTAGGGTGTTGGCTGTGAACCACCTCGCCTGCGGGAACACGATCGGGTCGCGGCGGGTTGATGCGCGATGAGGGAGGGACGATGGACGACGAGACGGTCATCGAACGGATCAACGGACTTGCGGCCGAGGAGCATCAGCTCTGGGAGCGCGAGGCCCGGGGCGAGGCAAACGCCGCCGAGCGCGAGCGCGCCAAGGAGCTCGAGGTGATGCTCGACCAGTGTTGGGATCTGCTGCACCAGCGCCGCGCCCGGCGCGCCGCCGGCCTGGACCCGGACGACGCGGAGGTCCGCGACGCCGCGGAGGTCGAGGGCTATCTCGGCTGACGTGTCGGGTCGATCGGGGAGGGGGACGGGGTGCAGGTGACCGCGGCGGTGATCGGCGCCGCGTTGATCTTCCTCGTGTTGTGGGAGACCTTCGAGACGCTCGTCCTTCCCCGGCGAGTGACGCGTCGGCTCCGCATGACGCGCGTCTACTACCGCGCGTCATGGGGCCTGTGGAGGCGGATCGGCCGGCAGCATCCGGGCGCCCGCCGTGAGAACTACCTCAGCGTCTTCGCGCCGCTGTCGCTGCTCCTGTTGCTCGCGCTCTGGGTGGGCGGGGTCGTGCTCGGGTTCGCGCTCGTCCAGTACGGGTTGGACACGCCGCTGCGTCCCGGCGGCGACGCGGCGTTCGCGACCCACCTGTACCTGAGCGCGACCACGTTCGTGACGTTGGGTCTTGGCGACGTCACCACCGCATCGTCGACGGGCCGGGCGATCACGGCGGTCGAGGCTGCGGCGGGGTTCGCGTTCCTCGCGCTGACGATCTCCTATCTGCCGGTGCTGTACCAGGCGTTCTCCCGCCGCGAGGTGCGGATCTCGATGCTGGATCAATGGGCGGGCTCGCCCCCGAGCGCCGTCGAGCTGCTGCGCCGGGCCGCGGCGCACGGCGACATCGGATCGGTCGACGAACTGCTGAGCGCCTGGGAGCGCTGGTCGGCCGAGCTGCTCGAGAGTCATCTCACCTACCCGGTCTTGGCCTACTTCCGTTCCCAGCACGAGCAGCAATCCTGGTTGGCCGCGCTCACAACGATCCTCGACACGTCGGCGCTGGTGCTGTCCGGCGTCGAGGGCGTGTCGTCCTGGCAGGCCCAACGCACGTTCGCGATCTCGCGGCATGCGATCGTCGATATCGCCCAGGTGTTCCGGACGCCCCCCCAACAGCCTGCCGTGGATCGACTGAGCGCCGAGGGCACCGGCACGATGTGCCGGATGTTGCAGAGCGCCGAGGTCCATCTGGACACGGGCACCGCGGAGCGACTGGGACCGCTGCGCGACCTCTACGAGCCCTACGTCCAGGTCCTGTCGCGTCGGCTCGAGATGCCCTTGCCGACCCTGCTGCCGACGGGCGACTCGGTCGATGACTGGGAGCGATCGCCCTGGACCGTGGCCGAGAGCGACGGCCAGCCGGCGTGACATGATGGGGTGACCCAGCGAGGAGCGCATCCTGCCCGATCCGAAGGCCACTGGACCATCCGCGGACGCCGTCCCCGCTCGGAGCGAGCCGCCCGCCCGCCCCGCCTGCCCCCGCTGCGGCTCCCTGCACACCCAGCCCTTCGCTCATGCCGGCCCGGCCGCCCGGGTCAACATGCAGTGCATCGACTGCGACATGCTCTTCAAGCAGTCGGTCCACCGCGACTGACGGTCAGCCCTCGGCGAGCGAGCGCATCGCGAGCAGCTGCACAGTCGCGGCCTGATCGATCGTGGTCGAGCCGTCGTAGGAGCCCACGCCGCCCGCGGTGAACAACCCGGTCGCGGGGTCGAGCGCATCGGCCAGGAGCCGGTCGGTGTGCGTCACGAGCAGGCCCGCTGCCTCTGGCCGGCACGCCGGATCTCCCAGCAGCGCCCGGAACCAGATCGCGAGGAACGGCGGCGGCTCGCGCCACAGCCGGTCGCCGCTGAACAACCGCAGCGACGCGGCGGCGGTCGCCTCGGCGGCGTCGTGACGGCCCAACAGGCCGAGCGCCGCCACGGACGCGCCCTGGTTGTAGCTCCAGATCGTCGGGTCGATCCGCCCGCCCTCGATCCGGTCCCGGTAGAGGCCCTCGTCGGCCCGCAGCGTGGCGTCGAGCCAGTCCATCGCGCCCGCGGCGAACGCGCGGTCGTCGAGTCGCAAGGCGAGCCAGGCCGCCGACGCCGTGCTGCACGTGTTCCGCGACGTGCCGTCCTCAACCCATCGGACCCCGCCGCCGTCATCCTCGCCCGACCGCACGAAGGCGAACGCTTCCTCCGCGAGCGAACGCTCGCCGAGGTCGAGCGCGACGAGCCCGAGCCACGCGTCGTCATCGAAGAAGCGGCGCTTCGTGCCGGGCGCCGCCGCGAAGCCGTCGCGCCACCGATATCGGTCAACGAGGTTGACGATATCGGGCGCCTCCGTCGGTCCGGCGTCTCCCAGCGTGCGCAGGTCGGCGACCGCCCACAGCACGTGCACGAGGGTCCACAGCGACGCGCGATCACGCCTCCCGGCGCTCTCCAGCAGGCCGCGTCGCTTCGAGAACGACGTCCGCTCCAGTGCGGCCCACGCGGGCAAGACCGGGCCGGTCACCGCTCCTCCAGCAGCGATGGCTCGAGCGCGTGCTCGACCGTGCCGTCGAGGACCGTCAGCCACACGTCGAGGTCGGCGATGTCATCGGCGGCCGGCAGATCGCCGTCGACGACCGCGATGTCGGCGAGCTTGCCGGGCTCGAGCGATCCGATCCGATCCTCCATCCCGAGGGCGAAGGCGGCGGTGATCGTGTGCGCGCGCAGCGCCTCCTCGAGCGTGAGGGCCTGGGCTGCGCCGATCGGCGCTCCCGACCGGGTGCGTCGCTCGGTGGCCGACCGGATCGTGTCGAACGGACGGAAGGACGTGACGTCGCTATCGCTGCTCAGCACGACTGGGATGCCCGCCGCGAGCTCGTCCCGCAACGGCATGAGCCCGCGCGCGCGCTCGCCCAGTCGCAGGAGGAACTCGTCACCGCTGTCGAAGAGGTAGTTCGTCTGATTCACCGTGATCGCGCCCAGGCGTGCGATCCGCTCGAGCAGCGCCGGCGTCGGGTATCCGGCGTGCTCGAGCCGGTGCCGGTGGTCGCGCGGGGCCGCGGCCACCGCGGCCTCGAGCCCGTCGAG
Source organism: uncultured Actinomycetes bacterium (assembly GCA_963794065.1). Taxonomy (GTDB): domain Bacteria; phylum Actinomycetota; class UBA4738; order UBA4738; family HRBIN12; genus AC-51. The sequence continues at coordinate 36,358 of CAWCDA010000033.1, read as the reverse complement.
CACCGCCGTCATCGCCCGGTCGCCCTGCACGTGCACGCCGATCTGCCAGCCGTCGAGATGGGCCGCGACGATCAGCTCCCGCAGCTCGGCTGGAGTCCGGTACATCGATCCGGCGAACTCGCCGTGCTCGCCGTAGGGCTCGGCGAAGGCCGCCGTGCCGCCGATCAGCGAGCCGTCGGCGTAGATCTTCAGCGCGCCGATGCGGAGACGATCGTCCCCGAACGGACCGGCGAGCCCCAGCGCGCGGAAGGTCTCCAGTTGGTGGGACAGCGGCATGCAGACGGTGCGGACACCGAGCGTGCCGCGACGGTCGGCCTCGCGGTAGGCGGCGAGCTCGCGGCTCGTCACCTGCGCGTCGCAGACAGTGGTGAGGCCCGCGGCGAGGAAGGCACGCGCCGCGCGTTCCACGGCCGCGACCGACGCGTCCAGCGTCGTGGCCGTGTGGAAGTTCGGTCCGTGCGACCCCACGTCGACCGCGACGGGCAGGATCAGGTTCATCGCGGCGTCCAGGCACCAGCCGTTCAACCGTCCGTCGTCACGGACGAGCCGGCCGCCCGGCGGATCCGGCGTCGTCTCGTCGAGGCCACGCTCCGCCAGCGCGAGCGAGTTGACGACGACGTGATGACCGGAGACGTGATAGACGCCGATCGGCCGGTCGGTGGCGGCACGATCGAGATCCCAACGGGTCAACGCCACCTCGTATTTCGCGTCGTCGAAGCCGAACGCCGTTACCCACGCGCCGGGTGGTGCGGGCGCCGCGGCGCTCGCCAAGGCTTGCACGAGGCCCTCGATCGAGGCGACGCCCGGATAGCGGGCGTCGACCGCCGCCAGCGACTCGCCCGTCGCGAGGAAGTGGTTGTGCGCATCGATCAGCCCCGGCAGCACCGTCCGGCCGCCGACGTCGATCTGCCGGGCATCGGGAAACCGGTCGAGCAGATCCGTCACCGTGCCGACGGCTTCGATGCGAGCTCCCCGGTAGGCGACGGCGTCGGTCCACCCGGCCGAGCTTGCGGTGAATACGCGGCCTCCCCGCAGCACGGTGACGGGTTGGGCCGGCTCGATCACGGGCTCAGTCTCCGCGGACGATGCAGAACTCGTTGCCCTCGGGATCGGCAAGGACGACGAAGGGATCGTCCGGGTTCTCACTCACCCATAGCCGGGACGCGCCCAGGTCCTCGATCTCGAGGGCGGTCGCCTCCTCGTCGGTGGCGAAGAAGTCGAGATGGACACGGTTCTTCACCGACTTGCCCTCGGGCACCTGCTGGAACCCGATGATCATCCCGCCGTCGGGCGTGCCGATCGTCGCCCAGTCTTCGTGCCACGTGCGACGTTCGTACCCGGTAAAGATCGCCCAGAACGTAGCGAGCGTGCGCGGATCGCCGCAATCGATCACGACCTCTCGGAACCGCACGTCGAGCATCGTGTCGTCCTCCTCATTCGGGCTCGCGTTCCAAGGGATAGAGAGTGCTCCTCGGGTCGAAGAAGCCCCCGGCGGGTCGCGCGTGGGCGTGCCAGTGGTCGGGGATCCGGCGCCGTTCGCCGTCGACGTAGTAGCCCTCTTCCCCGTAGCGCGCGGCCGCCACGCGCTCGAGGTGTGCGAGCAGACTCGCCTCGCGAGCCGGATCCGGCAGGCCGTGTGTGCGCCACACGACCATCGGCGTCATACAGACCACGCAGTCCGCGATCCAGCACTCGTCGTCCTCGTGGAGGCGATCGGTCAGGCGTTCGGCCGAACAGAGCATGCACTCGTCGCTCACGAGCAGAACGCCTCGATCAGGCGGGCGCGATCCCCGACGGCGACGTCGTGGTCGGTGTACCAGCCCGCGTTCGATTCGATCGCCATCGTGTACGGCCCGTCCGAGGCGTACGTGCGGCACGGGTCGTTCTCGCACGGCGTCATCTCGGCGATCGTGACGATGCGTCCGTCGGCGCCGACGAACGCGATCGCGAGGGGGATCAGCGTGTCCTTCATCCAGAAGGTCGTCGTGGTCGGCGCGTCCCAGGTGAAGGCCATCCCCTCGTCGGGCGGAAGCTCGGTCACGCCCATCAGCCCGCGCTGCCGAGCCTCGTCGTCGGCAGCCACCTGGACGTGCAGCTCCGCGACTTGGCCACCGAACCGGACCTCGGAGGCCGAGCAATTGGGCGTCGGGGTGTTCGAGGCGGTCGTGCACGCCACCGCGAGCACCAACGCGAGAGGTCCGAGCGATCGTCCACGCACCGAGCCATCATCGCGCACGGGCGACGATCGTCACCTCGAGCGGAGTCGCCCGCCGTCGGCCGTGAGCGGCACGATCGCCAACGGCTCGGTCGCCGGCCCCTCCAGGACCGACCCGTTCCGCAGGTCGAACTCGCTGCCGTGGCACGCGCACAGCAGAACGGTCCCGTCGGCGATCTCGCCGCCGTCGTGCACGAACGAGCAGCCCGCATGCGTGCACCGGTCCTCGAACATCACCCAGCCCTCGGCGTGATGCACGACCGCGTAGGCCACGCCTTCGATCGATGCGCCGGCGATCGACCCGACCGGCGCGTCGACGTCGGCATCGACCTGCATCACGCGTCCCAGACGAGGGGCAGGCGGTACGCGGCGCGGTTCGCCCAGCCGTGGATCGCCGCCGGCCGGTCGGGGTCGAGCCGGAGGTTCGGCAGCCGTGCGAACATCTCCTCGATCATCACCTGCGCGAGCGCTCGCGGCGACGTAGTGCCCGATGCAGAAGTGCACGCCGTACCCGAACGCCATGTGTCCCCGGGTGTCGCGCTCGATGTCGAAGACGTCCGGCTCGGGGAAGTGCGCGGGGTCGCGGTTCGCGGACCCGATGACCATCGACACCTCGGTGCCGGCGGGGAACAACAGGCCGCCGAGGGCGACCTCGCTCGTGGTCCGCTTCTCGGTCATGCCGAACGGCGGCAGCCAGCGCAGCCCTTCCTCGATCACCCTCGCGGACCACGCGGCGGGTTCGGCGGCAACCCGGGTGGCCTGGTCGGGCCGGCCGAGAAGCCCGACCAGCGCGTTGGCGGCGGCATGCGCGGGCTCCTGGATGCCGCCGACGATCATCAGCCCCACCGTGCCGATCAACTCCTCGACCGAGCGCGTTCGTCCCTCGGGCATGCCGTCGTGCAACATGTGCGACAGCGCGTCGCCCGCCGGGCTCGAGGTCAGCTCCGGCAATCGGCGCTCGAGGTAGGCCCGAACCTCCTCCTTGACGGCGCGGCCATGCGCGGCCACCTGCTCGTCGCGGCCGAAGTCCACCAGATAGGCCGCGTAGCCGCGGAACCACCGTCCGATCGTCTCGTCGTCGACATCGGTGAACCCCATCACGTCGCCGATCGCCCGCACGCTGATCGGCTCGAGCAGCTCGGTGGAGACGTCGGCGCCGCCGGCGGCGCGGATCGCGTCGACGTATCGGATCGCCGTAGCCCGCAGCATCCGCTCGCGGTACTCGTTCACCGCGCGAGGTCGGAAGGGAGGGTTGAGCGAGTTCCGCAGGGTCCGGTGTGCCTGCCCTGTCAGGCTCATGACGTTGGGGAGGCCGTAGACCTCGCTGAAGGGGTGTTGGGTCGGACCGAAGACGTCGTCGTTCGAACCCGCCTCGGTGCACAGATCCCACGTAGTGATGAGCACCCGTCCCACCTCGGGTACGAAGGCGATCGGCAGCTCGCGGCGCATCCACTCGTAGATCGGATAGGGATCGTCCTCCAGGTCGTCGAGGCCGATCTCGAAGATCACGCCGGTGGCCCGGGCAGCGTCGTCGCGACGAACCAGCTGGTCGAGCATCTGCGTTCCGCCTCGCATCCGGCGTCGATGGTCCGTGGGCCGCCCATCCGACCGCAACAGCTTCTCACCTCATGGAAACGTGTTGAACTGGGTGAGAAGGAACGCCAAGATGCACCTTCTCGCGGCCTGCGAGACGATGCTGAATCGAGGGGGACGGTCATGACGGACGGACGGATGCCGGAGATCGATCCGGCGTTGATCCGAGGGCTCACCGAGCCTCGGTACTCGCGGCGCCGCTTCCTCCGCGACGCGGGCATCACGGTCGGTGGGCTGAGCCTCGCCTCGATCCTGGCGGCGTGCGGGACGAAGGGGGTTTCGACGGCCAGCGGGAGCGACGCGCCCAACGCCGGTATGGGCACCACCGAGTGGTGGGGTCAGCAGCAACTCAACGACGAGCTCCGCTTCGCGAACTGGGCGTACTACATCGACACGGCACACGGCGAGCACCCGTCGCTCACGCAGTTCACCGACGACACCGGCATCCAGGTCGACTACTCGGAGGCCGTGAACGACAACATCTCGTTCTATTCCAAGATCCGCCCCGACCTGCAACAGGGCAACGACATCGGCTACGACCTGATCGTGAGCACTGACAACGACCCGCCGATCTCACAGATGGTCGGTCTCAACTGGGCGATCCCGCTGGACCAGTCGATGATGAAGAACTTCTACAAGTACTCGAGCGATCTGATCCGCGACCCGGTGTTCGACGTTGGGAACAAGTACACGATGGGCTGGCAGTCGGGCTACACGTGCATGGCGTACAACAGCAAGTACGTCACCGAGCCGATCACGAGCCTCCAGTCGCTGTTCGACCCGAAGTACGAGGGCAAGATCGGCATGATGGGGATCGCCTCGGAGATCGGCAGTATCGGACTGCTCGCGATCGGCAAGGATCCGAAGGCCTCGACGCCCGATGAATGGCAGCAGGCGGCGGACAAGCTGACGCAGCAGCGGCCGCTCGTCCGCAGCTACTACGACGCCTCGTACCTGCGTGCGCTCAAGAACGAGGACATCTGGATCACGATGGCGTGGTCGGGCGACATCTTCTACGCCGCTACCTACCAGGGCTATGACACGCTCAAGGTCGTCATCCCCGACGAGGGCGCGATGTTCTGGACCGACTACATGATGATCCCGTACACGGCGAAGAACCCGCTGGACGCGATGACCTATATGGACTCCGTGTTCGACCCGCAGGTCGCGGCCGAGATCGCCGACTATGTCGGCTACGTCTGCCCGGTGCCCGCCGCCCAGGAGATCATCCGGACCCAGCTCGACGATCCTGCGGTCGCCGACAGCCCGACGGTCTTCCCCACGCCGGCGATCGAGGCGGTCACCCACCACTACCCGTCGTGGCAGGACCCCAGCGTCGTGACGGCCTGGAACGAGACCTTCGTGCCGATCTTCGAGGGATAGCGATGGGCACGGCCGCGGCCGGGCCCGCCGAGCTGGCGCCGCTCGATCCCGGGCCGCTCGATCCCGCCCCGCCCCGCCGGCGGGCTCGACGCGGCAAGCGCGTCGCCCCGTACCTGCTGGGTCTGCCGGCCGGCCTGTGGTTGGTCATCTTCTTCCTGGTGCCGCTGGTGACGATGCTGTCGCTCTCGCTGCAGACCTGCGACCCGATCACGCTCGCCTGCACCCTCACGTGGCGGTGGGGCCGGTTCGCCGACGTCTTCGGCTCCCACACGGCGCAGTTCACGCGGTCGTTCATCTATGCGGGCGCCGCGACCGTGATCGATCTCCTCGTCGCGTTCCCACTCGTGTACTGGATCGCGTTCCGGGCGCGGCGCAAGTCCGTGTTCCTGATGCTGCTGCTGGTGCCGTTCTTCGTGTCGTACGTGATCCGCACGATCCTGTGGCAATTCATCCTGTCGGACAACGGGGTGGTGCTGGGATCGCTCAAGGCGGCGCACCTGCTGCCGGAGCGCTTCCACGTGCTGGACACCGGGTTCGCGGTGATCGCCGGCCTCGCCTACAGCTACTTCCCGTTCGCGGCGCTCCCCATGTACGTCGCGCTGGAACGGATCGACAAGGGGTACATCGAGGCCGCCTTCGACCTGTACGCGCGGCGTCACACGATGCTGCGGCGCGTGGTGCTCCCGCTCGCGCTGCCGGGGATCTTCGCGGCCGTGCTGCTGACATTCGTGCCGGCCGCCGGCGACTACGTGAACGCGACGCTCCTGGGCGGCACGGGCAGCACGATGATCGGCAACGTGATCCAGAACGAGTTCCTGGTGTTCAGCGACTACCCGAGCGCCTCGGCGCTGTCGGCGATCCTGATGGCGATCATGCTCGTCGGCATCTTCATCTACGCGCGCGCCCTGGGCACCCGGTCGATCGAGGAGTACGTATGAGCCACGTCCTCGATGCCGCCGAGCTGCCGCCGCCGCGCGTCCGCAAACGCAGACGCCGCCTCGGGCTGCCGATCTACGTCGGCCTCGGTGATCGCATATCTGCTGGTGCCGATCGCCGTGATGATCCTCTACAGCTTCAACGGCTCGAACGCGCACCTGCCGACCGTGACCTTCAAGCTGCAGGGCTTCACCACGGAGTGGTACCGGGAGTGGAACAAGGTGCCGGGCCTGACGCCGGCGTTCTACCTGTCGCTGCGGCTGGCATTCGCGAGCGCGATCACGGCAGCGGTCCTCGGCACGCTGCTCGCGCTCGCGCTCGTGCGCTACCGATTCCGTGGCAAAGGCATGACCGAGCAGGTGCTGTTCCTCAACATCGCGGCCCCCGAGATCGTGCTCGGCGCGGCGCTCCTGGGCTTCTTCATCACGCTGAACCTTCCCAAGGGATTCCTCACGCTGTTCCTCGCGCACGTGATGTTCAGCGTCGCCTACGTGACGCTGACGGTGCGGGCACGGCTGATCGGGTTCGACCGCGCCATCGAGGAGGCGGCGCAGGACCTCGGGGCGACGGCGTGGGTCACGTTCCGGAAGATCACGCTGCCATTGATCTTCCCGGCCGTGCTGGCCGGCGCGCTGCTCGCGTTCGCGCTGTCGATCGATGACTTCGTGACCTCGAACTTCGTCTCCGGCTCGGCCACGACCTTCCCGCTGTGGGTCTGGGGCGCGGTCAAGGTCGGGATCCCGCCGCAGGTATTCGTGCTCGGGACGTTGATCTTCGTCGTCGGGATCGGGTTCGCGGTGCTGAACCTCGTCTGGCAGGCGCGGAAGGACCGCTCGGCCAAGCGGTCCCGCTGAGCCGTCGCGGCCGGTATCATCGTCGAGCCGCCGGAGTAGCTCAGTCGGCAGAGTGCCTCCATGGTAAGGAGGAGGTCAGGGGTTCGATTCCCCTCTCCGGCTCCATCACGAAGCTCGGCAACGCCGCGCAGGCGTGGCTCGATCAGGTGGCTTGCCAGCACTGCGCTGGATCCGGCGTTCAGGCCGAGACCGGCGACCGGCGATCGCGTCGTCGGGTCCAGCCGAGATCGAGGCCGACGCTGACCGCGAGGATCGCGAGCAGCGTGACCATCGACGCCGGCTCGTGGATCAAGGTGGTGAAGATGAAGGTCAGCAAGGTGACGACGATGACGGTGAGGGCGAGGACGAGGATCCACGGGCGCGCGCCCGTCTCGCGCCAGACGCGCAGGTGAGCGGCGGTCACCAGCGCGAAGATCATCAGTGCGACGGCGCTACCGATCGACGCGATCGCGGAGAGATCGAAGAAGAGCACCATCACGACGATCGCGACCGCTGCGATCAGCAGCCCATTCGATGCTGTGTCGCGGACCTTTCCGCCCATCACCGGCGGGAACTGCCCGCGCGACGAGAGGTGTTCGCAGAGGCCGGGAGCCGGGTACAGCCCCGCGTTCGTCGCGCCCGCGGTCGCGAACAATGCCGTGACGCTCATCAGCCAATATCCGGCGTCGCCGAGGGTCGGCTTGGCGGCGACCGCGATCGCCGTGGGACCCGAGGCGATCACCTCCTGGACGGAGAGGGTGCCGAAGACCCCGAGCGCGATCGCGACATAGACGACCGTGGCGATGCCGAGGGCGAGGAACATCGCGCGCGGCAGCTGTCGTGACGGATCCGCCAGATCCTTCGCCGTGAAGGTCACCACGCCGAACCCGAGGAACGCGAAGAACGTGAGCGCGACGCTCGAGACGATCTCGCGCACGCCCGGGTACCCGGATGGCGCCAGCAGCGACGGATCCATGTTCGCGATCGTGACGACGGCGAAGAATCCGAGGATCCCGACGACGACGAACACGATGAGACTCTGGACGCGGGCGACGACGGTCGAGCCGATGACGTTCACCGCCGTCATCGCGATCACGACGAGGACCGCGAAGACCTTCGCCCAGCTCGTGCTCTCGTTCGTGAACATGGCGCTCGCGTAGCTGCCGAACGACACGGCCACCATCGCGGTGACGATCGCGTTCGCGGAGTACACGAGCCAGGCGGTGATCGCCGCGATGTGGCCCTCGCCGAAGCCGCGGGAGACGTACTCGAGCATCCCGCCCGCCGAGGGGTAGGTCGCACCGAACTTAGCGAACGAGTACCCCTGGAGCATGGCGATCGCGCCGGCGATCAGGAACGAGAGCCAAACGGCGGCGCCGGCGACCTCGCCCGCCGCGCCGAGCAGGGAGAAGATTCCCGCTCCGACCATCGCGCCGACGCCGATGAACGCCGCTTGACGGACGGTGAAGCGCCTGGGCGTCGGGCGAGTGGCCTCGACCATCGGGTGTACCTCCTCGCGCAAGCGTAGCGCTCCCGCCCAGCTGCTTGGTTGGTTTTTCGGGCACACTGGACGGGCATCGCAGAAACCAGGAGGGGACGACGTGGGGACGATCGAGGTCGGCACCAGCGGCGGTGGCTCGCCTCCGTACCAACTTCGGCCGGAAGACGTCGTGGCCGCGAGCGGCTCCGATGTCGACCGAGGGTTGACGGGCGCCGAGGCCAGCCGGCGACTCGCGACCGATGGACCGAACGCGATCATGGCCGAGAAGCCGCCGTCGACCGCCGCGGTGGCGCTCGCGCAGCTCCGGAACTCGATGAACATCATGCTGATCGCGGTCACGATCGTGAGCTTCGCGATCGGCGAGGTCTCGACCGGGATCATCGTCGCCCTGCTGATCCTGCTGAACGTCGTGCTCGGCGCGCGGCAGGAGCTGAAGGCACGAGCGAGCGTGGACGCGCTGTCCAAGCTCCAGGTGCCGCAGGTGAAGGCGCTCCGCGACGGCGAGCTCTCGCTCGTGGCGGCCGTCGACGTCGTGGCGGGGGACATCGTGGCCCTGGAGGCGGGCGACATCGTGCCGGCCGACGGGCGGATCGTCCGATCGGCGACGCTCGAAGCGCAGGAGGCGGCGCTGACGGGCGAGAGCGCTCCGGTGCCGAAGGACACCGGCGTCCTGAGCGGCGAGGTCGCGATCGGGGACCGGAGCAACATGTTGTTCCAGAACACGTCGGTGACGCGGGGGACGGGCGCGATCGTCGTGACCGCGACGGGGATGGGCACGGAGATGGGCCAGATCGCGACGATGCTGACCTCCGTCAAACGCACGAAGTCGCCGTTGCAGAGGGAGCTTGACTCGCTCACGAAGGTGCTCGGGATCATCGCGTGGACCGCGGTGGCGTTCATCGTGGTGGTCGGGGCGATCCGCGGGTTGCCGCTGGACGAGCTGCTCCTGCTCGGCACCGCCATGGCGATCTCGGCGATCCCGACCGGGATGCCTGCGTTCGTCTCGGGCTTGCTGTCGCTGGGCGCGAAAGAGCTCGCCGAGGCGAAGGCGGTCGTGAAGAACCTCACCGACGTCGAGACCCTGGGCGCAACGAGCGCCATCAACACCGACAAGACCGGCACGCTGACGATGAACCAGATGATGGTGTCGACGCTCTACGCCAACGGGGCGTGGTTCACGGTCGAGGGCGAGGGCTATCGCAAGACCGGCGTGATCGCAGCCGCGGCCGGCACCGAGGTGCCCGACTTCACCCGGCTCGGGCTCGGGCTGTGCCTGGACAGCGACGCAACCGTGGGCGACGAGGGGGGCGTCGTCGGCGACCCGACCGAGGCCGCGCTGGTGGTGCTGGCGGCGAAGCTCGGCGTCGACGCCGAAGAGACCCGGCGGGCGTATCCGCGCGTGGCCGAGGTGCCGTTCGACTCCGATTACAAGTTCATGGCGACGTTCCACGAGCTCACGATCGACGGCCGGACCCACGTGATCGAGCTCGTGAAGGGAGGCCCCGACGTCGTGCTCGCGCGGTGCACGCAGGCCGGCGGTCCGATGGCAGACGAGCAGGTGCCGATCGCCGAGGCGCGCGCCGAGATCGACGAGGCGAACGCGCGCATGGGGGAGCAGGGCCTGCGCGTCTTGGCGTTCGCGGCGCGGTTCCTCGACGAGGACGAGGCGGCGAGGGTTGCGAAAGACCCCATGGCGCTCACCCAGGGTCTCGGGTTCGTGGGGATGGTCGGGATCATCGACCCGCTGCGGGCCGAGGCCAGAGGGGCGGTACATACCGCGCTCGCGGCCGGGATCGACGTGCGGATGATCACCGGTGATCACGCGGTCACGGCGCAGGCGATCGGACAGCAGCTCGGCCTGGGGCCGGGCGCGATCAGCGGCGCGGAGCTGCAGGCACTGTCCGACGAGGAGCTCACACGACGGCTGCCCGAGCTGCACGTGTTCGGCCGTGTCTCGCCGCAGGACAAGCTTCGGCTCGCCAGGACGATGCAGGCGCAGGGGCTGATCGTCGCGATGACGGGCGACGCGGTGAACGACGCCGCCGCCCTCAAGCAGGCCGACATCGGTGTCGCGATGGGCAGCGGGAGCGAGGTGACGAAACAGGCTGGACGGATGATCCTGACCGACGACAACTTCGGCACGCTCGTGCACGCCGTCGAGATCGGGCGCAAGGTGTACGACAAGATCACGTCCTACGTCCGCTTCCAGATGACCCAGCTGCTCGGGCTCGTGATGCTGTTCGTCGCGGCGACGGCGTTCAACGTGAACGAGGGCGTGGCGCTGACGCCGACGATGGTCCTGTTCCTGCTGTTCTTCGCGACGGCGATCGGGGTCGTGATCATCGCGGTCGACCCGGGCGACCCCGATGTGATGCATCGGCTGCCGCGGGATCCGTCGGTGCCGATCGCGAACCGGTTCGCGATCACGCAGTGGGTCGTGTACGCGTTCGCGCTGTTCGTGGCCGCGTTCCTGCCGTTGGTGGCGGGTCCGGACGAGCCGAGCACCGAGCACGCGAGCGCCGCGATGACGATGACCTTCGTGGTGATGGGCCTCGGCACGGCCTTCAACGCGCTCACGAACCGTCGCGATCCGACCTCCGGGCTCGCGCCGCCGATCCTGAAGGCCATCGGGTTCGGCTCGATCACCGCCGCCCTGCTGTATCTCGGCACCGAGCTTCCCCATCTCCAAGCCTCGTTGCTGACGATGCCGCTCACGGGGGTCCAGTGGCTCGAGGCGATCGGGCTCGCCCTGGTGCTCCCGATCATCGATCGAAGGCTGGAAGTGGATCCGGCGGCGCCACCTGCCCGCCGCCGCCCCGGTCGACCCGCGCCGGGTCGTCGAACCGGCGCGCGCCGTCCCCGTCACGACCTGAAGGAGAGCTGAGGATGGCGAAGAAGAAGGACAACCACGACGCAGCGCGCATGAAGCGCAAGGAGTACGAGCGCGAGATGGCGCGGCTGCACGGCGAGCTGGTCGCGATGCAGGAGTGGGTGAAGCGGACGGGCGCCAAGGTCTGCGTCGTCTTCGAGGGGAGGGACACGGCGGGCAAAGGGGGCACGATCAAGCGCATCACCGAGCGGGTCAGTCCGCGCGTCTTCCGGGTGGTGGCGCTGCCGGCACCGACCGAGCGGGAGAAGTCCCAGATGTACATCCAGCGCTATATCCGCCACTTCCCGTCGGCTGGGGAGGTCGTGATCTTCGATCGCAGCTGGTACAACCGCGCCGGTGTCGAGCGCGTGATGGGGTTCTGCACCCAGGAGCAAACCGACCGGTTCCTCGAGCAGACACCGGCCGCCGAGCGAGCGATGGTCGACGCCGGGATCGTGTTGCTGAAGTACTGGCTCGAGGTCAGCGCCGACGAGCAGACCCGCCGCCTGGAGAGCCGGATGCACGACCCGCGCAAGGTCTGGAAGCTCACGGACATGGACCTCAAGTCCTACAGCCGCTGGTACGACTACTCGCGGGCGCGGGACGCCATGTTCGAGGCGACCGACAGCGCGTGGGCGCCCTGGTTCATCGCCGACACGAACGACAAGAAGCGCGGACGGCTGAACATCATCACGCACCTGCTGAGCCAGCTCCCGTACGAGGCGCTCGATCTGCCGGACGTCGAGCTGCCGACGCGCCAGTCGCGCGGCAACTACGAGGAGCCGACTTTGCCGCTGCGGCTCATCCCGACACCGTTCTAGCCGCGCTCGGGCGAGCCGAGCGTGCTCCGACGGGAAGGGCGGTCGGATCGGGACCTTCGATGACTTGCGTCATCGCGCCGGACTGCGGCAGGGTGAAGGGGTCGAGTGTGCCGATCGAGGGGGGAACGATGCGTTCGTCTTCTATCCGTGCGGCCGCGATCGCGATCGCGGTGAGTTTCGCGACGATGGCCACAGCCGGTGGAGCCCACGCCGCAGGGCCGGCTCCGCTGCCCGCCCATGTCTACGCTCCGTATTTCGAGACCTGGACGACCGACTCGATCAGCGCGACCTCGTCCGCATCGGGCGTCAAGTACTTCACGCTCGCGTTCCTCGAGACCACGAGCAAGCAATCCTGCACGCTGGCGTGGAACGGTGTGAAGACCCAGACCGTGGCCTCGGGCCGGTACCTCTCGGACATCGCGACGCTCCGCGCGGCCGGCGGCGACGTGATCCCGTCGCTCGGCGGGTGGAGCGCCGACCAGGGCGGGACCGAGATCGGCGACTCGTGCAGCAACGTCGCCTCGATCGCCACGGCATACGAGCAGCTCGTGACGACCTACGGCGTGACCCGGATCGACATGGACATCGAGGGGAGGTCGCTCACGCGGACCGCGGGCATCGATCGCCGCAACAAGGCGATCGCGATGCTCCAGGCGTGGGCGGCAACGAACGGGCTCACCGTGCAGGTGCAGTACACCCTGCCGACGTCGGCGAGCGGGCTCGAGGCCAGCGGACTCGCCGTGCTGCAGAACGCCGTCGCCAACGGCGTCCGGATCGACATCGTCAACCCGATGGTCTTCGACTATTACGACCGCGTGACCAAAGAGATGGGCGGCGCCGCGGTCACCGCGTCGCAGGGGCTGCACAACCAGCTGAAGGCGATGTTCCCGGCGAAGGCGGACTCGGCGATCTGGGCGATGCAGGGCGCGACGATGATGAACGGCGTCGATGACTACCCGAAGCGAACCGAGATCACCGACCTCGGGGACGCGCAGCAGCTCCTGGACTTCGCCAAGCTCAACGGGATGAGCGCGCTATCGATCTGGGCGATCCAGCGTGACAACGGCAACTGCGCCGGCGGTGGGGCTGCGAACGACTGCTCCGGCATCGCGCAGGGCACCTGGGACTTCAGCCACCTGCTCTCGTCGTTTACGGGCTGAGCCGGCGCCGAGAACCACGTCCGCCCTATGCTCGAATCTCGACGAGCGAGGGGGCGGAGCGATGCGACGAGCGATTACGATCGTCTGCGCCGGCACGGTGCTGCTGGCGGGAAGCGTGTGGGCGGTGGCGGCCGCCAACGCGAACCGGACCGGCGAGCGCGCGGCCACACAGACCGGCATCATCCGGGCCACCAGGTTCTACGGCGTCGGCCCGTCGGCCGAATACGCCGGCGACAGCGGTTCGATCGGGGTCGCGCCCGCACTACGTCTGACGTTTCCGGCCGGCGCCACCTACGACGCGGTCGTCACGATCTCGATGGATTACCACACGTCCTCGGGCGATCGGACCGTCGTCTCGGCGCTGGTCCGCCGCGACGCCGAGTTCGGGCACGTGATGCCGGTCCTGCCCAGGTCCCGGGCGCTCGCCGAAGCCACGACGCGATCCTCGACGACGGCGGTGTTCCGTCTCACGGACCTGCGCGGAGGCCGTGAATACCGATTCGGGCCCTCCGTGAACGTGAGCCACAAGGTTGGGGATCGCGCCTCGATCGTTACGAGCCACGTGCTGCTCATCGTCGAGGCGACGCCGTCGGGATGACCCTGTCCGGTGGCGAGGGCCGTTCCCGCAGGTAAACTGTGCGGTCGCGACCCGGGGCGGGGTAGCTCAGAGGTAGAGCAAGCGGCTCATAATCGCTGTGTCGCGGGTTCGAGTCCCGCCCCCGCTACGAAGCTTGTAGGACCCACGAGATATCGCAAGGAGCAGGGCAGATGGCCAAGCAGAAGTTCGAGCGCACCAAGCCCCACGTGAACATCGGCACGATCGGGCACATCGACCACGGCAAGACCACCTTGACCGCGGCGATCACCAAGCGTCAGGCCGACAAGGGCCTTGCCGACTACACCCCGTTCGACCAGATCGACAAGGCACCGGAAGAGCGCGAGCGCGGCATCACGATCGCGATCGCCCACGTCGAATACCAGACCGACGCGCGCCACTACGCCCACGTGGACTGCCCCGGCCATGCCGACTACGTCAAGAACATGATCACCGGTGCCGCCCAGATGGACGGGGCGATCCTGGTGGTCTCTGCAGCCGATGGCCCGATGCCCCAGACCCGCGAGCATGTGCTGTTGGCCCGCCAGGTCGGGGTCCCCTACATCGTGGTGGCGCTGAACAAGTGCGACATGGTCGATGACCCGGAGCTGCTTGATCTCGTCGAGCTCGAGGTCCGGGAGCTGCTGAGCTCCTATGAGTTCCCCGGAGACGATGTCCCGGTGATCCAGGTCTCTGCCCTCAAGGCCCTGGAAGGCGATGAGACCTGGGGCAACTCGATCGATGCGCTGCTTGATGCGGTCGACACCTACATCCCCCAGCCCGAGCGCGACGTCGACAAGCCCTTCTTGATGGCGATCGAAGACGTCTTCTCGATCACCGGTCGCGGCACCGTGGTGACCGGCCGCGTCGAGCGAGGCGTGCTCAAGAAGATGGAAGAGATCGAGATCGTCGGGATCACCGATACCCGAAAGACCACCGCCACGGACCTGGAGATGTTCCGAAAGCTCCTGGATGAGGTCCAGGCAGGGGACAACGTCGGGGTCCTGCTCCGAGGCATCGACAAGGAAGAGGTCGAGCGCGGCCAGGTGCTGGCAAAGCCCGGCAGTGTGACCCCGCACACCAACTTCGAGGCCCAGGTCTACATCTTGAGCAAGGAAGAAGGCGGTCGCCACACCCCGTTCTTCAACGGCTACCGCCCCCAGTTCTACTTCCGCACCACCGATGTCACCGGCACCGCCAACCTGCCCTCGGGGGTGGAGATGGTGATGCCCGGAGACAACGTCGAGATGACCGTGGAGCTGATCAACCCGATCGCCATGGAAGACGGCCTGCGCTTCGCCATCCGTGAGGGTGGCCGCACCGTGGGTGCGGGCCGCGTCATCAAGATCGTCAAGTAGGGGATTGTCATGGCGAAGAAAGAGGGCAACCGCCCCAAGATCACGCTCGCGTGTACCGACTGCAAGCGGCGGAACTACAACACGGTGAAGAACCGGGTGAACGACCGGGACCGCATCGAGTTCAAGAAGTACTGCCGCTGGTGCCGCCAGCACACGCTGCACCGCGAAACGCGCTGACGCGAGCACGAGCCAGAACGCAACGAAGGCCGGCCCACAGGGGCCGGCCTTCGTCGTGGTGGGGGCTTAGACGACGCGCTCGAGGCCGTCGGTGGCGACCTCGAGCGCGCCACGATCCGACGGGGCCAGACCGGGAGGGGTGGTCTTGCCGAAACGGATCGCTGCCACGACGGCATCCGTCTTGGAGTGGACGCCGAGCTTGGTCAAGATGTTCTGGGTGTGCGTGCGCAGCGTGTGCCGGGCCATGCCCAGCCCTTCCGAGATCTCCTCGGGGGACATGCCATCGGTCATCGCCTGCAGGATCTCGAGCTCGCGCGGCGTCAGCCGCTCGATCCGGCGCTGGAGGTCGCGGTCTCGCTCCGAGCGGGCGCGCTCGGCACGCAGCACTCGGTTGACCTCCTCGGGCTTGTGCAGCGGTTCGCCCCGTGAGGCGCGACGCACGGCCTTCACCACGTCGTCGATCGCGGAGGTCTTGGCGAGCATCCCGCGGGCGCCCGCCTGGATCGCACGGGCGAGCGACGCGTCATCGCCCTCGCCGGTGAGGATCACGATGGCCGAGCGACCACCCTCGGTGCGGATGCGTCGTGTTGCCTCGATGCCGTCGGTGCCCGGCATGCGCAGATCCATGAGGACGACGTCGGGTTGGCGCTCCAACGTTTCGGTGATCGCCATCTCGCCGTCGTCGACGACCTCGATGACGGTGAGGTCGTTCTCCTTGTCCAGCGCGATCTGCATCGCCTCCGCGAACGACCGATGGTCGTCGGCGATGACGACGGTGATTGGTGTGGTCTCCTCCATGACGTGGCGATGGTAGGCCCCAAGGAGGTCTTTCCGCGTAGGCGGAGCAACCCATTTCGCATGTCCCCCGATGAGGGGACAGCAGAAAGCGCACCCAGCACGTTCGGGCCATGGCGGCATCAAATCCGTTGACATTCGATGCGAAGCACGCTTAGCGTGCGCGCCCGATGAACCACGCCGCCGAAGGCACCGTTTATCCCGAGGTGTCCTTCGAGGTGGACCCGGCCAGGGTGGCGGCGTTCCGCGCCGTCTTCGGACAGCCTTCCGGCGTGCCGCCGACGTTCGTGACGGCCGCCGAGTTCACCGTCTTCCCGCAGGTGATCGGCGACCCGACGCTCGAGTTGGACTTCACGCGCGTGGTGCACGGATGGCAGGAATACGCCTTCGAGCGGGCGCTTGTCGAGGGCGAAACACTCGTCGTTCGCGCGGGGATCGAGAGCGTCAAGACGAAGGGCGGCACCGGGTTCCTCGTGATCCTGACGGAGCTGTTCGACGCCGACGGATCACTCGTGTGCACCGCGCGGTCGCAGATGATCGAGCGGGCGCAGACGTGAGACCGATCGCCGGCGTTGCCGTGGGGGACGAACTGCCCGATCTGGCCCGCGTCGTGACGGCCGAGGACGTCCGCGCCTACGCCGACGCGGGCGGCGATCAGAACCCCCTGCACCAGGACGACGCGGTCGCCCGTGGCGTCGGGTTCCCCGGGATCATCGCGCACGGCATGTTCACGATGGGCCACATGGCCGCGGCCGTCGTCGCGTGGTCGGGAGACGCCGAGGCCGTCGCGGAGATCTCGGCACAGTTCCGCGCGCCGGTGTTCATGGGCGAGGAGATCGTCGCCGGTGGCCGGGTCGTCACGCTGGACGCCGAGTCCGGCACGGCCACGGTGGACCTCTGGGTGCGGGTGGAGCGCGACGGCGTCACCGAGTGGCCGATCAAGAAGGGACGAGCGGTCGTCCGCCTGGCGACATGAGAAGGGCGGCCCGGAGGCCGCCCTTCGTCACTGCGGGAACGCAGTCGGTTACGCGATGTCGCGCCGAACCCCCGACATCGCCCGGATCGCGTCGGACATGCGATCCACGACGATCTGCAGATCGTTGCCGACGCCTTCGTCGACGCGGACCGACAACCGGTCGATCTTTTGGCCGAGCACCTCGGCGACCTTGAGCATGGACTCGGCCTGCCCCTGGCCCTCGCGGTGCAGCTGGTCGGCCACCTGCTGGAACCGCACGTCGATCGTGCCCAGCATGTCGGAGGCCATCCCCGCCTGGAGCTCCTTGATCGAGCGGAGCACCGAACGGAGCAGTTCTGCGTCCAGCGTCTCGGTCTGCGCGGTGTCGGCCGTGTTGAACGCCTCGACCTTGGCGGCCAGGGCCTGGCTGTCCGAGCGCACGAGCCGTGCGATCTGCGCCATGCGCTCGTCGATGTGGGTCGAGCATCCGCTCCTCGAACGCCTGCTGACCCTCGGCGACCATCTCGTCGAGCCCGTCGACCGCGCCTGCGGCCGAGCTCATCCGCTCGAGGTTGCGGTCCATCGAGGCGGCCGTCGCGTTGGACAGCGCGAGCACCTGCTCGGCGATCGTCCGCTCAAGCAGGTCCATCCGCTCCTCGACGACCTGCGCCAACGCGCCCATGCGCTGGTCGATCGTGCGTGCGAGCGACGCCTCGTCGAAAGCCACCTGGCCGTCCTCGCCCATGACGAACGACGGGGCGGCCATGCGCTCCTCGACCAGCTTCTGCAGGGCCATCGAGTCCGAGCGGACCAGCTCGGCCATGCCGCGCATCCTCGCGTCGATCATGCGCTCGATCGCGCTCTGCAGCTGCTCCTGGTCGCGGCCGTGGAGGCCGACCTTCTCCTTGATCAACTCGAGCTGGCCCATCACGTCCTCGCCCGTGACGTTCACGGCGTCGATCACGTGCTGGGTGATGTTGTGGTCCTGCAGCACGAAGAGCTTGGCGTGCTCCTCGATCCGCTGTGCGAGCCGGCCGATCGCCTCGGCGCCGCCCTGCACGTAGGACTGCATCGACTCGACGATGCGCGCGGTCTCGTTCGTGATCAGCTCGCCGTGCTCGCGCACCTGCCGCTCGAGCTGCTCGGCGATCTCGCGGTCGCGCTCGTCGAAGTGCGTGAGCGTCTCGGCGAGGTGCGCCTCGACCTGCTCCAACTGGGTGCGCACCATCTCGACCCCGTGCAGCGTGGGGGACTGCGAGATCTCACGGATCGAGTCGGACGCGGACTCCATCGCCTCGCGGGTGCGGCGCTCGGACTCGGCCAGGTCGGCCAGGTTGTCCTCGAGCCGCGCGGTCCGCATCGCGATGGCCTGGAACCGCTCGTCGCTCGTGGTGATCAGCGACCGGATCGCCTGATCCCGGGCCAGGAGGGACATGATGCGCTCCTGCTCGGGGCGGACGTCCTTGGCGGAGGTGCGCCACACCTCGGTGGCGACCTCGCGGAGCAGGCCGGTGGCCTGATCCTCGATCTGGCGCATGCCGGCCTCGACCCGATCGTCGACCGCGCGGCGCACGGTCTCGTCGAGCCGTGTTTCGGTCTCCGTCATCGGATCGGCCTGGGCCTGCTCGCGACGGGGGAAGAGCCCACGCCGAAGGAGTCCGGACTCCTCCGGGGTGTGGGTCGTTTCGCTGGTGTCCATATCGACGCCTCGCTTGTCCAGGGGGCCGCGCGTGGTCGTCCGGGGCAGCATAGGGCCACCCACGGGCGGACTCACGTATCTGACGTGGGGAAATGCAGCGAATGTCCGGGGGGTCTTGAGACCCTTCGAGCGGGCTATACTGGGTCGCCCGAGGCCTCGATCTCGGGGACCGGCGTTGAAGGCGCGTAGCTCAATTTGGCAGAGCACCGGTCTCCAAAACCGGGGGTTGGGGGTTCAAGTCCCTCCGCGCCTGCAAGGAGCAGCATGAATCGTGAGATGAAGCGAGCCCAGGCCAAGGCCGAGCGGCAGCAGAAGGCCGCCGGCACCGACCGCGTACCGCTGCGCCGGCGACGGCCACGAAAAGCGGCTGCAACGCAGGAGAAGCGGAAGCGCACCGGGGCGCGGCAGTTCCTGAAGGAAGTCCGCCTCGAGATGAAGAAGGTGGACTGGCCCACCCGCACGGAGCTGATGACCTACTCCACCGTGGTGCTCGTCACGATCACGTTCATGACGGCCTTCGTGTTCGGCGTCGACTACGTCTTCACGAAGTTCCTGTTCCCGATCTTCAACTGACGGCGCGCGCGCCGACTTTTGCCGGGGGTCGGGTACCGCTCCTATACTGGGCGAACACTGGGTTGCGAGGGGTTCCTCCCGCTGCCCTCTTTGCGGTTCGACCCGCATCCCGTGAACCACGAACGACAAGGACCATCGTGAGCGACGAACGAACCAACGACGAGGTGACCGAGGCGCTGGTGGCGGCCGAGGTGCTGACCGACGACGCCGCCGACCGTCTTGCCACCGCAGAGCTGGTCGCCGAGGCCGCAGATGAAGCCGCGGCCGAAGCGGTCGCCGAGGGCGACGAGGCGGAGGCCGAGGCGATCGCCGACGAGGCGGCCGACGTGATGACCGATCTCGTCGTCGAGGCGGCCGAGGAGCTCGCGCTCGCGGAGGAGCTCGTCGGGGAGGCCGCCGTCGCCGAGGAGACCGGCACCGACGAGGTGCCGATGCTCGAGGCGCTCGAGGCGAGCGCCGAGGTGCACGAACTGGCCGACGAGGCCGCCGAGGTGACGATCGCCGTCGCCGCCGAGGAAGCCGTGGCGCTTGCCGACGCCGGCGACACCGAGGCCGCCGACGAGGTGCTCGTCGAGGCCGCGATCGAGGCCGCCGTGATGGAGGAGACGGCCGACGAGATCGCCGACGAGCTCATCACCGAGGCCGCCGTCAAAGAGACGGCCATCGTCGAGGAGGAGCGCAAAGACGATCCGTTCCGCGGTCCCGGCGACTGGTACGTCGTGCACACCTACGCCGGCTACGAGAACAAGGTGAAGGCCAACCTCGAGTCGCCGCATCCACACGATGCAGATGGAAGGCAAGATCTTCCGCGTCCACATCCCGATGGAAGACGTGATGGAGATCAAGAACGGCAAGAAGCAGATCGTGCAGAAGAAGGTCTTCCCGGGCTACCTGCTCGTGAAGATGGAGTACGACAACGACTCCTGGTACGTCGTGCGCAACACGCCCGGCGTCACCGGGTTCGTGTCGGCCGGCACCGGCCAGAAGCCGACGCCGTTGTCCAAGCGCGAGATCGAGAAGATCCTCGTCGTGAAGAAGGAAGAGGCCAAGCCCACGGTGCGCCTCGGCTTCGAGGAGGGCGACGTGGTCCGGATCACCTCGGGCCCCTTCGCCGACTTCAACGGCACGATCAGCGAGATCAACGCCGACCAGGCGAAGCTCAAGGTGCTGGTCAACATCTTCGACCGGGAAACGCCGGTCGAGCTTTCCTTCGATCAGGTGGCCAAGGTCTAGCGCAGCAACCGTCGCTTAACCGAGCGCACGAAGGACGCAGAACTCGTTGCCCTCCGGATCGGCCAGGACAACCCAGCTCACGTCGGCGCCCTGACCGATATCCGCTCGGGTGGCGCCGAGGCCCAGCAATCGCTCGACCTCCGCCGCCTGATCGCCCGGTCGAAGATCGAAATGCAGCCGGTTCTTCGTGATCTTCGCGTCTGGCACCCGCACGAACAGGATGTCCGGCGCGACGTCGACGGCGGGGCTGTCCTCCGGCGGTTCGATCGCGCACTCCTGGATGTCCTCGAACGTGATGCGCCAGCCGAGCGCCTGCGACCAGAAGTTCGCGAGCTTCGAGCAGTCGTGCGCGTCGACCACCACGCACTGGATCCGGATGTCCATGTTGCAGAATGGTAGCCGGGCCCCGTGCTCGAGTGTCGGCCGGGCCTCGATCGGGGCCGTCAGGTACCATCGAGAGGCGTTCCGGTCTCGGAACGGAGGAACCCTACGGCGGGAGGTCGCCTCGGCGCGACCGTTGGAACCGCAGGAGGAGTAGCGACATGGCACCGAAGAAGAAGGTCATGGCCGTCGTGACCCTGCAGATCAGGGCGGCGGCCGCGACGCCGGCGCCACCGGTCGGCACGGCCCTCGGTCAGCACGGCGTGAACATCATGGAGTTCGTGAACCAGTACAACGCCGCCACGCAGCAGTACGCGGGGCAGGTGATCCCGGCGGTCCTGACGATCTTCGAGGACCGCAGCTTCTCGTTCATCCTCAAGCAGCCGCCGATGGCCGAGCTGATCAAGCAGGAGGCCGGCATCGAGAAGGGGTCGGGCGTGCCGAACCGCGACAAGGTCGCGACGCTGAACACCGACCAGCTGCGCCGGATCGCGGAGCGCAAGATGCCCGACCTGAACGCCAACGACGTCGACATGGCGATGCGCATCGTCGCCGGCACGGCACGCAGCATGGGCGTGGAGGTGGAGGCATGAGCGGCCAGGGCAAGCGCTTCGAGCAGGCCGCCGCCGGATTCGACCGCGAGGCCGAGCACACGCCGGCCGAGGCGATGAAGATCCTGAAGGCCTGGCCCAGCGCCAAGTTCGACGAGACGATCGAGGTCGCGTTCCGGCTGGGGATCGACACGCGCAAGCAGGACCAGGCGTTGCGCGGCACGGTCTCGCTGCCGCACGGCACCGGCAAGTCGGTGCGCGTCGCGGTGTTCGCTCAGGGCGAGAAGGCCCACGAGGCGCGCGACGCCGGCGCCGACGTCGTGGGCGCCGCGGAGCTGGTCGAGGTCGTGATGAAGGGTGAGATCGACTTCGACGCTGCGATCGCGACGCCCGACATGATGGCCGAGGTCGGGAAGGCCGGACGCGTGCTCGGCCCGCGCGGCCTGATGCCGAACCCGAAGACCGGCACCGTGACCAACGACATCGCCAAGGCGGTCGCCGACGTCAAGGGCGGGCGCATCGAGTACCGCGCCGACCGCACGGGCATCGTGCACCTCATCATCGGCAAGAAGTCCTTCGAGGAGCGCGCGCTGCTCGAGAACTACGCGGCCGTGGTCGACGAGGTGCTGAAGGCCAAGCCCTCGAGCGCGAAGGGCCGCTACATCCACTCGCTCGTGGTGTCCTCGACGATGGGCCCCGGCGTGCGGATCGATCCGACCAAGCCCAAGGAATTGGAGGGCGTCACCGGCTAGCTCGGTGGCGCCGCGGGCTACGCGACGGGGCGGGGGCCGAAGGCCCCCGCCCCGACGCTGTGCTCAGGCTTCGACCAGCACCGGCCACGCCGAGGTGCGCACCCACGATTCGACGTCGGCGGCGCGCATCGGCTTGGCGATGTAGTAGCCCTGGGCGATGTCGCAGCCCACCTCGATCAGGAACGTCATCGCGGCCTCGTCTTCGACGCCCTCGGCCACGATCGAGAGCCCCAGGTTGTGGCCGAGATCGATCGTCGATCGCACGATCTCGGCATCGCCGGTGTTCGTCATGACGTGCATCACGAACGACCGGTCGATCTTGAGCTCCCGCACCGGCAGGCGCTGCAGGTAGGCGAGCGAGGAATACCCGGTGCCGAAGTCGTCGATCGAGAGCCCCACCCCGACCTCCGCCAGCGCGCCGAGCGTCGCGAGCGCCCGCTCGGGCTGATCCATCATCGAGCTCTCGGTGATCTCGAGCTGGAGACGGTCCGGCGGCACGTCCGCCGCCACGAGCAGCTCGCGGATCTCCGTGACGATGCTCGGATCGAGGAGGTCGCGCACCGAAAGGTTCACCGACACCGGCAGGTCGAGCCCCGCCGAGCGCCACACGGCGAGCTGTTGGATCGCCACCCGCAGCACGTAGGAGGTCAGCCGGCGGATCAGCCCGCTGTGCTCCGCCACTGGGATGAACGTGTCGGGGAAGACCTGGCCGCGGGTCGGATGATCCCAACGAGCCAGCGCCTCCATCCCGATCAACGCCGATCGCTCGAGGTCCACCTTGGGTTGGAAGGACAGGCTGAGCTCGCCCTGGTCGATCGCACGGCGAAGCTCCGCGACCAGCGCGAGGCGGTCGGTCGAGTAGGTGTCCTGCTCGGCCGTGTACAGCTGGAAGGGGTCGCGCGCCGCCTTGGCCACGTACATCGCGACCTCCGCGTGACGTAGCAGGGTCTCGGGCTCCGCGCCGTCGTCCGGATAGCGCGCGATCCCGATGCTGCCGCCGAGGGCGATCTCGAGCTCCTCCAACTCGAAGGACGCATCGAGCGCGCCGGTCAGCTTGCGGGCGACCTCCTCGGCCTCCGGCTCCTGCCGGATCCCGGTGATCAGGATCCCGAACTCGTCGCCGCCGAGCCTGGCCACCGTGTCGGCCGCGCGAAGCGCCCCCTGGAGTCTCGACCCCACCTGCTGCAACAACTCGTCGCCACGATCGTGGCCCAGGGTGTCGTTGACCTCCTTGAACCGGTGCAGGTCGAGGATCATCACCCCGACGCCGGTCCCTTCACGGCCCGCCGCGGCGATCGCCTGCGTGGCCCGATCCTGGAACAGCAGGCGGTTCGGCAGCCCCGTCAGATGGTCATACATCGCGAGCCGGCGGTTCTCGTCCGCGCGACGTGCGAGCTCTTCCCGATCCCGGCGCATCCGAGCCGACGTCTGGATGATGATCCGGAACAGCACCGCCCACAGCAGGAGCAAGCCCGCCGCCAAGACGAGGTACAGCCGGTTCGTGTTCGCATGGATGTCGGCGGCGATCGGCGCCCACGGTACGTAGAGCTCGAAGGACCCCACGTGCTCGTCGCCGAACCGCACCGGCACGTACACCTCGAGGAGTTGCCCGAACTGGCGCTCCGACACGTTCTCCGCCTTGCTGAGATCGCTCACCTCGGCCGTGAGCTCGCCGTCGAGGCCCTCCTGCAGGTCGCCGTCGATCGGGAACGTCTGGCCGATCAGTTCGTGCTGGTCTGAGTAGAGCACCTGACCGGTGGGGGACCAGAGCTTGATCCGCGTGAGCTGTCCGTCGGCGAGACCCGCCTGGAACGCGTTGTCGAGCGCCTGCACGGCGCTGGGTGGTAGGCCGTCCACCATGTCGGCCCGATCGACATGCGGCTGCAACCCGACCTGGACCAGGAGTTGTGCGGAGGCGGCCGCGTGGTCCGTCGCATCCGCCCGGTCGTGGACGGATTCGATCTGCGCGAGCGCGAGTCCGAGCACGGTGATAGCCGCGCCGCTGAGCAGCGCGAACGTGCCGATGAACCCCAATCGGGGCGCGCGGAGCCTCGCCATACCTCCACAGGTATCGCCCGGAACCCAGGCTCCCTGAAGCTCGGGAACGCGAAGGGGCGGGGGCCGAAGGCCCCCGCCCCTTCGTACTGCTCGGCGGTGTCAGGCAGACATCGAGAAGGCCCTCAGGCCTTCTCGAACACCTCCACGGACAGGGGGTCCTCGCCGCAGTCGAAGTTCGCCTGCGCGACCACCTTGCTGCCCGGGATGCTGATCGCGAGCTCCCCGACCCTCCGCCACCATCGGCAGCGACAGGCGGCAGTAGCTCTCGACCAACGCCTTCACGTTGCCCGCCGTCATGTTCGCCACCTCGCCGAGCGCGTCGCGGATCTCATCGTCCGACGCGGTCTCCGTGTCGAACATCACGCCCGCGACCCGCTGGGCGAGGGCCTCGGGACAACTCACGAGCACGGTGCCTTCCCAGCCGCCTGAGATCTGGACGGATGCCGACAGGTGCCGTGTGCCGTTGACGTCCAACGGCTCGCCCCGCGCCTCCACGGGGAAGCCGAGCATCGACGTCCAGATATCGGTCACGATCTGACCGAGCGCCTCCGTGTTGAACTCCATGGTTGTGCCTCCTATCTGCCTGCCCCGCCGACGGGGTCATTGCGTTGGGGCCGGTACCACGCGGTCCGGCCGACCAGGTGCCGATCGTAGTCATCGCTGATGTTGAAGGTCGTCTCCGAGGCGCCGAGCAACAGGAACCCGTGCGGCGCGAGCTGGCCGCGCATCCGGCCCAGCACCTCTCGCTTGGTCTCGACATCGAAATAGATCATCACGTTGCGCATGAACACCAGGTCGAACGGCGGCATCGCGGGCCACGCGTCGACGAGGTTGTGCCGCTGGAACCGCACCATCCGGCGGATCGGTTCTTCGATCTCCCACTCCATGCCCGCCCGCGTGAAGTGCCGCACAAGCAGGTGCGCCGGGAGCCCCCGGTTCACCTCGAGCTGACCGTACCGCCCGCGGCGCGCACGGTCGAGCACCGAGGAGGAGATGTCGGTGCCCAGGATCGACAGCTGCCAGGTCAGCAGCTCGGGGAAGTACTCGCGGATCGCCATCGCGATGCTGTACGGCTCCTGGCCGGAGGAGCAGCCCGCTGACCAGATCGCGAGGGTCCGGGTGCGCTGCTTGCGCTCGATCAGCTCGGGCAGCACGTCGGAGCGCATCGACTCGAACGGGTTGAAGTCGCGGAAGAAGGTGGTCTCGTTGGTCGTGAGCGCGTCGATCACCTGCTCGTGCAGCGCCGAGGAGCTCTCCTCGCCGCGCAGCACCTCGACGAGCGCGGCCACCGATCCGACGCCCATCTCGCGGGCGACCGGGTCCAGCCGCGACAGCGCCAGGTACTCCTTGCCCGGCTCGAGCACGATCGCCGCGCGTTCGTGCATCAGTCGGCTCAAGTAGGAGAAGTCGTCGGCCGGCAGCGTCGCGACGGGCTGGCTCACGATGCCGCCTCCATCCCCAGCGCCGGATCGCGGCCGACGGTGGCGCGACGGATGATCTCGGTTCGCAGCCCACCCAGCGGCACCACGGCGTCGGCGAGCCCGGCACGCGCGACGAATCCCGGCATGCCCCACACGACGCTTGTGGCCTCGTCCTGGACGAGGAGGCGCGCGCCGGCGGCGGCCATGTGCTCGGCGCCGCGCAGGCCGTCGGAGCCCATCCCGGTCATCACGATGCCGAGCGCGTGGGCGCCGTAGCGCTCGGCGACGGTGCGGAACAAGGGGTCGACCGAGGGCCGGCACGAGTTCTCGTGCGGGCCGTCGTAGACGTGCAGGACCTCGCGGTCGCGCGCGGCGATCGCGACGTGGAGGTCGCCGGGCGCGATGTAGACCGAGCATGGCTTGAGCCGGTCGCCGTCGGCGGCCTCGAGCACGCGCAGGGCGCTCTTGTGGTCGAGCCGCTCGGCGAGGATCTTGGTGAACATCGGGGGCATGTGCTGCACGATCACCACGGGGACGGGCAGGGTGCCCGGCAGGGAGGGGATCAGCTCGGCCAGCGCGGTTGGCCCGCCGGTCGAGACGCCGATCGCGATGAGGTCGATCCGCTGCACCGGGCCGGACGCGCGCGCGACCGTGCCGGTGGCCCGTGAGGGACGCTGGGGGATCCGTGCGGGGGCGCGTTCCTTCGCCTCGCGGGCGGCGGGCAGCAGCGCCGCGATCCGCGGCAGCAGCTCGGCGCGGATCGTCGCCATCGAGGACTCGGCGTTGCCCCCGGAGGGCTTCAACACGTAGTCCGAGGCGCCCAGCGCGAGCGCGTCCAGCGTGACCTCCGCCCCGCGGGTGGTCAGCGTGGAGAACATGATCACGGGCAGCCCGGGCCACCGCTGGCGGATCTCCGCCAACGCCGTCAGGCCGTCCATCACCGGCATCGCGACGTCCAGGATCACGACGTCGGGGTGCAGTCGCTCGATATTGACCAGCGCGATCTTGCCGTCGGCGGCCACGCCGACCACCTCGACCTCGCCCTCGGCCTCGAGCGCCTTGGACACGAGCCTGCGCACGACGACGGAGTCGTCGACGACCAGGACCCGCGGTCGGTGCATCAGTCCTGCTCGACCAGACCCACGAGACCGAGCTTCTCGGCCAGCGCTTCCTTCGTGATCGGCTTCGTCGCGTACTCGTCGACGCCGGCCATGAGGGCGTGGAAGATCTGGGCGGGATCGCCCTCCGACGTCACCATCACGACGCGCATCTCCTCGAACGCCGCGTCGGCGCGGACCTCGTGGACGAAGGACATGCCATCCATGCCCGGCATCGTCCAGTCGACCAAGACCACGTCGACGGCGCCGGAGTCCCGGAGCTTGTCCAGGGCCTCGTTCCCGTCGCCGGCCTCATCCACGTCGAAGCCGAGCGCGACCAGCTCGCGCTTGAGCAACATCCGCATCGCGCGGGAGTCGTCTACGACCAGTGCTCGCATCTCGTTCTCACCTCCGGTTTCTAGTTCGTGACCGCTGCGGTCAGGTTGGGTTCGTATGCGGGGGCGTCGGCCATCGCACGGGGAGTGACGGGGCCTGAGCCGTTGGACTTGACCACGAAGCGCATGACGCTCCGGTTGAGCTCGTCGGCGAGCTCCGCCAGATCCCGTGCAGAGATCTGGGTGGAGGCCGCGCCAGACGAGGTGTCGTGGGCCGCCTGGGCCACGCCCGTGATGCTCGCCGCGATCTCGTTGGCGCCGGTGGCGGCCTCGGTCACGTGACGGGTGATCTCGTTCGTGGTGGCGGTCTGCTCCTCGACCGCCGAGGCGATCGTGTTCTGGATGTCGGAGATCCGCGCGATCACGGTGCTGATCTCATCGATCGCGCCGACCGCGGCTTGCGCGTCGCCCTGGATCGCGACGATCTTCTGCCCGATGTCCTCGGTGGCCGTGGCGGTCTCCTTCGCCAGCTCCTTGACCTCGTTCGCGACGACCGCGAAGCCCTTGCCGGCCTCGCCGGCGCGCGCGGCCTCGATCGTGGCGTTGAGCGCGAGCAGGTTCGTCTGCTCCGCGATCGCGGTGATCACCTTGAGGACCTCGCCGATCTCGGCCGAGCTCGAGCCGAGCTTGGAGACGGTCGTGGTCGCGCTCTCGGCGGTGGTGACGGCGTGGCTCGCGACGCCCGCGGCCTCGGTGGCGTTGGCGGCGATCTCGCGGATCGACGCCGACATCTCCTCGGCGCTGGCCGCCACGGTGTTCACGTTGGCGCTCACCTGCTCGGCGGCGGCCGAGACGGCGTTGGCCTGCACCGAGGTCTCCTCGGCCGAGGCGCCCATCTGCGTGCTCGTGGCCGACAGCTCCTCGGAGCTGGAGGCCAGGGTGGTGGCCGACTCGCGGAGCGTCAGCACCAGCCCCGAGAGGTCATCGACCGCGGTGTTGAACGAGCTGGCGAGCCGCGCGACCTCGTCCTCGCCTTTGACCTCGACGTGGCCGGTGAGGTCCGCCTCGGCGAGGCGGTCCAGCCCGGCCACCGCCTGCTCGAGCGGGCTCACGATGCCGCGCACGACCAGCCGGGCGGCGACGAACACGCCCGCGATCGCGACCGCGCTCAGCAGGATCAGCAGCGCCTGCGCCTTGGAGGCCGCGTCGTGGGCGCTGGAACCTGCCTGCATTGGAGGCTCCGAGGATCTCGTCGTTGAGCGTGTCGAGCGTGGTCCGCAGTTCCTCGAACGCGTTCTGGAAGCTGGCGCGCTGCGCCAGCGCCGTCGAGCGATCCTGCGCGGCGATGTCCACCAGCGAGATCGCGCTCTGCGCGTAGGTGTCCACCTGGCTCAGTGCCTGGCTGAGCATCGAGACCTGCGTGGCGTCGAGCTTCCCGCTCGCGTCCTCCACCGCTTGACGGAGATCCTTCGCGTCCTGCTTCGTCTCCTCGGCGGCGGACTGCAGTTCGTTCGGGTCCGCGGCGAGCAACGCCTCATAGACGTCGGCGCGGAGCGCGTCGTGCAGCATGTCGGCCTGCATCCCGTCGCGCACGGCGCTCGCGGTCAAGGCCTGGCGATCGTTGGCGGTCTTCAGCGACTGGATCGCGTACTGCCCCGTGCCCATCACGAGCAGTGTGGCGAGCAGCCCGGCGCCGCCCAGCGCGGCGACCTTGCGGCCCACCGTCCAGTGGATGTGCCAGCGGCTCCCCGTCTCGTGGGCGTCATGCGTCTCGTGCAGGTCGGTGTCGTCCATCGGTTCCCCCGTTAGGTCGTGAAGTCGAGCGTTCGGTCGAGGTCAAGGTCCAGCAGCAAGGCATCGTCGAGCTTGTAGGCGCCCTTGATCAGATGCCGGGTGTCGCTTTGCAACGTGTCCGGTGGCGGCTCGAAGAGGCCGTCGTGCACGGGCACCACGTCGCCGAGCCTGTCGACGACCAAGGACAGCGGGCCGTCCTCGGTCATCACGATCACGTTGGCGGTCGGGGCATCGGGCTCGCGCGGCGGCAGCCCGAGCCGGGCGCGCAGGTTCAAGGCGGTCACGATCTGACCGCGCATGTTGAGGAGCCCTTCGATGTGTTCGTGTGCGAGCGGCACCGGCGTGATCGGCTGGGCGCGCAGCACCTCCTGGACGCGCTCGACGGGCACGCCGAGGTAGCGGTCGGCCACGGTGAAGGTCGAGTACAGACCGGCGCTCATGCGCTCAGCTCCTGCACGCCGGTCAGGGCGGCCAGCGCGTCCTCGTCCCAGTCCGACAGGATCTGGGGCAGGTCCAGCACCTCGGTCACGCGGTCCTGCGCGACCATCGTGCCGGCCACGCCGGGACGCGAGCCGGGCTGCAGCTCGACGAGGTCGTGACGGACGACGTCGAGGATCTGTCCCACGACGACGCCGACGCGCCTGCCCTCGTGCAGGTAGACGATCACCGGCAGCGTCTCGCCCGCGCTCGACAGCCCCTCGGTCCGCGAGGTCCGGCGCCGATCGAGCATCAGCCGAGAGATGTCGACCAAGTGCAGGATCTCCTCGCCGTACTGCACGACAGGGAACGGCCCCGAGCTCTCGAGCTCGTCGCGGGGGAACTCCTCGAGGCGGGTGACGAGCTCCAGCGGGATCGCCATCCGCCCGCCCTCGTGATCGGAGAACACCAGCAGCGACACGCCCTCGGTCTCCTGCTCGTCCTCGTGGTCAGAGAGCGACGCGAGCTCGCGCTCCTGCGCCTTCGTCAGCACATGGGCGCGCCGCGCGAGCCCGAGCACGTCCAGGATCAGACCGACGCTGCCGTCGCCCAGGATCGTGGCGCCGGCGAACGTGTCGACGCCCTTGAGGTAGGCGCCGACCGGCTTGACGACGATCTCGGCAGAGTCGGTGACGCTGTCCACGACGAGCCCGAAACGGCGGTCGTCGGCCTGGAGCACGACGACGTGATGCGAACGGGCATCCGTAACCTCACCGCCCAGTTCGCTCGCCAGGAACACCAGCGGCAACAGGCGGCCGCGCAGGCGGAGGACGGGGGCGCCGTGCACCTGCTCGAGCTGCTCGGTGCTCACCCGTACGAGCTCGATCAGGTTGACCTGCGGGATCGCGTAGCGCCGGTCGCCACATGTCACGAGCAGCGCCGGGATGATCGCGAGCGTCAGGGGGATCTTCAGGGTGTAGGTCGTGCCCTTGCCCGCGTTCGTGGCGACCTCGACGTTGCCGCCGATCCGCCCGAGGTTCGTCTTGACGACGTCCATGCCGACGCCACGACCCGACAGGTTCGTCACCTGGTCGGCCGTGGAGAAGCCCGGCTGGAAGATCAGCTCGATCGTGTCGTGCACCGAGAGCTTCTTGGCCTGGGCGGCGGTCACCAGGCTGCGCTCGACCGCGCGGGCGCGCACCTTGTCGAGGTCGATGCCGTGACCGTCGTCGCGCATCACGATCGTGACCTGACCGCCCTCGTGGGAGGCGCGCAGGTGCACGACGCCCTCGACGGGCTTGCCGGCGGCCTCGCGGTCGGCCGGCAGCTCGATCCCGTGATCGACCGCGTTGCGGACCAGGTGCATCAACGGGTCCTTGATCGCCTCGATGATCGATCGGTCGAGCTCGGTGTCGTCGCCCTCGGTCTCGACCCGCACCTGCTTGCCCAGGGCCATGCCGAGGTCGCGGACCACGCGGGGGAAGCGGGCCCATGCGGTGTTGATCGGTTGCAGACGGGTTCGCATCACGCCGTCCTGCAGGTCGGCGGTGATCGAGTTGAGGTGCTGGGCGGCCGCGGCCAGGACGGGGTCGTGCTCGGTGCCGGCCGTGAGCTCGCTGATGTGGTTGCGGGTGAGCACGAGCTCGCCCACCAGGGTCATCAGATTGTCGAGGATGCCGACGTCCACGCGGATGTTGGCGTCGGCGACGGATGCACGTGCGACCTCGGGCGCGTGCTCGGACTCGGCGGCGCGTGGGGGAGCGGGACGCGCGGGGGCGTCGGTGGCCTTGCGCGGGGTGGGTGGTGTCACGGGGATGGGTCGGTTGGCGGCGGCGCCGCCCGAGGCGCGGAGCCGCTCGAGCGTGGCCACCAGGTGCAGGAAGTCCTCCTCGCCGTCGTTGCCGGCCTGCTCGATGTTGCTCAGCATCTGGCGCAAGGCATCTCCGGTGGCGAGCAACGCGCTCGCGATCGGGGGCGTGACCTCGAGGGTCCCGTCGCGGAGGCCACCGAGCAGCGATTCCGCCGCGTGCGCCACGCGCTCCAGCCGGGAGAAGCCGAGGAACCCGCAGGTGCCCTTGATCGTGTGCATCACGCGGAAGATGCTCGCGAGCGTGTCCTTGGAATGGGGATCGCGCTCGAGGGCGAGCAGGTCGCCATCCAGGCGGTCGAGCGATTCGTAGCTCTCAACCAGGAACTCTTGGACGATCTCGTCCATGTCGTTGCTCATGCAGATCTCCCCGTCCGCGCAGCGTGGTGCGATGCATCCCCCGTACGCATAAGGCTTTCGTCCGATGGGGAGGTGGCCTTTAGGCGCGGGACGTTGCGGGGGCGCTGGTAGCGTCGAGGGGTGGTGGTGGATACCTGGCGCGCGGCGGATCGGATCGACCGAGCTCTCTGGGCCGCAGCGATTTTCTGCGTCGCCTTGACGCTTTGGCTCTCGTTGGTGGAGGTCCCGCCGGGCACCTCGGCGTTCGGCGGAGCCGACAAGGTGGAACACGCGTTCGCCTACTTCCTGACGGCGCTGCTGATCCTGCTTGCGGCCGTGTGGCGTCCGGGCCGTGGAGACGGGGTGTTGGCGCGCTGGCGATGGTGGGTCGTGGCGGCGATGGTGCTGGCCGGAGGCGCGATCGAGATCATCCAGTCGTTCGTGGGGCGCGAAGCCGAGATGGCCGACTGGGTCGCCGAGATCGTGGCGGTCACGCTGGCGGTCGCGGTGTTGTGGGTGATGCGGCGTTCCGCCGCGCGCCCCGACTAGAAGTCGATGCGCCCGTCGAAATGGGCGCCGGCCTCCGGCCTCGTCAGTTGGTACAGCGCGATCCGATGCCCGCCGGGAGTCCGGAACGAGCAGATCGGGCCGTGCGGGATCTCGAAGGTCTGCTCCCGTGTCCAGCCGGCCGATTCCAGCCTGTCCATGGAGGCGTCCAGGTCGTCGACGCGGAACACCATGATCGCCCGGTCGCCATCGACGTGGTCGGTGAGCAGCACCGTCGGCGAGCCGGGCGCCAACTCGATCGCGGCGACGCGGGCCCCCATGCCCTCGACGGCGAACACCACCCGTCCGCCGAGGACGTCGCGGAAGTACGCCATGTCGCCGGCGACATCACGGCTCGGCGTGTAGAGGAAGTCGAGTTGACGGAACGGAGGAGCGTGTTCCTGCTGCATCATCCGGTCGGTTGATACCACAGCACGACGTTTCGGCGCTCACGGCCACAATCTTGGGCGGCTCCCCTCGTAAGAGAACATCGACGCAACCCGGCGTGCTCTCTGCTGCGGCTACGCACCAGACGTGGACCGTGCTTACAACGAGTGTGCCTGAATCATCGCGCTCGCATACGATCGAACATATGGCCGAGTCGACGATCTTCCGGGCACTCGATCGAAGGGCTGCAGCTGGTCGTGTTGATGCCCTCGTGATGCACTGCCCGGTCCGACCCCGAGGTTGCACGCGTGACGACCGAGGACCCGTTCGGCGACGGCGACGTCGTGCTCCGACCTCTCACCGAGGAGAACCGCCCGGCGCTCGAGGCGCTCCGCGTCGCGACTGCGCAACGGGCCTTCGCCAGCAGCGTCACCGACTCGCTCGCCGAGGCGGAGCGGTACGCTGACGCGAACCCACTCGTCTTCGGGCTGTACGACCGGGAGACCCCCGTCGGGTTCGTGATGATCGCCGACGAGGTCGACGATCCCGATTACATCGCGCACTTCCTCTGGAAGATCCTGATCGACGAACGGTTCCAGCGACGCGGGTTCGGCACCGCCGCGCTCAACCTCGTCTCGGCGTACTTCCGTTCGAAGGGGGTCCCGACGATGTGGACGAGCGCCGGCGAGGGCGAGGGCAGCCCGATCCCGTTCTACGAGCGGTACGGGTTCGTCCGCGACAGCGTCCACGAGGACGACGACGGGAGCCGCGAGATCATGCTTCGACTCGACCTCGCTCGGGCTGCGAGCGCCAGCTCGACGCCGTAGCGTGCGCCCATGAACGCCAGCAGTAGAAAGCAGGTAGGCGGCCCTCCACGAACATAGCCGCACGCTGGGGCATTGCGGCGTTCCTGGACCTTGGGCGTCAGAAGACCGAGTCACGCTCCAGTGGCTTAGCTAGCGCGGTGCAACGATAGGTGGTGTTCGTCGTCCGACTCGTGGTCGACGATGAATCCGAGCCTCTCGTAGAAGCGCCGGGCGCGCCCATTGTTGGTGAAGACGCGCAGCCGGATCGTTCGTCCCCGTCCTATGAGACTCTCCATGACTGCGGTCCCGACGCCACGTCCTTGGACCTTGGGTAGAACCTCGATCCGTGCTACGTAGAAGTGGTCGCCCTCGTCGCTCACATCAAGGACACCGATCGCTGCTCCGGTGTCATCCTCGATGATCGACAGCCGATCGGCGTCGAACCATGCGGCGTGCAGCCTGCGTTGCTCGCCGATGTCCCAGCCGTAGATTGGCTCGACATACTCGCGCATCGTCGCAAGATTCAGCCGGAAGCAGAACTCATTGTCCGCGTCGGTCGCTTGGCGGAGTCTCATCCCCGCGAATCGTAGACGGGCCATCCCTCGGGGATGGGTATTGGCTCGATGGTAGGGCGCTCAGGTACGGTCGAGACAGTTTGGCACCCGAGCCTCCGCCTCACATGGGCACGCCAAGAGACGGTTACGTCATAGTGGAAGCGTGGGAGTGCGACGAGTGGCGCTCGGCCTGTCTCTGCTCATCGCCGTTGCGTGCACGAGTGCATCCGAGCCGTTCTCTTCGACGTCACCGACGACCCTTTCCTCCGTGGCTCCGCTGTCGCGCGCGCCCATATCGGCGCTGTATATCTGGCCATATCCGGAGGGACCACCCGCCTACTTCTGTCCGCATGCCGAGCGGATGATTGGAATCGGCACGTGTCAGAACCTGCCAAGGTCAACGCTCACGGCTGCGCTCGGATCGCCGGTCACCTGGCCCGCGCACACGCCATCCAAGGACTGTCAGATCGGGTGGACAATGAAGGTGCTCTTCGTTGATCGAACGCGTCTGGTGTACGGGCCGTGTGAGCATCCGCCGAGCATCGACGCCTTGCGCGTTGCGCTCCTTCAGGGCACCCCGCCCAACTGAGACCGCGCCAAGGAACATCGCTGCACGCTATGGCACCGGGCGTTCCCGTTCCCCCAGCGAGCCGAGGGCCCGGCGGGATGGAAACCGTTATCGTCCATGCGTGGTCGGCTCGGGGCGTGACCGGGGGCGGTCGTGGGAGGTACTTCTGATCGGTGGGGCCTCCGGCACCGGCAAGACGAGCATCGCCTACCGATTGGCTCACCATTTCGCGGTCGGCATTGCCGCGATCGACGATTTCCAGATCATCCTTGAGCGGATCACCACACCCGAGCAGCAACCCGTCTTGCACTTCTGGCGGACGCACCCTGATCCCGACACGTTGACCGCCGAAGAGATCATGCAGCAAGGACTCGAGGTCGCCCGCGCCATGACCCCTGCGCTGGAGTCAGTCATCGGGGACCATCTCGACACGAAGATCCCGGTCGTGTTGGAGGGCGACTTCATCGCACCGATGCTCGCGGCCCAGTCCTCCTTCGATGGGCAGTCGAACGCTGGGCGCGTACGAGCGGTGTTCCTTTACGAGCCGGATGAGACGCAGATCCTGGATAACTTCGCGCAGCGTGAACCCGAGGCAGGGATCCAAGCCAAGAGGGCGCGAGTGAGCTGGCTCCAGGGTCAGTGGTTGGCGCGGGGATGCGGACGAAGCGGTGTCCCTGCCTTGCCTGCCCGACCCTGGCGAACCCTTTTCGGACGTGTCCTCGGGGCCGTGAGATAGCGAGTCCCAATCTTGATCCCCTGATCCGGAGAACCCGATCCAGCTGTTGGCTCTGCCCCTCTGAGGCCACGTCACACGAATTGAAGTGCGGACTGTGTACGCATTTGGAACTCTGTTCGTGGTCCCGACTCAAAGAAAGCAAAGATAGGATTTCGAGAGCGTCAGCGCCAGAATTCCGTGAGCTGCTCGGCAAGGGCTCTGCCTTGGTTGGCACCAGCTCGAGCAGCGGGCGGGCGCAGCGACGGATCCATCGCGTTGGCGCCGAACATGTGCTCGGCGTCGCTATCCGGGAAGATCGTCTCGACCCTGCTGCCGCTTGCTCGTAGCTCGTCGACCTGCGCAGCGAGATGCATGCCCCACTCCAACGGCATCCGTGTTCTGCCGCCGAACGGCGACAGCACCAGCACCCGCTCGTATCCGGCTGCCAGATCGGCATTCTCGTTTCTTCGGTAGCCGCCGTCGATGTATCGGCTGTCTCCGATCCTGTAGGGAAGGCCACTGGCGCAGCTGGCGGCGACAGCGTCCGCCAGGTCGACCCCGCTGTGGCGGTCGAACACGACCGGTTCACCGGTATGGGCATCGACCGCCGTGATGAGCACGGTTCGTTGCGGCCAGCGCTGACTGGGCAGCCGCGCGGCGACGGTGGCGCGCCACTGTGTTTGCCACGAGCCGTCCGACGCCGCATCCATGTCGAGTGCCGCCGCGCCCATCCTGCGGCGCATGTCAGCCGCATCCGCAGCGGAGGCGATGATCTTGCTCGTTCTCTCCAGGTGATCCACCACCGGCCTGTTCGGACGCGTCCTCGGTCGGATCCGGCCGGACCGGTCCGTTGCTGGGGGGCAGCGGCAAGGGTGGCGGCAAGCAGTTCCGTCGGGTCGCGGAGTATCTGCGCCGCGGCCGTCGAACCGGCCGACGTCCCGATGATCAGGTCGGCTTCGGTCACGTTCAGCCCGGCATCGGACAGGCCGGCGATCACGCCGATCAACCAGGCGTTGCCTGTCGATCCGCCGCCCCGAGGACCAGGGCTCGTTCCCCTCGGCGCCCGCCCGCTCT